>JAKLFC010000030.1 GCA_022711405.1 Bacteroidota bacterium
GATCTTCGCTGTTAATACAATCAAGATATTCTCCATGAGGTGGAAGTCGAGTCCAAAGAAAGGGGAGTGAATTTTAGAAATTGGATTTGTTGTTGGAATCTCTGATGCGGACATCCATCCTTGGAACGGGGATTTCTATCTCTTCCTGGGTAAATCGTTCCGCAATCATCATATTCACCGCATCCCTGACCTCCCAGGTCTTTGTAACATCCGACGTCCAAAGATCGAGCTCAAATTTAAGGCTTGACTCGCCAAATTCCAGGAAGTACACCACAGGTTCAGGATCTGAGAGGATGAAAGGGATACGTTCTGCCAGTTCGATTGCGATGTCATTCAGTATTTTTTTTACCTGCTGGACATCAGTACCGTAGGCAACTCCGATAGGTACCCTGATTTTCATTCTTGTATCCGGTGTGGAATAATTCACCACAAAACTTTTGGTAATCGTTGAATTCGGAATCGTTACAATCTGATTATCCAGAGTTTTTAACCTCGTACTGCGGGAACCAACATGCATAACATCCCCGGTATACTGGTCAATTTTTATTCGGTCATAGAGTTCGAAGGGCTTGTCTACAGCAATAACTGCCCCCCCTAAAAAATTTGATAAAAAATCCTGTGCAGCCAGGCCAATGGCTATTGCAACAATCCCTGCACCTGCCAGGAAAGCGGTGATATCAATGTCAAGGACGAGCAGGATGAGGAGAAAAGCGACAAACCATATCACGTATTTTGATATCGTGAGAGCTATGGTAACCATCCTCTCATCGATATCGCTCCCGGCTTTGCCTGCGATGCGGGAACCATAGATGCTGATGAAATTGTGAACAAACCCGGAAACGATCCACGCACCGATTATTACATATACCGCTTCGAAATACTTGCTCTCCACCACCCCTTCAAGCCGGGGTGGGAGGCTTGCCACCTGGAGTGCGGCAAAAACTGAAATCACCAGAACTGCAATAACAGCCGGTGTACCAATGGAAGCGAGGATAATATCATCAATTCTGGATTCCGTGGTATCAGCTTTTTTCTTTAACCATTTTACGATACCATACATCGTAAATGCAATGACAATCCCGGCCAAAAAAATGATTATCGCCAGGAAATTCCCTGAGATTCCGAATATCTCTGTCGGGACAAACAGGGTAGAATTCGGACCTGTTTCATTGTTCATTATGAGTATACTTATCTTTGCAAATCGTAAATATTTAGTCAGGAATGGCTATCGGAAAAGAAATTTCTGAAAAGATCAATGACCTTGTCGACCGTGATTACGCGTTCATGCACATCTGCGGGACGCATGAAGCTGCTATTGCCCGCCATGGATTGCGGAGCCTGTTGCCCGCACGACTGAAGATCGTCATGGGGCCGGGGTGCCCCGTCTGCATTACTCCGCAGGGAGAGATAGATGCAGCCCTTGACCTGGTCGAACGGGGGGTTATTCTGGCAACCTACGGAGATCTCCTCAGGGTTCCCGGTAGTGCTGGTTCACTTGAATCATCAGGTGGGGACGTAAGAGTTGTCCAGGGGGTCCATAAA
>JAKLFC010000031.1 GCA_022711405.1 Bacteroidota bacterium
TGCCCCGTAGGGACGAAAACCAAAATTTCTATATCATTGATTAACATCATATTGCCTTCATTCATTCATCGAAAACATACAATTATACATACATTTTCAGTTTGTTTCTACCTATCCTGGCCTTTCCGTTCCGGGGCCTTCTGAGACAGGAAAGCTAAGGAGGAGGAAACATAGCATAAGCGATACAAGGATGACCACAATCCATATCCAGGGACTGGCAGAAGGAATCACACCAGGGCCGAAATTAATGATCCGACCGTTGAGGATCTCAAGGCGTGCGTCGGGGATCTGAAACGGATGCATCGGGATGGAAGATTTGAAGGGTAGTTTTGCTTATGGCAATGTAATACAGATCGTAAAGGTAATATCGGGTACGCCCATCTGCCACTGTGATCCTGGTCAGGTATTCCGAGTCGAACCCCTGCGCCTGGAGAACTTCGATACTGACCTGAGTGGTGGAATGTGTACCAAGGTGTTGCTGCAGGATGCGGCAGTTCTTCTCCAGGAAATCCCGAGTCCGCTTCCTGAGGTCCCACTGCTTCAGTAACTCCTGGTTATGGAATGCTCTGCGGTTGGCTGGATTGGCAAAGCGCTGGTTACGTCGTTTTGGGAAAAGCACCTCACCGGTCTGTGGGTCGGTCCGTGGGGGATAACTCATCGAGACCTCCTTCCCTTGGGTCGATTGCGCTTATGCGGACGGTTCCAGTAAGGCTCAGATTCCTCTTCCGCAGACGGTCCCTGCATTGCTTTCAGGATATCTCCTTTATAGAAATACACCCGGCTGTTCAGACGACGGGGAGTGAGTATTCCCTGGTTGCACCACTCATTCAGGGTCACCAGGCTGATCCGGAGGAACTCCGCAGCCTGCTTACGGGTGAGGATCTCCGGACCCTCAATCGGTGGTTTGCCGGGCTGGCAGCGTCGCAACGCCTCCGTAACGCTCTGATCGATCAGTTCACGCAACTCCTCCGGGGTAATCAGGATATTTTTCATACTATCAGCTTGACCCCGTAAAGGTCGGATGATAATGGCGGGGTAATTCCGTATACCCGTTCTACCATTGACTCTACCTCTTGAAGGCGTTCGCCTGGCTCAGATGATGAGGTGATCCGGGTAGTTTACCGGATTTGCAGCAAACTTCGTGGCAATCTGTTGTTGTGTTTTACCACTGAAAACCTCGAAATTTTTCTGCAGTAGCCTGATCCAGTCTTGTTTGGTGTATCGTGATGGGGAATATCTCACTTTTACCGAGCGAATGAATCTGAGCAACACACCCTGAGGACAATTCAAGGGCAGCAGCGAATGATCGGTCGTTGTTGGAAACCCTTGAAAGCACCTACTTAAGAGAATGTCAACCTGTGTTTCCGTTAGAATAGCCTTTTCTCCTCTGGCAGGATTTCCATAACAGAGCTTCATAAAGACTGACCTGAGCTTATCCGCAGGTATGCCCAGATTCATTCTCAGATCCATCGCCTCGACCTCATACTCAGTGAAATCGAACG
>JAKLFC010000004.1 GCA_022711405.1 Bacteroidota bacterium
CCGTTAATAGAGCACACAGACTTGAACGATAGAGTTCGCAGAGGAAATTATTCATCAAGAATCTTAAGTGCCGAAGAAATTAGATTTATAGAGGAAATATAATAAAAAATCAGGTAAGTTAAATGATAAATGTCCCCAAAATGTCTCCGGGATACTATTCACGGGAGAAATGCTTCACATTGATCTTCAGGAAAGGGCAGGGGAACCTACTTTAAAATCCCATTACCTGCCTTTAACATTTGGTCAATATCCGCTTTGCTTTTGATGTATTTCTGTAGCCGCCGCCCCTATCCCCCGGCCCCTTCCCCCACCCCGGGGACAGCCCCTATCCCCTGGCCCCTTCCCCCATCCGGGGGAAGGGGAATGGCACTAACCCGATTAAAGATCATTTGCGGTATAGCGCTTCTTTGATTTTGGCGAGAACATGATCAAGATCGTTCATGATTTCTTCATTCCTGAACCGGACCTCTATAATACCAAAGTTTTTCAGGATATTCGTTCTTTCCCTGTCCCTTTCTTGCTGATACGAGGTATCATGTACCTCACCATCAAGTTCAATGACAAGCATTGCCTCGTAGCAGAAAAAATCGACGACAAATCCACCGATGGGGTGTTGTCTTCGGAATCGAAAGCCCAGGAGCTGTTTATTTCTGAGTTGTATCCAAAGAATTTTTTCGGCCGGGGTCAATTCCCTGCGGAGATTTCCTGCAACCTTTAGTGTCTCGGGCGATGCCCCGAAATAAAAGGGGTAATTTTCTCTTCCTTGAAGTTTGACAATGACAGAAGTATCTGATACTAAGATACACAACTTATACAATTCCCCTTCCCCCGGATGGGGGAAGGGGACAGGGGATGGGGGCTGATAATATTCCCCTTCCCCCGGATGGGGGAAGGGGCCAGGGGATGGGGGCTGAACAATTTCCCTTCCCCCGGATGGGGGAAGGGAAGAATCGCATCGTCAGCTAATTGTCGCAAGAGTTCTGCGGGCTGTATGAATGTGGATCATTTCGTATTTCTTTGATAACTATCAGATATTAATTTGGTATATTTGCTATCGGTTTTTTGGCACATGGAGCATAACAAAGAAATACTTGAGCTGATTAAAGTGACAGCCTGGAAGTATATCGCGGATGCAGAGGTATTTCTGTTTGGCTCTCGTGCCAGAAAAGACGCTTACCCTGATAGCGATTACGATATCCTGTTAATCACAGCCATTGAACTGGATCCCAGACAAAAATTACCTTTGAAAACTAGGATCAGAAAGGAACTTCTTCAATCCGGAATACGATCCGATATCCTCATACAAAGCAGAGAAGAAATAAAAAAGAAGAAACGATTACCTGGACATATCATAAAAAATATTCTAAAGGAAGCAATACTCCTATGACCAGTGACAGGGCAGAATATATCAAGAATTGGCTTTTACGTGCGAACGAGGACATTTCTGTTATAAATAGTCTTGTAAATGCTGGTGCTGAGGATTATACGAGTTCGATTTGTTTCCATGCCCAACAAGCCTCCGAGAAATTCCTGAAAGCTTTTTTAGTTTATCATAACATAAACTTCCCCAGAACTCACGATCTGGACTATTTGGTAATCGAGTGTCAGAAAATCAATACAGAAGAATTCGAAATTGATTTCAAAAGTCTTACAGATTTTGGAGTATCATTAAGATATCCTGATGATTTTTATATTCCTGATGTGAAGGAAGCCCTTGAGTACCGGGATATAGCATTCAATGTAAAAGAAATCGTTGAAAGGCTTATGATATAAAAACCTGAAAACTTCGGCGAAAATCTATCATCAAACGTAAGAATAAAGTCACAATAGTCTTTTACTCATAGAAGGGTGCGCAGAAAAGGAAGCACAACGCCCGTATTTTAATGAATGAAAATCGAATGATCCAGATCAGTTTTGTGTCATAATCATTAAAATTCTGACACTTAGATACGATTTAGATATGTTAGGATACGATCTGATATTCCGGTCCGCACCGCATAATTTCCAGCCTCTATCCCCTGGCCCCTTCCCCCATCCGGGGACAGCCCCTATCCCCTGGCCCCTTCCCCCACTCGGGGGAAGGGGAATGGCACTAACCCGATTAAAGATCATTTGCGGTCTAGCGCTTCTTTGATTTTGGCGAGAACATGATCAAGATCGTTCATGATTTCTTCATTCCTGAACCGGACCTCTATAATACCAAAGTTTTTCAGGATATTCGTTCTTTCCCTGTCCCTTTCTTCCTGATACGAGGTATGATGTACCTCACCATCAAGTTTAATGACAAGCATTACCTCGTAGCAGAAAAAATCGACGACAAATTCACCGATGGGGTGTTGTCTTCGGAACCGAAAGCCCAGGAGCTGTTTATTTCTGAGTTGTTCCCAAAGAATTTTTTCAGCCTGTGTCATTTCTATTCGAAGTTCCCCTGCGATCTTCAGCATTTCTGACGATGCCCCGAAGTAAATGGGATAATTTTCTCTTCCCTGAAGCTTGACCATAGTTAAATAATCTGAAACTAAGATACACAATTTATACAATTCCCCTTCCCCCGGATGGGGGAAGGGGCCAGGGGATAGGGGCTGAACAATTCCCCTTCCCCCGGATGGGGGAAGGGGACAGGGGATGGGGGCTGATAATATTCCCCTTCCCCCGGATGGGGGAAGGGGACAGGGGATGGGGGCTGAACAATTCCCCTTCCCCCGGATGGGGAAGGGGTCAGGGGATAGGGGCTGATGGGGGTGCGCAGAAGGATACGTACCAAATGGGTTTCTCTTACTATCTAGCCCATTTCCAACCTCTAGCTCTGGTCAATATCCGCATCACCTTTAGTAACTCAAGGAATGATGTATGGATTTTATTGATAATCGATCACTATTGTTCAAACGGGCGCGTTATCCATGGCCGACAGGTAGCAGATGCAGTCGTCATGCTGAATCTTGAAATGGATCACTCGTCCTTGAGGCAACGGATGGAAAGTCCATCATAATTGTAATGGACAGCCTGTCGTATGTTTGCATTCAGGTAGCGCAGGGACCTGACGTAGGCGCTGACTGCATCGTATTGCGATGAAGACCAGAAATTACCCTGGTAGCCTAAGTTGGCGAACAATCCATTTTGTGACAACCGATTACCCCCTGGAAGACCTGTAAAACCACTGGAATTGGTGGCACCTGTATTGGGCGTATTCCAATGGGTCAATCCGGCTTCTTTAAGATTACCACCGGCATCATTGCCGCGATAACCCCATTCGTCCCATATTGGATCACCCACAGGATACTGACTGTCGACCGTTCCTTCAAGAATCTTCAATTCGGCGTTTGTGGGGAGATGCCAGTCCGCTGGACAAATACCCTGCGTTCCTTCTGTTGTCACATACTGCATCGCTTCGCTCCATTCATACATCCCCCCGTATATGTCACAATTGGCTGCATCGTTACCATAACAATATTTTTCGATGATCCCGTTATCGGTTTGTAATTGTCCCCCGGCAGTATTATTAATCATCGTGCCTATATTCAGGTTTTCAGCCATCCAGCATTGAGTTCCAATCAGAATAGTAGCATAGGATTGCGCTTCATAAAGAAGATCTTCACCACATAAAAAACTTTCAGCAAAACTTATCACCACCTGATCTGAAGTACTGCCGCAAACCGATGTAATGGTCCAGCTTAGTGTATAAATATTACCTGTAATACCCTGAAATTCACTGGTGGGACTTGCCGGGCTCTGGATTGTTCCGCCTGTTCCTGCAACGATCTCCCATAAACCCGTGCCTACGATGGGAGTATTGCCTGCAAGAGAGGTGAATGTATCTGTAATGTTTAACTGGTCCGGTCCGGCATTAGCCACAGTAGTTGCGGGCAATAAAGTCAGAATCATAGGATCGCTTACCTGACCACAGGTGCCATTACCGTTAGCGGTCAGCGTAAGCATTACCTGGCCGGCTGAGATATCCCCTGTGCTGAGCGTGTAAGACGCAGATAAACTACTGGGATTGCTGAATGTTCCTGTACCACTGGTTGTCCATAGGATAGAGGAGTAGTTAACGGCCGTGCCGCTCAGAGTAAAGATGGTCTGAGTAGGGCATATTCCTGCGTCGGTGCCGGCATTTGAATCAGGAGCACCATGGATCGTTAATGTCATGGTAGATTCAGCATTGGGACATCCTCCTGAACCTGTTGCAGTAAGGGTCAGTTCAACTTCTTCGCTGGCAATGTCTGCAGTGCTTGGTGTATAGGATGCATTAAGTAATGTGGGGTCATTAAAGGATCCTGTGCCGGAGGTAGTCCAGAGCAGAGCTGCATAATTGGAGGCTGTGGCACCTGACAAAAAATAGGTCGCATTATCGCAGGTAGTTGCATCATCCCCGGCATCAGCCTGAGGAGGCGTACAGCCGCCCTTTATGCAGCGGACAGATCTGCCGGTTTCCTTCTCATTGTAGTTCCTGTTAATATATGCATTATCACGGTTAAGGGTCCGCCAAAACGCCGATGTTGAATTAAAGGCAGAGGATGTCCAAAAGTCTCCAAAATAGCCCAGGCTATAAAAGTTCCTATCCTGGTAATTGAGCACTCCAGCTGGAAGACCAGTAAAGCCGCTTTCATTAGTTGCATCAATATTGGGTGGCAGCCAGTGAGCGATTCCTGCTTCTTTCAGGTTCCCTCCGGCATCCAATCCACGTTGTCCTGTTTCATCCCATTCAGGATCTCCGACAGGGTACTGGCTGTCAACAGTGCCTTCAAGTATCTTCCATTCTCCATCTGCCGGGACATGCCAGCCGACAGGACAAATGCCCTGTGCTCCTTCCACCGAAACGTACTGCATTGCTTCATTCCACTGGTAAAGGCCACCGTACTTGGTGCAACTGTCGGGTTCGTTGTTGTAGCAGTACTTTTCTATTGTTCCATTGTTCGATTGTTCAATTGTTCCTTCGATCATCTCGCCTATATTCAGATTCTCCTTGAACCAGCACTGCTCGCCAATCCTGACAGTGTTATACACTTGTCCTTCATAATTGACAGTCGGCTCACCGGGACAGGGTATTCCCTGTACTTCCATTATGACGTTGGTTTCGAAGATGATATCCAGCACGTTGACATTCCCATCGTTGTTCATATCAGCAGCCTCGAAGTTAAACGGGTCAGGATTGAGTCCACTGATGTAATTGACAACGGCAATGATGTCCAGGACGTTGATAACGCCGTCATCGTTGGCATCACCATACAGGATATCCTCCTCATCAGGCAAATCCGGTACATCAGGTGCATATGCCTCACATTCGGAAAATGCAAACGGCTGTTCCACATCAAGCATGGTAGCCTGGACACTGATGGTAAATAAAAATGGCATGATCGCCATCAGGGCAAGATGAAATAATACATGTTTCATAAAAGAAGAATTTTGGGAAATAAGGAGGTAAATGTACAAAGATTTAAAAAGTATCTTTGAGGAAAGAATACCTAAATTTATGACCCCAAATGGTGCACGTTGGTTTGAAGATATTCCATTTATAAATTCTATTTCATGAAAATACGCGGGATCTGTTTTATTTCATTATTCCTCCTCATTCAAAGTATTTCACTGGCGCAAAACGCGGATAATTTCGGATTTTACGGTTATTTCCGGTCGGGATTCGGGCTGGACGGACAGGGTGGCCCCCTTGATTATTTCAAAGCGCCTAACGCCGAAGCCAAATACCGTCTGGGTAATGAGGCCGAGGCTTATATTGAAGCTCTCTTCCGGTATGCGACGGCAGATGAGAACAAAGCCCGGTTCGAGACGAATTTAAGACTGGCTTTTGTTACTCCGACAAGTAAAAGCAATGATTTTGTGACGACGACCTCGGTACGGGAGGCCTATGTACGAATGACAGGGATCCATAAAAAAAGGAAAGAGCTGGCATATTGGGCAGGTCAGCGTTTTTACGACCGGTATGATGCTCATATGACCGATTACTGGTACCGCGACATGAGTGGATTTGGTGGCGGATTTGAAGATCTGGTGCTGGGAAAGGAGATCAAACTGTCGGCAGCGTTTCTGGGAGGATCCATAGACCAGCTAAGCTCAAGCGGCAGCGTTTATCCTGAAAATGAATTTGTTTTCAATAAAGTTACCCTGGATTTTAGTTTATATGACATTCCTGTTGGCCTGGGAAAATTGGGAATTACGCTCGACTGGTCAAGGTTCGACGGGGATTCACTGGTCACCGGTCAGGGGAATTATTTTATTGAAAGCAGCGATGGCTGGTCAATGGGTTTGTTTCACGAAGTGCAGTTTGAGGGAGGAAGAAACCGGCTGAACCTGTTTTACGGGACCGGAGCCGCACAAAACTATAAAGCGATCATGGAGCAGCCTATGGGCATCATCCCCGTTGCCGGGATTCCCCTGGAGGTAAGTGAATTCAGAAGATTCAGGATGCTCAACGACCTGCAGGCGGACCTGAGTGAAAGGTTTTCATTGCAGGGCTTACTGCTTTACCAGAACCTCAACAACGGTCAATCGTCCACCAATATACTGAATTGGTATTCGGCCGGATTACGGCCTGCCTACCACCTGAGCAGGTATTTTTCTATCGTGGGAGAATTTGGATTCGACTATACAAGCCAGTCGGATGCCAATCAAGGATTTCTGTTGAAAATGACCCTTGCTCCTCAGTTATCCCCGTTGAATAAAATTCTTAGCCGGCCGGCCATCCGTGCTTACTTCACCTATGCGATCTGGTCGGATGACTTCACAGGGCTTGTGGCCACATCATCCTTTCCCGATCAACATCATGGTCTTTCCTTTGGAATACAAATGGAATCGTGGTGGTAACCGCACCCGCAGCCAAAAATTTAATCTACGAAAGTTTCTATAGTAAAACAGTACTTCTCAATGATACCGTTCTCCTTTGGTCGGTTGACTCATAAGGTGTTCATAATCAATAAGTCTTCGTCATTAAGGAATCCACGCAGATGATATAGTCAGCCAGCCCCAGGGATCCTTCCTCCGGTTTCCCCAGGTTATCCTGCTCTACCGTACTGATCGTCAATATTTTAACTTTGGGATCGTATTCCCTGAGATACCAGTAGATCCCTTCATAGCGGTCGGAATGGTACGCCCCGTTGAAGTGAAGGAAGGTCTTTCCCTTGCTCCATTGCTGCAGGATAAAGTAAGCCATGGTGGCGTCCTTGATGGCCTGGGCCCTGGGCAGGTTCTCACTGGCATGGGCATCGCCCATTCCGCCCATACTGAGCATCTGCCTGTAACAATTCAGCTCAGGATCATACGGTATGGGCAGCGGTGCGATGTGCGTTTTTGCTTCTTCGCTTAATTGATCCAGTCCTTCAAATCCATCCCTGGCGACGATGGCGGCGTACCGGCGGGGAATGTTGGTCGCCACAAAATCCAGGCTGTTGTCGCGGGCAAACTGTGCCAGGGGCCGGTAATCCGTGGAGTAATTGTCCCAGAGCTTTGCCTCCTTCTCGAAGTTGTTTTCCCTGATCTTCTGTGAAATATATTCCTGCAGGATCAGGCTGTTGTCATGCTCGAACATCTCAGCTCCCAGTACCAGTCCGGTTCCTTTGCTGTTGAACAGGTCGGTGGTCAGTGACAGCTGAAGCCAGTGTGAAATGGGATTGTTGTGAAGCTCACCGAAAAGGATGATGTCGGCATCCAGTGCATCCTTGACAAGGTCTTTATAGTCTTTTTGTTTCCCGTTTCCGTCAAAGAGAACATAGGCTGGTTTATCTGTTTTCAGTGCCGTGAACAGGATAAAAAGCAGGAGGATCAGCATGCGTGTTTTCATGGTGGTATGCGTAAGATATGGGCTTAGATTCTTTTTTTTTATGATATGGTTGAATCAAAATGTTTCAATCAAAGATAATTCAAATTCGAAAAAGGACTGAATTCAGGCAAATAGATTATCTTTATACCCTGAACCCGCCGGATGGAAAATTTTATAAAGCTTCCCTGCCTGTGGGTGAAGGTCTTGAAGGAATCATTCAACAATAGCATTTATGGGCAAAGGACGCGAAACATACGGCAAAAAGGATGTACGGACCAAAAAAGAAAAGAAGAGAAAAGAAAAGGAGCTGAAACGCATCGAGCGGAGGGAAAACAAAGGCACCGGCAGTCCTGAGGACATGTTTGCCTATGTCGATGAATTTGGAAACATTACATCAACCCCGCCGGATCCCTCTCAGCGCGCAACGGTAAGGGCAGAGGATATTCAGATAGCGGTACCCAGAAACCTGTCATCCGATCCGGATGACACCACTCATTCCGGGGTGGTCAAGTTTTTTGATGAGGGCAAAGGATATGGTTTCATCAAGGACCTGGAAAACAAACAGGATATTTTCGTTCACGCAAGCGGTGTCATCGATCCGATCACCGAAGGTAATAAAGTGACCTTTGAAGTGGTGAAGGGGATGAACGGATGGAATGCTGTCAATGTAAAAATTGACAGGGAACCGTAATATGTCTCTCTTTTTATAGTATCTTTGCGGCCGGTTTGAGATTTAATTTATCCGCTAAGTAATTTCCCAGTTCGTTTTTGTCTTTTTATAGTCATTTCGCTGAGTTTTTCCTTTCGAACTTACATCTCAAGAGTTTATTAATCAATTAATTTTATGTATTATGAAGAATTTATTTGTATCAAATCTTGGCTTTAAGATTACCAGCGAAGATTTGCAGTCGGTTTTTTCAGAATTTGGTGAGGTAATCTCAGCCAAAGTGATCACTGACAACATTTCGGGAAGATCCCGCGGATTTGGTTTTGTGGAGATGCAAAACGATGAGGAGGCAATGAAAGCGATCGAGAGATTGAATGATGCCGAACTGGACGGAAGGGCACTGAGTGTTTCCGAAGCCAGACCAAGAGGCGAGCGCCGGCCTGATTCCGGTGATCGTACAGGCGGTTATAACCGTTCACGTAACAACAGGTACTAAAATTCCTTTTTTGCCTCAGGGAGAGGTCATAAAGGGTAAATTCCCCGGTGCTTGCACCGAAATTTGGGTCCAGGGCTTGCCCTGGGATTCATACCAGTGATTTCATTCTATACACAAATTACATTTTGCATGGACATGTAGATATCTCACTATACATTCTTTAGATTTGTTATCTTTGTGAAAATCATTTTACGTATGGAAGGCATTCTTTTACATACTGATTCAAAAAAAGATTTGAATCTGATTCTTCAGCTAGCCAAAAAACTGGGTATTTCTATCAGGAAATTTTCACTGGAAGAAATGGAAGATTTAGGTCTCCTGACGGCCATGAAAGAAGGGGAGACAGGAGAATATATTGATACTGAAGAATTTCTTAAGGAACTTGAGGATGGAGGTAAAGATTGATAAATCCTTTCAAAAGGATATCAGGAAGATAAAAGATAATGCGGTTTCAACAAAAGTAGCCAATATTATTCTTAATGTTCAGCAAGCAGAAAATCTTAGGGGTATCAGACATCTTAAGAAATTAAAGGGCTCCTCTGGGGAATATAGCATCAAATTTTCCGATTATCGAATAGGAATTATTATTACTAAAGAGGCTGTCAAATTTATAAGGTGCCTCCCTAGAAGAGATATTTATAAGTACTTCCCCAGGTAAAAGATTCTCCGTCACCTGAGCTCACGGAGAGCTAACTGACAGTAATTATTTCGCTTCGGTACTCCTCTCCACAATCAGCACACAATCCACCGTTATTCCGAAAAAGAGAAAACAGGGTACACCATCGGCACTACCGAAACAACCTCCCCGTTCAGATTATTTATATACTGCGCCAGCTCCGACTGAAAGTCGTGCTTGCTGACCTTAACACAATGTACCCTGTATTTCATTTTTCTGCTTTAAACGAATGCCTAGTCATCCTGGAGGCAGCGGATAGAAAATCCGTTTTCCTTCCAGTAGTTTTCCCGGTTCACGTAGGCGAGGTAGAAGTACAGGTTCCGGTATCACGAGAAGTAGTCGTTGTCCTGCGAGGAAGACCAGAAGTAACCGCCTTCGCCAAGGTTGTAGAAACTCCCATCGTCGCTGAAGCGGGAGCCCCCCGGAAGGCCTGTGAAGCCACTGGAATTGGTCGCACCCGTGTTGGGCTCATTCCAATGCGTTGTGCCTACTTCTTTCAGATTTCCTCCAGCGTCAAATCCTCGAAACGCAATTAGATCCCACTGTGGTCCGATCGGCTGTATGATACCTGTAACGGTAAAAAGGACCGTTTTATCACCTACCTTGAAGCGTTCCTGACGCAATCGGAGGAAGAAACGGGAAAATGGCAGGGATGGATGGATGAACACCAGCATGAGCCGCTTGCGTTTTCCATCCACAAGCTGCTGCCATACATGAGGGAGTTCATGGACGATCAGTACATTTCAATGGCGGTGGTACTGGACCAGGAATTAAGGAAGGGATGGTCGGAGAGTCATTCTGAGAATATTCTGCTATTGGAAGAAGCGATCATTACCCTGTATGGCGAAGCTTCTGAGCTCCTGAAAGCATTCAGATGAGATCATTTCCTGTTTCTGATCCCTGCACTGGCGTGCCGCCTCAAGGAATCCTTCCATGAGATCCTTCCTTTCGCCTTATAATCATCAACTCCAGAAATCCATCAGTCAGTCCATAAAAAATGGGGAGTGATTTTCATGGATTGATCACGAAAACAAACCTGTTCATCGAAAAAAATTGCATGGGAGCAGCGCAGTAATTTTCTTTGTCGTGAATTTTAACCGTATCTTTAAACCAACTCCTATGAAAACAAAAAATGCCCTGGCCCTGATGGCCTTCATGTTCACGCTCGTGGCAGGTTGCATCCCTTCACTGCATCCCCTTTATACCGACAGGGACAGGAAACGGATGGATGTAATCACGGGCGACTGGCTCTCCGATGACAGCTCATCCATGTACCGGATCATGGCTGATCCGGATGAACCCTCTTATGTTTTTACCTACACCGATCTGTCCCGCAAGGGAAACCTATTCACTCACGACAGCAGCCGTGCAGATTTTATTGTCAACCTGGTCAGCCTGAATGGTTCCGACTTCATGGATTTTTTTCCCGGTGATAATGATGACCTGCAAAACCTGAATATGTTGCTCCAGGTGCATCTGATCCCCGCCCATACCTTTGCAAAGTTCAGGGTGACCCAGGATACGATCATTATCTGGAGGTTTGATCCGGAATGGCTGGAGGAACTGTTTGATGAGAACAGGATCAGGATATCCCACGAAAAGATGGATGACCAGATCGTTCTGACTGCCTCAACGGAAGAATTGCAGAAATTTGTCTCAAAATATGCCGACGATCCGGCAGCCTATGTGGAACCGGAAGTACTGATCCGACAGAGATAAAATACAACCATGGCGCGTTATCAACATCTGTTCAAACGATTAGCCGGCAGCCGGTGGATTCAGCACCTGGTATTCTGGGGCTTTTCCTTTCTGGTGCTCCTGAAATATTTTCAGCTCTCAAGTGAGGTTGAACCCATTGATTACGTTTACACTGCCTTTTTTCATGTCAGTCTGATCGCAGGGGTATATATCAATTTAAGAATATTAATACCCCATTTTCTTCAAAGAAAAAGGATCCTTCTTTTCGCAGTCCTGTTTATTATTGACCTGCTGGCAGTTTCGCTTCTCAATGTGTTTATCTTCACATACCTGATCGATAAGCTGTTTCCGGGATATTACTTCATTTCCTATTATAGCGTTACGGATATCCTGCAGTTCCATTTCGTTTACCTTGTCATTTCGGGGCTGCTGAAATTATCAAAGGAGTGGTTTGGATTGCTCGAATCAAAGACCAGGCTGGCACAGATTGAAAAAGAGAAAGCACATACCGAGCTGATGGCGTTAAAGTCACAGGTCAATCCTCATTTTCTTTTCAATAGCCTGAACAATATCTACTCCCTTTCGTTAAAAAAAGCGGATGAAACACCACACGTTATACTGGCGCTTTCCGACATGTTTCGTTATATGATCTACGAAGCCGGTGAAGATCTGATTGATCTGACAAAAGAACTTGAATTTCTCAGAAAATATATCGAATTGCAGCAGATCCGAAACAATCCCGGAGTTAATATAACCTTTGAGATAACCGGTGATCCGGTTGGGATCAGGGTGGCACCGCTTATTTTTCTGCCATTCCTTGAAAACAGTTTCAAACACGGTATTAAGGGAGATACGGCCGGTGGCTACGTACGTTGTCTGATCGGGATCGGTAAGGATGATATTCATTTCCGGCTAACCAATAACAAAGGAATGAAGGAACATCCTGGTGATGAAAAAGGTAGCGGGTTTGGCCTTGAAAACGTCCGTCGCAGGCTGGATCTGCAGTATGGGAATCATTACACGCTGGGTATTACCGAGAACGATGAGGAATTTTCAGTTTCGCTTACCTTAACTAAACGCTGACCTATGAGCAGTCGGATGCGCTGCATCATCGTAGATGATGAACCCCTATCGAGGGAAATACTGGAAAAATACATTTCGGAAACACCCTTCTTGGGTCTTGAAGGAAGCTGTTCCGATGCGTTCGAGGCTCTGGAGGCCATACGGGGCGGCAGCATTGACCTGATCTTTCTGGATATCAACATGCCACGGCTTTCGGGGATTGAACTGATGAAAATCATGGAGCACCCCCCGCTGGTGATCTTTACCACCGCCTATCCGGAATATGCACTGGAAGGATTCGAACTGGACGTGGTGGACTACCTGGTCAAACCTTTTGGTTATGAACGGTTTTTAAAGGCTGTTAATAAAGCGCTGGACAGATTGCAGGTAAAATTGGACCCTAGGGCTTTCATGAGCGACTACATCGTTGTGAAATCAGAAAAGAAGATCTACAAGGTGAATTTTGATTCCATTCGGTTCATACAGTCTGTTGGTGATTATCTCCGCCTGGTCACCGACCGGCAGGTCATCATCGTCCACGATACCATGAAGAATATGGCCACTCTCCTTCCTGGCGATCAGTTCATCCGTATCCATAAATCCTATCTGGTCAATCTGATGCACATCATGTATATCGATGGAAACCAGGTGAATATGGGTCAGGAAAAGCTTCCCGTCGGCGCTACCTACAAGGAAGATCTGTTAAAGAGGCTATCCGAAGACACTCCTCTCCGGGGGTAGGATTGTGTTTAAATTGTCTCATTCGGATCATGTGCCCGTACATAGGCTAGCATTTCCTTTGTAAAATCCTGATAAATAACGACCTTATCGTAATTGAACCCAACATTGTTCAGGTATTGCAGGATCAGTCCGTCTCCGATCCTTGAATCAGGCAGAATCCCTGCAAAGAAGAATCCCATTTGCTCAAATTCCGATGTCAGATGATAGGTCAACGGATCGGTTAGCTTGATGAGCATGTCAATGCACGAAATATGCTGAACGCAAAGTTCCCTGAGCGTACGTCTGATCAATTTTAAGATATTCTCACCATAGTTCAGTACATAGATCACCGCGCATCCTTCCATTTCATTCACTGCCACGTGGATCTCTGCCTGTGAAGCCTTAAAGACAGGTTCCAGGGATTCAGGCTGATGGTAATGGTGCGCTGCACCCAGTGATTCATATAACCTGGAGATCATTTCCCGGTGATGTGCAGGAGGATAGAGGGTTAGCCCGACAGGTTCCCTCATGTACCTGAAACTCAGCACGACGCTGATGCGCTGGGAGGTATCGTCAGAAATGCCCTTGAATCTCCAGGAGGCAGGACTGGTGGCCAGGAGGATGCCAAAGTCCTTCAGGCTGTATTTTGCGAGGGATTTCTGGGTATAGGGATGAACAGCGACGGCATAGGAATAGATGCCGGTCAGTTTACGCTTTTTGGGTACCTGCAGTAAAAATTCGGTCAGCCGGTTCAGTGCCCCCTGCCCTCTGTACTCGATGTTGACAAAGGCAAAGGTGAATTCGGCAATGGTATCTTCCGGATTCTGGAAGACCAGGGCGGCATGCCCCATAAGATCATTCTCACGGGTGACAGCCACGGCGGATATCATTTCCAGGCTGCGGTTCATCTCAACCAGCCGTTCAGGGTAATAGATGTGTTCGTCGAAAAAGGAGAAACCATGTGATTTATAG
The DNA here is from genome assembly GCA_022711405.1 of Bacteroidota bacterium. Classification (GTDB taxonomy): domain Bacteria; phylum Bacteroidota; class Bacteroidia; order Bacteroidales; family JAGONC01; genus JAGONC01. The sequence goes on from JAKLFC010000004.1 coordinate 14,060, forward strand.
GCGCACCGGGAGACTTCAATGGCTTCTTCGGGCATCATCCTCCTCACCTCAAAATCAATCTTTTCAGAAATGGCCGCCGCATCTTCCATCATATGCGTATCACCCGCCGGTTCTTGTTCCTGCCGATCCTCCTGAGGCAGGTATTTCACCATCATGATCTCTTTTCCCAGGTGACCCAGGTTGCGAAATTCTAGATCATCCAGCATCTTCTGCATCAGATAGAGCCCGATCCCTTCCATCTCCATGTCCTCAATATTCTTTGTGACGTTGAAACGGGCTACGGTCCGGGGATCAAAGGGCATTCCCATGTCCTTTATGAGGATCTTCATGCCTTGCTCAATTTTCTGACAGATGATGTCAAAGGTCTTGCTTTCTTCGCTGTCGTAGGTTTGGTTCATAATGAAGGGCACGACCACTTCCACAGCGATATCGATCTGGTCGAGGGATGTACCGCTGAAGCCGATCTTTTTTGCTATTTCCCTCACAAATGACTGTGCCAGGTCAAAGTTGTTGATGTTGTAAGGGAAGGTCATACGGATGGATTCCAGGTTTTCCATGGGATGGTTGTTAAGATAAATTCACGCGTAAATTAATGTTTTTTATTGAATCCGGTTCAATTTAACAAAAGAAGCTGCAGGGAGACCCCGCAGCTTCTTTGCATTGATCAAAAGCAATACCTAGAATATCTTCCTAAGGCGGATCACCGTAAAGGCCAGGATCAGCCCGATGCCCAGGTAAAGTGCCCAGTTTGCCACGGGTGTTGTGTAAGTGACGGGTCCCAGGCAGAAGAACTGAGTCCCAATATCTGAAAACCAGCCACTTTCTGGAGAATAATATTGCATCATACTGGTCGATGCGTCGGCGGAGGTTAGCCAACCAAATATTCCCGCATTGGAAGCAGTGGTGCTTGAAATGCTGACCCATCCTACCGTTTGTGTAACAGGCTCGGGGAAATTCAGATCGATCTGGTACAAATAAGTGCCTCCTTGCTGATAGGCAGTCTGAACGCAGGAACCTGTCACATTGAATGTTTTAACGACGCTGGTTCCCGGCAGACCCGGCTGTCCATTGTAAAATTCAACCAGAAATGTTTCACCGACGCCCACTCCATAACCCCAGTAGCTGGCTCCCCAGAATCTCATGGAGGAAAATGGACCGGAAGCACTGTAATTGTCAGCCACCTTGGTATATGAGTAAGAGGCATCGCAGTAGTAGCTATAGGAATACACATCCGGGACCTGGCTGAAAACAGCATTGTCCATGCATTCGAACGTATGCAGGCCCACACCGAGGCAGAAGAACATTTCACTTTCTTGCGCTGCCACCTGCCATTGAGGAACCGTAGAATTATAGCCAAGGCTATTCCCTGTGCCCCGTCGTCCAATCCATGCGAATTCCGTGGTATATGGCACTGTTGTTCTCGATATGCTTACCCATCCCTCAGTGAGTGTGATCGTTTCACCGAAATTCACGTCGAACTGATGGATGACCGAACCCAGCCGTAAATATGGAGTTGCAACAGGATTAACCGTTACATTATATGTTTTGACAATGTTTGTGCCGACTCCTCCGGGTACGCCATCATAAAATTCGATCAGGAAAGTTTCGGTGGGTTTGACATCATACACCCCCCAGAACCTCATATTGGAAAAGGGGTTAGATGCACTATAATCGTCTGCAACTTTGGTATATGTATATCCCGCGTCGCAATACATACCAATATCATAGATGTAGGGTACCTGGCTGAAATAGGACTGGCCCAGAAGAGTACACACAAAATCATGATAACCTTCTGTTCCTCCCAGGCAGAAAAAGACATCGTGACGATTGGCACCTTCCCATCCGGTGTACCTCCAGATGTCATCATCGTCATCGTACGACCTGGCATTGCGGCCTCCGTCAGGAGCCCGGTAGGATAGCCACCCGAATAAACCGGGCGGGTTAGCGACTGTGGTTCTTGAAATACTCACCCAGCCGTTCAACTGGGTGATGAATGTACCAAAGTCCACATCAAACCGATAGATAGTTTCGCCGATTATGGTGTAACCTGTTGCCACTGGAGCAACGGTTTCATAGTATGTACCCACCACTGATGTCCCGATCTCACCTGGAACACCATTGTAAAATGTGATAGTAAAGTTCTCACTGGCCTGCATGGTACCTTCATCGACACCCCAGAACCTCATCTGCGAAAAGGGATCAGTGGCTGTATAATCATCGGCCACGGTAGGATACCTGTAGCCGACATTGCAGTAACCATAACTGTTGTATTCAACAGGAACCTGGCTGAATGCAACGTCACTCATACATTGAAAATTATGCGTGTCCCTTGATCCACCTCCGTTCTGAGGATCCGCTGCAGATGGCTGGGAAAAGGCAATGCTGCTGCAAACAACCATAGCGATCGTGAAAATGATTTTTTTCATGGAGATATAGTTTTAAACATAATGGCTACAATATTAAGATTTATTTTCACTAAAAGCAATTTTTTTTTGTCCGGATTAATTTAAAAAATTTTAAACGGACATGTTTAAAAATGTTTTCAACGTATTTCCATTGATTTTTAAAATAATTGCATATCTTTGTTTTGAAAAAGATTCATTCGACTATATTTTTTAAATCTTAATCCAATGAAAAAAGCAATTGTTCTTCTGACACTTTTTGCGTTCATCACCGCAGGTGCTTTTGCCGTAAATAAAATTCAGACGAAAGATACCAAAGCGGTGAAGATCGAGATGCTCAAGCTGAACCAGGATCCTGTGAAGGCCAAGGAAGGAGACAAGACAAAGAAGACCGACAAGCCGGCCCCAGCTCCCAGTATGAATAATACTTCAGTACAACCTGGCGCTCCTGCTCCCAATGCTCCTAAAAGCAATGTGAAGCCGAATTATCCAAAAACAAAAAAAGAAGCATGCGATACAGGGACGACGGAGCCTGCCAAAAAATAAACCTCATTTAACCTCTAATAGAAAGGGCTCTCTCACAGCATGGGAGGGTCTTTTTTATATCTGATGAAACGATCCCGATTTCGATTTACTCATCGGGACAAGTGAACCGATATTTGATTTCTGAATTGAATCGAAAATCAGAAATTAACAACACACTGTTCATAAATAAATAACTTAGAAAAGAATACCCGACTTCATCAAGTTTATACTATTTCAAATGCATCTATCACAATTACAGCTATATACTTGTGGCCGGAATATGTCCGGATAAATTTAAACAACATTTTTCCGTACACATTTTTTTTTGCAGATTGAATTCTTTCCTAATATTGCATGCGGAAATTAATAACCTTAAAAATACACCAATGAAAAGATTTACCTTTTTGTTTTGCATTTTATTCCTTGCTTCTCTTGCAATGGCTCAGGTACCAACGCTTCATGATCCGAATGCACAGGCAACAGTCACGCGTGAAGACGTAGATGCTTGGAAACAGGCCAGCGACCAGGAAGGATCCCGTTCTCTTGTGGTCTTGGATTTTGAAGGACTGCTCAATAATGAACTGGTCCTCAATTTTTACAATGGTGCAAATGGTTCCCTTGGAAGTAGTGGACCCAATTACGGAGTATCGTTTACTCCTACCGGCTTGAGCCTTATTGATCAAGATAATGGTGGTACAGGCAACTTTGCCAATGAGCCTTCACCCAACACCATTTTGTTTTGGTTGACAGGAGGATCGACCACTATGAATATTGCAAATGGCTTTGAGACAGGTGTATCCCTCAAATACACTGCAGCTACCAGCACTGGATCCGTCTCGCTATATAGCGATCTGAATGGAACAGGTAGTTTGCTCGCCACTGCCACCTTACCTCAAAATCATACTATAAATTGTTCAGGGGATCCGACGGGTGATTATTGTCACTGGGATTTGGTATCCTTGACCTTTGCGGGCACTGCTCATTCCATTGTTTTCACAGGGACTAATAATCAAATTGGCTTTGATGATATCACATTTGATAATCTGTTGCCAGTGGTTCCCGTGGCCAACTGGGCGCTGTTCCTGGGCATCGGCCTGATCCTCGCCTATACCGTGGTCCGTATGACGCGACTGATCTAAAGCAGGTTTAAACTATTATGTAAGAGGAGGCGGCCATCATCTGACCGGCCTCCTTTTTGTTTTTCAGGATTTCTGATTACCTTTACGGCCATCTTCTGATGTTATCCACCCATGAAAAAGATCTTCTGGCTCCTGGCAGCGGTCTTACTCGCTTCCTGCAATACACTGCACTACAACATGAAAAGAAACCCCGGGAAGTTCACTGCCGGCCGGGTAGAGCTCAAAGCGGCATCTCCCGTGCTTTTCCATGACGAATTTGACCAGCGTACCATTTCCCCCAACTGGAAAAAAGCCATGTACTGGTCAGGCCCGCTGTTCAATCCCGAGGTTCCCTCATCCGGATACTATTCCCCGGATAATTTCACGTTCACCGACAGCACCGTGCGGCTCTGGACACGTTACCAGCCAAAGGATTTCTACCGGGAAAAGTACAGCGACACGGTCCGGATCAATTATTCCATCGGCCTGCTTGACCTGTATCCCTGGGTAAGCAGGGGAAATGACCTGACCACGGATTTCATGGTGGAATGCCGTGCCAAAATGCCCGATGGCAATCGTGAATGGCCGGCCTTCTGGCTTACAGGATATGAACAATGGCCTCCGGAGATCGACATCTTTGAGTACTGGAATGATTCAACGGGACAGTTTACCACAAATTTCCATTACGATCAGCGGGACCGGCACAGGCAATCCTTCCAGAAACACCGGATCACCATTCCTTTGAAAGACGAATTCCACACCTATGGCCTGAAGGTATTCAATGACCAGATGGAGTTTTATTTCGACGGATTCCTCTATCGCAAGCTAAGGAGCGTCAATCAGTACCTGCACAAACTAACAGTGATCCTTCAGAACGGAGTGCATGATGATCCTGACAATGACACCTTTCTGGAAGTGGATTGGCTCAGGATTTACCGGCTTCGCTGACAGGCTCCCCGTTGATGACCAGGCCATCCTGCGGCACCCGGTATCCCCATTCATTCATCGCGAAATCCCATTTTTCCAGGATCCTGTCCAGCTGGTGCCTGGAGATGTGATGCACATTTTTTCTGTACCCTTTGCTTTGATGTGTGTAACTGGCGAAGGCACCCTTCACCTGATCAAAACCTGGCAGTCCAAAGGTTGAATAGATCCTCCCGAGCATACCCACCGGATCTTTCTCCAGCTCGTCAAACGAAAACTCGAGGAGGTTTCCGGGCGGTATCCGCTTTCTTTCCTCAAGATATGTATGCATCATGCGGTCATAGATCGAGAAAATGATCTCTTCAAGCTGTTCTTCGGTAACGGTATGCAGCTGGAGAGCAGGCATCATTTCATGGTAGAAATGCTGTGTCGAAAGGAATACCGTTACAGGATTCCGGTGGATGTGAATGAATCTGGCATTGGGAAACATCTCAAGTATTTCCCGTATCCTGCCTGTATTGGTTGGATTCTTTGACAAAAACCGCGTCGCGCCCCTGTACCTGATCGCTTTTTTAATGATCAGCTGATAGTCGTGCTGCCATTGCTTCAGGATCCGGTCATCCCTATCCTGGAATTCGACGAACTTCCGGTAGAATTCCATGGTGTTGCGCGGGAAGATCCAGAAATAGTAATACGAAAGTGGCCGGCGGCTACCAATGGCGAATTCTTCCTCCTGGGGATAGTCAGCGTTCATTTTCACATTGTCGCCCAGCCTTCTGGGTGCAATGAGCAGGCGCATGAAGTTCCTGAAAAGGAAATATCCGGCAGCGTTGAACAATGTATCCGGAAAGACGCTCTGATAGGTAGTTACTGAACCCATCTGCGGATCCTGGTTCAGCAGGTTGTGAAGATGGGTGGTGCCACTGCGCCAGTGACCGACAATAAAGATGGGGTCTTCCGTTACAGGCTGTCTGTCGATCTTTGGATTGATCCAGATCCGTTCGAACCAGCGGAATGGTTTGTTGATGAGGTTGATGACCAGTGTAGCCAGAACCCTGCCATAATAACGGGGCTGAACGCCGTAGGTACAGGCCAGCGACGTGAACAGACCCAGGTCATAACCTACAGCCGGAGGCAGCCACAGACCTTTTTTTTCTTTCTTTGGTCGCAACCCTGTATTCATGGGGTAAAAGTAAAAAAGTATTAGTTTTGCAGTCCATTTGCTTGAAAATTTCTTACACCCACCATACATTTATATATTATGGTATCATCTATCTATCATCCTCCTGATCATTTCCTGGTGGATGAATTGCTTTCGCGGGAGCAACTGACCATCCGCGGTGCAGTGCGCGACTGGGTTAACCGGGAAGTCAAGCCGGTCATTGAGGAGGCCAGCCAGCAGCATTCTTTTCCTGTTCATCTGGTCAGGGAAATGGGTGAGCTGGGTGTCATGGGACCTTTCATTCCTCAGGAATACGGCGGAGCCGGTCTTGATCAGATAGCGTACGGTGTGATCATGACCGAGCTGGAACGAGGCGACTCGGGAATCCGGTCGGCAGCATCGGTGCAGTCTTCGCTGGTCATGTATCCTATCTTTCGTTTTGGCAGTGAGGAGCAGCGCAGGCGATACCTTCCGAAACTGGCCAAAGGGGAAATGATCGGAGCATTCGGCCTGACCGAGCCCGATCATGGGTCGGATCCAGGCAGTATGATCACCCGTATCGAAGAAAAAAAAGATCATTTTCTGCTCAATGGCGCCAAGATGTGGATCACCAATGCTTCCATCTGCGATATTGCCGTTGTCTGGGCAAAGGATGAGACCGGAGAGATCAGGGGATTGATCGTCGAGAGGGGCATGGAGGGCCTGACCACGCCTGAAACACACAACAAGTGGTCATTGAGAGCGTCGGTGACCGGGGAGCTGGTATTCAACGATGTCAGGGTACCGAAGGAAAACATCTTTCCGGGTATTTACGGGCTCAAAGGCCCTCTGATGTGCCTGAATTCGGCCCGGTACGGGATTGCCTGGGGAGCCATCGGAGCTGCCATGGATTGTTACGATACTGCCGTCCGCTACGCGAAGGAACGTAAGCAGTTCAGGAAGCCCATTGCGGCCTTTCAGCTCACCCAGGAAAAACTGGCCCGGATGCTGACGGAGATCACCAAGGCGCAGCTGCTTGCCTGGCGGCTGGGTGTGTTGCGGAATGAAGACCGTGCCACTGCAGCCCAGATCTCCATGGCCAAGCGCAATAATGTACTTATGGCACTTGAGGTGGCCCGTGAAGCCCGTCAGATCCTGGGTGCCATGGGGATCACAGGTGATTTCCCCGTCATGCGCCACATGATGAACCTTGAGTCGGTTATCACCTATGAAGGCACCCACGAGATCCATCTGCTGATTACGGGAGAGGATATTACCGGGATGGAGGCGTTTCACTGAATATCCAACATACGAACATACGAGGTTGAAGTAGAACGGAAAGGCGAAGTAGATTTTTGATAGGAATGAAGAAATCTGAATTCACCCTTCCAATCATAAATCCCCTTCTACTTTCACCTCGCCTTCCACTTCGTATGTTCGTATGTTGGATATTCATTTAAGCAGTATGACCCTCTCCACCCGGTTCCTACTGATATACCCCCGGATGATCATCCGTACGTCACGGTTATCTTCAAACGGTTTGATGCAGGAACGCATGAATTCCACATCACTGGTGGCAATGCCTGAATCCATGTAGCCGTAGCCGAGGTATTTTCCGTTTTCGACCATCACCAGGGCCTTTTCATCGTTTGTCCGTCCGGCATCGATGATCAGAAAGCTTTCATTATCAAAGCGATAAGGTCGGATAGCCTGTTCAACCCGCTGATTATACGATTCGGGATCTTCCTTTTTGATACAGGCTCCATGACATTTGTGGATATGGTACGAAAAACAGGCATGCTGTGTTTTGTAAAGGCTGCATAATTTCTGACAGAGTTCGTGCTTCTCGGCAAGCTGGAAAAGAAACTCCCTGGCAGCTGTCATGTTGTTAAAAGTCAGAATGGGTACGGATCCGTTCGCATCACGCTCTATTTTTAAATGCAGGTATCCAGCGTTGTCTGTGAAGGTATACACGCCACAGTTCAGGAGTGTCCTTTTCTGGGAAGTATTGTAGATGGGCTGGTATTTCTTTATCTCAGAGGATTCGAGCAGCAGGGCGACCAGCTCGTTCCCGGTGAGTTCGTAACCAATGTCAGCAATGCGGTATTTCAGTTCCTGTTCTTTCTTACTGAGGTTATCGCTCAGGTGGGAACGCACGCGTTCTGAGATATTGATGCTTTTGCCGACATAGATGATATACCCGTTCTCATCGTAGAAATAATACACACCCGGCAGTTCGGGCAGCTGATCAATGATTTCCTTTCTGAGGTTGGAATTCAGACCGCGCAGGGAGATGAAGGTGATGGCCGGCTCGATGGAAATCAGGAATTCAAAGAGTCGTGCGGTGGCGGTAGCGTCGCCGGCGGCCCGGTGCCGGCAGGGATTCACAATGTCAAGATCCTTGCAGAGGTTTCCCAGTCCGTATGAGCGCCTGTGAGGGATCAGCTTGCGGCTCATTTTCACGGTGCATAGCTTCTCCCTGCGAAAATCATAACCCAGGCTACCGTACTCCTGCCTCAGAAAAGAATAATCAAATGCAACATGATGACCCACCAGGGTTCTGCCTTCAGTGAGCTCAAGGATGTCGCGTGCCACATCGCAAAAACGCGGTGCATCTTCCACCATTTTATTCGAAATGCCGGTCATCTGCGTGATGCGGTAAGGTATTCTTTTCTCTGGATTGATCAGGGTCGTGTATTCATGGGTGATCTTTCTTCCGTCATGCAGGAAGATCGCAACCTCGGTAATTTTTTCCGTTTTGGGATTCAATCCCGTAGTTTCCACATCAACAACCGCGAACATGGGCAATGGTACAGTTACAGGTTCAACCTGGTTTGTATGGCCTTTACTTCATTCTTCAGTATCCGTATCGTTTCCACCAGTTCTTCTTTTTCCATATTGGGACCTGGCAGTTCCGAACTGAGGAATGTCACGAATTTCCAGGCTTCTCTCAGCTGGGTGACAGGCAGTTCATAGGGTTTATAAAAAGAGTTCAGGGAGTGCAGCACCAGCTTTCCATCCATCCTGATCCTATTCTCGACTACTTTAAAAACGATCCCGTCTTCTATAGTCAGAAGAATATAGGCATGTTTATTCCGGATGAGGTTCCAGTTCTGAACGAATTCACCGATCACCCATGATTTTTCAGGGATGGGGTGCATCGAGTCGCCTTCGATCTGGAAAGCGCGGTACTTTCTTTCCCTGGAAAGAAACGGCAGCCGGAACGTGGGCAGGATGCTGATATACTCCGGATCAGCGTAGCCGCTGACATATCCCGCCCTGGCCTTTTCACTGACCATCTCAATGTTCTCTTCATTATCCCGGGAGACCGTGGTAGCCAGCACCCTGAGTTTACTGCCGGTGATGAACACATCGTATCCTTTTTCGAGCTGCGAAAGCTGGCTTTCGGAAAGCTTTGACAGATCTACACGGACCAGCGTGTCGATCGCCACGTTGAAATATTTCGAAAAAGCGATGAGTTCTTCGATACCGGGTTCGGCCACCCGGTTCTCATAGCCGCTCAGGGTCGAACGTTTCATGTTCAGCGCAAAGGCTACATCGTCCTGCGTGCGCCCGCGGCGCTTGCGGAGTAGGCGGATGTTTGCAGTGAAGTACATAGGAGTTTGGTTTCAGGTTTCAAGTTGCAGGTTACAGGTTTCAGGTTGTAGGTTATTCATTTAACTAACCAGTTGTTTTCAACGTACTGGATAAAGGAAAATATCATTTTGCTTAATTTAGAATATTCTTCAATAATAAGCTGACATTCATGACTATCAGAATGAATTTCATTAATCATCTTTAAATGAAATATTGTTTCATCACAGGACGCATGAGAGAAAACCAGAAATCGGATAAATTCCGATTTATATCTTTTTCTTCCATAACCTTCTACAATATTAGCTACAATACTTTTAGAAGATCTTCTGATCTGACTGCCTTGTTCATAAAATTCATATTTAGGTAATTGTAATGTGAGTTTATGAATTTTTAAAGCCAGAGAAAAAGAGATCGAATAAATCTCAAGATCCTCATAACTCCTGCAAATTTTATGATCTCCCATAACATTTTCATGATTTAAACCTGTAACCTGTAACCTGCAACCTGAAACCTGCAACCTGCAACCTGCAACCTGCAACCATTAATCCCCCTAAACCACTAAATGTTACCTATTCACTTAAAAAATTTGCATCCGATCGGATAAATGATTAATTTATCGTCGTAAAAATGATCAAAATTTAATCAAAGATAGATCAATTATTCACATTTCAAACATTTACGGAAAAATTTTTATGGAAGCTGTAAGCAGGAACATCATCCATATGGACCTGGATACATTTTTTGTTTCGGTGGAACGGCTGGTCAATCCATCGCTGGTGGGTAAACCCGTGATCATTGGGGGGACTTCCGACAGGGGGGTAGTAGCCAGCTGCAGCTACGAGGCCCGTAAATTTGGCATCAGTTCCGCCATGCCGATGAAACTGGCACGGACCCTCTGCAGTCATGCAATCTATATCCGGGGTGATATGGAATTGTACAGCAAGTATTCCCATCTGGTGACGGATATCATCGCTGATGAAGCTCCCTTGTTCGAAAAGGCATCCATTGACGAACATTACATTGATGTCACCGGCATGGATCGTTTCTTCGGATGCCTGAAATGGTCACAGGAACTACGGCAGAAGATCGTGAAACACACCGGTTTGCCGATCTCGTCGGGTTTATCGGTTAACAAGACCGTTTCAAAGATCGCTGCCGGAGAGGCAAAACCCAATGGCGAGAAATATATACCCGATGAAATCGTCAGACCGTTCCTGTTTCCGCTGTCTATCCGAAAGATACCCATGATCGGCGATAAGACCTATCATCTGTTACGGTCGATGGGGATCATTACCATTGGTACACTGGCAGAGATACCTGTTGAAATGATGGAAAAGGTGATGGGTAAGAACGGGATCATCATCTGGAAGAAAGCCAACGGGATTGATTCCACCCCGGTGACTCCCTACGCTGAAAGCAAGTCGATCAGTACGGAAAAGACATTTGAGCAGGATACCATCGATGTGGTCAGGCTGAAAGAGATACTGACCGCGATGGTCGAAAAGATCGCGTATGAACTTCGGAGCCAGGAGAAACTGACATCCTGCGTAACGGTGAAGATCAGGTACTCCAATTTTGATACTCATACCCAGCAACAACATATCCCCTATACCTCTTTCGACCATGAGCTCATCCGTGTCGCCCTTGATCTTTTTCAGAAGATCTACCAGCGCAGGATGCTGGTCAGACTGATCGGAGTGAGGTTCAGCCAACTGGTACCTGGTGTTCAGCAACTGAACCTCTTTGAGGATACACCCGAGATGACCAGTCTTTACATGGCTATGGACCGGATCCGGAACCGTTTCGGCCGGAAAGCGGTGCGAAGGGCAGTGTGTCTTTGAGGGTCAGCCCCTCCACAACCCCTCCCCAAAGGTCCCCGTTTAAACGGGGATCTGGGAGGGGCAGGGGGTGGGGTGAAATTTGGATTTTGGAATTTATTTGGAATTTGGTGCTTATAATTTGGGATTTTACACAACATGTACCTCAACTGCCACTCCTATTACTCCCTCCGCTATGGCACATTATCACTGGAGGACCTGATTGCCCAGGCAGTCAGCAAAGATATTGACATCATGGCCCTGACGGATATCAATAATACCATGGGGATGATCGATTTTGTGAAGATGTGTGGCGAGAATGGTATCAAACCGGTAGCAGGTGCAGAGTTCAGAAGGGATGGACTTCATCAGTATACCTGCCTGGCAGGGAATAATGCAGGATTCAGGGAACTAAACGAACTGATCACTTCCTGCAACCTGAACCAGAAAGATTTTCCGGTTCAGGCACCGGAATTCGATCATGTATTTGTCATTTATCCCTTCGGTTCCCGTGCAAAACAACAGCTCAGGGAAAACGAGTACATAGGGATAAGGCCGTCGGAAGCCGGAAAAATATTCACATCCGAATTCAGTCATGACCAGTCCAGACTGGTGATCCTGCACCCGGTGACCTTCAAAGACAGGATCGGTTACATTCTCCATAAGAATCTTCGCGCGATCGATAATAACACGCTGATGTCAAAGCTTGCACCCGATCAGATAGCTTTACCTGAAGAAGTCATGCTTACGGTGGATTCATTGATGAAGTACTATGAATTCTATCCCCGCATCCTTCAAAATACCGAGCGTCTGTTATCGGAATGTTCGGTCTGTTTTGATTACGATCGGGTCAAGAATAAGCAAACCTTTACCGGAAACAGGTACGATGATAAGGTACTTCTGGAGAAACTTGCCCGTGACGGATTGATCTACCGGTACGGCAAAAACAATAAAACAGCCACCGAAAGGGTGAGGCATGAACTGGAGATCATCGACAGGATGGGTTTTTCATCATATTTCCTGATCACATGGGATATCGTACGGTATTCGATGTCGAGGGGCTTTTACCACGTAGGCAGGGGAAGCGGTGCCAACAGTGTGGTTGCTTACTGCCTGAAGATCACCGATGTGGATCCCATCGACCTTGATCTGTATTTTGAGCGGTTCATCAATCCCCGCCGGACCAGCCCCCCCGATTTTGACATTGACTATTCATGGGATGAGCGGAGCGAGGTGCAGGACTATATTTTCAAGCGGTACGGGCATGAGCATACCGCGTTGCTGGGAGCCACCTCCACCTTCAAAGGCAATTCCATCTACCGCGAGCTGGGAAAGGTATACGGTCTTCCGAAGCGGGAGATTGACAGCCTGGTGACCAATCCCGTGGCGGAGGTCAACCGGAATGAGATCACGCGGCGCATCCATACGATCGCTGAGCTCATGGTTGACTTTCCCAACATCCGAAGCATCCATGCCGGGGGCGTACTGATCTCGGAAGAGCCCCTTACCTGCTATACTGCCCTGGACCTCCCGCCCAAAGGCTTTCCCACCACCCAGTGGGATATGTACGTAGCGGAGGAGCTCAGGTATGAAAAACTGGACATCCTCAGCCAGAGGGGTATCGGGCATATAAAAGAATGTGCGGAAATCATAGCCGTCAACCGGGGAATAAAAGTGGATGTCCACCGGGTGGCTGAATTTAAAAAAGATCCGCAGGTGAAGAAGCAGCTCATGACCGGTGAGACCATCGGGTGTTTTTATATTGAAAGCCCGGCGATGCGAGGATTGCTGAAAAAACTTCACTGCGACGATTACCTCACCCTGGTGGCTGCCAGCTCCATCATTCGTCCCGGAGTGGCCAGGTCGGGGATGATGCGGGAGTACATTCATCGTTTCCATCATCCCGATGGATTCAGCTATATCCACCCGGTGATGGAACAACAGCTGAAGGAGACCTTCGGGGTCATGGTTTACCAGGAGGATGTGCTTAAGATCTGTCATCATTTTGCCGGATTGGATCTGGCCGATGCCGATGTACTGCGGCGGGCCATGAGCGGAAAATCGCGTTCCAGGAAAGAGTTTGAACTGATCGTGGAAAAGTTTTTCGCCAATTGTCATGAACTTGGTTACCCGGATGAGATCACCCGCGAAGTATGGCGACAGATCGAGTCGTTTGCAGGGTATTCCTTTTCCAAGGCCCACTCGGCTTCCTATGCGGTCGAGAGTTTCCAGAGCCTGTACCTGAAAGCTCACTACCCCCTGGAGTTCATGGTGGCTGTCATCAATAATTTTGGCGGATTCTATCATACCTGGGTCTATTTCAACGAGGCCAGGAGGCAGGGAGCAGAGATCTGCCTGCCATGCGTGAATCAGAGTGATTATACGACATGCATCCGCGGGAAAGAGATCTATGTGGGCTTCATTCACATCATGAACCTTGAGATGCAGGTTGCCCAGGGCATTGCTACTGAGCGAAACAGCAACGGGCCGTATCAGGACCTGGAGGATTTCATACGACGGCTTGATGTACACCTGGAACAGATGATCCTGCTCATCCGCGCCGGGGCATTCCGCTTTACTGGCAAAAGAAAAGCACAGCTCCTGTGGGAGGCCCATTTGTATTTTGGAAAGAATAAAAACGAACATACCCCGGTACCATTATTCCATACTCCGGCCAGGAACTTTGTCTTGCCTTACCTTGAACAGACCATGCTGGAAGATGCCCACGATGAGTATGAACTGATCGGATTCCCGGTGACGATCTCAGCGTTTGATCTGCTGGAAACTTCCTTTCGCGGGGAAATCAAAGCCAGGGAACTTTCGGGTAATGTAGGGAAGAAGGTCAGGATGGTCGGACGCCTGGTGACGATCAAATACGTGAAGACCATTCACAAGGAACTGATGCACTTCGGCACTTTTCTGGATGCTGACGGAGAATTTTTCGATTCGGTCCACTTTCCCGCTGTGGCAAACAAATTCCCTTTCAAGGGAAGCGGTATCTATCTTTTACTGGGAACTGTCACCGAGGAGTTTGATTTTCACAGCCTTACCGTTGAGAAGATGGCGAAGCTGGCAGTTAAGAAGGATCCGAGGAGTGAATGATGAATTGCTATTGCAGATTTGTTAATTTTGCTGTCGTATCGCAACATAATCTGTCATTCTATGAATCGGTTTGAGGACATTGACCAGGCTTATCAGTTCCTGACCCGGAAAGGTCTCAATCATGCCGAGATAGGCATCGTGCTTGGGACTGGCATGGGCAAATTGCTGGATGAGATCTACATTGAAATGAGCATTCCTTTTGAGACGATCCCGAATTTTCAGCCAGCTTCTGTAGAATTCCACAAGGGTGAACTGATCTTTGGTCTGCTCAGAGGAAAGCGTGTCGTGGTCATGCATGGCCGTTATCACTATTATGAAGGTTACTCCTTTCACCAGATCACTCTGCCCATCCGGGTGATGAAACTGCTGGGTATTCGGTGCCTGATCATATCCAGCGCGTGTGGCTCGATGAATCCTGAGTACAGCAAAGGAAGCCTGCTGCTGGTGGAGGATCATATCAACCTGCTTCCGGGGAATCCGCTGATTGGGCCTAACCTGGATGCCTTCGGGCCAAGATTTCCCGATATGAGCCGCCCCTATTCAGGCTGGATGAATGCAAAGTTTATGGAAATTGCCCGTCAGTACGACCTTCTTTTGCACAGAGGCGTCTATGTGGCTGTTTCGGGCCCCATGCTGGAAACACCCGCAGAATATCGCTACCTGAGAAATATCGGAGCCGACGTGGTTGGAATGTCCACGGTACCGGAGGTGATCGTCGCCAATCACATGAGTCTGCCCTGTTCAGCCCTGGCCGTCATCACCGATGAATGCGATCCGGACCATCTTGAACCCATCAGCGTGGATGATCTCCTTCGTATGGCTTCAGCCACCGAACCTGCGTTTTGCCGTCTGGTCACTTCTTTTGCGGAGTCGCTCCAATGATCAGAAGGTAAAGGTGAGGCAGCAGCGTACCCACTCATGGGATTCACATCCGTCGTACTCCGGTGAAAGCCTGGTATATTCCGCCTGGAAGGATACCCATTTATAGGCCGCTGCCAATCCGAGGTTGTGCTCAAAGGTTACATGCCTGATCTGATCGGTACTCAGTGTGTACTCACTCCTGGTAAATACCCCCCCCTGGAGGGTTGCATCATAACCTACCAGGGTGGTTCTGAAACGGTAAAAAACAAAGCATTGAGCCCTGTCTGATTCAGGATTTGAAATTCCCCATGTGCCTTCGGTGATTTGATCCACGTATGTCGGATCATAGATTCCGGTGATGAGGTAGGGGCCGATGCTGATCTGGTCGTAGAGCGTACCGGCACGCGCGTTGGCCCATGCCCCGATTTCGATGGATCGCCGCCTGATGAGTGCTGCCTCTGAGTGAAAAAGATAATCCAGTATGATATCGTTGCTGATCTGGTATTTCCAGCCTGACAGCTCTGTAATGTGAATGGCTTCCTGAAGCATCTCTCCCTGGGCTGCAGATCCTATCAGTCCGATGTTGAGGGCTGACATCTGCCGGTATCTTTTACCCAGCGTATTCGATACCCTGTTGAATCCAAGATAAAAATAGGATGAAAAAGGCCTCTCCCCGGGGGTAATGGTATCCAGGTGCGGATCCCAGGGAGTGTACATCCTGTGGACCAGGCTTATACCATAGTAGTTCCTGGCCGGACCTTTCGATGGGATCATCAGTCTGGTCAGAAACGACCGGTTGAATCCCGGATCGATCAGGTCAAACCGGATCCCATTGGTATAATACCGGTCGGTATTTGTAAAAATATCATTATCAAAACTGACGCAGAAGTATGTGCTGGGATTGACCAGTGCCAGCCATTCATTCAACTGGTCCTTCCTCATATCCAGGGCATTCAGCCATTGCTTGCTTGATGCGATGTCAGGGGTATTAGCCGAGGCTCTCAGCCGCCGGATGGTTTCCATTCGCTGCTGAATGGTTTGCTGGTCATAGGCCGGCGGGGGAGAAGCGGTCTTCTTTTTCTTTTTCCCTGCATGGCCCTTTGTCAGGATATCCGGCGTAAGTTTATGTTCCTGCAGTGTATCTTCCAGAAAAGTTTCACTGGCTCCGGACGCTTGCCCAGGCTTGATGAATGATGGCTGTTCATTTCTTGGACTACCGTTATCCCCGGCGGAGCGGTCATCCTGCCGGCAACGGTCGAAGCCGGTTACAAGGATGAATGATCCGATAAACAATCCGGTCAGTGTTAGAATTCTGTTCATTCTCGATTGCAGGACATAGCAAAGTTAAACCGAATCCCTTAATTTTGGAGTGTAAATCATGTAACACCTAATTATCATGGCGGATTTATTCACTGAATTGACCATACGGGGAGTCAGCCTGAGGAACAGGATCGGAGTGTCACCGATGTGCCAGTACGTAGCTGATGAAGGCAGGGCCAATGACTGGCATTTTGTCCATTATGGCAGCAGGGCTGTCGGTGGCGCGGGATTGATCATCGTGGAGGCCACTGCAGTGGCTCCTGAAGGCAGGATAACTCCCTGGGATCTGGGTCTGTGGGATGATGGCCAGATCGGGCCTCTGAAAAGGATCACAGAATTTTTACGCGATCAGGGAAGTGTACCTGCCATTCAGCTGGGGCATGCGGGAAGGAAAGCAGGGAGGTCGCAGACCTGGCTGGGCAACTGGCGGGTGGAGGTTAGCCAGGGTGGTTGGGAACGGATCGTGGCTCCAAGTCCGGTCAGTTATTATCCGCTTGACGGAGCCCCTGAGGAGTTGACGGAGGCTGAGATCAGTAAATTCACAGATGCTTTTGCAGGGGCGGCTGTCAGGGCTGTGGAAGCCGGCTTCGGCATCATGGAGATCCATGGTGCGCACGGGTATCTCATCCATGAATTTTTATCGCCACTGTCCAATAAACGAACCGACAGGTACGGGGGTACGTTTGAGAACCGGATACGTTTTCTGATGGAAGTCATCCACGCAGTGAGGAAAGTTATCCCGGATTCCATGCCTTTGCTGGTAAGGATTTCGGCAACGGACTGGATGCCGGATGAGGAATCATGGGAACCGGACCAGGCTGTTGAACTTGCCAGGCGGATGAAGTCAGCCGATGTTGACCTGGTTGACTGCTCCAGCGGAGGGCTGGTACCCGAACAAAAGATCCACCCGGTCCCAGGCTACCAGACCGGTTTTTCAGAACGGATCCGCAGGGAAGCCGGAGTGCTGACAGGGACAGTGGGGATGATCACCGATCCTTTGCATGCCAGGCAAATCATCCAGGCAGGACAGGCCGACCTGGTGCTGATCGGCAGGGAATTCCTAAGGGATCCCTATTTCCCGCTGCATGCAGCGGGAAGGCTGGGTTTGGATAGTTCCTGGCCGGATCCCTATCACAAGGCAAAATAAACGGATGATATCCTATGGTAAGGAATGTCATACGTTTTATAAATCATAGTGCTTTATTTTGCGTAGCTGACGGCTCGTGTTTCCCGGATCACGGTGATCTTGATCTGGCCAGGGTAGGTCATTTCGTCCTGTATCTTCCGTGAAAGATCGTATGCGATCTGGTTAGCTTCGTTATCGGTAACTTTATCCGCACCAACGATCACCCTGAGTTCCCGGCCTGCCTGGATCGCATAGGTCTTTACGACGCCCGGGTAGGAGAGGGCCAGCTCTTCCAGGTGATTCAGCCTCTGTATATAGGCTTCCACCACTTCGCGCCGCGCACCCGGCCTGGCTCCTGAAATGGCATCGCACACCTGTACGATAGGTGCAATGAGGGACTCCATCTCCACCTCATCATGATGGGCGCCAATGGCGTTGCTAACTTCCGGCTTTTCTTTGAATTTCTCAGCCAGTTTCATACCGAGGAGCGCATGAGGTAATTCCGGTTCATTGTCGGGTACTTTCCCGATATCGTGCAAGAGCCCTGCACGCTTGGCCAGTTTAGGATTCAGGCCCAGTTCCGAAGCCATCGTGGCGCACATGTTGGCCACTTCCTTTGAATGCTGGAGCAGGTTCTGTCCATAGGAGCTCCTGAATTTCATCCGGCCGATCATACGGATCAGCTCATGATGGATGCCGTGAATGCCCAGGTCGATGCAGGTTCTTTTTCCGGTTTCGATGATTTCCTGTTCGATCTGTTTTTTCGTTTTGCCCACAACCTCTTCGATGCGTGCAGGGTGGATACGGCCGTCTGAAACCAGTTTATGCAGGGAAAGGCGTGCTATTTCGCGTCGGACCGGATCAAACCCCGACAGGATGATCGCATCCGGGGAGTCGTCGATGATGATCTCCACCCCGGTAAGGGCTTCCAGTGCACGGATGTTCCTTCCTTCGCGGCCGATAATGCGGCCCTTGATCTCGTCGTTGTCAATGTTGAATACCGATACGGTGTTTTCGACCGACTGTTCCACCGCTGTGCGCTGGATGGTCTCGATCACGATCTTTTTTGCTTCGCGGTTAGCCGTCAGTTTGGCCTCATCCACAATATCCTTGATGTGCGCCATGGCTTCGCTGCGGGCTTCGTCCTTGAGGGATTCAATCAGCTGTGCCTTTGCTTCTGCCGCTGATATCCCCGAGATGGCTTCCAGTTGTTCGATCTGTTTCTTGGCGGCTTTTTCAATCTCCTGCTGCTTTTTGTTGATCAGCTCAAGCTGTGAGGTCAGGCTGGCCTTCATGGTACCCACTTCCTTTTGTTTGCGCTGCATCTCCTCCAGTTTTTGTGAAAAAAGGGTTTCTTTCTGTTTTAACCGGTTCTCACCTTTCTGGATCAGGTTATTCTTTTCCTGGATGATCTTTTCGTGCTCTGCCTTCAATTGGAGGAATTTCTCCTTGGCCTGCAGGATCTTGTCTTTTTTGATCATCTCCGCCTTTTCCTCTGATTCTCTCAGGATTCGTTCACTTTTTTTCTCGACGGCCTTGCGTAACAGGGTGCTGGTGATAAGAAATCCTGCAACCAACCCTGCTATGACCGCCAGTATGTAGTATATAATCATCGCATTATGTATTAGTTAATATTCTCATTGACCTGAGGTTTGACGTGTGTATAGACGGTTCACGTACCAAAAAAAACCCGCAGATTATCCAACCGTTTATGATAAACCCCATAATGAAATGGTTAGGGTAGCCTGGTTTTTCGAACTTCAATCGTTCTTATCTTTCAATAAGAATCCCGGTTTTGCCCGGTCACCAAAGCCTGTTCTTCAAACCAATGAGCCATAAACCCTATTGGTTTTTGTGTTGAGTTTACATACTGACTTGAATAATTGCGGGTATCTCGTCGGTCTTTTTCAAAGAACGTTGTGCTCAGTCTTTAAATGGTTGAAGTCAGCGCTTCATCCAGTTCAGATAGTCTCTGGGATATCATGGTTTCGGAAGCCAGCAACTTGTATTCGGCATGAATTGCAGCTGTGGTAAAGTGCAGCGCAACCATAGCCAGCAAATCCTGCTGGTCGTTGAAAGCATAGATGTCAGCATATTCTTTCATCAGTTCATTTATCTCTTTGGCAGCCTTCCTCACAATTTCCTCATCCCTGGGATGAATTTTCATGTGATAGGACCGGTTGGCAAGTGATAAAGTGATGGATAGTTCTTCCATTGTCAGTTCCGGTAAAGGAACGTTTATTTATTTAAAAGACTGATACATTTGTCGATTTCCCGAACGAGCCCGCCTATTTTTTTTCGCGCCAGATCAATATCCGTATACTCCAGTGTTTGTGAGACCGCATATTGATCCAGCTTTGCTTCCAGTACGCGTATTTTAGTTGCTTGTTGTGTAATTAAGTTTTTTAATTCCTTTTGGGATTCCTTTAGACCGGCATTCTCCGCTTTCAGGGAGTTCTGTGTTTCTATTAACTTTCTGATCTTTAGATAAATATCAGAAAGTAATGCATCCACTTCTTTCATGAAAGCGATTTTGCCGTAATGCAAAAGTAAATCTTTTATTGATAAAAATCAAAATTAATCATCCCTCCGGCAAAAATTACCGGTCGGGCAGGGTCACAAAATGGCACAAAACGGATTAACCAGTATAAATTCATACGATGACGGAAGAATTTTTACAGTATCTCTGGAGGTTCCAGTTACTGCGTGGCAGACTGGTCACTTCTTCAGGCGAAGAGATCCTGGTGATAAAACCCGGAGAATACAATACAGATGAGGGTCCTGATTTTTCAAATGCCCGGATAAGGATCGGATCCACGTTATGGGCGGGGAATGTGGAAATTCATGTGAGGTGGTCGGACTGGCAGAAGCATGGACATACTCAAAATAAGCGATATGAGAACATCATACTGCATGTGGTGGGAGAGGATGATCAGCCCGTTGACCGGTTCAGCAGCGAGGGCATTCCCATTCTATGTATTCGCGATAATATTGATCTATCGCTGCTGGCCGTTTATCATGAATTGAAAATGGCCCGGCGCTGGATTCCGTGTGAGAACATGATCTCCATGGTAAATCCCGTCAAGCAGCACGCGATGCTCGACCGGGTGATGGCGGAGCGTATGCAGCACAGGGCAAACGGGATACTCCAGCTGCTGGAGACCTGTCATCAAAGCTGGGAAGAAGTGGCCTATATCCTTGTAGTCCGAAATTTCGGAGCCAGGGTCAATGCACAGGCTTTTGAATGGCTCGCCCGTTCATTGCCCTATTGCCTTATCCAGCGATGCAGGGATCAGAAGTTTCGTCTTGAGGCATTGCTTTTTGGTCAGGCAGGTATGCTGCATGACCATTTCATTGATGAATATCCCAGGCAGCTCAGGCAGGAGTACCAGTTTCTCCGGCAAAAACATGGTCTGGTCCCCATGCAGGATCACCTATGGAATTTCCTGCGGTTGCGGCCACCTTCGTTCCCAACCGTTCGGATCGCTCAGCTGGCAGATCTGCTGCACCGGCAGAACCGCCTGTTCAGTCAAATCCTGGCAGCAGCCACTATCGAAGAAATGGTCTCTCTTTTTGAGTGTCAGGCTTCAGATTACTGGGATGTACATTATATTTTTGACCGGCCATCCCGCAATAAAAGAAAAGGCCTTGGCTATGAGGCGGTTGAACTGATGATCATCAATGCGGCCATTCCTCTTATGTTCACCAGCGGGCACTCCATAGGTCGGCAGGACATCAAGGACAGATCGCTCGACCTGCTCCGTCAATTACCCGGAGAAAATAATGCCATGATGCGACGGTGGGTAGCTCTGGGGATACCTGTATCCGACGCATGGAACACCCAGGCACTGCTGGAACTCAAGGAAAAGTACTGCGACAAGAAGAAATGCCTGCATTGCGCCATCGGTAAATCCATTCTTACGTAATGTCTTTACTAACCACTACGGCATGAATCTCAAGGATCCTGTAAAAGACATGTTTTCCTTTTCAGTAAGGGAACAAAGGGGTATCTTTATGCTTTCGGTCATCCTGTTTATCTTTGTCATGCTGAGGATTGGAATGCCCTTTCTAATGGCAAGGAGATCCTTCGAATTCTCCTCCTTTGAAAAGCAGGTCAGGTTACTGGAGTCCATGATCACGGATACCCTTGCGGAAGACAGTGCAGCGGGACCGAACCATCAGCCCGGACAGGCACCGGTGTCGTTCAATGCATCATCTGCGGGGCCTGCCAGGTCAGCGTACGTGCAAAAAAGCCATGAAGAACCGCGGATCGTTGATCTGAATACTGCTGATTCACTGGCACTGGTCCGCCTGAGAGGTATCGGGCCGGTGCTGGCAGCACGCATCCTGAAATACCGGGAGTCGCTGGGAGGTTATGCCGATCTGAGCCAGCTTAAGGAGATCTACGGCATGGATACCATTGCTCTGCGGACGATCATTCCTTACCTGAGTGTGGATGTTACTGTTATCCGGAAGATGAACCTGAACACCGCCACCTTCAGGGAATTGCTTCGTCATCCCTACCTGGAGTATGAAGATGTGAAGCAGATTGTCAACTACCGCGACGGGCATCATCCCGTCGACTCCCTGAATGCTCTGTACGGTATTGAGGGACTGCGTCCGGAGCTGGTGACCCGCATCCTGCCCTATCTTACGACTGGTTTGTGACCAAGGCTTGACCGACATTTTTTGCGTGACCTCCGTCGTTTGAATTCTTCCTTATATTTGCCTTTAATTATGACCCAGCGAATGTAAAACCGTGGATGATGAGCAATGTAACCCGAGTCTTCCGAAAACTTCCTTCCACCTATTGGTGGGCCAATGTGATGGAATTGTTTGAACGCTGGGCCTGGTACGGCATGTTTATGGTGCTGGCCCTGTATCTGACCGGATCCAGGGAGACCGGTGCCCTGGGATTCTCCCAGACGCAAAAAGGACTTCTGATGGGCACGGTGGTCATGACCCTTTATTTCTTACCCGTTATTACCGGCGCCCTCGCCGATAAGTTCGGATTCAAGAAGGTGCTGATCGTCGCCTACCTGATCCTTACCACAGGCTATTACCTGATGGGACAGTTTACCTCTTACACGATGATGTTCATTGTATTCTTTTATGTAGGGCTTGGAGCCGGCCTGTTCAAACCTGTCATCCAGGCCACGGTCGCCAAGACCACGGATGCGGAAACCTCCTCCATCGGTTTTGGGATCTTTTATATGATGGTGAATATAGGGGCTTTCATAGGCCCGCTGTTTGCTTCTGATTTACGGCTTGCGAGCTGGAAATATGTGTTTCTTATGTCGGCCGCCGTCATCCTTGTCAATCTTCTGATTGTATTGTTTTTCTATAAGGAACCTGCCAGGGAAAAGAATACCGACCGGCTGGGCAAAGCATTGGTCCACGTCCTGAAGAATATCGGGTCAGCCCTATCCGATTTCAGGTTCGTGGTTTTTCTGCTGATCATCATCGGATTCTGGTCAATGTACAATCAGCTTTTTTATACGTTGCCGGTATTCATTGAGCAATGGGTCGACACCACGGTCGTTTACAAGGCGATTGCCTCCATTTCGCCGGGGCTTGCCCAGGCCTTTGGTACGCCGATGGGCACGATAGCTCCGGAGCGGCTCACGAACATGGATGCATTCTACATCATCATTCTTCAGATCCTGGTCTCCAGCTTCGTCATGCGGTTCCGACCGCTCAATGCCATGATGGGCGGGATCCTGGTATGCTCCATCGGCATCGGCCTGTGGTTCATCACCCAGAACGGTCTTTATCTGTTCATCTCCCTGCTGATCTTCGGACTGGGGGAGATGGCCAGTTCCCCGAAGATATCGGAATACATCGGGCGCATTGCCCCAAAGGATAAGGTGGCACTGTACATGGGGTGTTCTTTCATTCCCCTTGCAGGAGGTAATTTCATCGCAGGGCTGCTATCCGGTGGTGTCTATACGAACATGGCCGACAAAATCAGCCTGCTCAGGACCGAGGTGGCTGCCCGCGGGCTGTCCATACCTGAAATATCAGGCTCTTTCACGCAGAACGATTACCTCAGCCGCGCTTCAGAGCTGATGGGAATGGATCAGATGGCTCTTACGGATTATCTCTGGAATACCTATCATCCTTCGCGGATATGGATGGTCTTCTCAGGCATCGGCCTGGCCACAGTGGTAGCTCTTTTCCTGTACGACCGGTTATGGCTTCGGAAGAAATAGCTTCCGGATGGTCATTCTTTGAACGTATACCTTATCCTGGAACCCGGAGGCTGAGTACCATCCGTTCTGTCATCGGCATTGCCTTCATCATGGCCTGGTTCATCCACATCCTCATCCTCCTCCAGCTCCCATTCGTATATCTTTCGTTGCGGGCCAAGTTTGCGGAAGTAAATGGCCAGGATGAGGCCTGCGATCAATCCCATAAGATGAGATTCCCAGGAAATCCTTTTTTCGGGGATGAAATTGGGGAATATGCCCCAGACCATGCTGCCATACAGAAAGACGATCAGCAGTGACAAGGCCATCAATTTCCCGTCACGCCGTATCAATCCGCTGAAAAACAGGAAAGAAGCCAGACCATAGATCAGTCCGCTGGCCCCGATATGATAGGCGTCGCGGGCGCCGAACCACACCCAGATACCAGGGACAAGGTATAGCAGGATAATCACCTTCCAGGCAATTTCACGATAAAAATGAAAGATGGCCGTTCCAAGGACGAGCAGGGGGATGGTGTTGGCTGCCAGATGCTTCACATCACCATGGATCAGCGGTGAGAGCAAGATTCCCGGAAGTCCTTCGGGCCTGCGGGGGTAGATGCCAAGGAAGCCCGGATCGAACTGGAAAATGAGTTCCGCTCCTTTGATCATCCATAACAGAAGGATGAAAAGAAAAGGTACGATGCTGCTGCGGATCAGATTTTGCCGTTCGACGTTCATAATGTTGCCATCATCTGTTGCAGGCCCGGCCGGCGGGACTGTTAAAGTATGTTAAATCCAGGCCTTTTCAAAATCAAAAATAGTTTAAATTGTTATATGTTTGCGGTATTACATTATCGTAATTTTGCAGTTCTTTACAACGGAAATTCACTCAACATGCACTCATTCCTGAAAAACATAACTATACGATCCATCCTGCCTGCTGGCCGGATACTGCTTTTTGCAGGATTACCCTTCCTGCTGTCGGCGCAGGTTGCTGATCCCAGGGAAACCATCCAGAAGTTTGCTGCCACCCTGCAGATCATTGATTATTTCTATGTCGACACGGTCAATCAGCCTGATCTGGTTGAATCAGCGATCATCGAGATGTTGAAGGAGCTGGATCCGCATTCCGTGTATATTTCGACGGAGGATGTCAGGAAGGCTGAAGAGCCCCTGGTGGGAAATTTTGAAGGTATCGGGGTTCAGTTTCAGATCTTTAAGGATACGATCCTGGTCATAGCTCCTGTTCCGGGGGGACCTTCGGATAAGCTGGGCATCCTTGCGGGCGACAAGATCGTGAGGATCAATGGTGAGGATGCAACAGGGAAGGAGGTAACCAATGAGTATGTTCAGAGCCGGCTCAGGGGAGAGAAGGGAACCCGTGTGGATGTCTCCATCTACCGTAAAGGCAAATCCGAGTTGCTTGAATTTACCATCATCCGTGACCAGATTCCGGTCAACAGCCTGGATGCTGCTTTCATGGCCACCCGGGACATTGGTTACATCAAGCTCAACCGTTTTTCCAAAACCACCATGGATGAATTCCATGCTGCCATAGATACTTTGAGGGGTCAGGGTATGAACAAACTCATTCTGGATCTGCGGTATAATTCGGGAGGGTACCTGGAGACTGCTCATGAGCTGGCAGATGAGTTTCTTGGTAAGGGGAAAATGATCGTTTACACGGAAGGATTGAAGAGTCCCAAAACCGATTTTATTGCCACGGAGAAGGGAACTTTTGAGAAAGGACAGCTGGTCGTCCTGATCAATGAAGGATCCGCATCCGCCAGCGAGATCGTTGCAGGTGCCATCCAGGACTGGGACCGGGGAATCATCCTCGGGCGCCGCTCTTTTGGCAAAGGTCTTGTGCAAAAACCTTTCCGGCTTCCTGATGAATCTGTGATCCGCCTGACAACAGCCAAGTATTTTACACCTACCGGACGCTGCATCCAGAAACCTTATGAAGATGGCCTCGAAGAATACCAGAAGGATTTCCAAAGACGCATCCAGAATGGCGAACTCACCCATGCTGACAGCATCCATTTTCCCGACTCACTGAAATTCTACACCCCTGCGCACCGGATCGTTTACGGCGGAGGGGGCATCATGCCGGATGTCTTCATTCCATTTGATTCCACGGTCTATTCTGACTATTACATTGAACTGCGGCGGAACAACCTGTTCAACAACTTCACACTGCAATACATGGATGACCATCGTAAAGAATTGCAACGGACCTACAAGACCATCCAGAATTTTAATCTCAGTTTCAGCAAAGAAGAACAATTCTTGAAAATGTTTACTGATTATGCTGAAAAAGAGGGAGTTAAATACGATCAAAAGGGTCTGGAGGATTCTGAAGATCAGATTTTTTATGTCCTCAAAGCACTTATTGCACGAAATTTGTTTGATTACAGCGCCTATTTTGAAGTGATCAGCGCCATAGATGATGATTTTACAGAAGCAGTAAAGATAATAAACGACGGGACGATGTTCAAAAAATTAAGTATCAATTATTAGAACCTGCATCGTGAATTTTATATAATTTTGCCAGTTTTCAAAAGAACAATAACCTAAAATCCAATAACAATGAAAAAAGTAGTATTAAGCGGCGTACTCGTTTTGTTCATGATCTTTGGTGTAAATGCCCAGACCACTGTAACGTCAGCGGTCATTGATTCGGCCAACATGCCGGAGATATCGTTTGACAAGCTCGTTCATGATTACGGGACCATTGAGCTCAATGGCAATGGTGACAGCAAGTTCACCTTTACCAATACGGGGAAGGAACCACTGGTGCTGACCAATGTCAGATCTTCCTGCGGTTGTACAGTACCTTCCTGGCCAAAGGAACCCATTCTTCCGGGTAAGACCGGCGTCATCGATGTAAAATATAACACCGGAAGGGCAGGAGTGATCAATAAAAGCGTGGTAGTGACCTCCAATGCCAGGACCTCGACGGTGACCCTGCAGATCAAGGGTGAAGTGAAAGCCCCCCCGCAGCAGATGGTACCCGAAAAGAACGTTGACCAGGGATCCACCCCCTCGTCACGATAAGTACGTTTGATGCAATGGAAAAGCCTGGCATATCAACAATGCCAGGCTTTTTTTATTTTCTTTCTAAATAGCCGTGTTAATATTTCAGCTTCTTAGATATTTTTAACTTTGCGAAAGAATCTTAATCGCTAACGTTATGCCATCTATTTCAGAAAAAGGGCGAAACATGCCGGCTTCACCGATCCGGAAACTGGTACCCTACGCAGATCAGGCCAAAAAAAGAGGGATCCGTGTCTATCATCTTAACATCGGCCAGCCCGATATTGAGACGCCTGACATTGCCATGGATGCGGTCAGGAACTTCAAGCCCAAAGTCGTGGAATACAGCCATTCAGCCGGCATCTATTCGTACAGGGAAAAGCTGACCACCTATTACAAAAAATATGACATACATATTACACCTGAAGAAATACTGACATGCACCGGTGGCTCGGAAGCCATTCTTTTTGCGATGGGTTCCTGTATGGATGTAGGCGATGAGGTGATCATTCCAGAGCCATTTTATGCCAATTATAACGGTTTTGCGATCAACGCAGGTGTCGTGGTCCGGCCGATCCCTTCTGTGATTGACAATGGTTTTGCCCTGCCTCCCATTTCGGAATTCGAAAAGGCGATCACTCCAAGGACGAAAGCCATCATGATCTGCAATCCGAACAATCCCACGGGCTATTTATATTCCAGGGAGGAGTTGGAGACGCTTCGGGATATCGTGTTGAACCACGATCTTTTTCTTTTTTCCGATGAGGTGTACAGGGAATTCTGCTATGACGGTGCCAGGCATGCCTCTGTCATGCATCTGAAGGGGCTTGACCAGAATATCGTGCTGCTGGATTCCGTTTCGAAGCGTTACAGTGCCTGCGGGATCCGGATCGGTGCCCTGATATCGAGGAACAAGGAAGTGATGCAGACTGCCCTGAAATTCGCCCAGGCACGGCTGAGTCCACCCACTTTCGGGCAGGTGGCTGCCGAGGCGGCCATTGATGTTCCGGAATCTTATTTTGCGGCTGTGCTTAACGAATACACTTCCAGGAGGAATGTGGTCGTTGAATCCATCAACCGGATGCCGGGAGCCTTCTGTCCGGTTCCCAAAGGGGCGTTCTATGCTGTAGCGCGGCTGCCCATTGATGATTCCGATAGGTTTTGCAAGTGGCTCCTGGAGGATTTTAACTTTGAGGAAAAAACTGTCATGCTGGCTCCCGCCACGGGATTCTATGCCACCAGGGGCAGGGGCCTCGACGAGGTCAGGATCAGCTATGTGCTAAAGGTCGAAGATCTTCAGATGGCAATGAAATGCCTGAAAGAGGCATTGAACGTATATCCGGGAAGGAAGTAAAACCTAAAAATAGTCATCTTATTTCAGTACAGCTCCTCAACGAATCCCCGACGATCACCCGGCAACATTACAGGATCCTGATCATGAGCTGGGCAGGTTGGGTTTTCGACTTTTATGACCTGATCCTGTTCACCTTCCTGCTCATTCCGATCTCGCAGGAATATGGTTTCAGCAACCTCCAGATGTCGTATATCCTGGGTTCCACCCTGGCGGCCACGGCCATCGGTGGTGTGATCTTCGGTATGCTTTCCGACAGGTTCGGGAGAAAGGCCGTGCTGCAATGGACCATCCTGACCTACAGCCTGGGTACTTTTTTCTCAGGTCTTGCCGGCAATTTCTGGTTTTTGATGATCTTCAGGGTCATTACCGGCCTGGGGGTCGGAGGCGAGTGGGCGACGGGCCAGACTTTCGTTGGAGAGACGTTCCCGGCAAAGGTTCGCGGGAGGTATTGTGCCTACATGCAGACAGGGGCTCCTCTGGGCATTGCACTGGCTTCGGTGGTGGGTGGCCTGCTATCTCCGGTCATTGGCTGGCGGGCCTGTTTCTTCATCTCCATTCTTCCCGCACTGATGGTGGTTATTATCCGCAGGAGCCTTCCGGAATCAGATCTTTGGCTGCAAAAGAAAGAGATGCAGAAACAAAAAGCAAGCTCAGGAGAGGGAATCAAGCCTGCCTATTCAAACAACTTCCTGGCTCTTTTCTCCAAGCAGCACCGCAGGTATTTTCTCCTCGCACTGGTGCTGGCCATCTTTGACATGTCGGCATACTGGCTCACCTATTCCTGGATACCTGGCTACCTTCATAATGAACGTAACTTTACCCTCACCAAATCTGCATTCTGGATCCTGGTGACACAGACAGGTGGTTTTCTGGGTTATTTCTTTTTTGGCTATGTGGCTGACAGACTCGGCAGAAGGCCGGCCTACACCATCTATTCCTGCATCATGGCCGTTGGCCTGCTGATGATCACCGTATTCTGGGATCACGTAGTGATGTATCCCCTGATCATCCTGAGTTTTATGTTCCTCGTTGGATTCGGAACCGGTATGTTCGGAGGGTATGGTTCCTTGTTCTCTGAACTTTTCCCCACGTCGATACGAAGTACGGCCATGGGATCGGCTTTCAACCTGGCCAGGGGTATTCAGTTCTTTACTCCAGTGGCCATTTCGCTGATCGCTACACGTTACGGACTGGGAGGGGGAATCTCCCTGGCCGTACTGTTTGCCCTGCTGACCGGAATGTGGGTATGGACCTTCCCGGAAACAAAAGGAAGAAAATTATTTGCCGATGGATTCGGTTAAGAACGAATCATTCTTCCTCCTCATCATTATCGGAGTATGAATCCGGTTCCGGCCTCTTTTTAGCCCGCATAGCCCTGATCAGGAACGTAAGCATGATGGCAGTGATGGTTACCTGGGCCAGTACCATAAAGATAAGGGCTGAAGTATTCATGAGGCGGTTGTTTTTAAAGGATGATGTGCATGTTTTTTTCTTCGCCTGGATGCCTTGTAAACGAGAAATGCCGAGAACGCAAAGAGCGACAGCAGCAATACCCTGGCCACATTGAGATACAGCACACGATTGTACACACGGCCCGTATACAATTCATCCCCTGCCTGCAGATGGTCACCAACCCTGACTGCGGGTTCATTGCCTTTGCGAAGAATGTACGTCACGCTGGTAAGATGATCAGGTGAATCCGCCTGAATGACCGTTTTTCCATTCTCAATGTAAATGGAATCGACGATGCATTCTGATTCTGCATAGAACGCCCGGGCGATCCAGGAGGAGTTCGGGCCGATATCCTTGTGGATCAGCTGACCGATGATGCTTTCCCTGTGCAGGGGCCAGCTGGTCAGCGATACTTTTGTCCATTCATCCCCTGCTGGTCTGACCAGGGATCCAAAGAACACGATGATGAGGATGAAGGGTGTGACCCACTTGATGATGAATTTGTAAATGGTGGGCACCCTGATATCGGATCCTGCGGTGATCTCCCTCCAGCCCTTTTTCATTCCAAACACCCACGAGAACATGATCATCTCCAGCATGGCGAATACCACAAGGGAAACGGTCCCCGCCCAGTAGTCATATTCGTCGAGCACGCCCTGCTGGAAGAAGAAAACCGTTGGCAATCCCAAAAGGGTAACGGCACCCCCGAATACCAGTGCGGCATTTTTACGCGACCAGTTGAACTCATCCATCATGAATGAAAGGATGGGTGTTCCCATAGCCAGAGAGCTGGTGATCCCTGCAAAGAAAAGCAGCCCGAAGAATGCGATCCCTGCCATGGCAGCCAGGGCAGGTCCCCATTGCTGAAACAGGAAAGGCATGGTACGGAATCCGAGTCCAAGCCCCCCCAGTCCGGTCAATTCAATCACTTTATCGATGCCGAGATAGCCAATGGAAATGGGGATGATGACCGAGGCGCCGAGGACCACCTCCACAAATTCATTCATCCAGCCGGCTGACATGGCGTTGAGTGCAATGTCATCCTTCTTCTTCACATAGGATGCGAAGCATTGTACAGAGCCCTGGCCCAGCGAAAGGGTGAAAAAGATCTGACCTGCGGCTGCAAGCCAGACTTTAGGATTGAGCAGCGAATCATAATGAGGGGTCCAAAGGAAATTCAATCCCACCAAGCCGCTGTTCACTGCATTTTCTTGCCCAGCCCTGAGGGTAATCCCTTTTATGGCAAGAAAGATGGCGAAAAAGATCAGCAAAGGCATGCCTATTTTGGCCATCTTCTCAACCCCTCCGCTTAAGCCCCGGCTGAGTACCCATGTATTTAAGACCATGCATAGCAGGAAGAAAATGATGGCTTCGAAAGGTAATCCTGTTGTTGTTGTGGAAAGGTCGAGGTAATTGGTAAAGAACCCTGCTACCTCGTGCTGGTTCAGGCCACGGAAGGATCCCATCGCCGAATGCATGGTGTAGGAAAGTGTCCAGCTTTCTATATAGCAATAATATGCGGCAATGGCTATGTTGGAAAATATACCGAAAACGCCTATGTATTTCCATAAGCTGGATTTACCCATCCTTTCCATGGCAAAGGGTGTGGTATGGTGACCGTACCTTCCGCCATACCTTCCGATCGCCCATTCGACAAAGAGCAGCGGTATCCCGAGAAGTAAGAAGCATATCAGGTAGGGGATGATGAATGCTCCACCTCCATTCTGGACCGCCTGAACGGGGAATCGCAGAAAATTGCCAAGACCGACTGCATTGCCCGACATGGCCAGAATAAGTCCGATCCTGGAGCCCCAGGCTTCTTTGTTTGTACTCATTCGTAAGGGATTAGGAAAATCATCTGATGGACTGAAAAATGAGCCTTTAAAGGTAAACAGAATTGCAAAATTTCCTAATGAGGAAAGCTAAAAAAATACATACTTTTGCCTTCCATGGATGATTCCTTACCTATTCCCAGGATACCTGAAAACGACCGCAGGCGTGTGGTGATCGTCGGCGGCGGATTTGCAGGGCTTAAGCTGGCGATGCTTCTGCCCGCCACTTTTTTCCAGGTCATTCTCCTTGACAGGAACAATTTTCATCAGTTTCAGCCACTTTTTTACCAGGTGGCCACAGCAGGACTGGAGCCAAGCTCCATTTCATTTCCACTCCGGAAGATCTTCCAGAAAAAGAAGCATATTCACTTCCGGGTAGCGGAGGCACAACGTGTTGATCCTGCTGGGGGAAGGCTATACACCAGCATTGGAACCATTGATTATGACTACCTGGTCCTCGCCATGGGTGCTGATTCCAATTTTTTTGGCATGGAGGACATTGCCAGAAACGCCATCCCGATGAAGTCGACCTCAGAAGCGTTGTACATCCGCAACACCATCCTGCAGAATTATGAAAAAGCGCTTGCTACCCGGGATGAGAACGAAGCCGCTACGCTGATGAACATAGTGGTGGTTGGCGGGGGGCCTACCGGGGTGGAACTGGCCGGAGCGCTGGCTGAAATGAAGAAATATGTACTGCCCAAGGATTATCCTGAACTCGATTTCAGCAAGATGCAGGTATATCTGTTCGAGGCCAATGCGGTTTTATTAAAGGGCATGAGTCCTCATTCCTCTGGTCGGGCAAAGAGGTACCTTGAGAAATTGGGTGTTCATGTACGGTTAAATTCTCATGTAAAGAGTTTTGACGGGTATGCTGTTACCTTAAGGGAAGGACCTGCATTTCAAACCCGTACGTTGTTATGGGCAGCCGGTGTCCGGGCCAATACACTGGAAGGATTTCCCGCTGAAACCTTTGGACAGGGAGGGCGGCTGAAGGTGGATGAATATAACCGTGTAGAAGGCTGTGACCGCATCTTCGCCATTGGCGACATGTCGCTGATGGTAAGTGAACACTATCCTGCAGGACATCCTCAGGTGGCACAGACAGCTATCCAGCAGGCAAAGCTGCTTGGACAGAACCTGGTGAACCTGGTTCATTCAAGGCCTCTGAAGAAATTTTTCTACATCGACAAGGGTTCCCTGGCGACCATTGGAAGGAACATGGCGGTTGCTGATCTTCCCCGGATCAGGCTGTATGGTTTTTTGGCGTGGTTTGTCTGGATCTTTGTACATTTGATGGCCATACTCGGACAAAAGAACAAGCTTTTCATCTTTATTAACTGGTTCTGGAATTACTGGACCTATGACCAGTCGCTTCGTTTGATCCTCCGGCAGGAGAAAAAAAGTAACCCTTAAACCGAGCCTGATGAAAGAGAGCGGGACGTTCAGGAAGTCACTGAATCTTTTTGATTCAGCCGCACTGATCATGGGATCGATGATTGGATCCGGCATTTTCATTGTCAGTGCTGACATTGCCCGGAATGTGGGTGCTCCGGGATGGATGCTGGTCGTGTGGGGTATCACCGCGGTAATGACCGTGATGGCAGCGTTGAGTTACAGGGAGCTGGCCAGCATGATGCCTCATGCGGGTGGAATCTATGTGTATCTAAGGGAAGCCTATTCTCCTTTGTTTGGATTTTTATACGGCTGGACACTTTTCCTGGTCATACAGTGCGGCACCATTGCCGCTGTGGCCATGGCTTTTTCAAAATACCTGGGAGTCATGGTGCCCTGGATAGCGGATCGGAATGTTCTTTTTACGGCAGGGCCCTTGCATTTCAATACGACCCAGCTGATTTCGATCCTTCTGATCCTGCTGCTCACCTGGATCAACACGCGCGGGATTGAAGGGGGAAAGTACATACAGAACCTGTTCACCTATTCCAAGATCTTTATCCTCCTGATATTCATCGTGATTGGGATCTATGCGGCCAGCCGGACCCATTTTCAGGTATTTGAGCACATGGATTTCTGGTCTGCTTCGCAGGTGACCGATCCTGAGAAAGGCACGCAGGTGCCGATCTCAGGAAGTGCGCTGTTCATTGCTATTGCCATTGCCATGGTAGGCTCCCTGTTTGCTGTGGATGCCTGGTATAATATCACGTACACTTCCGATGAGGTGATCAATCCGAAGAGAACCATACCCAGAAGCCTTTTCCTGGGAACGCTGGCTGTTTGCATCGTCTATTTCCTGGTCAACGTGGTGTACGTGATCGCGCTTCCCCTAAGGGGTACACCCGAGGGGGCGACGGTCATGGAGAGGGGGATCCAGTTTGCCACTTCCGATCGCGTGGCGACGGCGGCGATTTATGAGATCTTCGGATCCACGGCGGAGATCCTGATGGCCATTGTGGTGGTCATATCCACGTTTGGATGCAATAACGGTATTGTGCTCTCCGGTGCGCGTGTTTTTTATGCGATGGCCCAGGATGGCTTGTTCTTTAAGAAGATCGGACATCTTAATAAAAAGGGAGTTCCGGCCTATTCACTGGTCATTCAGGCCGTATGGAGCATCCTGCTCTGCCTCAGCGGTACCTACAGCGACCTGTTGGATTATGTCATCTTCGCAGGGCTGTTCTTTTTCATCCTGACGATTGCCTCGATCTTTGTCTTCCGGAAAAAGTGGCCTGATGCGGAACGACCTTACCGTGCCTTTGCCTATCCTGTATTTCCGATCCTGTATATCCTGGCCTGTATGGTCATCATCGTCGTCCTTCTCATCCATAAACCCGCTTATACATGGCCGGGGCTCATCATCCTGGTCTCGGGGGTACCGGTGTACTATTTATGGAAGTGGGTGGCGGCGAGGAAGCGGGGAATCAATAATCGCTGATGGCTATTCTTTTAAGCCTTTGTTTCGTATCAGCCGGTTCGGGGAATCTGGAATCGGCGTCCTGCCAGAGGTCGAGAAACTTCTGGAATTGTTGTGTTGCTTTTTCTTTCAAGCCTTTCTCCTGGTACAGGATCCCCAGGCAGTAATGATACCGTGGATTGATCACATAACGGTCATTGCTGGAAGGATCAAAAGTAATCATGCGTTCATATTCTGCAATGGCTTTATCCAGCTGACCGAAGCGGTGGTATGCTTCTGCCAGGCTATTGCGGCGGTAAGGAAGATTATAGATAAGGACATCAGGATCGACAAAATTCGGAACAGGTTGATCCATTTCGGGAGCGATACTATCCAGCATATCTGACCGACGGGCAGAAGCAATCCCGATCTCACGTGTAAGATTGTTAAAGTTAAAATCCTTGTCAGGATTTTCGGGTCCCACTCTTATCCGGTTAGCATAATACTGAGCTGAATCGAACCGATTTAGCTTTACCTGGAGCAATCCCATAAAATAATTGTATCCACTTGAATCTAAATCTATACTTGTAGTAGGTTCTGCCAGGGCAATACCGAAAAAAGTATGGTAATCAGCATTGGCTATCTCATATTCCCCGAGGTCATAATGGATGAATGCCTTCAGAAAGAAAGAGCCCATATAGTACAGATCATTATCGTATTCGGTTGCTTTGGCAGCTGTTATGTCGATCAGACGGAGCGCCTGGTCCGATTTTCCGTACAAATGGTCCATAAAAGCGATGATCCAGTTGATAATGACCTTCATGCCTTCAGAGGGTGCAGCTTCGAAGGTTGTTTTTAACCAGTCATGCACCTGAGGGTAATCCTCTTTCATGGCATAGATATAAGCTATCTTGGCTGCTGCGTACCATGTATCGGATTTTATTTCCAGGGCTTTCCTGTATTTTTCGATCGCTTCATCCAACTTACCCATTTTCCACAACAGATCACCCATGGAATCAAAGGGATTTGCATCTTCAGGGTTGAGAGATGAGTATTTTTCCTGGTATTTCAGGGCAATAGCAAATTCACCTTTGTTTAAATAAAGATAGGCAAGTTCATTATATGCTGCCGCTAAATTGGGATCAAGCTCGGCTGTTTTTTGAAATGCCTTGATTGCTTTGTTGGGTAAGTCGTTATTTTTATACCATATACCCAACGAGTAAAACACCCTTTTTTCCCGTGGTGCCTTCTGCGCAAGTTCAAGCAAAAGATCGAATTGCCTTTGTCTGTCCTGTTCAATGATACCGGCATAATCGGCTTGGATGGCCAGCTGTTCGTTCGCTGTGGCCTTTTGGGAGCAGCGATAGGCTTTCCTGAGCGCTTCATCCCGCTTTTGCAGATCTCCCAGTTGTTGAAGGCCGAAGGTTCTGGAAAGATAAAGCCAGGCCATGGCAAAATCCGGGTCAATCATCAATGCATTCTCAAAAAACTGTCTCGCATCACTATAGTACATTTTATCAAGTGCTTCCCGGCCTTTCAAAAAGTAATTGTAAGCTTTCAGTGAACCAGTCGTCACGTCCCGGATGTGCATGCGTGCACTTTCAATTTTTCTGGCTGAAATACCCAGACTTCGTGAGATGGCCTTGCTCAGTTCATCGATCTGGGTGTCGAGGATGCTGCCCGCGCTGTTTCCCCTGGAATTCACACTGTTGATGATCTTCTTGGTTTCCACGTCCAGCACTTTGGCGTCAGTGGCAAAGACATCGCCTGCCCTGATAAAACTCCCGATGACGATGAACTCACATCCTTCCTGCCTGCAAATATCGAATCCCAGATTCGCGTCGATAGTTTCCACCTCTTTTTTACCCATTTGATCCAGTACATCGTACATCCGCTCCCAGGTAATGACCTGGAATAGCATTGATTGTTCAAGGTTGGTGATCAGCAGATTTGGGATGGCTTTCTGGAGGTAATTGAATGCAGTGTCCCCTGTCTGGTTCTCGAAGCTGATGACGGCGATCGGGACGTTTGCTGAATCCCGGGCAGCCCTGAGCAGATAAGGTCGTATCACAAAATAGATAGCGGTCAACATGACGATGATTCCGGCCATCAGGATGATCTTTTTTGTAAGCAACCTCTGCCTGTGATCAGGAGACTGTTTTTTCGATGATTCTAAAACATCTGGTTCACTCTCAGGCGACTTTTCTTTCCAGTGCCGGATGCAGTCCGGGGGAATGGCGTAGATCCTGACGGGCTGTTCAATGTTCTTCAGCTCCTTCTCACCGATACACTCAGCCGTAATACCTGATTTATTCCGGATATCGTCGTACACTTTCTCTGATATCAGGATACCGCCCGGATCACACAATCCCTGTATCCGGGAGGCAATATTCACCCCGTCGCCGAAAACATCTGTATCTGAAAGGACGATATCCCCGATGTGAATCCCGATACGCAGCTGAAAGTAGGCAGCTTCTTGCAAGTTGTGCTGAAGTTCCATGGCGCAGGACACTGCATCCCAGGAACTTTGGAAGATGGAAAGGATCCCGTCGCCGATCTCTTTTATAAATTCACCGTGATATTTTTTCAGCGAGGCCCTTTGTATCTCCCTGTTCCTGTTGAGGATCTGCAGGGTGACTTTCTCGTCTTTCGACATCAGGGCAGAATAGCCCACAATGTCAGTGAACATGATGGCGGCAAGCCTGCGCATCTTCAGAATTGTAAATTCGTTGGTGAAAGATACGAAGAAATTGTCGATTGTCGATTGTCGACTTTCGATTTTCTATTTAATTGCCAACCGCCAACCGTCAACTGTCAACCGTCAACGCCGGTCTTTTAAAAGTATCAGAACCGCGAGGCGATACAGCAAATGCCCGAACTTACTGTACGGTGCATAAATGATCACGATCCAGACCAGGACAAGATGAATGAAATAGATGACATAGGCGGCGGACCAGTTGCCGAAACGGGCCCACTCGGTCAGTATTCCCGAGACAGCCAGCAGGAGAAGAAATATAAGAAATGACCAGTCAGCATAGGTACTGGGGCCGATGGCGTCCTTTCTGAACAACCGGTACCAGATCATCATCATCGTTCCGGTCACCAGGGCCAGTCCGCCCAGATTCCCGGCGATCTTCGCAGGATGCCAGAAGTTCATCGGATATTCGAAGAAGAGCACATTCACGATAGCCACCAGGGTTACCAGTAGTAGCAGGAGAAACCCGGAGAATACCAGGATATGCGCCAGCGTGCGAAGACGATTTGTCTGACATTTCCGAAACTGAGTATGGAGTAGGATTTCCTTCAGCTGATAAAAGAACCGGATCCTCTTTTGATTATTCTTCTTTGATTTTTGCCCTTTGATTTTTGCTCTTTGATTTTTCCTGATATCTCTTTTGAACCGGCGGAATCCTTTCCAGTAAGCAACGAGGACAAGGATGACGAGTGTAGCGAATGTACCGTTCAGCAGCGGGTGGGGGAAGAGTTTGGAGTAGTCCACAGGGCCATCGGGCACGCTGACCGTTCCTGCCATCCAGAGGATGAGAAGGATGATCAGGGCGGGGATGGCGACGACCAATGGCAGGTAAACTGGCTTGCTGAGCCATACTGCCAGGAAGCGGGGCGAGGCATACTCCAGGTAGTTGATGTGACGGAGGGCTGAAAGAACCGTAGCCGGCTGTACTCCCCTGGGACAGGTGGCCGAACAGTCGCCGCACTGATGGCACAGCCAGAGATCAGGATCCCCGATCAGCTTGTCTTTCATCCCCCAGCTTGCCCAGAGCATCTCCTTCCTCGGAAATGGATTCTCTTCGGGTGAAAGCTTACACACCACTGAGCAGGCCCCGCATTGCATGCACTCCTTCAATGGATTGCCGCCAAGGGATTTCACCTGACGAATGAAACGTTTATCGGTCTTTATTTGTATTACATCCTCCATCAGATGCCTTTAAAGGGATTAGGGCCGATACGTTTGATGGTTTCCAGATAATCCCTGATCAAGGTTGGGATCTTGTCGCAATCTGTTATTTCGATGAATTCCATACGGATGCGTTCCGGCTCCAGCATCATGGTCTGCAGGGCTTCTTTGAAGTTTTCCGCCCGTTGTTGGGCCAGTTCGCTCCCCTGGATGAAGTGGCACTGGTAATCCTCTCCTGGCCTGCAGCCGATCAGGAGGATACCGTCAAATCCTCTGGAGAGGGCATCGGTGATCCAGATCCTGTTCACCGAACCAATGCACCTGACCGGGATGATACGGACAGAAGGATCATACTGCAACCGTTTCTGGCCAGCCATGTCGAATGCAGGGTAGGCGTCGTTTTCGCAGACGAAGGCAAGGATCCGGTATTTTTCTTCGAATTCATCAGGAATACCAACAGCTTTGATCATTGCTGAAACGTTATCAATGCTGAAGTCGCTGAAGTTGATGATCCGTTCGGGGCATGCACCGAGGCAGATCCCGCAGCGCCGGCAGCGGGTGGGGTGGGGAAGAGGAGTTCCTTTTGGAGTTTCATCGTAGGCGCCAAACGGACATTCTTCTGTACAGCGTTTGCAGTCCGTGCATCGTTGCATATAGAGCTCGGGCCAGGAGCGGTCGCCTGAACGCGGGTGCACCGCTTCGCCCCGTTTGATGGCTTCGATGCACTGGATGGCCTTCAGCACGGCTCCCCCGGCATCTTCCATGCAGGAAGCGCTGTCCATCGGAGCACGGCAGGCTCCGGCGGCATAAATGCCCGTACGCCTGGTTTCGTACGGAAAACAGATGAAGTGGGAATCGGGAAAACCATACTTCAAATCGGGTAGTCCTTTTCCCTGACGGTAGGTGAGATTCAGCTCTGAGGTGTTGGAGGGAACCATCCCTGTAGCCAGCACCACCAGGTCCACATCCACTACGATGGATTCACCAAAAAGTGTCTTATCTGCTTTAACGGTTATCACATCACCGTTTTCAGTGATATCCGTAACATCGCCCTTTGTCATGAACAGTAGTTCATCCTGTTGGATGTGCTGGTAAAACTGTTCAAGGTGTCCGGGTGTTCGGAGATCCTTATAGATGACATAAATGGGAAGACCGGGATATTTTTTACGAAGGTATGTGGTCTGTTTAAGTGTAGTGGCGCAACAGTAATTAGAGCAATAGGGCAGGTGCCGGGGATCGCGTGAGCCGGCGCACTGGATAAAAAGTACCCCATGGACAGGATTTTTCGGGAACAGCTGGTCCCAATGATCCTCCCTGGCGCAGTTTTCCAGGTCAGGTTGAGTGATCACACTACGAAGCCTGCCGTAACCGAGATGTTCAAGGTTCGCAGGGTCATAGGGTTTCCAGCCGGTCGCCATGACGATGGCTCCGGCTCTGAACGTATGCAGGGATCCATGCTGCCGGATGGTCACTGTAAAATCTCCCGGCTGTCCTGAAAGGTGATCAATTTCAGCAGAGGTAAGAATCGTTACACGCTCTTCAGCCAACAGTTCCCTGACCTTATCCCCGATGATGGGTTGTACGGGTGAACAATATGGCTGCAGGAAAGGGATCTGTTGATGAAGGTGGTTCATCCGGCCTCCCAGGATGGCTTCTTTTTCGACGAGCAGCACCTGTCGTCCAGCCCGGGCCGCTTCCAGTGCAGCAGTGATACCGGAGATTCCTCCGCCGACGATAAGGATTGTATCTGATACATTATCAGGTATATACGGTAAAGGAGCCTGAGATGCAAGAACACGGGTGATCCCCATTTTCATCAGATCCTCTGCAAGCGCCCTGGTATCTTCCGTTCCCGGAGGCTGACACCATGCCACCTGTTCGCGCAGGTTCACCCGTTCCACGATGGTTGTGGGATCAGCAGGGAAGCGGTCTGTATGGATCCGTGGCGAGCAGGCGCCGATGACGATCTTATCCAGCCTGTTCTGCCGGACATCTTCCCAGATCGTATGAGTTCCCTGTTCGCTGCAGAGTGCGGGATGTGTCCTGCAGGTTGCCGCAGGAAATGCCTTGCAGATGCTTTCCTGCAGTGCATCCGCGTTTATTGCGACGTGAATGCCGCAACCGGTGCAGAGATAGATTCCTAACGTGGCAGACACATCATCTTTCATAAAATCCAAATTCCAAAATCCAAATTCCAAACAAATTTCAAATTCCAATACCCGTAGCCCCGCCCCGGATGGGGAGGGGATGGGGAGGGGTCGACCGAACAACCTGCAGTCCTTTCAGCGCTGCTGCTGTCGCTTCTTTTACCGAAGTCGGCACATCAGCGGGGTGCAATGCATTTCCGACAGCAAAGAAGCCATCAGGTAAGCTGTCCCTATCAATGTATCCGTTGTCCAGTGTCCGGACCTGATCCAGTCCCACCTGTTCGGGAACCATTCCTGTGGCGAGCACCAGCAGATCGACGGTGGTTCGGATCTTTCGGCCGTTCAGGATGTCTTCCGCTTCAATTTCCACCAGCCCGTCATTATGTTGAATCCGTGCCCCTGCCATTTTCCCTTTGATCAGTTCTATGTTCGGATCAGCCAGCACCCTAGTTAAAACGTCCTCATTGCGTCCCTGTACCCTCAGGTCGATAAAGAAGATTTTGATCCGGCTTTCCGGTAACTGTTCCCGGATCATCAGGGCCTGTTTCAGGGTTGTACCGCAACAGATCCCTGAACAATAGGGCAAGTGGTTCCTGTCGCGTGAACCGGTGCACTGTGCAAAGGCTATCACGGGTGAGGATCGTGCAGGGAGCAGGGATACGATGAATTCCCTGACGGGCAGTCTTTCCAGCATCACATTGGTCACGATCCGGTCACCGGAACCAAATCCCAGTTCGGGTATACGGCCTGCATCATAAGGTTTCCATCCGGTTGCCAGGATGACACCGGAAATTTCCCGTGTGATGGTTTCAGGCTGTGCGTACAGATCGATCGCCTGGTACTTGCATACGCTGAGGCATTCCGCGCATCCGGCTTTCAGGCATACATCCCCGTCGATCGTATACCGGAAGGGAACTGTGATCTCATCGGGGATAAAGATTGCTTTCGTTCTTCTTGTACCATAGTAGAATTCGTCCGGTCGTTCGACCGGGCACACCGCAGGGCATTCACCGCATGCGGTGCACAGGTTGTTGACATATTGTGCTGATCTTTCTATCCTTACCGTGAAATTCCCCTTTGTACCACTGATCTTATCGACCGTTGAGGAGGTCAGTATGTGAATATTTCTGCTGTTTCTGATGCGTCTGTAGTTGATTTCCAGTCCGCACTGTGGGGGGCACAGTTTCGGAAAGTAGCGGCTCAGCCGGGCCACTCTTCCGCCCAGATAGGGTTGTTTTTCCACGAGGATCACCTCCATGCCGGCTTCAGCGGCTTCTACAGCCGCGGTGATCCCGCTTATACCGCCCCCGATGATAAGCAGTGGCCTGGTAGTCATACAAGATCGATTACGTCACGGCGGAACATTTCCCATTCACCGGTGGCAGGATCCTGCCGGCAGTTGACAAAACAGCGCCAGTCGTTTTTCATTTCCGGGTAGTCGGTCCTGAAATAGTATCCCGGCCAACGGGTTTCCTGCCGGTAGAGCATGGTGCGGATATGTGTTTCTGCCTGTGCCAGGCGGTGGATGTTTTCCCAGCACCGCATCAGCTCATGCAGGTTCTCTGCAGCCAGGCTGCTGGCATCCTCTTTCAGGATTTCAAGGTGCCCGAGACCTTTTTTCAGCATGGCTTCGGAAGTTCTGAACTGGGAATTCACCCCTGCGGCATATTCATCCATGATCTTCTGAAGCCTGAACATGAAGGATTTGGGTTTCAGGTACCTGGGATTGACCTCCGGATCGATGGTGTAGTTTTTATTTTCTTCATAGAGAGAAAGTGGCTTCAGGATCACATCCTTCAATCGCTTGATCTCTTCTTCCTCCATTCCGGGGGGAAATTCGTGTCCGGTGCAGAATCGTATGGCCTCTTTGGCTGCGATACGGCCTTCGGTAAAGGATCCCGAGGAGAACTTATGGCTGGAGGCGCCGGATGCATCCCCGGCTGCAAACAATCCCCTGACGGTGGTCATTTGTCCGTAGCCCCATTTATAGGGATCAGGTGCAATGTCCTCAGGGCCGCTGACCCAGGCTCCGGAGGCTCCTGAGTGACTGCCGATGAAGTAGGGCTCACATGCGGCTATCTCTGATGGTTTTTCATCCGGGGAGATATTTTCCGATGCCCAGAGCAATGCCTGGCTGATGGTCATGTCGAGGAAATCCTCCCAGGCCTCATTTTCCAGTTTTTTCAGTTCCCTTCGGGCTTCCTTTTCTTCACTGATCTGTGCCACCCTGTTCCTGATGGCCTCATCGGTGCGCATATACACGGGCCCCTTTCCGTCGCGGATGTCGAGTAGCATCAGGTAGTTACGGAGATTGGCCGGCAGCGGGCTGGAGAGTCCGTAGGGAGCCCACTTCTGAAGCTCTGAGGCGCGGGAGGTCATATAATCCTCATCCAGTGCATTCCTGGCCTGTGCCCTGAACAGGAGAAACCAGGCTCCGACGGGTCCGTAGGCATCTTTAAACCTGACCGGCACAAAGCGGACTTCCTGGCAGGTGAGTTCCGCACCGGCACGAAGGGTGAAGTACGTGCTTGCGCCAGAGTTGAATGGCGGATACCATGATCTGCCCAGGCCCTCACCCACGGACCGCGGGCGGAAGATGTGCACCGCACCTCCCATGGCGGCCAGCACTGCCCTGGCACGGAAAATATAAAACTTATTTTCCCTGACACTGAATCCTGCTGCACCCACGCACCTTC
The DNA here is from genome assembly GCA_022711405.1 of Bacteroidota bacterium. GTDB lineage: Bacteria > Bacteroidota > Bacteroidia > Bacteroidales > JAGONC01 > JAGONC01. The sequence goes on from JAKLFC010000004.1 coordinate 57,467, forward strand.
CTTCTCTGACAAGTGGTTCGGTAATGAAGATCCGTTCAAAATAGGATCCATTTTCCCCCAGTTCATGCAATGCATTCTTTGCCGCCTCAGCAACAATGGTCTTGTAGGATTCCCCGCTGATCATGATCTGCCAGCGGCCTTCGTTCACATAGTGTCCTTCAGGATCTTTCCAGATCGGCAGGCCCCATTTTTCAAAAAGATGCACCGAAGAATCCACATGCCTTGCGATGTTCGCTACCAGATCATCCCTGACAATACCCATGAGGTCATTTTTAACGTACCTGACGTAATCAGTAACGGAATTCCTTCCCTCTTTCAGTCCGAGGTACATGTTGATGGCCGAGAGTCCCATGGCCACAGCTCCGCTGCGGTCCATGGCGGCCTTATCCACCAGGGTTACGCGGAGCCCGTTTTGTTTGGCCCAGTGGGCTGCTTCAAATGCTGCCCCGCATGCCGACATGCCTCCGCCAAGGATCAGCAGATCGGTTTCCACAACGACTGTTTGAAAGTTCTCCATGCTGGATCCGTGTTAAAAGGTGGTTAAATCTTCTGTTCCAAGGGAAGACGGCTCGGTACGCAGCAGCGGGCTCTTAAGGTCTGCCGTTCCAGTGCTGAATCCGGCGTCCGGAGCAATGGATCCCTCCGGTGTGGTTCTGATGGGAAATCGAAACCGCTTGACCGTGTTATTACGGAATTTGACTGTCCAGAGGATGGCATCGGTACCGCGAAGGGGTTGAACGACAGCCCCAAGGGGTACAAAATCAGCATAGCCCCGAACTTCGATAGCCTGTGTGGGACAAATCTTTACACAGCTGTAACACTCCCAGCACATCTCCGGTGCACGGTTATATGCTTTGCTGATGTCCCGGTTCAGTATCATCAGGTCATTGGGGCAGATATACTGGCATGCAGTGCGGTCGAGCGCTTTGCAGCCGTCGCATTTCTCAGTGATAACAAAGCTGGGCATGGTTAATCAAGCGTTAAGAAACAATTCAGCTTTCTTTTATCCATAGTGGATGTCGAGATTTCGATTATGAAGAATGAAGTATGTAGCATGCAATAGTAAGAATGATACATACTTCTTATGACTTGCAGTTTGCAGCCATTACAAACATATCCATTTTTCCCGTACAGGTAAACAAAAGAGGATTATTTGTACTAATTCTAATAATTCCGTGATATTCCGCGTAATCCGCGTAATCCGCGTTCTATCAGTGATAGAACACGGAAGACACGGAAGACACGGAGTATCGCGGAGATTAATAATGAGTTTTAAGAGTTAATACGGTTTGCTGGTATTTTGTGACCAGGAGTAAACAAATTCTTTCGAAAACAGGCGATATTCTTTTACTTTTATCAAAAAAACAAGAATGAAGAAAATATCCCTCATAACTTTTTGTTTTCTATTTACTTCTTTGATTTCGTCAGCTACTTTATCTCCTCCGGATACGCTGCAGGTCATTTCTCATCATAAGACCAACATCATCACCGATCCTTCCAGGGGCTTTAATGAATTTCCGGGCTGGGCTGTTTTTCCATCATCAACAGCTTCCATCCGCAAGATCACCCTTTTTGTGACCTATGAATGTCCCGACAGCCTGCATTGCGGGGAATGGGACTATATTGACCATATCTATCTTGGCAGGGCGGGAGGATTGGGATCATCTGCACAGCACCTGGAGATCGCCCGTCTGATCTCTCCTTACGGCTGGCGTTTTGACCAGGAGTGGAGCTTTACCTGGAAGGTGGATGTGACGGACTTCAGCCTGCTGCTAAGGGACTCCACGGAAATAGTTTTCAACCATACCGGTTACGAAAACAATACGGATCGCGGCTGGATGGTCACCTGCCGCTTTGAGGTGATCACAGGCCGGCCCGCAAGAGAGCTGCTGGGTATGGATACCCTGTGGCAGGGATCCTTTCCCTATGGTGACTCCTCCGGTTCCATCGAAAATTACCTTTCCCCGCGTACGATCATTTGCGGAAAGGATGTCACAACAGCCATTTTAAGGATTCTTCAAACCGGTCATGGAATGGACGATCTGGAAAACTGTGCCGAGTTCTGTAACAAATTCCGCGAGGTGATCCTGGACGGCAACCTGAAAGATCACAGGCAGATCTGGCAGGAATGCGGCACTAACCCTCTTTATCCACAGGCGGGGACCTGGATCTTCGACCGGGCAAACTGGTGCCCCGGATCCATGGTACAACCCCACCGGATAGAACTTCCTGTGAAACCGGGTACTTCCCATATACTGGACGTCAATATGCAGCCTTACGTAAATCCCGGCAAACCATCTGCATCCTATTCATTCAGTTCATCGGTCTTTTATTATGCTGTTCCATGGGCTAAAAATGATGTTTCCATCGAAGATATCATTGCTCCAAGCAGCAATGACGAATTTGGCCGATCCAATCCCGTCTGCATGAATCCCATGATCCGGATGAAGAACAATGGCCGCAGAATCATTGAATCGGTATCGGTTCAGTATGGATTCAGCGCCGGACAGGAGACATATCTGTGGAAGGGGAGACTGGATCCGCAGGAAATCGAAGAGGTAGAGCTTCCCTGGGTGTTCCCTGATAATAGGAATGAAGGGATCTTTGCCGTTGTGCTCGAAATGCCCAATGGTAAAAAAGATGATTACCCCTTTGATAACTCCATGTCATCGGATGTTCCTCCATCTCCTGTTTATCCCTCTCCTCTCCAGTTTATCCTGAAAACGAACAATGAAAGCCACCATAACGCATACCGGATCGTGGACCATTCGGGCAGGATCATCAGTGAAAAAAAACTGGGATCGATGAAGCCGCAGACAGTTTACAGGGATACCCTACGGCTGACACCCGGGTGTTACGAAATCCTGGTGAATGACACCGCAGGGGACGGGCTGGATTTCTGGTTCAATCCCGAAGGAGGATACGGGTATGTACGGCTGCTGGATTTAAATGGCAGACTGGTCAAGTCCTTTTTGTCTGACTTCGGAAGCGGCATACTTCATACCTTTCGTGTGGCGGAGAAGTCCGGACAGGTCACGCCGGAAGACGAGCTGCCCATTGCGGAGGTTTTTCCCCCAAGGAATCAGGGCATTTTCCATATTGAAGTATTCAATAATGATCCCCGGGACGTCTTTCTTAAGATCTTCACATCCGATACTTCCCATATCTTATTCGACAGGAGATACCCGGATATCAAGGAAGGGACCTTGCCGGTTGATCTCACATCCCAGCCTGACGGAACCTATATTATCCAGATCCTGACAAAAGAAAGGCTGATCACAAGGAGGATTCGTATCGCACATGATCCATCGGCCCGCGCTGCTCCGAACTATGCTTTTATTGGAACATCGGACACCCCTGACGACATTATCGGAAAGGCAGCCAGGGTGGTTCCATCCAGGCAGCAGCTTTCCTGGCAGAAGAATGAGTTCACCGCGTTCATCCATTTTGGGATGAACACCTTCACGGACCAGGAATGGGGTGATGGCACCGAAGATCCGGATAGTTTCCATCCTACAGATTTTGATGCCAGGCAATGGGTGAGAGTGATCCGGGATGCAGGAATGAAAATGCTGATTCTCACGGCCAAACATCACGATGGTTTTTGCCTGTGGCCCAGTCATTTTACCGATTATTCCGTAGAAAATAGCTCATGGCGGCAGGGTAAGGCCGATGTGGTGGCAGAGGTGGCTTCGGCGTGCCAGGAGGCCGGGATAAAATTCGGGATCTATCTTTCGCCTTGGGATCGCCATGAACCTTCGTATGGTGATTCGCACCGCTACAATGAGTTTTTCCGCAACCAGCTGCGCGAGCTGCTGACCAATTATGGCGAGATCGCTGAGGTATGGTTTGATGGCGCATGCGGCGAAGGACCCAATGGCAAAAGGCAGGAGTATGACTGGCTCTCGTATTACAGGATGATCAGGGAGCTGCAGCCGGGTGCGGTGATTTTTGGTATGGGTCCCGATGTACGCTGGGTGGGAACCGAATCAGGCGTGGGGAGGGAAACTGAATGGAGCGTGCTGCCTGACGTTCTTCTTCCCGCGGATTCTGTTCCTGCCACAGCACCTTTTCCGGTCGATCCTCTCTTTATTCCGGGTGACCGTACTGCAGAGGATCTGGGTAGCAGGGAAAGGATACATGAGGCAAAAACGCTTTACTGGTATCCCTCCGAAGCTGATGTCTCGATCCGGCCCGGGTGGTTCTATCATACTGACCAGGATAGCCTGGTGAAATCGCCCGGTCAGCTGGTGGATCTTTATTTCAGTTCGGTGGGCCGCAATTCTGTTCTGTTGCTCAATATACCTCCGGATAAGAATGGAAGGATCCATGATAGCGATATCGCCAGCCTTACGGAAATGAAACACATGCTCGACCGGATCTTTGATACAAACAGGATGACCGGGGCTGAAATTCGGGTCAGCAGTGAATCAAGTGGTCATGAAGCCCTCTTTCTGGCTGATGGTAAGCCTGATTCGTTCTGGGCGGCTGATTCATCTCATACATCAGCCACCATTGAAATCATTTTTCCAAAGCCCGCCTCTTTTGATGTGCTGATGCTCCAGGAGAATGTTAAGAATGGGCAGCGGATTGAACAGTTTTGCCTGGAGGCATACATCACCGGTCAATGGAAAAGGATCGCTGAGGGAACTACCGTGGGTTACAAAAGGCTTCTGCGATTCGAAACAGTTCAAGCTGACCGGGTACGGCTGGTGGTTGAACGGGCGAGGCTGAATCCGGAGTTAACGGAGATGGGAATTTACAGGAGCCAGTAGGCGGTAGGCGGTTGACAGTTGGCAGTTGGCAATAGGTAGCTGGCAGCGGGTTGTTGGGATATTTCTGTTATTTTTGCAGGTTCTTAATATAAGGATGAAGGATTTAGAGAGTCACTTAAGCAGTTCATTTCAGAATTCCACAGCTGAGGAGATACTGGCTTTTTTCCTTGGCAGATACCGGGGGACGACTGCCTTTTCTACCGGTATGGGTGCCGAAGATCAGGTACTTACTCACATGATCTCATCCCTGGACAAAAGCTCGTATATTTTTACGCTCGACACCGGAAGACTCTTCCCTGAGACCTATGACCTGATCCAGGCAACGGAGGCAAGGTATGGCATACGTATCCATGTGCTTTTTCCGGATGCAGAAAAAGTGGAGGAAATGGTCAGGCAAAAAGGGATCAATCTGTTCTATGACAGTGTGGAGAACCGGAAACAATGTTGCGGGGTACGGAAAACCGATTCATTGAAAAGGGCACTTATGGGGAAGGAGGTATGGATCTCAGGGCTGCGAAGGGAGCAGAGCTTTGCCCGGAAAGAGACCGCTACCGTGGAATGGGATGATCAGTACCGTCTGTACAAGGTCAATCCGTTGGCGGGCTGGTCACACGATCAGGTGTGGGATTATATCCGTGAGCACCGTATCCCGTATAATTCCCTTCATGACAGGGGCTATCCCAGTATAGGCTGCCAGCCATGTACACGGGCGGTCGAACCGGGTGAGGATCTTCGTGCCGGACGCTGGTGGTGGGAAATGGATGGGCACCGGGAATGCGGGATACACAGAAAATGAGAGGAGAGAGGAGAGAGGAGAGAGGAGAGAGGAGAAATATATCCCTGCTATAAGGGGTAGAGAAGATATTTCTGGCGGATTGATTTGAATTTGATCAGGTCTTCCTGCCAGTTGGAACGGATTTGATCTTCTGTTTTTCCTTCGGTGATCTGCTTTCGGAGCGTCGAATTTCCTGCCAGTTGATCAAAATAGTCGTTGAAAAAACTTCCGTGGTCTTTCACAGATACATTCCAGAACTGGTAATGGCTGATCAGCCAGAATAAATTCAGCCGCCGGTCTTTCCAGCACAGATCCATGACGCCCATCAGACTGCTTCCGTAGCAATTCTGATCTTCATACAGTGGATGCAATGCTTCCGGCCTGCTTTCAGGTCTGAACAAGAAGCTGCCGATGACAAAATAAGGATGACCGATCACCTGAAATGGATAATCGGTTCCTCTGCCCACGCTGACCTGGGTTCCCTCAAACAGGCAGAGGGAAGGGTAGAGGCAGACCGCCAGGTCGTTGGGCAGGTTGGGGGATGGCGCCACTGGCAGGGAATAACGGGTGGAATGTGCATAATTTTCGACCGGGATCACGGTGAGCCTCGCCTTGATACCGTTCCTTAACCAGCCTTCTTCATTGACCATCCTGGCATACTCGCCAACGGTCATCCCATGGACTACGGGTACAGGATGAAGTCCCACAAAGGATTCATATCCTTTTTCGAGCACGGGCCCGTCCACATAATCCCCGTTGGGATTTGGCCGGTCGAGCACGACGAATGATATTCCCGTCTCCGCACATGCTTCCATGACATAGGTCATGGTGGAGATGTACGTGTAAAAACGAACACCCACATCCTGTATGTCGAACAAAACCAGATCGATATCCTTCAGGTCCTCAGGGGTAGGTTTCATGCGGGCTCCGTACAATGAGACGATCCGGATACCTGTTTGCTGATCGACCTGGTTAATGACCTTTGCCCCGGCTTCTTCAAGCCCTCTGAAGCCATGTTCGGGAGCAAACACTTTTACCAGTCGAATGCCTGCACCCAGGAGACTGTCAACAAGATGGACCCGCCCGATCAGTGATGTCTGGTTAGCCACACAGGCCACCCTTTTACCCATGAGATAGGGAAAATAGAGCTCTGTCCGCTCCGCTCCCACCTTTAGCTCACCCTGACCATCGGGCCTGCTGCTGCCTATTGGCGACACCTGCTGCCTGCAATATCCAGGCATCAACATAATCACTGCAAAAACCAAATATTTCATATCTTCATAAAATATATCTCTCCTTTCTCCTCTCTCCTTTCTCCTTTCAATTGAACCGTATCGCTCTCGCGGGCATGATCCGTGCAATGATGTACGATGGAACGACCAGCATAAGTGTGCAGATGACCAGGGTTCCGATATTAAGGAGAATGATATGCCATGGATCAAGATGAATCGGGACAACTGACACATAGTAGGATTCCTGCGGAAGCCTGATCAAGCCTGTGTGTTTCTGTAACAGACAGATTCCCAGTCCGATTATGTTACCCCAGAGCAAACCCTTTCCGATCAGATAGACAGCATTGTAAAGAAAGATTTTTCGCACGCTCCAGTTGGCAGCCCCCAGGGCTTTCAGGATACCAATCATACCGGTTCGTTCCAGGATTAGTATCAGCAGGGTAGAGATCATGGTGATGCCTGCCACCAGCACCATCAAAATGAGGATGATGGCAACGTTCATGTCCTGCAGCTTCAGCCAGTCGAACATCTGGGGATAGAGCTGCCGGATGTTCATGGCATCCAGATCATAGGGTATCTCGTTAAAGACGGACTGGGTTATATCCTCCATATCCCTGAAACGGTCGATGAGGACTTCGTAACCTGATACCTGCCCGGGGGTCCAGTTGTTCAGCTTTTGTATATGTCCGATATCTCCCAGTACGTAAGTGTTGTCGAAGTCTTCCAGGCCGGTCTCGTAAATGCCGGAGATGCGGAACTTCCGTCCCCGCGTCGTGTTTCCGATGATGAAGTACATCCTGACCTCCTGGCCTACCGATAGCTCAAGGCGCGATGCCAGGTTTTTCGACAGGATGATGTCGTCAGTTTTTCCCGTGTCGCTTACCTGGAAAAGACTCCCTTCGATGATACGAGGCCTGAAAAACGACCAGTCGTAATCGCTTCCCACTCCCTTCAGCACCACTCCTTCCATCTGTTCCTCCGTCTTGATGATGCCTGCCTTAATGGCAAAAGCCTGAACATGCTTTACGCCGATGATCCCCCTGATCTTTTCCAGGTACTGTTCTTCCATCTGCACCGGCTCAGGTTCATAGGAAATGTTGGAGTCATAACGTGTGATCTGGATATGTGAACCGAAGCCTATCACCTTATCGCGGATCTGTTGCTGGAAACCCGTGACGATGGCTACCGAGACGATCATTGCAGCCAGTCCCAGCACGATGCTCAGGATGGTGATGCGGGTGACGGGCCTGGAAAATCCCGGTTCACCCCGCGCAACGATCCGGTTGGCAATGAAGAGCTCAAGGTTCATAGTGTACAAATGTACAAGGATTCATTCTATTAAAGATCAAATAGCAAAGAGCAAAAATCAAAAATCAAAATTTTAAAAAAGCTTGTAGCTTGAGGCTTGTAGCTTTAAGCTTGAAGCGAACAGCCCTTATGACCTGCCACCATAAAATTTTTGATATTTGCTATTTCCTCTTTGATTTTTGATTTTAAAGGGAGGTTAAATAAAAACTATTCAAGAGATTTGTAGTGAATTTAATCGTTTAAACTATGAGGTCAGATAAGCGTCTTCTTTCCCTTGACGCCCTCAGGGGTTTTGACATGTTATGGATCATTGGCGGTGAGGAACTATTCCGGGCTCTTGGGGAGATCATCAACCGGCCATGGTCACTTGGGTGGGTGGAACAGTTGGAGCATGTTCCCTGGGCTGGTTTTCATGCGTACGACCTGATCTTCCCGCTGTTCATGTTCATTTCAGGGGTTGCCATTCCGTATGCGATCACCGGAAAGCTTGATCAGGGAGTGCCCAGGGCCGACATTGTAAGAAGAGTGATCAAACGGGCTTTGGTGCTGGTGCTCCTGGGATTTGTGTATAACGGTATCCTTGAGTTACACCTGGCCACCCAGCGGTATCCATCGGTTCTGGGGCAGATCGGGCTTGCCTACCTGATCGCCGCACTCATCGTGGTGTATACCAGAAGAATCCGGATCCGGGCCATATGGTTCTTTGGCGTTCTGGCCGGGATTGCCATCCTCCAGCTGGCAGTTCCCGTACCCGGTGTCGGGGCCGGAGTTCTTACTCCCGAGGGGTGCATCAACGGTTACATAGATCGCCTGCTGTTACCGGGAACACTTTACGGAAAGGTATTCGACCCGGAAGGTATCCTTTGCATCATATCCGCCTCTGCGGTGGTGCTTGCAGGCTCTATGGCAGGATCCCTGATTCGGCAGGGCCGGTTCAATCCTTACCGGAATACCCTGATCCTGGCCGGATCAGGTGTCATCCTGATCCTTGCGGCAACACTTCTTTCTACCTGGTATCCCTTCATCAAAGCTGCATGGACCAGCACGTTTAGCGTCCTGACCGCAGGCATCAGCCTGATCCTTCTTGCATTTTTCTACCTGCTGGTGGATGTGTGGAAAGGGGAGAGGTGGTCGTTTTTCCTGCGCGTGATCGGCATGAACTCCATAACCATCTATCTCGCCGTGCGGATGATCAACTTCAGGGCCACCAGCGACTTCCTGGTCGGAGGATTTGCCAGGTTCTTCGGTGAGTTCAGTCCGGTCATTCTTTCACTGGGACTGCTCACACTGGAGTGGCTGTTCCTGTATTTTCTGTATAAAAAGAGGATATTTCTCAGGGTATGATAAGATCAAAGAGGAAAGAGCAAAGAGCAAAAATCAAATTTTAATCCCATGAAGAATAAACGTTTTGTTTTCAGAATATCCGGACTGCTTCTTCTTTCTTTTACTTTATGTCGGCAATCTGAAGGCCAGAATAGGCTGATACTGCATCCCGAGCTGGCAAAAGATACCATACAGAAGGAGATCTATGGTCATTTTGCCGAGCATCTTGGCCGGTGCATCTATGGGGGGATCTATGTCGGAGAAAATTCTCCCATCCCGAATATAAGGGGTTTTCGGACGGATGTGATCCAGGCGCTGAAAGACATGGACATTCCTGTCCTTCGCTGGCCGGGAGGCTGCTTTGCCGATACATACCACTGGAAGGATGGTATCGGACCCAGGGCGGAAAGACCTTCGATCATCAATGTACACTGGGGAGGCGTGACCGAGGATAATAGCTTTGGGACGCATGAGTTCCTGGATTTTTGTGAACTCATCGGGGCCGAACCCTATGTAAACATCAACGTCGGATCAGGTTTGGTGAGGGAAGCTTCTGAATGGGTGGAGTACATCACCTCGGAGAACGACAGCCCGATGACCCGCCTGCGTCTTCAGAACGGCAGGGACAAGCCCTGGAACGTAAAATATTTCGGGATTGGTAACGAAACCTGGGGGTGCGGTGGCAATATGTCACCCGAATATTATGCAGATGTCTACCGGCAGTTCGCATCCTTCTGCTTTGGGGCTGATTATCTCATTGCCAGCGGTGCCAATGCAGGGGATGCTCGCTGGACGGAAGTGCTGATGGAGAAAACGCAATATCATCAATGGATGACCCAGGGATTATCGCTGCATTACTACACTGTGCCTGGTGAATCCTGGTCACAAAAGGGATCGGCCATTCAGTTCAATGAAAAGGACTGGCATGCCACCCTGAAAAAGACCCTGCGCATGGAACAGCTGATCATAAAGCATTCAGAGATCATGGATAAGTTCGATCCTGATAGGAATGTGGGACTGATCGTGGACGAGTGGGGAAACTGGCACGATGTTGAACCGGGGACCAATCCGGGATTCCTATACCAGCAAAATACGCTGCGTGATGCAATGACAGCCGCCGTCAACCTCAACATCTTCAATCGTCACTGCGAGCGGGTGAAAATGGCCAACATTGCGCAGATGGTCAATGTGCTGCAGGCAGTCATCCTGACCCGGGATGATCAGCTTGTGCTGACGCCGACCTATTACGTATTCAAAATGTACAGGATTCATCAGGGGGCTCTCATGATCCCTGTCACCGTTGAATCGGAAGATTATATTCTTGATGGGGACACGATCCCGTCAATGCATGCATCGGCATCAAGCAAGGATGGGGTGGTGAATATCACGTTGTGCAACCTGAATCCGGGCAAGCCCATTTCTGTTGAGATCGAATATTCAGAACTTGATTTCATCCCTGCCGACGGTTCTATTATTCATGGAGAAACGATGAATGATCATAATGATTTCGGTCAGCCTGAAGCATTGAATATTCAACCGTTTGCCCTGCCTCAACCAATTCGTTCACCCTATGTGATCGAACTGCCGGCGAAGTCGGTCGTACTGGTGCGGTTGACGGTAGGCGGTTGACCTGTTTACCCCTCCCCAACCCCTCCCCATTTGGGGAGGGGCTAGGGGTGGGGTTTTGGCGATTGGTAGTAAGCAGTCAGCAGATAGGATAAATTGTTGAAAGTTGAACAGTATATGAAATATTGCGAAAAAGCAGCCGATTATTGATGTAACTTGTTGCAAAATTCAGTTCATGCATAGAATCAGCTTTGTTCCTGTCATTTTCCTCTTTCTATCGCTGGCAGGCTGTCATGAAAAAACGGCAAACATCACCAGCCTATCCATGCTGGAGGGAGGAAAGACCTTTGCCGTTCCAACCGGTACGGCAGCTGATCAGTTTGTGCTGAAGAAATTTCCGGATGCAAAGATCATGTATTTCAACACTGTACTGGATTGCGCCATTGCGGTCAAAACCGATAAGGCCGATGCAGCTGTATACGATAAACCCATCCTTCAGAACATTGCCGCGAAGAATGAGGGGCTTGTGGTGTTGTCGGAGTTGCTCTTTGGCGACCAGTACGGTTTTGCAGTCCAGCTGGAAAATACGGAGCTGAAAATGGCCATGGATGACGTGCTGGCTGAGTTGCAATCCAACGGCATCTATGATGACATGATGAGACGCTGGTTCCCTGCGCATGGCAATCCGGCGCCAATGCCGGAATTAAACTGGGATGGGGAGGACGGAATCCTGCGATTCGGTACTGCTGCCGTAACGGAGCCTATGTCATTTTATGATGCCGACCACAGGATCGTTGGATTTGATATCGAGTTTGCCAGCCGGATCGCCATGAAGCTGAACCGCAGGCTTGAGATCCTCGACATGGAGTTTGGCGCCATGCTCCCTGCCCTGATCGCCGGAAAGGTGGACATGATCGGAGCCGGGCTGTCCATCACGGAGGAAAGGGCCAGGAAAGTGCTTTTCTCCAGAAGTTACTATCCCAGCGGGATTGCGGCAGTTGTAAGGAGTGCGGTGGAAGAAGGAAAGGATAGCCGGGGAAAAGGATACACGACGATCGAGGATGTAAGGGATAAACGAATCGCAGTGCTGCTGGGTTCGATTCATGATGCATACGTGATGAAAACATATCCTGAGGCGGAGTTGCTTGAGTATCAAAATGCTACTGATATCTTGACTGCGCTGAAGACGGATAAGGCCGATGCGGGTTTTTACGACCATATTTCTTTATCTGAGGTCTTTGTTGAAAATCCCGATATGGGCATCCTGGCGCAGGATGTATTTTTTGCTGACATTGCTGCCGGATTCAATGAAGAGAATGACGCATTAAGGGAACAGTTCAATGCTTTTCTGAAAACCATTGCCTCCAATGGAGTGTATGACGATATGGTGGACCGCTGGATCCAAAAAGGTGTCAAGCAGATGCCGGATATCGGGCTACCGTCTCCGTCAGGATCCCTTCGTTTTGGTGTTGTCGGTGATCTGGGCATGCCCTTTTCGCTCTACCGGGAAGGCGAACTCACCGGCTTTGATGTTGAACTGGGCAAGCGCTTTGCTGCCTCACTCGGCAAAGAGTATGTGCCGATGGACATGCCCTTCAGCAGCCTTATCGCTGCTGCATCAACCGGTAAGATCGATCTCATTACGGCCTCCATGATGATCACGGAAGAAAGGGAAAAGAGGATTGATTTTTCGGACCCGTATTACCGTTCAGGAGCCACTCTGATCGCATTGAAAAAGAATCTGGCTGCTTACCGGCATGAAGATACAGGGAAAGCCAGGAAATCCTTTTTTGCGAAAATTACCGAAAGCTTCCATGATAATATCCTTCTTGAAAAAAGGTATGTGCTGATCCTGGATGGATTAAGGACAACCGTTGTCATTTCCATCTTTTCTGCTATCCTGGGAACCCTGCTGGGTGGATTGATCTGCTTTATGCGGATGTCAAAAAGAAAAATCCTTTCCGGTACTGCCGGTCTGTTGATAACGCTTATCAGGGGTACTCCGGTACTGGTATTGCTGATGATCATCTTTTACATCATTTTTGCATCGGTGAACATCAACCCGGTGGTCGTTGCGGTGATCGCTTTTGCCATCAACTTCGGAGCGTATGTGTCAGAGATGTTCCGGACTTCCATCCAGGGGGTGGACAGGGGACAGCATGAAGCGGGGATTGCCTCAGGCTTTACAAAGATGCAGACCTTTATCCATATTATCATGCCCCAGGCCATGCGGCAGGTACTTCCGGTGTACAAGGGAGAGTTCATCTCCCTTGTTAAGATGACTTCCATTGTTGGCTATGTAGCTGTCCAGGATCTGACCAAAGCAAGTGACATCATACGCAGCCGGACCTTCGATGCATTCTTCCCCCTGATCATGGCTGCGGTCATCTACCTGCTGATCGCCTGGTTGCTGACCTGGGCGCTGAGTAGGATCGAAATCTCAGTGGACCCCAAAAGGAGACGTTCCAGGAGAGAAATGGAGGTCAGGATATGATCACAGTAAGGAATCTTTCAAAACATTTTGGCAACCTGGTCGTCCTCAGGGATGTCAATATTGATATCCGGAAAGGGGAGATCATTTCCATCATTGGTCCTTCAGGTACGGGGAAGAGCACCTTTCTGCGATGCCTCAACCTGCTGGAGACACCCACGGGGGGGAACATCACCATCGACGGGATCCCGCTGCTGGATAAGAAGACCAACGTCCCCAGACTCCGTCAGCGGATGGGAATGGTGTTTCAATCGTTCAACCTTTATTCTCATCTTTCTGTGCTTGAAAACCTGACCATTGGCCCGGTGAAATTACAGGGCAGGGGAAGGATGGAGGCTAACAGAAAAGCGATGGAGTTGCTCAAACTGGTCGGGCTGGCCGAGAAAGCCCACAGCTTTCCGGATGAACTTTCGGGTGGACAGAAGCAACGGGTGGCCATTGCACGCTGCATGGCCATGGAACCTGAGATCCTGCTGTTTGACGAGCCCACCTCAGCCCTCGACCCCACCATGGTCAGCGAAGTGCTGGCTGTGATCCGTCGGCTGGCGAAAGAAGGGATCACCATGGTAATCGTCACACACGAAATGGAATTTGCACGTAACATCAGCAGCCGGGTTCTTTATATGGATGAGGGAATTATTTATGAAGAAGGACCTCCGGAGCAGATCTTTGAAAAACCACAGAAAGAGAAGACAAGGGCATTCATCCAGCGCATACGCAGCTGGCATTACTCCATTTCGAGCAAGGATTATGATCTGTATCGCCTTCAGGCAGGGCTGGAGACATTCTGCGATAAACATATGCTTCAGAAAAAGTTAAAAGAAATCATCGTTCATCTTGCTGAAGAGGTGCTGGGTATCCAGTCGGAGTTCACCGCCGTAGACCTGAGCCTCCATTATTCGGAGAAGGACGGCAACCTTGAAATGGTCTGTGAAAGCACAGGGAAACCTGTCAATCCGCTGGAGGAAGGCGTTCTTGAGGATGATATCGGACTGCGGCTGATCAGGGCCCGGAGCGAAAGCGTCCTGTATACATACGGGAACGGCAGGAACATCCTCCGTTTGAAGATCAAAGGAAACTGACCTGTACTCCCCGTTGGGATCGATCCGGATTAATTCTTTTTTTAAAAAAAATCCATGAAAAATTTGGATGTCAGAAAATTTGTTTTACTTTTGTCCAACTGGTTAAACCATTTAATTAATCTACTTAATTAAACCAGAGAGTTAAATCTAATGACGGAAAAGGACAGACAAACCGAGGAAAAGATCTTTGAATCAGCCATGGAGGTATTCACCGAAAAGGGAATGGATGGAGCAAGGATGCAGGATATAGCCATTCATGCAGGGATCAATAAATCGTTGCTGCATTATTATTACCGGACGAAAGAACGGTTGTTCACGGCCGTGTTTGAAAAGATCGCAAGGGAAATATTTGCAAAATTCGCCCCTGTCTTTGATGAGAACACGTCCCTGGAAGATAAGATAAGGTTTTTTTATCTGGAACATATCACGTTCCTTCAAAACAATCCCCGTGTACCTTCATTCCTTTTGAATGAAATCAACCGTAATCCAGCCAGGATAAAAACGGTTTTCGACAACATCAATATCGATAACCTATGGTCGATGCTTTCCAATCAGCATGGAGATGAAATGAGGAAATATCACATTACCAAAGAATCGGTTCCCCAGATCATGACCGCTATTGTGTCGCTGAGCGTTTTTCCTTTTGCGGCCCGCGGAATATTGGAAGTGATCTTTGAAAAAATGGATGTCAACTTTGACGAGTACCTCGAAGAGCGGAAAAAGTTTGCGGCTGACTTTGTGATCGCTGCGCTGAAAAACATGAACCAGCAATAATCTGTCCATGAAAAAATCAATGAAATGATGATCAAAAGACATTTGAAGAGACGCTCTGTCGCACGTTTCAGGCTAATGACATTCGGCATTTTACTTTTCTGTTCATCTTCTTCTTTTGCACAATCAGCCACAGTCCTTCACATCGACAGCTGTTATGCCATGGCTGAAAGAAACTATCCCCTGATCCGGCAATATGACCTCATCGAACAGTCAAAGGAATACACCATCTCGAATGCCGGCAAGGCATATCTGCCGCACATCAGCGTCACAGGAATTGGTGCCTATATCATCAGCGGATTACCAACCCTTCAGCTCCCCAGCATGCCGGCTGCTGAAAAACATGATATTCAATTCATTGGCATCGGACAGATCAATCAGACCATCTGGGACGGCGGCGCCACACGCGCTCAAAAGGAAGTGGCGACTGAAAATGCGGGTGTTGAAAAAGCAAGTATCGATGTTTCGGTTTACCAGATTCATGAACGCATCCAGCAGCTGTACTTCGGAATATTGCTGATCGATGAACAACTCAAACAGCTTTCCATCCTGAAGGAAAACCTGAACCGAAGCCTGAACAGTGTGCAACTGACCAGGGACCAGGGATTGACCTATCAGACGGATGTGGATGAGGTGAAGACTGAGTTGTTGTCTGTGGGTCAGAGAGAAATAGAATTCAGTTTTGCACGCAGAGGATATATTGAGATGCTAGCCTTCATGACAGGCACTGCGATCCCGGAATCTGTTCAACTGGAGGAACCCGTGGCCGTAGAATCCTACGCTTCAATGACCAACAACAGACCCGAACTGAACGTCTATGAAAGCCAGCTCCGATTGCTTGATGCATCATCCTCTTTTGATAAAGTGAGTGTTATGCCCAGGCTCGGATTGATGGGTGCGGGTATTTTCATACAACCCGGAGTGAGTTTCGCAACGGAAAACCTATCCTCCCTCGCGCTTGCAGGAGTAAGTGTATCATGGAATACCGCCGGACTGTATAAATTTTCCAACAATAAAAAGCTCAATCAGGTAAAAATGGACAGGATCCGCAATCAGCAGGAAACATACCTCTTTAACACGGATCTTCAAACGAAACAGGTTTCAAGTGAAATCGAAAAACAGGAAGCAATCCTCAGCAATGATGATGGGATCGTCGTATTGAGGGGTAATATCAGAAATGGATACCAGCTGAAATATGATAACGGTCTGTGTTCCATGAATGAACTGATCAGTGCGATCAACAGGGAAAGCGAAGCGAGGGTTGCCCGTGCCCTGCACCGCGTGCAACTGCTCATAAGTCTTTATCAATACAAAACAATCCTGGGCAATTAGTTGAACCTTATAAAAAGTACTCATTATGAACTACAGGTTTGCATTATTCTCAGCCATCCCTCTGTTATTGCTCTCCTGCACCGAAGAAAGTCATGAATTCGATGCAGCGGGGAATTTTGAGGCAGTTGAAACCCTGGTTTCATCCGAAGCCAGCGGGAAGATCCTTGCCCTGGATGTCATGGAAGGCGAAATCCTGGAGAAGGATCAGCTCGTGGGATATATTGACAGCACCCAGCTTTATCTCTCAAAATTACAGCTGGAGCAAAACCGCAAAGCGATCCTGTCGGGCAGGCCCGATATTAAAATACAGCTGGAATCCCTGCAAAAAGAACTGGCCAATGCCATCACCGACAGGGACCGGATTGAGAATCTGGTAAAAGGGGAGGTTGCATCTCAAAAGCAACTGGACGATGCCAATACAAGAATTGAGATCATTCAGTCGAAAATTGAAGCGCAGAAGAGCGTTCTTACCACCAGTACAAATACATTGACGGAGCAAAGCAGTACCATTGAAATCCAGCAGGCCATCATCGAGGATCAACTGTATAAGTGCAGGATCATCAATCCGGTTAACGGCACGGTGCTTACCAAGTATGCGGAGCCTTTTGAAATGACCTCACCGGGCAGGCCGCTTTACAAAATTGCCGATCTCGAAACTATGTTCATCAGGATTTACATCAGCGAAACACAACTCTCACAAATTAAGATCGGGCAGAAGGTCGATGTTTACACCGACATTAGCCGGAAGGATTTTAAAAAATATGATGGAACCATCAGCTGGGTATCTTCCAGGGCTGAATTTACTCCGAAGATCGTCCAGACAAAAGAGGAACGTGTGACCCTGGTCTATGCTGTAAAAGTGCTGGTAAAAAATGATGGCTGCCTGAAAATCGGCATGCCTGGCGAGGTAAATTTTTAAAGGATCTCCATGTCAGCTGACTTTTTTATTTCGGTCAGGCATTTATCCAAATCATTCGGGACCATGATGGCCCTGAACGATATTTCCTTTGATGTAAACCAGGGAGAGATCTTTGGTTTTATCGGTCCCGACGGGGCGGGCAAGACAACCCTGTTCAGGATCCTCACTACCTTGCTGCTTCCTGACGAGGGAGAAGTGACGCTGATGGGGCTTGATTGCAGGACTGGTTTCAGAGAGCTCAGAAAGAACATTGGTTATATGCCCGGGAGATTCAGTCTGTACATGGATCTGTCGGTTGAAGAGAACCTGAACTTCTATGCAACGGTCTTTGGCACTACGGTTAAGGAAAACTACGGACTGATCCAGGATATTTATTCACAGATAGAGCCATTCAAAAACAGGCTTGCCGGAAAGCTTTCGGGCGGGATGAAGCAAAAGCTTGCATTGTCGTGTGCACTGATCCATAAGCCGGAACTGCTGGTCCTTGACGAGCCGACAACCGGCGTTGACGCAGTCTCACGTTCGGAATTCTGGGAGATGCTTAAAAAGTTACGGAAATATAACATAACAATCCTTGTTTCAACCCCTTATATGGACGAAGCCATGCAATGCGACAGGGTGGCGCTCTTCCAGGAAGGGAAAATATTATCCATTGATGAACCGGATAAAATAAGGGACGGATTCAGACGAAAGCTTTTCAGCGTCAAAGCCTCGGATAGGTATAAGCTGATCACTGCGTTAAGGAATTTTCCCGGAACGGTCTCCGCTTATCCGTTCGGAGATTCCGTGCATGTGACATTCACCGGAGATGAGTTGGATAGGTCTGTATATGAGTACCTTGACCAGACTGGCATTCATGATGTCCTCATCCATGAGACCAGGGCGGGTATCGAGGACAGGTTCCTGGAGTTGATGGAGCAAGGCATAAGGCACAAGGCACAAGGCATAAGGGATAAGGTGGGGGAAGTTAAATGATGCGGAAAAACCCACTATCCCGTAGGGATTTAACTATTGTAGCATAGATTATCCCCGTAAAAATGATACCAAATACGGTCATATCGGTTCACAACCTGGTAAAACGTTTCGGGAATTTCATCGCCAATGATCATTTGAATTTTGAGGTTTACGAGGGCGAGATTTTCGGATTTCTGGGTACGAACGGAGCAGGCAAGACAACCGCCATCCGGATCCTTTCAGGTTTATCGGAGCCAACATCGGGAGAAGTCCTTGTCGCCGGATTCAATGCCAGGAAACAACCGGAAAAGATAAAGAAGAGCATCGGGTACATGTGCCAGAAGTTTTCGCTTTATGAAGATCTGACCGTCAGGGAGAACATTATGCTGTACGGCGGTATCTACGGGATGAGAAAGAAAGAGATCAGAGCAAGGACAAATAGCCTTCTTGCAAAGCTTCACTTCGAAGAGTACGGTGATAGGCTGATCTCTTCCCTGCCGCTTGGCTTGAGGCAGAAGCTGGCCTTTTCGGTGGCGGTCCTGCATGAGCCCAGGATCGTCTTTCTCGATGAACCTACCGGAGGAGTGGATCCCATCACGCGGCGCCAGTTCTGGGAGATGATCTATGAAACGGCAGCCGGGGGCATCACTGTCTTTGTCACCACCCATTATATGGATGAAGCCGAATATTGTGACCGGATCTCTATCATGAGTGAAGGAAGGATTGTTGCACTGGATACGCCAGCTGGCCTGAAAAAGCAATATCATGCGGATTCGGTTGAGGAAGTGTTCATCAAAATCGCCCGTCCTGGAAAAAACTGAGCAATGAAGCGATTCCTTGGATTTGTAAAAAAAGAGTTCCTGCATATCTTCAGGGATTACCGGACGATGATCATTCTTTTCGGCATCCCTGCCGCACAGATTCTTCTTTTCGGATTTGTGGTGAGAACCGACCTTCAAAATGCCAGGATAGCCTTTTTGGATCTTTCCAAAGATGAATTGACGCTGAAGATATCCGATAAGATATGTTCATCCGGTTTTTTCACGAGGGAGGCAAACCTGATGAGCTACAAGGATGTGGATAAAGCGCTCAGGGGAAACAGAATAAAAGCGGTGGTCATTTTTGAGGAGAATTTCAGCAGGAAACTAACTGGTGAAGGAAAGGCAGCCATCAGCATCATCACTGACGGCTCAGAGCCCAACATGGCTACCCTTACCACAAATTATATCACTGCTATCGTGACCGACTTCAACAGTGAAGCAGTTGGGACGGCAGCTGCCGGAGCCCTGCTGGTACAGCCTGAAGTGAGTATGTTTTACAATCCTTCCCTTAAAAGCCAGTTCATGTTCGTGCCAGGGGTCATCACACTGATCATGATATTGATCTGTGCCCTGATGACATCCATCACCATCACGCGTGAAAAGGAGTTCGGAACCATGGAGGTACTGCTTGTTTCTCCCCTGAAACCGGTTCAGATCGTCCTGGGCAAGGTCATTCCGTATTTCATCCTGTCGGTCGTTGACGTCATTCTAATCCTGGTACTATCCTGGCTGGTGTTTGGTTTGCCTGTCAGGGGAAGCCTGGCGCTGCTTCTTGCCGAGGCGATGCTGTATATTCTGATGAGCCTCTCACTGGGCATTCTGATCTCGACGGTGGCCAGAACCATGCAGCAGGCAATCTTCATATCGCTGGTAGGCATGATGCTTCCGACGATCCTGCTTTCAGGATTCATTTTTCCCATCGAAAATATGCCGGAAGTGTATGGATGGATCAGTGCCATCCTTCCCCCGAGATATTTCATCGTGATCATAAAGGACATCATGATCAAGGGGACAGGATTCCTTTATGTCTGGAAGGAAACGCTGATACTTGTCCTCTTCACGTTGGTTTTTATAGGACTGGCAATAAGGAATTTCAAAATAAGACTTCAGTGAAACAGGAGGATAATAAGGGATGAGGACGATATTTTACCTGATACGAAAAGAATTTCTTCAGATCTTCAGGGATAAATTCATCGGAAGGGCGATTTTCGCCATCCCTATCGTGCAGATGCTCGTACTGGTACCTGCCGTAACATTTGAGATCAAGAGCTTAAACCTGTGCATTGTTGACCGGGATTTGACAACCGAATCCAGAAAGCTGGTAAATCAGGTGGTGGGATCTACTTTTTTCAGGGTCATCTTTACGACCTTTTCCGAGGAGGAGGCCAATGATCTGTTAAGCAGGGACAAATGTGATCTGATACTGCAGATACCCTCCGGTTTCGGGAAAGACATCGGCAAAGGGAATCCGGTCAAGGTGTTCGTCTCGGCCAATGCGATTAATGCATCCAATGCCCAGCTGTCGTGGGCATACTTGAATGGAGTGATCGGTGATTATAACATGGATATCATTGCCGAAAATACCGGAAACCAGGGGCTGGTAACCGTTCCGCAGATACAGGTCACCAACAGGTACTGGTACAACGAAATGCTCAATTATAAATATTACATGTTGCCGGGGATCCTTGGGATACTGGTGCTGGCCATCGGTTTCCTTCTTGCGGGGCTTAACCTGGTGAAGGAAAAGGAGAGCGGCACCATTGAGCAGATCAATGTAACGCCGGTGAAGAAATATCATTTCATCATCGCCAAAATGGTTCCCTTTCTGGTCATTGGCCTGGTAGACCTTGCCCTGGGCCTGACATTAGGAAAGCTGGTATTCGGTGTACCGTTTGAGGGCAACATTGCCCTGCTTTTTCTCTGCTCGGCCATTTTCCTGGTAGCTGTTCTTGGTTTTGCCCTTTTTCTGTCGACTTTTTCTGGAACCCAGCAGCAATTCATGTTCACCGCCTTCTTTTTCATGATCATTTTTATCCTGATGAGTGGTATTTTTACTCCTTTGGAGAGCATGCCTGTGTGGGCACAAACGATCGATCTGGTGAATCCTGTGGTGTATGTGATGCGCATCAACAGGATGGTGCTACTCAAAGGCTCCACTTTTCATGACATCAGCAGGGAGATCGTCGCCCTGACGGTGATTGCCATTGCATTCACGGCGCTGGCGATCAACCGGTACCGGAAGACAGCGTAAGAGAAATTTCTGATTCAGTATTCAGTATTTAGTATTTATGATTTGAGGGCGGAAGTGATATTATCCAGGAGTTTTTGGGATTTGGATGTTGGGATTTGTTTGGAATTTGGTTTTTGGAATTTGGAATTTTAGTTTATTTGTGCTGTATAAAAGAGGGAGATTTCACTATGCCGATGGATGCTGTTTTCATTGCCCGCAGCCTCGCCGCCTACAGCTTCGAGATGGCCGACAGCCAGGTGACCGATAGGGATCTCAGCGGTTATACCATTATTGACACAAAAGAAGGACCCTATTATTCTTTTGATAAACTCACGGATATCCGGGTGCATAGCATCGGTACGCCTGAGAAAGGGCAGTTGTATTACCTTCGCCATAGGTGTTGCTCAGGAATTGCCCCCTGGCTTTCAGGTGTTACCATATATACACTGGATAATCAGCCACTTCAGCTGGACGGTACGGCTTCTGTTTTTCCCAATACCCTGAGCGGAGAGGTGCTGCATATCTACCGGGGACCGGTCGGCATGAGCTGCCAGTACCGTTCGGGATGGTTCCGGCCCGGTTATCAACGGAAGATCATTATTGATGCGGTTGTGTCTCTTCAGTACCGGCTGAATGATCCGGCAAAAAAGATCCGCGTGGAGATGACCGGGCAATGCCGGCGAGCGATCGAGGGCCGGTACAGGACTGTCGCTTTTCAGGCGGAATCGTTCAATCCGCTGGTCACAACCCAGCAGACGTCAGCGGTGTACAAGTTACTGAATCCGTATCTGCAGATCCTGTGATGGGCTCCCCTATATTCTTTTCAACCTGATCAGAGTTACCGCGACGATCAGGAAGACACCCAGACCGATGGCCCACCCTGAAAGAGGAGTTACGGGCGGCACCGGTCCAAGGCAGAAAGAGACATCAAATGGTTCGGCACGAAATCCAATTTCAGGATTAAAAGCAATACATTGATTATCTCCGTCAGTTGACATCAGATATCCCCTGCATGTTGAAGTTCCCTGATAGTTTGCAAATCCTATCCAGTCACCCGACTGGAGGGCAAGAGGAGCTGGAAAATTGAAGGTGTAGGAATAGATAATTCCTCCTCCGAAGGTTTCACCTGTATTCACCTCGGGAATGGTGAGGTTGGTATAACTGGCAATCACTGCACCGGGATTGCCGGCGTTATCTTCCCTGATGATGATATCAAAAGTGGGTGTACAGACAGGCCCTTCCTGTTCGGTCGCCCATATGGTGATGCTTCCTACAGGGACACCGAGGGTGGTGGGTATATTATCATAGATCACCACCCCGTAATTGGGTAAAAAACCGCCTGTTCCATTGGGTGTCTGTGAGAATACCGATTCTGCCGGGCACACCAGATCGCCTGCTGCACGGCTGCCGTCCTGATCTTCCGTAATTGTAAAATATTGACCCTGCTGGCCAAATGTCATTGCCGATAAAACAAAGCCCATCAGCAGGGTTAAGGTAATTTTTCTCATAATGTCGATAGTTTAAGATTTTCAGCCGCAAAATTATCTTCCGAAAGTCATATTTCCAAAGAATAAAATGTCCGTATAAATTTTTCCGGACATATCTATATCAGATCGATACAGCATAAAAGGTTAAAGAGTAAATTTCAAAGAGTACGGTTATTTCTGCTTAAGCTGCCTCACCTCCACTTGAAGTGCTTCAATGGCCTGTTGTTGCGCTTGGATCGTCCACCGCTGCTCCTCGATCATCGCCTGCTGTTCCTGAATAGCCTTTAGCATGGGGGTGATCAGAGCAGAATAGGTAACTGTCTCCGGTCTGCCATCCTGATCATGGCTAACCAGTTCCGGTTTCACCTGATCCACCTCTTCTGCAATCAAACCACTTTGTGTGATGTGGCGTTGATCCGTCTTATAGTTAAAATTGACTGGCCGTAGAGTATAAAGCCAGTCCACACTTTCCATATTTTCGATGTTTTCCTTATACCTTGCAGAAGAGGTAAGATAACCAATCTTGCCGTTGTTGTCGACATAAAGTTCCCGCTGGTCGGATCCACCCACGGTACCCATGTAGGCTCCCTTGCAGAATAGAGCGGTGACATCATCATTACCCAAGCGGACCTGGTTGCTGGCATCGGCTTTAACATTAAAACCGATGGCAGTGGCATTATAGAAACCATCCGCAGTCACATCCGCTCCCCACCCAACGGCTGTATTATTTCCGCCAGAACTGTTCGTGTAAAGAGCCCATCCCCCGCAGGCAGTGTTATTGGATCCCGTGGAATTTGTCTTCAGAGCCTGAACTCCGACTGCCGTATTATCAAATCCAATCAGGTTCGTGGTTAATGCCCAGTAACCAAGTGCACTGTTTCCTGCCCCTTCGGTGTTTGTTGTGAGGGATTGATAACCAACGGCTGTATTGTTCCATCCTATCGTATTGGCATATAGCGATTTGGAACCAACAGCCGTATTGGCCGTTGCCTGATAACCCGTTGCCGATGCGGGCCCATTGTGATAAAGTGCTAAATCACCAACTGCCACCAGGTTACTGTTATATTTATTCTTGGTTAAAGCTTCCGCACCAATTGCGACATTTGAATTTCCGGTTTCATTGTACCAGAGAGCTCCATAACCGACGCAGGTATTTTTATTGCCTGTAGAATTCCAGTTTGCCACTTCCCACCCAATAGCCACATTCCAGTTTCCTAAAGTGTTGTTGTACAGGGACTCAGTTCCGATGGCAAGATTGTAATCACCGGTAGTATTCGCATGGAGAGCCCAATGTCCCATGGCTATGTTGTCATCTCCTTCCGTGTTGGAGTAAAGCGAGCCACATCCGACAGCAATGTTTCTGTTTCCAATGGTACTGGAACGAAGTGCTGCATCTCCGAAAGCATTATTCACACTCCCTGTGGTATTCGCTTTCAGGGACTGACTTCCAACAGCGGTATTACCACTGCCTAAAGTATTGGAGTAAAGAGATCTTGAGCCTACAGCGGTGTTTTCTATTGCCTGAGAATAAACGGTAGCGCCGTCCCCGTTATTGAAAAGTGCCGAATCGCCAACGGCCACTATCTTGGATTGGGTTGTTTGCTTGACCAGGGCATGGTATCCAATGGCGACATTTTCGTTCCCCTCCGTATTGTGATAAAGTGCTGAATAGCCTGCTGCCACGTTGTCAGTGCCCGTTGTATTGCTATAGAGGGTAAATGCTCCGTCAGCGGTATTATTACTTCCGGTTGTGTTGGTCTTGATGGCCTGAACACCTGTCGCGGTATTATCTGTTCCCATCGTATTGGAATAAAGTGCATTGTCACCGGTAGCGGTGTTGCCGGCTCCCTGGGTGTTCCTTTTCAGGGATGCATGACCGACCGCCGTATTATTCCATCCAATCGTATTGGCCATTAAAGCCCTTGATCCCACTGCCGTGTTTTCTGATGCCTGAGAAATGAGATCTGCTCCTAATCCATTGGTATACAGTGCTGAATCACCAACAGCAACCAGGTGGCTCCGGAATGCACTGAGTTCTAATGCACTTTCACCTATCGCTGTATTGGAATATCCCCAGTTATTGGACTGAAGCGCTTTGTTCCCGAAAACGACGTTACCGGTACCCAGAATATTGTTCGAGAAGGCAAGGTACCCGACCGAGGTGTTTCTTTTAACATGATCGATCAATCCTGCCCTGTTATTATTTACCCTGAAGATCAGGATCACATCATCCGTAGTTCCTAAAAAATTGGACGCATTGGTACCGCTGTTACCGGAAAGCGACCAGGCAGGTGTCGTGCCTGATAGTGTCGCTGGTGACCATTGTGATCCGTCCCATTTCAGAACCTGATCCTGCCCTGGATTTGTTGAGGATACCGGTCTTCCCTGTATTCCAGCCACTGTCAACGCCCCACTGCCGGTTGCATCACCGGTGTGATTAGCATTGGGGGCGGTATTGGTCAAGGTAAATCCGGGGTAATCTTCCGCAACCAGGATCCCTGTATTACCATTGATATAAACTTCCTGGTCAGGAGCGGTGTTCGAAACGGTGAAATTGGGGTAAGTACCCGTCACATGGATGCCAGTCCCGCTGTTCAATGTCGTAAGCTGGTCGGGTGAAGTATTGGTGATAATATCGCTGGAAATATCGATACCTGGCCCTGCAATGTACTCCTGTCCGGACTTTTCACTAAACAGTGCGTAAGGTACTGACAAGAGTTGAGTGGTACCCAGTGCGATATAGCTTGTTCCTCCGGCGGGATCCAGCTCCAGCTCCAGGAAATACACCCCTGTGCTCCAGTCAATCATGGTGATGTTTCCTGACACAATGGTTCCCATTCCTATCTGGAGGTTGACCAGTCCCAGGGGACTGGTGGTAGTGGAATGTGTTTCGCGATAAGCAATGAATCCGGTAATATCGCCCTGTCGGATCGTAATCCTGATAGAAACCTGCTGTCCAGCCAGCGGGTCTCCATCGGCATCGCGTACGATGGCCTGGTAATTAAAGGATTGCGGTGCTTGTCCTGCAAGGCTCATGGATAAAACAAGTAAAATGGTCATGAACCCGATGATGCTAATGATCAACGAATCAATGCGTTTCATAAGATTTGGAATTAGTAATGATGACAAAGGGAAAACAGCAGGTAATATACAACAATAATTTTGACAGGTCAAGAAATAGGAGATATTTATTTTAAGATAAGAGCAAAAAGCAAAGATCAAAAATCAAATCTCAAAACTACTTTTGATCTTTGAAATTTACTCTTTGCTTTTTGATCTTAATAACCAAAGATGTACTTTAGCATGCCCTAAATACCAGCTTCATGGTTCTGAACTACATCTGGATCGCCTTCTTTGTCATCGCATTTATTCTGGGACTGGTGCGGCTTATATTTTACGGCGATACGGAAATCTTCCCGGCCATGATGGGCAGCACGTTCGATATGGCCAAGACCGGATTTGAGATCTCCCTGGGCCTCACCGGCGTGATGACACTGTGGATGGGCCTGATGAAAGTGGGAGAACAGGGAGGCATCGTCCGGCTGATGTCACGTCTGGTTGGCCCCCTTTTCCGCAGGCTGTTCCCGGATATCCCGAAAGATCATCCTGCCGGCGGCGCCATCATGATGAACATTGCGGCTAACATGCTGGGACTGGACAATGCCGCCACACCCCTGGGCCTTAAAGCGATGAATGAGCTGCAGTCGATCAATCCTGACAAGGATACTGCCTCCAATCCAATGATCATGTTCCTGACCCTGAACACTTCCGGCCTGACGATCATCCCGATCAGCATCATGGTGTACCGCGCCCAGATGGGTGCTGCCGATCCCTCGGATGTGTTTGTTCCCATCCTGATCAGTACCTTTTTTTCGACACTGATCGGCATCATTGCTGTTTCACTTATTCAGCGCATCAATCTTTTCCATCCCGTCGTGCTGGCGTACCTGGGCGGCCTGACCCTGCTGATCAGCGGCATCATCTGGTATTTCACGACCATCCCCCAGCAACAGGTAAATACGGCCTCCTCCGTTGCTGGCAATCTTATCCTGTTTGGCATCATCATATCTTTCATCACCCTCGCCTTTATCAAAAAGGTGAATGTGTACGATTCCTTCATTGAAGGTGCCAAGGAGGGATTCTGGATCGCCGTGAAGATCATTCCCTACCTGATCGCTATCCTGGTGGCGGTAGGTGTATTCCGGACCTCGGGAGCAATGGATTTCATGGTGGACGGTATCCGATGGGTAGTCAACGGTTTTGGAGCTGACGGCGAGTTCGTTTCGGCTCTCCCCACCGCACTGATGAAGCCACTGAGCGGTTCCGGTGCGCGGGGCATGATGGTGGATGCCATGAAGCAGTACGGGGCCGATTCGTTTATTGGGAGGCTTTCATGCATCTTCCAGGGCGCCTCGGATACTACCTTTTATATCATTGCAGTGTATTTCGGTTCGGTGAGCATCCGTAAAACACGCTATGCCGTTGGATGCGGACTACTTGCCGACCTGGCAGGCGTAGTGGCCGCCATCTTTGTGGCATATCTTTTCTTCGGGTAACAGAATAATAGTTTTTATTTAAGAAAGATTTTTTATATTTGAATTGCATTTAACTGTAATAAATAAACTGATGAAAACATTCGTATTCCTGTTTTCTGCCATTCTTATCCTTTCACTGAACTCCTGCTCCTTATTTGAGGAAGATGATGATGATATTGATGAGCCTGATGATAATGGAATTCACATTGGTGGTGAACAATCCACCATGGGTGAAGTGGGAGCTGAAGTTTTCTGTTATGGCACGCTGGCTGGAGTTGATTCTGCCAGTGCGACAGTAATCTCTCTTGACCATGGTATTTCCACTTTTTCCGGCAAAGCCATTATTACTGATCCTGCGATCCTCAATATCATTTCCAACATCCCACAGTTTACCGTTGATACCGGAAACAGAGTGACTGTGTCGGATCTGAAATTCGCAGTGTCTAAAGAGGGTGTGGAAAGCATGAATCCTGATTACCCGGGGATTATTGTCAAATACAGTTCGGAAGTCGGGGACAAATATCCGGTGAAGAATGGTATTGAACGGGAAGTGATTCATAAATCAACGGAAGAGGACTATTATTTCGGCTGGTTTATAATTAAAGTGATCCAGGTTGAGGAATCGCCCTGCCTCATCCCGGGTGTGAGCAAAGTGGTTTATACCGCCAATCACCGGTTTGGCATCGTCGGAGTCGACGTTACGTACGAGGATAACACCACGGCATTTTTTGGGATCACCGGCAGCACTGAAAATTAATCTCTCGGATCCGCATTGCCTGGTCAGGCATTCATACATGATACATTACCGATATAAAATACCAGGTTTAATCCTGATCCTGCTGGGCATCGGACTCACTATCCTGTATTCTGTTCACCGTATGAATCTGCAGGTACCTGTTTTTGCCATCCATTCTTCCTACCTGGTAACAAAGTATTTTACGGTGATCAAGACCAACATCTTCGAAGAAATAATCTTTCTCAGCTATTTTGCAGGATTCCTGCTGACTGCTTTCTCCAGGGAAAGAGTGGAACACGAAGCTTATAGTACTATGAGGGCCATAGCGTGGCAAAAAGCGATCCTGATCAATGCATTACTGCTTGTTTTATGTACTCTTTTTGTCTTTGGCCGCGGCTTTCTAGCCGTACTCATTTTCAATATGTTTTCGGTCTTTATTCTTTATCACATCATTTTCTATGTGAAGAAGAGGAGGTTTGGTGGAAACCAGGATCAGTGATCTCTTATTCTGAATGAATCACAAAGAGGATGATCATTCAATCCCAGAGACCATTTCTGATCTTCAAATTTCACGTTCAAACGATTGGAAAGAAATCCATTTCCGAAAAGGTCATAGGCAAGTATATATTTTGCGAACGCTTCAAGCACCAGAGCCGTGGTTTGCGCATGGGATCGCCAGTGAGCCAGTTGATGCAGCGAAGAGGAATAGAGAATGCCGGAGTCCCAGAAATTCATTGTTAAACCTGTAAACAGCTTATGGGTTTCCTTTTGCCTCGGTTTTGTTATTTTCCGGTCCAGCAGGATCACCTGTACGGCTGATTCGACCATCCCATCATATTGCTCAGCAAGTCCCTGGCTTTCGGCAGTTGCGCGACCCAGATTCAACAATGTGATTAATGCCAGTGCAATTTGATGCACGAATCCGTCCGGTTTAGCAGTCCTTCTGTGGGTAGCTTTGAAAAGAAGGCCCTCAGGGGATCCCAATTCGTCGAGGGTCTGCACCATCAGCTGAGGTATCACTGCATCGAGCTCTGGATCCCGGATTCCACTATCTCTCCAGGCACGGGAGAGGGCATAGGGGAAGACATAATTTTCCGGATAATAATGGCTTGCATGCTGCCATGACTTTTGAATGATGAGGTCAGCAATAAACCTGATGGCTTCTGCAAATCCCGGATAGCTGGTTTTCTTTGCCAGTGAGAGCGCAAAGAGGGCATTCGCATTGATGATAAGATCAACATTATTAACACCCAGAGGGATGATCCCTTTTTCGGGATTTGTGAAGATGGGCAAATGTTCATCCCTGAACCAGGTAAGGAATGTACCTGTTTCTTCTGCTATGAATTCAGAACTCTGATCCGTTATGAACCTGTTCAGATCACGATGTAGCGCAAGAAGATCAAGAGGTCTGATATCGTCAGAAGGGCATGATTTTCCCAGCCACTGGTGATAAAGAATCTGGAAGCCTGCCGCCATGGATGTATTATCCGCATCGTTCGGGATATTGAAGACGGCTGCACGGCCGGATGGATTGATTTGTTTATCGAAGCATGCAAACACCCATCTCCCCAGCCGCAGCCGTTCGCTGTAGTTTTTCAGTCCGAACAACCTGGCATATTTGTACAGGACTCGCCTGAAGGCGA
The DNA here is from genome assembly GCA_022711405.1 of Bacteroidota bacterium. Taxonomy (GTDB): domain Bacteria; phylum Bacteroidota; class Bacteroidia; order Bacteroidales; family JAGONC01; genus JAGONC01. The sequence goes on from JAKLFC010000004.1 coordinate 87,447, forward strand.
CCAGGGAAAGAGGTATGTTCAGAGGAGCCGAACAGGAATAGGAAGGATGTTTATTATCATGCGTGATCCAGAAATTATACGCTTCATCCCTTCTGAATCCGCGAATAGCTCCTGAAGCATTGCCGAGCATGGATCCTACAAAGCGGAGTTCCCGGGGTAAAAACCGGTCTTCAAAAAGCAGAAGGGAAAAGGCAGTGGAGGCGGTGGTCATTAGGTTGTAATCCGCTACAACGATCAGGGGGGAGGCATGCGTTTTCTTTTCGTTGACCAGCAAATGGATATGGGCCGGCCAGGTTCCCTGCAGGTGACGTTCCCTGACCATATATTTTCCCAGGAACCGACGAAATCCCGCGGCAAACCGGGGTAGAAACCTTTTTGCTTCCCTGGTGCTGATCAGGTAATCGAGCGATGAACCGGAGTAATTTGACGCATTATGTACGTGGGAGTCATACAGGTAGACAAGCCCTCCCAGCACAGCATCCGCCAGGCCTGGCATGGTCAGGCGCTTTGTCCTGGTTTCATTCAGCATCGGTGAATATTTTGCTCGTTGATTTTACAGACGGTTCATCAGTACCGGATGGCTAAAATATAAATATATACTCGATTTGCCCGTGAAAAGAAATGTTTAAAGAACGGGTCAGATTTTTATCATTTCGACATTCATGATGAGTCTGACCTCCGGCCCTACCACGAGGCCGCCTGCCTCGGTGGCCACATTCCAGTGAAGCCCGTAGTCGAAGCGATTGATCCTTCCGGTGATCTCGAATCCAGCCCGGGTGTTGCCCCACGGATCCACGATGGTGCCACCCGATTCCACGTCCAGCTCGATCTCTCTGGAAGTGCCCCGTATGGTCAGGGTGCCTGTCATGAGATATCTGTTACCGACGACCTTCCTGAATCCGGTGGATACAAAACTGATGTCAGGATGGTTGGCTGAGTCGAAGAAATCAGCCGATTTGAGGTGATTGTCACGGTCGGTATTATTCGTAGAGACGCTGGCTACTTTTGCAGTAAACGAGGCTCTGGCGCCGGTAAGATCCTCGCCGGCGGTTTCCAGGCTGGCATCGAATTCATTGAACTGTCCTGTCACGGTGGCGATCACCAGGTGTTTCACCTTGAACTGAATTTCCGAGTGTGTCTTATCAATCGTCCATTTAGTTACGCTTTGTGCTGTCATGATTATCTGTGTTTAGTTTTGTTTAATTTTTAACATCTGAACAATAAACAAGATAGCAGGGATTTTGTTCACCGTGATATCATAATCGTTTAGAGGTTAAGGTTATGAGGCCAGTTTGGTCAGGGGGTAAGGATTAATGTGATTACAGAGGGTCACTACTCCTAACCTCTAAACCAAACCGGCCTCCTAACCTTAATCCCTGAACAAGTTAATTGATATAAACTTTTACCGCCGTGCCTTCCATCGGTCTTTCCCCATATGTACATGAAGACCGAAAGAGCCGCCGATATTTTTGCCCAGGAAAACACTACCTTTAAGCGTCAGCCGGTCATTGATCCATGCATTTCCTGCCAGATTCAGGCCCGATATGTAGGAATTATTGCTTTCGCCGAACCAGCCGATATCCATTTCGATACAGAGATCAGCCCGCACCAGACTCCTGTCGACTTTCCCGAGGCCGGATCCCAATCCGAAGTTAAAAAATCCCGGTTCTCCCATCTGAGAATAATCGGTCATCACCCCGAATTCACCGAAGAGGACATCCTTCTTTCCGGCCCACAGACTGAACATCGGAGTAATGTCCTCTACCCAATAGGAATCAAAAAATACATTCATTCCCAGGCTGGCGCCGGCGTAACGCAGGTCGTAACTGATGCAGGCATTCAGTGCAGGTGAGTAGTAATCAGTTTCATCCTGATCATCGGTGCGATCGGTGGCGGAATACACATTAAATCCTGCCGTAAGATGATGATCCTCAAGAGGTTTATAATGGTAGGCCGCACCGGCCGGTTGAACTTCAGCCACCACTGGGCGATCAGTATCCCGGCACTGAGGCCCAGGATTCCTCCGAGGACCGACCTTCCGCTTTCGTGAAGAACGCCGCTATGAACGAATTGCGACCATTCACTGATCCCCAGGGTGATGGCTTTGTTCCCGATGATAAAGCCCAGAACTCCAAAAAGAGTCATCAGCAGCCATGTCCGGATCGGATACTGATGCCTGATTCCCTGGAAAAGAAAAATTCCTGTTGCAACCAGGAAAGCAGCAAAGTAGAACAGACCATAAAGGTCGCTGCCAAGAGATGTCCTGATAATGAATAGTGTTTCCATGACATGCTTATTAAGGAAAGAACGCGGAGGTACAGCCAGGTGTAAATTTAGTGAATCGGAGGCCTGAAGTCAAATATACTAAGCTGTATTATTGTATATGAGGAGGGAAGTACAGAATGACGAACAAGGAATGTTGATTTCTTATTTCTGAATTTATTTCAGAATTCAACGATCAACATTCCTTGTTCGTAAATCAGTACTTCTATTCAATCGCTTTCTGCAGAACAACCCCTGATGCTATTCCAGCAAAAAGGATCGCATAGCTCAGAAGGATCCACCACCACAGCCGGCGCCATGAGGGTGTGCGGACTTCGCCTTCACAGCTGGCCAGAACACTCCAGGCTTGGAAATCCCGTTTTACGGCCCAGCGATCATACAATGCGATCAGTAGTCCTCCTATGACAGCCCCGTGCGCACCGATGATCCAGAAAGGAATGACGGTCCAGGCAGTAAATGGCATGACAGGGCAGAACTGCAGGCTGAGGTTGATCAGGTACATACCTGTAATGCATATTCCCCCCATGCCTATGTTCGACACCACGATTACATGGGGCAGCCGGTGGCTAATCCAACGGCTGAAGCTCATATCCGTCACCGCTATCAGAAGCGGTACATGGAAGAACAACAGACCTGTCACAGCAGGCAGGAAGAGCATGAAAAAAAGCTGGAGCGGAGGATTGGACTGTACAGCGGGTACCAGAAGAAGGATAATCAGAAACAGAACAAAAGCAATTATGGAAGGTGCCATATCCCCGGTGATTTCAGGAAGGATTGCTTTCCAGCTTTTAGGTTTCGGAAATGGTCCGTTAATAAGCCTTATCAGCAAAGCCAATGGGCCACCCATGATCACAGCCGGTATCCAGAGCCTCAGATCCCTTTTACCATGGGGAGGAAGGACCACCAGAATAACCAGGCTGACAACCACAAGCGCAAGCCAGACCGTACTTACCCATCGGCAGAATATTCCCCTTGACTTAAACTGCTGGTAACGGCTGGCCGCTTCCTGCCGGACATCATCCGGAAAAAGCTGGCTCAGAGGACCGGGAGCTCTTAGATGGTCCAATTCCTCCAGCACATTCAGAACGACCGGCCGGTCAAACTGATAGAAATAATAAAGATAAACAATCCCATGGGTCAGATCAGCCAGCAGCGATGAAACAGTCCAGCTGGTTCCGCCCTGTTGGCTGATAGCGTCGAGTACACCGGCTGCATCCTGAAAGGTGAGAGCGGTATCCCGCCTTACCAGTTGATCCAGTATTTGCTGGGTCCTTTCGAAGCGCCAGCAGGGATAACCGTAGCCATTGGATGGATTCGCTACATTGAAGTTGGTGGAGACCAGAAACCCATCTCCATGCGGTTTGCGGGTGAAAGCCAGTTCTCCGTCGGGCCTGGCACTGATGATGACAGCATCACCGGTCGCGTCGGCAAATTGCATCTGGTCATGCATGTAGGAGTGCCATTGATGCGTATTGACCCAGTTGATGACCTCTTCTACTGTCGCGCACTCGTGAAGGATACGAATGGGATAGATCGTGTAATCCCCGTAAACCGGCGTCCGTTCAGTATGAGGATTTACATCCACTCTCGGGAGTCCGTTGGCATCATAGGCCAGCCCGCATTCGTTCACACCCTGCTGTACATTGTCAGGCTGCCCGATCCAGATCACTCCATACCTGAAGTCATCTCCCGGATCAACCCAATAATAGCTGTCGGAAGTGAAATAGTCGTCGTTGCCGCCAAAAAAGACCTGATTGCCCCTGGATACCGTAAATACTGAACAACCTGAAGGATTTGTTTTTTGAAAAGATGATTCAAACCCAAAGACAGCATCGCCTGGTTTAGCTGTCACTTGGGGCAGTGAGCAGATGACAACAGCGAGTAATAATAGCATAATTCGTAGGTGTTTACACGCGTTCTTCATGATCATAAGTGTCTATTCTGTACCGTTGTTCAATCATCCATACATCTCATGACTTGTCCCTTTTGTCTTTCCCCTTATTTTTCTTCTCCACTTCCATAGCCAAAGCGGTGAGTCCCGCTACTCCACCCAGCTGCATTGTATCCACAGCCGTACTGGGTACGACCATTATGGTGGCATTTGATTTCAGTCCTTCGTATAACATGTTCATAGCCCTCAGATGCAAAGCAGTCGGATTACTGGCGTAGCTATTGGCTGCCTCCACAAATTTATCCGCTACCTGCTTTTCCGAATCACCCAGGATCACCCGTGCCTGGCGCTCACGTTCCGCCTGTGCCTGCATCGACATGGCATCCTCCAGAGCCTGGGGAATCAGGACATCCTTCACCTCCACAGAGATGACATTGATCCCCCACGGTTCGGTACGCTCGTCAATGATCCGTTGCAGCTCGATGCTGATCTTTTCACGGCCTTCCAGCATGTCGGACAGCATGGTCTTACCGATCACATCGCGCAGGGCAGTCTGGGAAGCCCAGCTGATCGCGCTCCGGTAGTCGGCCACATCCAGGGCTGACTTTTTCGGATCAATGACCTTCCAGAAAAGGACCGCATCTACATTTACGGGTACCGTATCCTTGGTCAGCGTCTTTTCTGCCGTAAAAGAGGTCGCGATGACACGGATGTCGATCCAGTAAGGAATGGTGTCGATGATCGGGATGATGAAGAACAATCCCGGTCCCTTAAGTGCATGAAAGCGGCCCAGCCTCAGAACGACAGCCTTTTCCCACTGGTCGGCGATCTTGATGGACGATGAAAGGATGAGAGCCAGGAAAAATGCCCCGATCCCTACCCAGATTCCTTCAACAGTGTATCCTTCCTTGTACAGAAAATAAGCAACAGCAACACCGATGATCAGGATGACAAAAAAGATGAGTGTAGCAAAACCTTTTGATTTCATAGTAAAGTCCTCCGTTTTTTAAATGGATTGTAAATTTAGTGAATATCAGAAAGGAAATCAATGTAATTTAGGGGGATAAAATGGTCAATGTATGAATGAAATTCACAGGGAAGATCATGAACCCCCTTATGTCATTGAAAAACTCGGGTGGAAGTACCATCACCTGGGGATTCCGGTAAAAGAAGCGATACCGGGAGAGGTCTATTACCCGCATCTTAAAATTCATGTGTGCGGATTCAGTACCAGTCCGTTCGGCATCGAATGGATGCGGTTTGATGACGATTGCCCCATTTCGGAGCTCGTGAAGACCGTCCCGCACGTTGCCTTTGAAGTAAAAGATATTGACAGGGAACTGCACGAACATGGTTTTAAAATCCTTTGCCCGCCCGGTATTCCCTCTGAAGGCGTTCGGGCAGCTATGATCGAACACAATGGGGCACCGGTGGAGCTCATTGAGTTTAAGATCAAAAATCAAAGATCAAAAATCAAAGAGCAGAAATTAAAGAGCAAAAAGTAAAATTCAATTTCAAACTACGAGGAGCAGACAACGAACAAACTCGATAGAAGATGAAACCACGCGTTATTTTGCACAATTCCGTTAGCCTAAACGGATCGCTGACAGGCTTTGAGGTGAACATGGGACTGCATTACCAGCTGGCGGGCAGCTATGAGCCCCAGGCGCACCTGATCGGCTCCAACACGGTCCTCATGGGTGCTGAACTCTATGGAGAAGGAGTGCCGCCTGAAGAGCCACAGGATTTTATTAAACCGTTAAGAGATCCTCATGTACCATTGTGGGCTGTGATCGACTCCGGAGGAAAACTTGCCGGAATGCTGCACACCTGCAGGAGATTTGAGTATTGCAGGGATGTCATTGTTTTTGTTTCTGAAGACACACCACCGGGATATCTTCTACACCTTCAGGAAAGAAACTATGATGCTTTCATCGCGGGGAAGAAAAAGGTCGATCTGAAAATTGCAATGGAAGTGCTCGCTGAGCAATATCAGGTTAAAACTGTGTTAGTTGACACGGGCCGGATTCTGGGCAATTTGCTTCTGAAAAAAGGACTGGTGGATGAGATCAGTATGCTGATCCACCCGGAACTTGTTGGCAAACGATCATACACAATGTTTGGAAATTTTCCTGAGAACATTGGCTTACAGCTTATTAAAGAAGAGACGCTGGAAATGGAATATGTTTGGTTGAGATATGGAGTTGTAAATCTGTAGAAACCAACTACAACTCAGCCAAGGAAATCCGTTTGACATGATCAATTCCATCCTTCAACATATTTTATTTCCACCTGAGCAATATATTTATGGAACGGCAGATCTGACTGGATTCATTGATAAAAAATTTAGTCCGTACCCATATGGGATATCTATTGGGAAGCGATTGGATGACCGTATTGTGGATGCGATTGAGAATGGACCCACCCTTGAATATTATCGTCATTATAACCAGATAAACAAGGAACTGGCAACGATCGCTGAAGAAATTAAAAAGGAGCTGCAAAAAACTGGGATTGATTCCAAAGTGATACCGCCCACGATCTCTTTAGGCTCAAAGGATTATGAGAAATATTTATCAACCCTTACCTATGATCTTTCGCACAAGATGGTGGCGACAAGAGCCGGGCTTGGCTGGATTGGAAAGACCGCATTATTTATTTCGAAAGAATTTGGACCCCGGTTGCGGCTGGTCAGCATTCTGATTGATCAGCAACCTGACACTGTATCCATTCCGATTACCAGGAGCCTGTGCGGAAAATGCAATATCTGCGTTGAACGATGTCCGGCACGGGCTGCCACGGGACAGTTATGGAATGTGCATATACACAGGGATGCTTTTTTCAATGCAGCGAAATGCCGTGAGAAATGCGGCGAACTGGCGAGGCACAGGCTCCATGTCGAAGAGAGGATCTGTGGCCTCTGCGTTGCGGTGTGCCCGGTCGGGAAAAAGAAGAAATGCTGACAATAAAATTTAGGTAGTGGATTCGAGGATATCTATTGGATTTCACCCCATTTTTTTCTAACAGTTTTATTGAATGACTGCAGGTCATCCCGCGAGAGGATCTCCCCGTGTCCGGTAATGATTATATCGACCGGGGTCATGCGGGATTCGATCCAGTCAACGGCACGCAGCCATTTTTCGGTGTCAGCCTTATCTGCAGTTCGAAAATTTGCCCTGCCATACTTTGAGAAGAGATCACCGGTGAACAGGATCTTTTTTTCGGGAATATGAATGATCACATCAGCTGTCGAATGTGCCCTGCCAAAATAGAGCAGGCAGAAGGTCACATCCCCTGCGTGGATGGTCAGCGTGTCATCGAACATCAGCCCGGGTACTGCGTATTCAGGTTCCCCGGAGACATCTCTCAATAATTGCATGTAAATGTTTTTATTACAGAGGGCTTCTCTCCATTCCGGCGAGTCATTCGGGAGACTGTCCAGCTGAGCCTGATAATAGGATATGCTTTCGGATGCCCGGGAGAGAACCCGGTCCGTATCCTTCCATATAGCCGGTATCTCTGTCAGAAAGCTCCGGTGCCCGACGATTACCGCATCCGAAAATGCAGGATTTCCCCTTGTGTGATCGTGATGCGCATGGGTGTTGATCAGGTAGGCAAAATCGTTCCGGTTGAAGTGTTTTTCAATCACCTCCCTGTATTTGGCTGTCAGGGAATAGGAGATGCCGGCGTCGATCACCACAATGCCTTTTTGCGTTGATATGGCTGTCATATTATCCCAGCCAATCCCGACCATGACCACACTGTCACAGACATTGGTCAGCTTTATGCAGGAACTGGTTCCTTCCGGATCATTTTCCCTTTGTGAGCCGGTACAACCATTGAAAAATATCAGCAGGGTGAACAATGTTACTTGAGAGGAGAAAGGAGAGAGGAGAAAGGAGAGAGGAGAAAGATTAGGGAAGCGTTTTTTGGGAAAATCGTTCATGGTGGCTCGGATTTACAGGTATTTTGAATCGGCTGGCAGTATGTGATCGTTTACGAAACAGGCAGTGGACGGCTAAGTTACGAAAATTAATGCCTGGACGATAGATCACGTATCTTTGTAAACCGCATTTATTGAATGGAGCTGCTATGGATTTCAATGATGGCTTTACCCTGTTCTGGCAGAAGATAAAGGCGCCTGTTAATTGTAACTAATTATTGATTATGAATAACTTGAATATTAATGTTATTAGAGTATATGTTAAATGGTTCCTGTTTTTTCTTTTTTTTCTCTTAAGTTGGAAATTGACTTTTTCACAGATTTCTCTGCGGACAGAAGAACTTTCCCTGGAAATAGATGACGCTGGCTTTGTTCAGATCCTCCACGTACGGGGAAAAGAAGTTGCAGATCGTTCCGAAGGAGGATCTCCACTCCTTCAAATCCGGGTGGACACCAGCTGGTTCGTACCTGTACAAGCAAGCTATGAAGCGCATAGTCACCGGTTGAAAATCCGATTCCGGATTGAAGATCAACGTATTGAAGCAAGTATACAGATCCGGGAGATGGAGAATTACCTGATTTTCGCTGTGGACTCTGTCTTCCCGGAGGATAAAGTGGATGCACTGGTCTGGGGACCGATCGCTGTCACCGTCCGTAAAACAATAGGGGAGATCATTGGCGTGGTTTCAGATGATACGCTGGCATTCGGACTGCAGGTGCTCAATGTTAAAACGCTGGGAGGATTTCCGATCAATAAGGAAGGTTCTGATCCGTCGCGCAGCAGCACCGCCGTAAAAACAGTCCGAGGAAGCGCTGTCCAGGCGTATTCTCTTAACCGCTCAAAGCCGAGGACCGTCGACGTCTGGTGGGGACAGTTTCCCCGCGTACCTGTTGAACCTGTACCCGGTGAAACAGTGGAAGGAAGCGCGATCGCACTTTTTGGATGTCAGTCCGGAGAAGTTCTGGAGCGCATCGGGGAGATTGAGCTTGCGGAAGGATTACCCCACCCTGTCATCCATGGATTCTGGTCCAAACGTTCCCCCGAAACCGGGCGCTCCTACCTGATCGCAGATTTCTCGGAGGAAACCATCGACGAGCTGCTGGCATATACCCAAAAGGCTAACCTCATGACACTTTACCACATGAATGCCTGGCAAAGCTGGGGACATTACGAACTGAATCCTTTTTATTTTCCCAATGGCCTGACCGGACTCAAAGGTTGTCTGGAGAAGGCACAGGCTCTTGGGATCAGGCTGGGAGCCCATACCCTCACCGATTTCATTAACACAAACGATCCTTATGTGACACCGGTTCCTGATAAAAGGCTGGCCCTCACAGGCAGCAGCATATTAACAGAAAGCATTGGTGCAGAGCAGACAGAGATACCGGTCGCTTCCGCATTTTATTTTGCCAATGAAAAAGCAAACTGGCTTCATACGGTAAGGATCGGTGATGAGCTGATCCGGTATGATACGGTCATTGGTTCATCACCCGCGGTATTAAAAGGATGCACACGGGGAGCATTCGGCACCCGGGTATCCTCTCATACCAGCGGTGGTGCTGTTGGTAAGCTGCTGGATCATCCTTACATGGTCTTTTTCCCCAACCTGGATCTGATGAAGGAAATCGCCATCAACCTGGCACACCGTTTCAATGAGACCGGCTTCAGCCAGATGGACTTTGACGGGCATGAGGGTTGCCTTTCAGCCGGTCAGGGAGATTACGGGATGGAGCTTTTTGCCAAACTCTTTTACGAGAACCTGGATCATGAAGTATTGAACGGGACGAGCAACTCGGAGCCTTTTTACTGGCACATCAATACCTATTGCAACTGGGGAGAGCCCTGGTACGGAGGATTTACGGAAAGCATGCAGCAGTACCGCATCGACAATCAGGGGCTGTTCGACCGGAATTACCTGCCCCACATGCTTGGATGGTATCTGCTCACTGATAGCACCACGTTGGCTGAAATGGAATGGATGCTTGCCCGGGCGGCGGGATACAATGCCGGCTTTGCCATGGCAACCAGCCTGGAAGCCCTGCGCAACAATCGCGTGACCGACGATCTGCTGAACGCCATCAGGATCTGGGAGATCTGCCGCCGCGACCGGGCATTCCCGTCAGAACTCATTAAAGATTTGAAGGATCCTGAAAAGGAGTTTCATATGGAACAGGTTTCGCCGGTTGTGTTTAAGCTCTACCCGATGAAAAGGGTGGTAGTGACAGGTGCAGAACCAGTGTATGAAATGGGTGAACCGATTCGGATTATTATTCCGGTGGATTGAATGATAATCTTGTATAAAAGGATTTCGAAATTCTTATATTTTTGCAGCCCGGGCAACCATTTACAATTAATCCGTCTTTAAAATATCAAACACGTACGAATACTAATTTCCATCACATGAAAAGATTTCCTTTCGTGGTCTGGATGCTCCTTTTACTTCCTATGACCACTTTTGCACAACAGCAGGAACTTGATGCCCTTTACCTGAAAAACGGAAGTATTTTACGTGGGAAGGTTCTGGAAAGCACACCGGGGAAGGATGTTAACATCGAGATGGTGGGCAGCAACATCCTGGTGGTCCCTGAGAACGAAATTGAGAAGATCGTCATGCGGGAAACGGACCCCGAAACCTCTTCGAAGACCAGTCCGCCCTCAAAGGTTGAAGTTCATCCCCAGGTCCACCTCTTCGGGGGAAGCGACCAGTCGTGGGGGTTTACGGTGAAGACGGCGTATGCATTCCCGTTCCGTCTTTCCGTTGGGGCCGGCACCGGTGTGGAGTGGTTCAGTGCAGCCATGCTGCCCCTGTTCGCGGATGTCAGCTATAAGATCCTGCCGGGAAAATGGTCTCCCTTTGTGTATGCTCAGGCAGGATATGCACTCCCCCTGGAGGAGAACCAAAATACATTGTATTATTATGGTAATCAGAACAACCACGGTGGTGTTCTGGCCGGCGCAGGCGCCGGGATACGGAAAGACTTTTCAAACCACGCCGCCATCACGTTCTCGGTGGGTTACCGGTTCCAGCAATCGAGGATGACCGCTGAATATAACGCCTGGTATGACGATGATCCTGGTCATGAAGTGAAAGCAGAACGCACGGAGCAGTTCAACAGGGTCGCCCTGAGCCTGGGATTCATGTTTCGCTAATCTATAATAACCACCACTATGAAAACCACATACAACCTGTTCCTTCTGTCACTGATGGCAGGATGCACCCTGTTCCTGACATCCTGTAAGGATACCTTTACCGAAACCAGGACCTACATGGCCTATGTACCGGAGTATATGCCATACGACGAGCTCAGGGAACCGGTAGAAGTATCGGAATCCAGCCCCATCGAAACGATGGGGAAAATCTATATTAAAGACAACTACCTGTTCGTCAATGAAAAATATGAGGGGATCCATGTTTTTGATAATTCTGATCCCTCCCATCCTGTTGATCTTTGCTTCATCCCGATCCCCGGCAATGTGGACCTGGCCATCATGGGCAATTTCCTTTATGCCGACAGTTACATTGACCTGGTGGTGCTGAATATTGCCGACATCGCTCAACCGGAACAGGTGTTCAGGCTGGAGGGAGTGTTTCCCTACACCATCCCCGATGTGGAAAGTGATTACCCCATTGCTCCCATTGACCAGGAAAAGGGGGTGATCAGCGGGTGGTCGCTGGAGGAATATACCGAGGAATACGAGGGCGATATTGCGCCACCTCCTGTATATTACTGGGACAAAGGAATGGATGTGTGGATGTCCTACAGCAATTCAGAGTCAGGAGGATATGTTTCTCAGACGGTAGGCGTGGGCGGTTCACTGGCACGCTGCATTATTGCGGGCAGCACCCTTTTTGTACTGAACCAGATGGAGATGCAGCTGATCGATCTCAGTGTGGCGGATAAGCCGGCAAAAGGTCCTGTATTCTATCTTTCGCGGATCGCCGAAACGGTTTTTACTGACAGCACATTCCTGTATATCGGAACCCAGACGGGCATGCTTCTTTATGATATAAAGCAGCCTGCCTGGCCGGTTTACCTGGCGGCTTATGATCATTTTCAGAGTTGCGATCCCGTGGTGGTGGAGGAGGGGACTGCCTATGTCACCATGCGTTCAGGCAACCGTTGCGGTGGCTGGCAGAATCAGATGGACGTGCTGAATGTTGTGGATCCGAAGAACCCGGTATTGATAAAGAGTTATACGATGGCGGAACCATACGGGCTGGGAATTGATCATAAGACCCTTTTCGTGTGTGACGGCCCCGCCGGACTGAAGGTATACGATGCGTCCAATCCCGCAGCGATCGATTCACATATCATCAAAATCTATCCAGGCATCCAGGCAAGGGATGTCATCCCGCGGAATGGAATTTTGATCATGATCACCACGACGGGGATCGTACAATATGATTATTCCGATTTGAACAATATTGTGGAGATCAGCAAGATTCCGTTTGCCCTTGAAGATAAATAATTACATGTTATTCGGGTAAAAAGTTTTCCAGAATCCAGTAATTATATAAAGGAGCAAACTCACTGTTTGTGCTATGACCCGTTGCCATTAGCTTTCTTCCGTCGGGAGACCATCGTAACTCACTCAGCCGGTATCCTGCCGGTGCATCTGCCAGTTGATTGAAAGATCCATCATGCAGATTTATCAGGATGAGTTTCTGGGTAGAAGTTTTTGACATGGATGTGTCACTCTCGGTAAAAATGAAACGGCTTCCATCCGGAGACCATGCCGATGCGTACATTTCCATGCCGCCAATCGTCTTCCCGGCTGAGGCCTGATAAAGAGAACGGGCAGCGTTTTCTTTTACAGAGAAGATTTGCAGCCCGGATCCTTCCCTGAACATCAGGCTCTCACCCTCTGGCGACCATGTCGCTTCAAGATTGACGGTGGAAGCACCGATGAGCTTTATCGTTCCATTTGATACGTTTACAATCATCAGGCTATCTCCAATCCGATAGCAAATATTCTCTCCGGTGGGGGAGGGCAGGCCCCACACTGGCATCTTCACCCGCGGAACGACCACGGTCAGTTGCTGCCCGTCAGGATCGCATTTGAGAATTTCAACATTCCCTTCTCCCAATAATTTAAAGAACATCATTTTCCCGGTGCCAGGAATCAGATTGATGTTGATCAGACCACCTTTGAATGTTTTCGGATCAACCGTATCACCATTGTAGACCTGTTTTATCTCGTTATTTCCGAGTGAAACTTCATAGATACCTGCTTTGAAGGATTTGTCAAATCCGGCAAAGAACAACGACTGATTTCTCGGATGCCAGGCAACGTTCACAACGTAATAACCTTCCAGGGGTAACTCCCTTTCGGCTCCCTTTTCGTCGAGAACAAATAATTTAGGCCAGCTAAGCTGTCCTCTTCGTGACTGATAGGCGATCATTTTCCCGTCGGGAGAATAGCGGGGGAAGGAATGGTCGGTGGGATAAACAGAAATTGGAGCAATTGTACCATTGAGCTTTCCGCTCACCTGTTCCACGGGGATTGTGAACAGATTGGCCGGCTCCGCCCCTCCCATCATGAACAGAAAGAGCTTTCCGCCTGCCGTGAGATCGTTGATCCTGGTGCGCCAGCCAAGGTCCTGTTTCAGGATAAATGGGGTGCCAACCGCGCCGCCATCCTTCATCTGCACCCCCCAAAGATCAACACTCCGGTTTCGATCGCTCAAAAACACCAGGTATTTTCCGTCAGGTGACCAGACCGGATTCTCATCACGCCCGGGATGGGAAGTCACCCGCTCTTTTCGGCTGCCATCAGAAGTCCACACATAGATGTCCGTATTCCCGGCTCCATCGTCAAGGGCGCAGGCGACATAATCCCCATAGGGAGAGATCTTTGGCTCACTTTTGAAGTCACTTGAACTACCCGATACGAGGAACTGCACCTGACCATCGGAGGTGATAGTACAGATTTTAACTTTCCAGTCGTCTCCTTCAAAAAAGCACAATATTTTCTTCCCATCGCGTGACCAATCAGTCGGATAGATCCTGTGGGCTGTGTTTTTTAAAAGCAGACGTGAATTTGAACCATCAACATCGCGGATATGGAGTTCATTGCCATTGAAGGTATAAGCAATTTTATTGGACTGTGAAGACCATACCATGGAGGACTGACCACTCACATTGCCTTCTACGAGAATTTTTGTCTTTCCGGATCCAATCTCAAGAATATTGATGCCTGTTGGAGATCCTTCTTTTGAATATTCAACATAGGCTATTTTTTTTCCGTCGGGCGCAAGGCGGGCAAACGGGGTATTAAGCTGTGGATTATCGAGTTTTTTCATTGTTAGCTGGTTGTTTACCTCAATCTGATCCTTCGGTAAAAAGTCTTTTTCAGAACCGCCAGCATTACCAAGCGCCTCCAGCTTTGCTTTCGCCAGGTTCACCACCTCGGTCTGATCAGGATATGTATTGACCAGGCGCGTGAAGTATTCAGTAGCTTTGTCTTTTCCCATTTTTTCATTGACCAGCCCCAGGTGATAAAGGGTCTTTGCAGCCACGGGCCTGTCATTCGGATATTCCTTCAGAATGTTCTGATAGAGTGCAACCGCTTTATCCAGGTCGCCGGTCACTTCTTCCTCATAAATGGCCGCGGCAAGCTGTACCGATGCCGTGTTGTCCTGGGCGGAAAGAGATCCGGTCAGCATTAACAGGGCGACGATTAAGATAATATGTGTTTTCATGTTTTGCTTATTTTTTGATATACGAGTTGCCATTACGAGTCGTTAATGCTTACTTCGGCAGGAAGTTCTCCAGCACCCACAATTCCCAACTTGACACGTTTTGCGTGAATACCATGCGGTCGCTGCTCGGGTGCATTTCTAATCCCCAGGCTGCCCCAGGAAAAAGGTAGAGTTTTTCGCCCGGGCCGCCTGCCGCCGAAAACCGCCAAAGCTCGCAGTCAGCCCTGGTGCCATTGGTTATCAGAAGCACATGTTTTCCGTCAGGCGTCCATCTGGGGCTTATCAGGCCGCCAGGGACATCGGCTTCCGGAATGCGTGACAACTCCAGTTCCTTGCCGGATTGAATATCCAGGGTGCCCAGTACATATGATTTGGTCGGTCCTTCACCCCGAAAATAGACAAGCCGTGTCCCATCGGGCGAGATGTCCATATCGCGGGTGATGAAGCCGCGGTGGATATCTTTTTCCTCGCCGGTTATAAGGTCTTTGCGCCGGACAATGAATTCTTCTCTTTCTTCAAGGGACCGGACTTTGTAGAAGATCGCCCTGCCGTCAGGAGACCAGTTCGCATCCGGGTTTACCATCTCATTCTCCGTTGGGATCTTTACGAGCTGGCTGACGCTGCCGCTTTCCGAATCTATTACAAAAAGGCCGACGTTCCCGTTCTCGTCTTCTCCTGTGACTGCGAATCGGTGCCCGTCCGGTGACAGAACTGGCTTGGACCACCACGGTAGTTGCTTCGGAATGATCTCTCGTATCTCACCGGTCGATTCCGAGCGAATGACCAGCATCATGGAGCGATTGCCAGAGGGCCCCCGGTTATTCATATAGTAAAGCAGCTTCCCGTCAGGTGACCATGCCGGACAGTTCACCATGGGATAATTCGGGTCCACCAGCGAGGGCGTGCCGGTCACCTTTCCGGTTTGTTCATCCAACGTGATAATGAACGAATCGAAAATTCCCTTTCTCTCAATCTGGAAGAGCCTTCCGTCGCGAGCCAGGAAGAGATTACTGGCGTCGCCGAGTTCCCGCCGGAGTACCTGTGGCTCTCCCCGGGGACGGCCGTCATTCCCGATCCCCAGCAAGTAAAGATCGTGCGTTCCCGACCGGTCACTCACGAACAGTATACCGGATCCATCCGGGGTCCAACCGACCATGAAATCGTCCGCCGGGTTATGAACGAGAACCGTATCCTGCTCTGTTGCAGTATTATAGACAAAAATGTCGCCATTCATGCTGTAAGTGATGTGCCGTCCGTCCGGAGAGGAACATACCCCCCCAAAATTTCCGAATTCCTGTTCGGGTTTCCCGAAGTCACGAATAGAGCCGTCCTGCACGGAAATGATATGCCGACGGTAAGCCTGATCCTTGAGATCCTCTGAAAAAGTCAATATATGGCTTCCGTCCGGCATCCAGGCGATCACATACATTGTTCTTCCATCCTGACCGCTGTGGAGTATTCGCATGGATGATCCGTCAAGCATCGACAGACGAAGCTCTCCATAGCTTTTAACCTGCCAGCTATATGCGATCCACTTACCGTCGGGTGAGATCGCTGCAGTACCTGAAGAAAACATATAGTCCACCATTGAACCATCCCGGGTGATTTGCCTTTGCTCTCCTGACTGGAGGCTGCGAAGCCAAAGATTGCCGTTATTGTCATCGCCTTCAAAAATAACATATTGTCCATCCGGGGAGATGCAGACCGGCATGTTACTACCCGCGACCCAGATCCGGCGCATGGCAACCTCCGTGCTCCGGGCAGCGGTTCCAGTGCCCAGTGCCGCCAGCCTCGCTTTTGCCAGGTTAACCACCTCGGTCTGATCGGGATACGTGTTGATCAGACGGGTAAAATACTCACCGGCTTTCTCTTTGCCCATTTTTTCATTCACTATTCCCAGGTGATAGAGGGTTTTTGCAGCCACCGGCCGGTCATTCGGGTAGTCCTTCAGAATGTTCTGATAGAGAGCAACTGCTTTATCCAGGTCGCCTGTCACTTCTTCCTCATAGATGGCTGCCGCAAGCTGGACCGATGCCGTGTTTTCCTGGGCGTTGAGAGAAGCAGTTAGCAGTGACAGGGAGATGATTAAAAAGAGATGTGTTTTCATGGTGTCAGTTATTTTTGATAAAAGTACCATGGACCCGTGTTAAGTCTTTGAAGATGATGTTAAGTTTGGTGAAGGTTCTGCAAAGGTGCATCTGAATTGAATTTATATCCCACACCTCGTACGCCGGTGATCCAGTGCGATTCCCCCGGATTATCCTCTATTTTCTTACGCAGGTTGGCAATGTGCGTATCCACGGTCCTGGGGGTGACATATACTTCCTCGCCCCAGACGCTGTTAAGGATATCGTCCCGTTTGAGTACATGCCCGGCATGCTGCATCAGCAGCTTCATCAGGTCGAATTCAATCGTGGTGAGCTGCACCGGTTCCCCGTTTTTCGTAAACAGGTATTTTGCAGCGTCCAGCTCAAACGGGCCAATGTGAATCTTATCCTTTTCAGATTGATGACCCCTGATCTCCGAACGGCGCAAAAGGGCTTTGACCCGGGCATGAAGCTCGAACATGCTGAAGGGCTTGGTGATATAATCGTCGGCTCCGAGCTCAAGCCCGAGCACTTTGTCGAATTCCTGGCTCCTGGCTGTCAGCATGATGATCGGGGTCCCGATATCCCGCTTCCGCAGTTCCTTGCAGATCTCCAGCCCGTTCAGCCCCGGCAGCATCAGGTCGAGAATGATGATGTCCAGGTCCAGGTCCACTGCCTTTTCGAGCCCTTCCGGTCCTGTGGCGGCAGAGTCGACCCTGTAGCCTTCAAACGTAAAATCATCCTCCAGGGCCATCCGGATGGCCGGCTCATCTTCAATGATCAGGATCCTTTTCATGTTTCGGTATTTTTATCTATTGATAGATGCACACAGAAGGTGCTGCCTTCGCCAGGAATGCTTTTCAGCGTCAGGTGCCCCTTATGGACCTCTATGATTCTTTTAACGATGGTCAGACCAATCCCGCTTCCCTTGATTCCCAGCCGCTGCGGTTCGTCACCGCGATAGAAACGGTCAAATATTTTTTCCTGGTCTTTATCGGGTATCCCGATTCCATAATCCTTCACACAAAGTTGTACTTCTTCGTCCCTGGAAAACAGATCGATGTCAATTTGCCTGAATTTCCCGGAAAATTTGATGGCATTGTCAACCAGGTTATATATGACCTGAAGGATGGCATTCTTGTCAGCCCGGATAGGCCGTATCGTATCAGTACAGTTGTACCTTATTTTAAAGCCTGAATCCGTAAGCCTTTCGCGGGTTGATTCAAGAAAATTCCGGAGGAGTTCATCCAGGTCCAGGTCGATAAACTCGTATTTTTTACGGTCCTCGTCTATTCTCGAAAAATCCAGGATATTATCGATCAGGTGACTGAGACGTTCGCTTTCCTGCAGCATCGCCGAATAATAGGCCGATTTGCGTTCTTCCGTCTGAACCCGTTTGTGATGCAGCAGTTCAGTCATCATACGGATAGAAGTGAGCGGGCTTTTCAATTCATGGGACACATTCGAAATGAATTCCGATTTCAGTTTATTCAACCGCAGTTCCATGTTGAGTGTATAAAGTGTAAAGACAAAACCGAGTACCATGAGGAGTGCGATCAGGATGAAAATAAAAAGATAGATGCCGCTTCCGGCTTTCCATAATGTAGCAATAAAGCCAGGTTTATTTTTACTTAACAGCAAACTCCATTTAGGAAGATTTTCGGGAAAGGGGAAAGCCAGGTAGCCGATGTCTTCCGTACTGATCCTGGAAAAAATGAGCTTTCCGTTATTATCTTCAACCTTAAGGTTCATTGAAGCCTCCGGGTCGAGTTTCCGGATCAGCTTATCTGATACTGATTTCAGATACTCCGGGAAATCAATCACCATACTGCTTTGAACGCCAGCATCATTCTCTGTTGACAGATACACGGCTGTAAGTTCAGCTGCATTGATCGGTATACTGGTCATTCCATTTTTTTCCCTTTCCACTGACCATAACCGCTTGTCAGGATCAGGTCCGGACCTGTGAGTATGCGGATGAGTGTTTCAGTGCGGGCTTTTTGACGATCAAGCTCCCGCAGGAGGGAATCAAGGACCGGGCCTATTTCCTGAACGATCTCTTTGAAGGATTGGTAAAACAGTTCAAACTGATTTTTATCATATTCACAGGAGGGATATCTTAAAAGCTTCAGGTATTGACGTGAATTGGTATTCAGTTCATCCATTTCTCCCATGGCTTGATTGATCTTCAGTATTTCCAGGCTGGCCATCAGTGCGATCGGTATCTCCCCGTTTAGAAGGCTTCCCGGGTAATTCTGCCGGATCTCGTCATAAATGGCCTTTGCCCGGTCGGGCTGGTTTGTCCTGTTGTACAGTCGGGCTGCGGCCACCATGGCCTGGATCTTTTCTGCGGTATCGCTTGTATGGAGGATCCTATCCTGATAAAACCGGATCGCCTCCGGATACCTGCGCTCGATATATTCTAACCGCAGGCCCTCTTTGAGGTTGGCTTGCAGGTTGGGCTTTTCAGGCTGAACTGTCATGAGTTCAGTCGTGAGATAGAGCAATTGATGGGATATGAGTTTTGCTGAACCACCTATGTCTTTGACAATAAAAGCAAGCAGGGAAGGATCGTGTTTTCCTGAATTGTAAAGTGGGGAGGAGGTCTTCTGTTCATTCATCAACAGGTGAAAGCTGGAATCAATGGCATTGAAGAAAGCCCCGCTGGTCATTTCCAGCTTTTTCAAACTCTCCTTCCCGCGCAGGGCCTGGTCGTTACGAATTCCCCGGTAGGCCAGATAACCAAGGATGATCCCTGGCAGCACTACAGCCAGGATATAGTACAGGATGATTTTTTTCTTGCGTGATCCAGGCTTATTGGATTTTTTAATCATTGCAGAGCTAATGATTAGTAAATATACAAAAAGCCAGAAGGTTGGGTGTCAAGAATCGGAGAAATTGTGTTAAGAAACGGCCAAGCTAATCTCCCTATTTTGCCAGCAGCATCATGCCAGTCTGAACCTGCCCGTTGAACCTGAGTGTGCAGAAATATACGCCGCTCCTCAGGTCTTTTGCATCATATTGAATGGTATAATCACCTGCCGGTTGCTCTGCATTTACCAGTGAAGCCACCTCATTCCCCATCACATCACAGATCGTCAAATGAACGAATCCATTGGCTGGTAACTGATAATGGATCATTGTTGACTGTTCAAACGGATTGGGATAATTCTGGTTCAGGCGTAATACACCGGAAGATAATTCATTATCATCCATTCCGACGAACCATGCCTGGTATTTCTCCGCAGCAGCAGAAATATTGGCCAGCATTTCCTGTTTATTGGCTCCAAGCGCCAGGGCATAGTATACATCGAAGGATTCCCCCGGATCAATGGTCACCGGACTCTGGGCAGTGATGGCCACCGGCCCGTCAACGGTATTGGAGGCATACAGAGGCTGCAGCGATCCGTAATTCATCCAGGTCCAGTAATCGGTATCTACCGAGTAATCCTCGTACCATTCGAAGGAATAGAGAGACGACAGGGATGCTGAAAGGAGTTTTATTCCCATGTTGATCTGAGATCCCCTATGGAAACGGACCACTCCTTCATCATTCAGATAGGTCACCGAATCAAATCCATATTCCTCATTTAAATAAGGAATGATGTCCAATCCAATGGATGCATTGATGACGCTTGCCTCGTCATTTTTCACATTGAACCTGACAATGGCGTAGGCTCCGTTTGTCCAACCATATGCATTCTGTTTGATGATCACATCGGGCGGTAAACTGGAATAGGTATTATCATAGGCGCCATAGAGTTCAAAATCACTCATTTCCGGATTTTCGACCAGGACGGTTGCTTCCAATTGTTCTGAGTCGTTCGTGTAATCAAAAACAGTGGTCGGGGATGTCCCCACCAGGATGGAAGCACGCTCCAGTTGTATGATGCCATCAGCCGTAAACAACCGTATTCTGCCGTACTGGTTCATATAGACCTCCATAACGCCTGTGTTGAAAGAGGCTTGGGAAAAACCATCGATCATGCAAAACAGCATGAATAAAAAAATGAGTACAATTTTTTTCATGGGTATGTTTTTTTAGTTGGTTGTCTTATTGTGCGAATATAAAGAAATATCAGCTATTATTATTCGTGTTAGGCAAATACGGCTTGAAATTAGCAATTTTTTAGGGCAGTCTTTGACGCGTGCGAAATAGAAAGAAGAATTTAAAGGCGTCGTTGATACGGAAAGGGAGGGGGGGGACATGGTAATGGTCCCTTTGCCCATCAATTGTATTACTTTTCATATTTTGTTAACACCGTTGGCAATTAAAGGACTGACAATAAAAACTCGAAGGTGGCACCTATGTCACCAATGGGACAAATTGAAAATGATTCTTTAATCACGGAATCTGAAATCATCTTAAAGACTTTAACGGGAGATATTTCCGGAACATTAACGGTTCCCGGTAGCGTAAGAGCATCTACCGTTGTTCTGATCATTGCAGGTTCATGCCCGACCGACCGGGATTGCAATTCGTCAATGGGTATACGGACGAATGCTTATAAAATGCTGTCGGAAAGTTTTGCAGGAGCAGCTGACAACCAAATTATCGCATATTGAAAGAATCGAACCAGGATGTTCAACAAAACATAGCCACCTGCACGAATCCGGAATGGCCCCTGAGGTCAGGCCTGGTTGAGGAGATCGTTGAATTTATAAGAAATTGCAGAAAATCGGGGTGTGGATGATGTCCAATATGACAGAAGTCGATCGCTGTCAGGAATAGACTCTCAGGGCAGCGTCTCTGGCGCAGTCGTTCAACTGCTTCCGTACCTCCGCCTGCGGCATGATAGATATTCCGTCGTGTGCGGAAGCAGAATGCCTTTCTTTTCCTGCCCTGAGCTTCCCGGCAATCTGGCTGAGTACGCGGATCAGGGTATCAACATCCTCCTCGCTGTTTTCAATGCCCATGCTCACCCGCACTAGACCGGGAAGATTTAATCCGGGGAACAGGGTCAACATGAAATGCTGAAATCGCTCCAGCAAAGGAGTGACACCAACCAGGTGCTTGACCAGAATATGAGCGCAGTGACAGCCTGACCGCACGCCGATCCCGCCGCACTCCGACAGTTCCCTGGCCACCCGGTTGGCCATTACGCCCTTCAGAGAAAATACAATGACCCCGCCCTTTTGGTCGAATCCTGGTAAATCAGGATCTTTTACTCCGAAAATCGTCAGACCGGGAATCTGCGCAAGGCCGCGCAGCATCCGCGCGGTCAGCTTCTGCTCTTCCTCGCGGATCACATCCATGCCGATGCGTTTCAATAGCACCAGCGCCTTTCCCAGACCGGCGATCCCTGCAATGTTCTCTTCACCTGACGCCCGGATCAGTTCCATCTCCGATCTACTGAAAGCAAGAAGTCCCTTTCTGACCATCAGCACGCCGCAGCCGAAGGGTGCGTACACTTTGTGGGCAGAAAAGGCTAAATAGTCAATGCCCCATCCTTCCATATCGACTCTCCGGTGAGCCACCATCTGCGCCCCATCCACCAGCAGGCGCGCCCCGTACCGGTGAACGATCCGGCTGATTTCCGTCAGGTCGTTGAATACGCCCAGGACATTCGAAGCACCGCTTACGGCCACCAGCTTGATTCGCTTCTCTCCGTACCGGTTTTCCTGGTTATACTCACGCAGGTGTGCGTCCAGCTCGTTCAAATTTATAATGCCATCCGAGTCAATCGACAGCCGGATCAGCGGAAAACGGGAGACTTTCCGCCACGGCAGGTCGTTTGAGGAGTGCTCGAGGAGCGTGATAAGCACGCCCGTTTCGCTGTCCCGCCCGGATTCATGGCCGAGGCTTTCAGCAGCCAGGTTGATGGCTTCGGTGGTATTGGAAGTGAAGATCACGTCGTAGTCAGCCAGTGGCGCAATCAGCACTTCGGCGCAAATGTTCCTGACCTCCTGTACGATCTCCTTCTGTATGTTGCCTGGCTGGTTCCATGTCTGCCCGACAGCATTCCAGACTGGCTCGAAGGTGGGAGTGCTGGCGCTGTTGTCCAGGTTGATATAAGGCCTGTCACCTTCTG
Organism: Bacteroidota bacterium; assembly: GCA_022711405.1. GTDB lineage: Bacteria > Bacteroidota > Bacteroidia > Bacteroidales > JAGONC01 > JAGONC01. The sequence goes on from JAKLFC010000004.1 coordinate 110,387, forward strand.
TTGTCGGAGCAACTCCACCGCTACCTATCAGAGTCTTTCTGAGGGCATCCAGCAGTTGCCGTCCGGTGTATTGCTCCAGCTCACCATTGTGGAGGATTTCAATGGCAGTTCTCTTTTGAGTGGGCGGATCACAGAAAACCTTATCTCCGGATTGCCTGATCAGGAGCAGCGCCCTGGCAAAGGCGATGACGTTGACAATGGCGGGCGTGCCGGCCTCAAAACGGTCCGGAGCTTTAGCCCAGATAACCCAGTCTGGGGCAATGAGCCGTGTGGTCCCTCCGCCTGTTTCCAGGGGAGTGCCCCGGGGCAGTACTTTCTTATTGACAGCCAGTGCTGTCACACCCAGAGGCAGGCCGATGTCCTGGCTCGAAATACGCTGGTACTGTCCTGGCTTAAGCATCGCTATTAAGACCGCTGCTCTTCTGGGTGTGCAGAAGATGACCGTGGTTCGGCTTTTGTCCAGCCGAAGGTATTCCAGAACTATATCCCTTGCCTGCTCATATAAATGAGTTGTCACCAGCGAATGGTGCCCACTGCCACGGTGAACGTTGGAATATGTCTTCAGCGCTTCGCGGACACTATGCTTCAAAGATGCGAAGGCATCTGATGATGCGGTTTGTCTGTTCATACCCATGGTATGGTATCCTGGTGCGTAAAGATACGAAAATGAATGACCTTAACAGAACATTCGAATTAGCTGTGGAAATATATTAAAAAACCTTTGTAAAGAAGAATTATTACTCTTATCTTGCGAACTTATTCTAATTAAAACCCTATGAAAAAAACGCTATTATTATTATGTCTGACGGCTTCGTTCTACATGTTGTTCCTGCCCAGGGCATCCACACAGGAGAACATGCGCGTCAACCTGAAGGATGGCTCCGTCATCGAAATAGCCATCGATGATATACGGAAGCTTACATTCGACCTGACCACGGATCTTGAGCAGCCCGGTGAGATCATCCAGCAGCTGCTGAAGTTTAAAGCGTACCCCAACCCGGCCCGCGATTTTGTGAACTTCGACTACACCCTGGCTTCCAAAGGCGATGTCTTTCTCGAAGTCTACGGTATAAGCGGGAACCTGGTTTTGAAGATGAACTTTGGCGACCAGCAGGCCGGAGCATACCAGTACCACTGGAGCACGGCCGATGTGCCTTCCGGTATGTACATATGCAGGATAAGGCAAAACGGCGAAATTGTGAGTGAAAAAATCATTGTAAAAAAGTAAAAACGATACAGACATGAAAAAAATAAACCTGACCTTATTTGCTATTGTTCTGATGGCTGCCAGCCTCGCGGCTCAGAACCTCTACATTCATAAGACCGATGGCACGGTGGTTACCGTTCCGATGAACACGATCGACAGCATCACCTTTTCAGGGAGTACCCCTGTTGATAACTATGCCTGGATGAATGAGATCTACTCAAGAGGAACCGCTGAGGATCCCGATTGGATCGAAGTCTATAATAACGGCAGTACGGATATTGACCTGTCCGGGTACAAGATCTATGATTCGGGCGGACAATCCGGGTCCAAACCAAAGAAGGAATTTCCTTCAGGGACGATCCTCCCTGCCAGTGGCTTTTTTGTGATTGTGACCGACACGGAAGATGAAAGCGGATTCGGGCTGTCGGGCGGTGGAGAAACGGTATGGATGGAAAATGCGACCGGAACGATCATCGACAGTATCGCCTTCCCCGGTTTGGAAGAAGGTCAGTCCTACGGTAGATACCCCGACGGGACGGCCAACTGGCAGATCCTCTATACCGTCACCAAAGGTGCAGCCAACAGCAATCTGATACCTGTCTCCATCAAGCTGAACGAACTCTATTCCCGCGGAATCACTGAAGATCCGGATTGGGTGGAGATCTATAATACTTCTTCTGCCGAAATAGATATCAGCGGATACAAGATCTATGATCCGGGCGGACAGGCTGGCACCAAGCCGAAAAAGGAGTTCCCGGCGGGAAGCGTCGTGCCTGCCATGGGCTGGCTGGTGATCGTTGTGGATACCGATGATGAAGCCGGATTCGGACTCTCCAGCGGCGGAGATGAGGTATGGCTGGAAAATGCAGAAGGTACCGTGATCGATTATGTGGCCATCCCTGCCATGGAAACAACCCAGTCATACGGACGGTTACCCGATGGCACCGACAACTGGCAACTGCTGAACACCATCACCAAAGGAACGGCCAATCAGGCTAAATAGGGGATCCTTTGCCTCGTGACTGGTTCAGGGGTAAAGATCAGGAGGCCTGTTTTGTTTAGTGGTAAAGTTCGGGGTCGGTGATGCTCCCTGAAAGAGGACTACCTGAAACCACTTAGGTCTTCATGATACTTGATTCCCGCTTCCTTATAATACATTATACCGTTAAAGGAGTTCTTATCTTCAGCAATCGTTATAACTCCGAACGACACTGTGCTTTCGGTCCAGTTATTCTGAAGGAAATATAATTTCTGACCGCAGGGTATTCCAAGGATCATGACCGTATGGTCCGGCATGGTGGTCCTGGTTATGGTGATGCCGGTGTTGAAGGTACCGCTCTGTGAGGTGCTTTCATATCCTTTCAGCGTGTAATATCCAATATATCCATCCACATAGTCATTCAACTCGAGCACTGGATTTGACCATTTAAAGGGAAGGGCCCATTTTCCAGTCCAGCCGGTAAATGTTTCCGGATTCGGAGGCCTCTCAATGTATTCCTCCATGAAGTCTTTTCTCCCTGCAGTATAGCAACCATGCCCTATGACGTCACCATGCCTGCAATAGACATCGTTCCGGTTCTCTTTCATGACCATGAATCCAAAACCACTTTCGGTCGTATTCCCTTTTTTGCCGCGCATGAATGTCTCGGTCCATTTGAAATGAATCCCATTTCCTTTAAGACCTCCCTTAAAGATACCCACAAGAATCCCATTCTCATAAATGTTTGTGTAATAACCGACAATGCTGTCACCTGTGGGGACAATGACCATGAAATACTTTTCCGGAAAGGTCTTGTAAAATCCTAACCAGTCGGAAGGTACAAAGAGCGCATCTTCCTTGTAAAAATTCTCGGGATCAAGCTGGGCGATGGGCTGTGCCAGCGCATTCGAGATCAGTAAGACTGAAATTGAAAGTAAACCTATCGACCGTTTCATAAATGTTGTACTTTAGGTGGATGATTCTGTGGGACTGTCAATTTCGAAATGTAATTATTTCTGTCAGTGGAAATGGGAGATATTCAGGTTCTACGAATATATGACATTTAATGGCTTAATGCAAGAAAATGAATCAAATAATCCTTCATAACAGATAAATCGTTGAAAAATAACAGTTTAGATGAATCTATTCACTCGTAAAATACAACCTATGAAAATCCGAGCGGTCCTTTTCACATGCCTGCTCCTTGCCGCCATGATGGGCTGCAAGGACGAAGAGTACTATCCTGATACCCTGGATGAAGTAACGGCCAGGGTTGCCCTGTCACTTGATTCTCTTAACGTTTCATTGGAAACGGCTGCCTTGTTTCTGGCTTCGGTCGATGGTGACTCCATCGCCTCCCGGGCCAGGCTGCAGGAGCTCTATGAAGGTTCCACCTATGCCAAAGAATTCGATTTCATAAACAGTGAAGGAATCATGCAGGTTGTTGAGCCTCCTGAATTTTCTCATTATGAGGGAACTGATTTCAGTAACGACGCCGCGATGATGAATGTAATTGAGTCACACATACCTGTTTTCACCAATTTTTTCCTTGCACAGGAAGGTTATCGATCGGTGGCTGATATTCACCCGGTATATGATCCTAATCATTCATTCGGAGCCATCGAGGGATTATTCATTCCCTTTGATCTGCTTGACAGGATATGTACCCCTCTTGTAAGTACTCCCAAAGAGGTCTGGGTCATGGAAAAGTCAGGGACTGTAGTCTACGACCGTGACCTTGTGACCATCGGGCTTAACGTATTAACGGATCCTTACTACAATGCGTTTCCCGACCTCAGGACTGCATGCCAGAAAATACTTGCAGAGGATTCAGGAGAGACCTCTTACACTTTTTATCTTACCGGAACGCTGACTCCGGTAGAAAAAGGAGCATGGTGGAATACCATCTATCTTCATGACAACGAATGGAAGATCATATGGACTGAGCAGCGGTGAAGCGTACCGGTGCACATTATTTGAGAGGAGAGAGGAGAAAGGAGAAAGGAGAAAGGAGAGAGGAGAGAGGAGAGAGGAGAGAGGAGAAAGAGCATTAATTTTAAGAATGACGCTGGAAATACGATAAAAGATGAAATATGATGAGGGGTGATAAGATCCTGTGCCCTATTGTGTTCCTGTTTGTCTGGTGTTCCCTGCCCTGCGGGGTGCTTTTAGCCCAGATTCCACGTGATCAGACGGTCGACCTCAGGCCTATTGTAAGGCTCCCCGACGTTATAAAAGAGAGTTCGGGGATCGTTGTTACCGGTGCGAACGAGATCTGGTCGCATAATGATTCCGGCAATCCGAACAAATTGTATTGCTTCGACACCACAGGTACGCTTGTCCGTACGCTTGAAATCTCAAATGTGGCCAATATTGACTGGGAGGACCTGGCCCGCGACGATCAGGGGAATATTTACATTGACGATGCAGGGAACAACGACAACGACCGGACGGACCTGGCCATTCATATCATTGCCAATCCCGGATTGATCGTGGGAGATGAGACAGAAGCCGAAACGATCCATTTCGTTTTCGAAGACCAGGCTGCCTATCCTCCGCCGGCTTCCAACAAGAATTTTGATATTGAAGCCCTTGTCTGGCATCAGGACTCTCTGCTCTTATTCACTAAAAACCGCAGTATCCCCATGAATGGATATTGCAAGCAGTATGTGTTGCCGGCGCAACCTGGACAACACATTGCCAGGCTGGTAGATTCAGTTTACCTTGGCTCAACAAACGACGACGCACGTGTCACCTCTGCCGCGGTATATCCTGCCATCAACGAGCTGATCCTGCTCACCCGGACAAAACTGGTCTCTTTTACCCATTTTATCGGAAATGAAGTATTCATGGGGGAAAAGAATGTCTATCCTTTTACAGTACCTCCGGGTCAGGCTGAGGCCATTGATTTCAATGGACCGGACAGGGTGTATATCACGGAAGAAGGCAGCGGCGGCCTGAGCGGGTATCTGTATGAGACTCGCCTCCCCGTAAGTACCGGATTCAGAACGCTTTCCGCGATGGAGCGTCAGCTTGTAGTGAAAATGACAGCAAACCGTTTGATCCTTGAAACCGGCGGATCACCGGTTGATTTTGATGAGATCTGTCTTATTGACGCAAAGGGTTGTGTCCTGAGAAAAGGATCAAACACGCATGTCCTTTCCCTGGGAGGAATCCATGATGGGTACTATGTACTGGTTGCGGTGAGGGATGGTCGCATCATGGTAGCGAAGTGGGGATATGTTTCGGGAAGTACGGATTGACGAACAGAGGAACAAATATCTTTGAATTCTGAAATGAATTCAAAGATCAAAACTCAATACTCCTCTGTTCATCAATCATCACTTCCCATATAAATCCTGAATGGCCTCTTTGCCGTACTTTCTTTCCAGTCTCCGGACGATAAAATGTCCCTTGGCCATATCCTGAAAGTGATCCATGAAAATGGTATTGATGAGGGCTCCACCCGCAGCTCCGATGGCCGGTATGGCCTGTGCTGCAGCTTTCTCTGTGATCTGGATCCCGAACCGCTGGGAAATGACAGCGATCAGCCTGACCAGGACGGGGGCTCCTTTTTCCGCAAGCCCGCGTTCAACGACAAACTCCGCTGCCTCGGAGATCGATTTTGATAGCAGAGCCCTTACTGCATAGTATCCACTGCCGGTGGCATCATCCGATTGTGTACTGCCACCCAGGGCTAAAACTTCCAGACAGGCCAGTTTGGTTTCGGGATTGGAAATGGATTCTCCCTGTGAACGGGCTATTTCCGCAATCGAACGCAACATGATCGTGGTGGATACCGGGAGTTCGATGGCCAGGGCGGTCAAACCGAAAAAGCCACTGATCCCACCTGTGGCCGCGACTCCCAGTTTATGCCATTTGTCGGAAGATGCTTTTCCAGGGGCATCTTTCAGCGTGAAAATGGCAGCCATCGAAGCTCTCAGCAAGGCTGCCCTGGTGATTTTTCCGATCTGTACGCTCCAGTTTTTTGGCAGCCTCTCCATGCCTTTCTCAATGGGCATACCGATGACATGGGTGATCCTGGCGGCCAGGCCGGGATGTTCCAGTAAGTGCCTGGCCAGCTGAAGTTCTCTACGATCCGCTTCAGTGATGAGGATGTCCATTGATTCCAGGTTCGTTTTAAAACATCCCCCAGGGATACTCTTTCCTGATGACGCAATGAGTACCCTCCGTGACGGATGCCAGATCAATCGTGAAGATCAAAGGTTCCTGACCCTCAGCATAGGGCTCGATCAGGGTCATTACATAGTCCTGAGCTTCGATCCCGTTCAGCTCCATTTCAAGATCAAAGAGGCAATTACAATCACAGCCCTGTTCTTTTTCACCTTCAGTGATAATGATCGTATCGCTTTGCTGGGAAATCTCGCACCACAATTTACCAGGACAGCAGTTGAATCCCGCGTTGATGTGTGTCAGTTGTAATTTGCCTGCAGATGCATCAAAAAGATACGAAATACAACTAAGCGTATCGGGAGTATCCCCGGTGAACATCTGCGATTTAAAGCTCTTACAATCCGAATGACCGGTCAGCTTGCCGGAGATCGCTGAAGATTCATTGTTCTTTTCGCATTTCTGTAAAAACAAACAGGAACATGCAATCATCAGTATCAGGAAAAATATTTTTTTCATCATTGGAAGGTTTTATGGGATTGAATTAGTTTACTTCAAAGATACAATTCTTTAATCATTGGATCCGGTTACCTTCCAATATGTAAATGATCATGGTAAAGATATTCAGGATGCTGGTGGAAGCATCGTCGTTCACGGTTGCATGCCGGTTACGCCTCCGATAATAATAATATTAATTCAAACCTTATCTTATTTTGCCCGGGGATCTATAGTTTTATATATTTGTATCTGATCCATAATTTCACATCACGATGAAAACTTTACTGAATGCGTCATTTATCCTGATGATACTGCTGATCATCGGGTGTACCGGTAAAAAGCCTGAGCCTGTGTCCTCTGCTCAGACCGACAGCGTCCTGAAGACGGCACAGTCGTTTTTTGGAGTGTTACCTTCTGAAGTTCAAAATCCTTCCAATACCATTACTCCGGAAAAGGTCTTACTGGGAAAGACTCTTTTCTATGATACCCGCCTGTCGGCAAAGGGGAACAATAGCTGCAACGATTGCCATAACCTTACCACGTATGGCGTTGAACACTCAAGCAAATCCAGGGGAGATGAAGGAATGGACGGAAGCCGGAATTCGCCCACAGTTCTTAATGCTGCCCTTCATTTTGTTCAGTTCTGGGATGGCCGGGCTAAAGATGTGGAGGAACAGGCTGGCGGACCGATCCTGAATCCTGTTGAAATGAACATCCACAGCAAGGAGTTTCTGGAGAACCGGCTTGACTCCATCCAGGGCTACAGACAACTTTTTGCAGCAGCATTTCCGGATGCTGCCAAACCAGTCACTTTCGAAAATGTCCAGCTGGCCATTGCTGCCTTTGAGCGCACACTGCTTACGCCTTCACGGTTCGATACTTACCTCAATGGTGAAACATCGGCGCTTGACGAGCAGGAGAAGCGGGGACTCGATCTGTTCATAAAGACTGGCTGCGCCTCCTGTCACTCTGGCGTACTGCTGGGTGGCAGCATGTTTCAGAAGGCGGGCCTCTTCGCCGACTATCATACCCTGCCCGGTAGCAATCCCAAGGATAAGGGCCGTTTTGAGGTCACACAGGCTGTGGCTGATACAGATATATTCAAAGTCCCTTCCCTCAGGAACATCGCTGAAACCTATCCCTATTTCCACGATGGTGCTATGGAAGATCTGCCGGATGCCATTGAGGCCATGGCCAATCTTCAGCTGAATAAGAACCTCTCGGAAGAAGAAGTGGAAGATATGGTCGCATTTCTGAAGAGTCTTACCGGAAAGATCCCGGAAGACGCACTTATGGTGCCGGTAATGCCCTGATTTTGAGAGAGGAGAGAGGAGAGAGGAGAGAGGAGAAAGGAGAAAGGAGAGAGTTTGGATTGTTTAATGAATTATCAATTTTAAAAACCATGAAAAAAGTAATCCTCGGTGCCTCGGCAATTCTTCTCAGCGCTTTTATGGTTCAGCAGGACCAGAAGAATGAATATCTGATCATTGCCTGGAATGACCTTGGAATGCACTGTGCCAACAAGGATTTCCAGAACATGGCCATCCTGCCGCCCTATAACAACCTCAAGGCGCAGGTGATCCGGCGGGGCAGCGAAACAGCCTGGCCGGAGGTGGTGACCGATAATGTCAGTATTACCTATGAGATCCCGGGCAATACCTATTCGGTCGGAAAGACCAATTTCTGGGATTATGAAGATGCCCTTTTCGGGATATCCCTGCCAGACAATATCGGGCTTACGGGCAATGGTTTATCTGGAAACATGGTGGCTTCCGGAAATAGTTTTGTGGCGGAAGGAATACCCATCACGCCTTTTACGGATGATAACCTGCAAACAGAAGATCCCTATCAGCTGGCTTTATTGCATTTGCTTGACCCGCAGCAGGCAGAGATTGCTTCGACCCGGCCAGTGGTACCTGTTTCGAATGAGATCAACTGTGTGAGCTCTGGATGTCATTCCAGTGAATCAAATATCCTGAATCAGCACGAGGATGAAGGAGGATTTGATCCCAACGATACTCCCATTCTATGTGCTTCCTGTCATCCCGACAATGCCCTGGGGGAACCGGGGATGCCAGGAATCGATCCTTTCTCGTATGTGATCCATGAGAAGCATTCAGAGGAAACGAACGACTGTTATAAATGTCATCCTGGCCCCAACACGCAGTGTCATCGCGACGTAATGAAATCAGCCGGACTTACCTGCCAGAGCTGTCATGGGAATGTAGAGCACGTTGCTTCGAGCATTGCAAATGGACGTGAGCCCTGGCTGGAGGAGCCCCGATGCGGCGACGCAGCTTGCCACGGTTCCGCTTACTCAGAGGAGACTGGTAAACTGTTCAGGCAGTCCAGGGGACATGGAGGGCTGTTTTGCAGCGCCTGCCACGGTTCTCCCCATGTGATCCTCCCTTCCATTGTCGACAGGGATAATGTACAAAATATTGCATTACAGGGATTTGGGGGAACCCTGGAGAGCTGCAAAGTATGCCACGGGGTGGATCCACAGGCACCCGGCCCACATGGCCTTTATCCGACTGCAATGGAAGAAATCAGTGATGCTCAGGACCGGGGGACCTGTTTCATCCGAAATTATCCAATTCCGGCGACCACCCTGCTCACCAGTGAATTTTCCATCGGAACAAGCTGTAGGGCCCAGATTAGTATCATTGACATGAATGGATCCACGAAGATCCAATCACAATCCGAATCCCTGAGCAAAGGGATATACCGCGTGCGGCTATCGCTTGATCATTTTGCCCCCGGTAATTACCTTATCATACTGAATGCGGGAAATGTTAAGCTCTCACAGAAGATAATGGTCATGTGAGAAGCGATCTGAACCTTTGACAGGTATTGCAGGCAAGTCATCATCCTTTATGCCGGAGAAAGACGATTCAGTGATGGGAGCCCGTCAGCTGGCAGTTTCCTCCGGAACGGGTACATGCTCGTTATCGCAGATCTCCCGCAACCTGTTCAGCGACCAGGGGGACCGATAGTCAAAAAAATAACCGAATGGACGCTTCAGCAGTTCGATCAGGGATAAGGTTTCAGGATCGAGATCTCCGGCACATTTCTCAACGATCACGTCCCAGTCTTTAAATATCAGTTTAAGGGTGACAAAGACCATGGGATCAATGTGCCATAGATTGATGCTGCTGATGCCGTCATCCAGTATTTTTCTTCTTACACGGTTAAGGTGCCTCTCTCCCAGGTCGTTAAGTACCTGGATATATTTTTCGAAAAGGATATATTCATTAAGCAGAAAAGCGATCTGGCATGCATCCATTTTTTCCCAGAAAGCTACGGGATGGCTCATGCAAATAAAACGACCCAGCATGAACGACCCGGCATTAAAACCGCTTATCTGACGCTGCATGCAAAGCGCGATGGCCTTTTTAAAAAACTGGATCTTCACATCCAGGCTCAACAGGTCGTAGATCATTTGCTGGTCTTTATGCGTTCCCATTTCGCTCTTCAATACCTGCTCGATGTATGGTGTAAAGTTGGAATGGAGCCAGCTGTTCACCAGCTTGCGGGCTTTTTCCGGTTTTGCCTGCAGGTCGTTCCGGATGATCCTGATCAGGTCGTTCAGGGTGTTGACATGGTAATAGTCGAGGTTTTTGACAATTTCCTGGTACTCGTCATAGGCAGCTTTCATATTGATGAAAACCTTCTCCTCTTTAGGTTGCATATCCAGCATTTCACCCTCCAGGTATTTCTGAAACCGGGCAGCCTCAAAGTTCGCCTTGCCGATAAGGATCATCCTGCGTTTACTCGACAGGGTGATCCACGCCCCTTCTTCGATGGTGATCCCCTCCGTATTCACCAGTGACTGGTTCACCAACTTTACATCATATTTATACAGGTTGATGAATGCAGGTATGCCATATCCAAGACAGGATGTGACCACATGAACAGCGGCAGGAGTCAGGCTGATGATGGCATCGAGTTCACAAAGGATGATCGTGTCGGCCGGCACAAAGGTCTCTTTGCACAGACATACTTTTTCACCATTTCTTTTGGCTTCCAGAGCCTTAGCTGTGGAAAAGAAAATGCGGGCAGTGACGGCTGAACGCGGAAGGACCGATATTCCATCGCAAAAAGGAGTCAGGTCCTGGAAGGATTTGTCATCAATGCGTTCCGAAAAAATCTGCCTCAGGTGATAAGGCTGAATGAGCTGAATGACCCGTTCACCACGGATCATGCTTTTCCTGTACATGTCGATGGCCGACAACAGTGTGGACCGGCCGGTAAGTTCAGAGGTGTTCAATTGCAGCAGGGCAAAAAGATGGGCATTCTTGGTGAACTCTGCGGCAAATTCAATGGTTACGGGAGATTCAAACAGAGATTCCAGTTTGACAAGTCCGGGAAAAAAATGGTAAACAGCGGGAAACGATCTTTTGACATCCTCCCGGTTAAAAAATTCAGTGTCGTTCCTTTCCATATTACCCGTCATGATGTCATCCCCAAAGATGTTAACGGCGCTTTCGACCTGTATTCCCAATCCCGTTCGTGAATGACGGCTGTACAAAACACCCGGGTACGATTCGTCGTTTCGGACCGTCCAGACCATCTTTTGCATAATGATCGACGGGTAGGAAATGTCTCCCTTCTTGAAGGTATATGCCAGGTCCTGGTTCCTGCGGAAGTAGTCATGCATGGACTCTGCCAGAAACAATACCTGTTTGAGCGGATCGGATAGAATGGCATCGTTGCAGCGGGCAATTTCCCTGACCAGTTTTTCGATCTTTTTTTCAATGTCCCGGACCGATTCATCGGGTCTGACCGATCTACAGAGTTCATTTTTTGTATGGTCGGGGAACAGGAGTTTAAAGATCGTTTGCAGGTTGTTCAGATAGATCTTCCCAGCTGGCCTGTCGCCATATTTGCTTTTCAATGCCTGATAAACGGTTCGGTTGATTCCGGCATTGAGATAGGTGGGCAGAAAACCCGGTATGTAAAACGAGGTGGCTGAACGCATGGCAAATACCAGCGGGTTGGTTTCATCCCCGAATTTCAGTCCTGTCATTTTCTCCAGGTTATCAATGGCATGGATGAGGCTGGCTTCCTTTTCTCTTACCGGAAGGGAATAGGCTTTAGCGGTCAACACACAAAAATCAGGTACAGGAAAAAGCTGCTGGCTCAGTTTGAGCAGGATGTGACCCTTCTGGCTGATCTGATGCTCGTTGTACGTTTGATCTGTTGATGAAGGAACTACAAATTCATCCTCAACGAGCGATGTATTCTCCACCTGGACTCGTTTTTCAGCCTGATAATCTCCGTTGTACTGATCAATAATGTTTTTCGATCCATCATTTCCTTCCCTGGCCAGGATCAGGTGACGGAGGTACTCTTTTCCAAGGCTTTTGTTTTCCTGGCAAAGGAAAGGTATGTCGAAGAAATGGCCCGTAATTGAACCTGGCTCGGATCGGTTCTCTTCCACATATTGGATTTCCGGTTGAAGGTAATTGCCCAGCAGTTCCTGATGACTCTGAGGGTCCTGGCGGAGAAAAAATCGGATCGTCCTGAAATTTGCATAGCTGGACCGAACCCTGTAGTCTTTAATAACGTGGTTGTTCATCTGAAAAGATATGCAAACTATTTATCCTGTAAATATATGAGGTTTATTGTTGGAAAGCAAGTTGTTCTATAAAAATAAGTCACTATTCAAATGCTGAAACATCCATAGCCTATGATCAATTTTGCCGCTTCGGATTCGTACATTTGTGGATGTGAAATCCATCGAACTCACCTATGACTCCATTGAGGGCAAGACCTATTCCCTGTTTGGAGATTCCGGAACGACCCGGGAATATTATCGAACCATCCGGTCCCTTGCTGATAATATATTGACTGGTAATAATATAGGAGAATGTCTGGATACAATTCGAAAATATTCATCCAGAAAAAGATATCTGAAAAAAAATAACTTCCGGTCATCATCTGGATTCCCTGATCTCCGCTTGTTTGGATACTGTTCATGAACCACTGAAGCATTACACCAGAGCCACTGCCGGGCATCTGGCAAGCCTCCCGCTCTGGAAGAAATTAAGGGACCGGAGGCTATCGACCACCGAAGAACAGTATCATCTGTACATGCTTGAGATCGAGCTGACCAACCGTCTGAACCGCACCTTATTCTTAGCGGCCGACCGAAAGATTTCGCTACAACCCTATTGCCTGAAAGATCAGTCGGTAAGCTGTAAAGCTAAAAAGAAAGGCAGGGACTATCAATGCACAGGTTGTTCAATGCAGTGTTTTCAGCACGCAGCGAGTCAGATCCTAAAAGAGTATCATATTGAACCGTATATCTGGATGGGCGGCAGCATAAGCAAAACAGCGATTGCAGCACGTAATGAGAACAAGAGTTTAGGTATCATCGGTATCGCCTGTGTGCCGGAGCTGGTCTGGGGAATGCGGAAATGTGCCAAATACGGGATTCCTGTTGTCGGAATCCCTTTAAATGCCAATCGTTGCATTCGCTGGTGGGGGGAATTTCATCCAAACTCCATCGATCAGGATGAACTGCAGGATCTTTTAAATAGTTAAATAAATACCCAAATCCCAAATCATAAATACTGAATCATTAATCCTGGAGACACCTGACAGAGAATCCATTCCCTTTGGAAGTGCCATTACTGAGAACCTTTGCACTGAAATAGGTCAGGTACCTGTCGAAAGAATTTTCTATGTCATAAAATGTTGAAGACCAGTAGTAAGCATATCTCTCCTTATCAAGGAACGTTCCGTTGTTCGACCACCGGCAACCGGCGGGCAGGCTTGTAAAACCGCTCTCATTGGTAGCGCCTGTATTGGGTGCACGCCATAAACCGGTTCCCTCTTCGATGGTACCAGTGGATTTCATCTTTCCACCAGCCTGGTCCTGGCCACCCAGAAAGTCGGACAACGCAGTAAATTCACCATCGGTAGGTATGTGCCAGCCAGCCGGGCAAAGACCCTGCGCTCCTTCCGTGGTGTCGTAGTCCACCGCTTCGTACCACTGGTACAGGCCGCCATAGGTATCGCAGTTCGCCTCATTGTCGTCATAACAGTACTTGGAAATGTACCCGTCATCCCATTGATCAAACATTCCGGAAGTCATCCCGCCCACATTCAGGTTTTTAGCCATCCAGCACTGGGAACCGATCATAACCGTGGGGTAGCTCTGGCCGTTGCGGCTATCCACCAGTTCTTCCCCGCAGGTAAAGAAACGGATCACCACCGTATCCGATTTCATTGTACACGTCGTTGCGATGTTCCAGGACAGCGTGTAATCATGGCCGATCATGCCCTGGAATTCGCTGTTGGGATTCGATGGGGTCACGATTGTTCCGCCTTCTCCGCTCAGGAGCAGCCAGTGACCGGTACCGATGACGGGAGTGTTACCTGATAGAGCAGCCGAGGTGCCCGGAAGGTCCAGCTGATTTGGTCCGGCATCGGGCATGGTTGGCAGGAGGTCGCAATCCTTCATGCATCGCACGTTGAATGCAAACCACCGGAAGTGTACCTTCCTTGTGATACCAGGATCGGGGTAGCCGACATAGCGGTTGATCTCGTGTTCGCCTGTGGTCCAGTCGGTAGAGGTATGGAAATAGGCATATTTTTCAAGATTCAGGAAGATCTGGCTGTGGGCCCTGTAGCCGGCGGGCAGTGCTGAAAACCCGGTCAGGTCATTTCCATTGCCTCCCTGGTACCAGCCGCTGGTTGATTTCAGCTTTGAGCCTGCATCCAGGCCACGCCACACATCGCCCATGCCTTCCCATTCCGGATCACCCACCGGGTATTGGCTATCGATCGTGCCTTCAAGGACCTTGAATTCATTGTCAGTCGGTATATGCCAGCCGTCGGGGCAAATGCCCCGGGCACCTTCCGAAAGGTCGTACTGCATGGCTTCCGGCCATTCGTATAATCCGCCGTACGTGTCACAATAGGCTATATCATTGTTGTAGCAATATTTTTCAATCATGTCATTATCCGTTTGCTGATATCCTGTGGTTGTGCTGTTGATCTTTGTCCCGATGTTCAGGTTTTCCTTAAACCAGCATTGTCCGCCAATCTCCACCGTAAGGTAGGTCTGGCTTTCGAGGATCACTTCAGAGATACCTCCACAGGGTGGTGGTGGCGCATCTGCAAAGCTGATCACCACGGTATCTGCCGAACTGCCGCAATCCGTGGTGATGGTCCAACTCAGCAGGTATTCATTTCCAGCCATCCCCTGAAATTCAGCGTAAGGACTCCAGGGATCCACAAAGGTGCCGCCAGCTCCACTAACAATGCCCCACACTCCTGAGCCGAAGGTTGGGGTATTGGCTGCCAATAGTGTGGATGTTCCCGGCACATTCAGCTGGTCAGGACCAGCGTTGGCCTGAGTGGGCTCAGGCCAGCAGCCTTTGATGCAGCGAACGCTGAAGCCGTTATCCCCGCCAACGTATTCAGTCCTGAATACACCATCAAGGTAATACGTGAGGTAACGATGCCATGACACATAGTACTGCACCGGAGTGGATGTCCAGAATTGGCCCCAGGATCCCATTTCATAAAAACCATTATCATAGCGGTGCCCAGCTGGCAATCCCTTAAATCCAAACAAATCGGTGCCATTTCCACCATCCTGCCACCCAGTGGTTGTCTTTAAATTTTTACCGGCGTCCAGGCCCCGGTTACCCGTCCTGTCCCATTCAGGGTCGCCCACAGGGTACTGGCTGTCGACGGTGCCTTCGAGGATCTTCCATTCATTGTCGCCAGGTATGTGCCATCCCGGAGGGCAAACGCCCTGAGCGCCATCTTCGGTGACATACTGCATGGCTTCATTCCATTCGTACAGTCCACCGTATGTGTCACAATTGGCGGGATTGTTATCGTAGCAGTATTTTTCGATGATACCATTATCAGTCTGCAGATGCCCGCCAGTATTGACATTGATCATCGTGCCTGCTTTCAGATTTTCCCTGAACCAGCACTGGATTCCTATCTGGACTGTCGGGTAGGTATACCCCTCAAAGGTCACCGGCGCCACACATCCGCACGGCAGTCCCGGCACCTGCATGATGATGTTCACGATGGCGATCACATCCAGCACGTTTATCCCGCTGTCGGCGTTGATGTCAGCGGCATTCATGTTGAAGGGAGAAGGATTTCCCCCCATGATGTAATTGACCATGGTGATGATGTCCAGGACATTGACGAATCCGTCCTCGTTCACATCCCCGCAGAGGAAGTAGCCCTCCTGGGGGAGGGCAGGCAGAGAAGGGATCATGACCTCATACGCTGTTGATGGACATGGATTTCCATGCACAAGCTCTAAAGTGCTCATGGTCAGCATCATTCCGAATGCCATGACAAAATGCAAGAAATATTTTTTCATGGTAATAACAATATATATGAATCAGAAAGGATTGATCCTTCAAATATAGGATGCAATTTTTCGGAAAGCAAATGAAATCTACTATTTTTTAACCATTTAACAGGCAGCGGATCGTATATCCGGTAGCTTTAACTGCACCGAACCGGCCTATCATTGTGTTGTCCCAGTATAATCTGCGGTTCAGCGCCTCGGTAGGGGTGATCAGTGTGGATGACCAGAAATAGCCGATAGACTCCGTTCCGTAAAATTGACTGTTCGGGTTTCGGTAGCCGCCGGGCAGGGCTGTAAACCCGCTGCTGTTCGTTGCTCCCAGGTTGGGTCCTGACCAATGTTCAAATCCTGTTTCTTTCAGGTTTCCGCCAGCGTCAAATCCCCTAAAGAGCATATCATCCCATTCAGGATCACCTACCGGATACTGGCTGTCGACTGTTCCTTCCAGCAATTGCCAGTCTTCATCGGTCGGGATGTGCCACCCTTCGGGACATATCCCCTGGGTGCCTTCATCGGTCACGTACTGCATCGCTTCATCCCATTCATAGAGGCCACCGTAAACATCACACTGAGCCGGAGTGTTCCCGTAGCAGTACTTCTCGATGATGCCATTGTTTGTTTGCATCTGACCGCTCTGGTTGCTGGTGATCATGGTTCCGATGTTGAGGTTGGCCGCCATCCAGCATAGCACACCAATCTGAACGGTGGGATAGGACTGTCCATCCCGTGGGTCAATCAGGGGAGTTCCACAGATAAAGGGTCCTCCTGAGAAGCTTATCAGCACGGTATCTGCCGAAGTGTTGCAATCCGTGGTGATGGTCCAGCTCAGCAAGTATTCATTGCCGGACATACCCTGGAATTCGGCGGAAGGACTCCAGGGATCCACAAAGGTACCTCCGGTTCCGCTGACAATTGACCATACCCCGGATCCATATGTGGGCGTATTGGCGGCCATCGTGGCCATAGTTCCCAGCACATTCAGCTGGTCAGGACCAGCGTTGGCCTGGGTGGGCTGAGGCCAGCAGCCCTTCAGGCAACGGACAGAATAACCGAGATTCTTATGGTAAAAATACCGGCTGCTTCCGGTCTCACTATGACTAAGGTAACGCCTCCATGCGTAGGTCAAATCTTCTTCCGTTGAGGTCCAGAAGTAACCCCAGTTGCCCAGATCCTCGAAGTCTCCGAAGAAAATACGTCGCGCTCCTCCCGGTAGACCCGTGAAACCACTGGTATTGGTTGCTCCGGTATTGGGAGCATTCCAATGGACGGTACCTGCCTCCTTCAGGTTTCCCCCGGCATCAAATCCCCGTGTTCCTTCTTCGTCCCATATAGGATCGCCCACAGGATACTGGCTGTCGGACGAACCTTCCAGGATTTTCCATTCCTCGTCGGTGGGAATATGCCAGCCGTAAGGGCAGATACCCTGAGCTCCTTCCTCAGTTATGTACTGCATGGCTTCATTCCATTCATATAAAGCACCATAGACTTCACAGTTGACAGCCAGGTTATTATAGCAGTACTTCTCGATAATTCCGTTATCTGTCTGTAGTTGTCCTCCGGCGTCACTGATGATCATGGTGCCCGCATTCAGGTTCTCCCTGAACCAGCACTGACTGCCTATCTGGACTGTCGGATAGGTATACCCCTCGTATGTGACAGGCGCCACACATCCGCACGGCAGTCCTGGCACCTGCATGATGATGTTCACGATGGCGATCACATCCAGCACATTGATCCCGCTGTCGGCGTTGATGTCAGCGGTATTCATGTTGAAGGGAGAAGGATTTCCCCCCATGATGTAATTGACCATGGTGATGATATCCAGAACGTTGACAAATCCATCCTCGTTCACATCCCCGCATTGGAAGTCGTCTTCCAGAGGTAAAGCGGGCAAGGATAGGATCAGGATCTCCCTGTTTGAGGCCGATAATGGGCTGTCAGTCGCAAATGTCAAAGGATGTATGATCACAAGTATTGCAATTGTCATCATAAAATAACAGAATCGCGTTCTCATAGGAAGTAAAATTTCTGAAAATTGAAGGGGATTAATGCTTCAAATATCGTAAGTTTTTTTAAAAGAAAGAGAAAAAGAAGGAAATTATCCGGCTTTTTTGAACCATTTCTTCAACGGCAGGGGAATGATTTCCGGTGTGTTTTTCTTATAGGCCAGGTAAGCCTCTCCGAAGACTGATTCCATCTCCCGGTGTTCCTGGGCAATGTGGATCCTGAAGAGCGTATAACCCACCAGGCTGGTGGTCAGGACAAGCCACGTGTGCAGGACAAGGGAGAGTCCTGGTATGACCATCAGGAGTATCGAGGCGTACAGCGGATTCTGGCACAGGTAATACGTACCGGTGGTCATCATCGTTGTGGTTTTAATCCCTTTAAGCAATAATCTACCGGTGATCGCCCAAAAAATCACCCCAATTACCAGGAGTGCAATGCCCACGATCAGCAGGGGCTTTTCCAGGAATTGTCCGACATAAAAGGTTTCTTTGAAATAAATGCTGAGAAAAAGCGTAACCAGCAAGTATGGTAGCGCAACCCGTCCGATCTTCGGGCCGATGCCCAGGAGGCTAAGTTTTGCCATGGTCATTTAATTATTGGATAACAAAATCCAGTATAAAGATATAAAATCATCCAATAA
Organism: Bacteroidota bacterium; assembly: GCA_022711405.1. GTDB lineage: Bacteria > Bacteroidota > Bacteroidia > Bacteroidales > JAGONC01 > JAGONC01. Next base: position 129,204 of record JAKLFC010000004.1, read on the forward strand.
ATCCCCAAATGTAAAATCTGAAATACTGAATCATAAATCCTTAAGGCATCTGACCGAAATACCAGTTTCCTTATGAATGAAGTAACGGCTAATCTGGCTGCTTGTCCAGATCATATTCCTACTCCATGAAAAGGTAGTATTCGATACGTATTCTGATGAGCACCATATCTGATTTCCGTTACCAATGCTGCTGAAGGTTCCGTTTGGCTGGTAGCGGTAGCCTGCAGGAAGTGCGGTGAAACCACTTGAGTTGGTAGCGCCTGTATTGGGCGGATTCCAATGCGTGGTTCCTTCCTCTTTCAGATTACCACCAGCATCCAGTCCCCGCCATCCAAGGTTGTCCCATACAGGATCTCCAACAGGGTACTGACTGTCGACCGTCCCCTCTAGGATCTTGATCTCACTGTCGGTGGGAATATGCCAGCCCTCTGGACAAATGCCCTTTGCGCCCTCGGTGGTGACATATTGCATCGCTTCTTTCCATTCATAAAGTCCGCCGTAGATGGCACAGTTGGCGGCATTATTCCCGTAGCAGTACTTTTCGATCACCCCGTTATTTGTTTACAACTGTCCACCCGAATTGCTTGAGATCATGGTCCCGACGTTCAGGTTTTCCTTTAACCAGCACTGACTGCCTATCTCAACTGTATTGTACGTCTGGCTGTAATAGGATATGGTTGAAATACCCTGGCAGGGCTGTTCCATGCCCGGCGTAAAACTAATGGTGACTGCATCGGCCGAGCTTCCGCAAACTGTTGTAATGGTCCAGCTAAGCGTATATTCATTGTCTGCCAGGCCCTGGAATTCGCTGGTGGGGCTGTTGGGATTATTGATCGTACCGCCCGTCCCGCTGACAATTGCCCATAATCCTTCACCAAATTCAGGTGTATTTCCTGCCAGTGTTGTGGAAGTACCGGGAACTTCAGGCTGATCAGGGCCGGCATTTGCCGGAGTGGGTTGGGGCGAGCACGCAAAACTGACGGTCACCTGGTCGGTAGAACTTCCGCAGATGGTAGTGATCGTCCACGAAAGTGCATATACATTGCCAGCAATGCCCTGGAACACACTGGTGGGATTTGCCGGATTGGATATGGTGCCGCCCGTTCCACTCATAATTTCCCACATTCCTGTTCCTGAGGCAGGAGTGTTCCCTGCCAGTGTAGCTGAAGTTCCAGGGATGTTCAGCTGGTCGGGTCCTGCATCAGCTTGGGTTGGTTGTGGCGAACATCCTTTGAGACAACGGACCGAGAATCCGTAAGCCTTATATCTCCAATCCCTGTAAGCCCCTGCATTGCTGTGTTCAAGTGAATGGTACCAGCCGTTGGCCTGGTCGTTCTGCGATGATGTCCAGAAAATGCCTGTGCTGTGGAGTGCGTTGAAGGTACCCCAGATGCCATTGCGCGATCCCCCCGGCAAGCCTGTAAAACCGCTGGCATTGGTGGCCCCTGTGTTCGGTGAAAACCAATCATCAATCCCCTCTTTCTTGAGGTTTCCTCCTGCATCGAGCCCCCGGAAATAGAAATTATCCCACACAGGATCACCGACCGGGTACTGGCTGTCGACCGTACCTTCCAGGATCTTCCATTCATTGTCGGTCGGAACATGCCAGCCGGGAGGACAGATACCCGGGGATCCCTCATCGGTCTCGTATTGCATGGCCTCACCCCATTCATACAGACCACCGTAAAGCGCGCAGTTTGCAATATCATTGTCATAACAATACTTCTCAATGATGTCATTGTCCATTTGCAGATATCCGGAGGTTGTACTGCTGATGAAAGTCCCTATGTTCAAATTCTCCCTGAACCAGCACTGTGCCCCGATGCTTACGGTATTGTAAATCTGCCCTTCATAGGTCACCGCTGGTATTCCCGGGCAGGGAATACCCGGTACACCTAGGATGATATTTACATTGAAGACCACGTCCAGGATATTGACGATCCCATCCCCGTTCAGATCCGCTGCTTCCAAATCAAACGGATCCGGACTGCCTCCCATGATGTAGGTAACAATTGCGATCAGGTCCAGTACGTTGACCATCCCATCACCGTTGACATCGCCGTAAAGGGTCTCTGTTTCCGGTAAAGCCGGGATATCAGGCACCGGGGCCATACATTCCGAGAGGGTCGACAGGACTGGCGGCGTGGCGTTGACATACTTGGTGCCTGAGAATGAAACTGCGAGGGATAAACAGGCAATAAGGATCCAGGATTGCTTCATGGTGTAGTGATTTTTAGATTTGGGCAATAAATTTAGAGGGATTTCAGGAAAATTAAAAAGAATAAATATTATTTATATTCAAAACAAATAGTAGATAATTAAGTATATTATTGTATTAAATAATTATGATATTTGTATTTATAGAATTCCGTTCAGGAAGTTAAATCCCCAATTACGAAATCATAAATACCGAATCATAAATAATTACCGACTATTCCTCGATATCCGGCTCGAAAAAGACCCACTGTACGGAAGGATTTTCTTTTTTAAGGGCTGCCTCGCACCTGTTTATATTATTGACCAACTGACTCAGCGAATTTGTCTTGCTCATCTTCGCCTTGACAGCCACCATGATCTTCGGTCCCAGCTGAAGGGTGATCAGGTTCAGTACCTGCTGAATTTCCGGCCGGGCTTCCAGCTGCCTTTGGATCTCAGCACGTGCTTCATCATCAGCACTTTGCCCGATCAGAAGGCCCTTTACCTTCACGGCCAGGAAAAAGGAGATGATGATCAAAAGGGCGCCGATGCCAATGCTCCCAATGGCATCGAAGATGGGATTGCCGGTCACAACCGACAGCACTACGGCCAAAAGCGCAAAGGACAGGCCCAGCAAAGCGGCGATATCTTCGCCCAGCACCACGATCAGTTCACTCTGGCGGCTGGTCCTGACCCATCTCCACAACGGGATCCTGCGCCTGATCCTGTTGACCTGTGTCAGGCAACCAATGAGGGAGGCAGCTTCGAAGATCATACTGACTGCCAGTACAATAATGGCAATGACAGGACTTTTCAATCCTTCGTGCATGTGAAGCTTATGGACCCCCTCGTAGATCGAGAACAATCCGCCCATGCTGAAAAGGATCAGGGCCACGATGAACGACCAGAAGTAGATCTCCATTCCGTAGCCGAGCGGGTGCTCTGGATCAGGTTTCTTTTTCGCTGCTCTTAATCCCCAGAACAGGAGACCCTGGTTGCCGCAGTCGGCGTAGGAATGGATGGATTCGGCCAGCATGGCTCCGGATCCGGTGATGATCGCCGCCGCGGTTTTGGTGATGGCAATGCCCAGGTTTGCAAGGAGCGCAAAGAGGATGGATTTTATGGATGCATTCTGATGCGACATGGTTTAAATCTAAATTATAAATGCGAAATCATACATACTGAATTCTGAATATTATTCCTTCAGCATATTTACTTTTATGGCGGAAGGATGCTCCTTATCATGATACAGCCGCTGCGTGGCTTTTTGAAAGTCTTCCTCACTGCAGGTATAGATATTTATGAACTTCTGGGGATTGCGGTCGACAAGGGGAAACCAGGAATGCTGAACCTGGATCATGATCCGGTGTCCCATTTTGAATGTATGCGCTACATCCTGCAGTTCAAATTTCACACGGGTGATCTCACCAGGAACAAAGGGTTCCGGTTTTTCGAAGCTATTGCGGTACTTTCCTCTCATCACCTCAGCCCTGACCAGCATCTGGTAGCCGCCCATCACCACTTTATTCTTTTGCTGTTGGTCATTCGGTTGTGTATATTCAGGAAAAACGTCGATCAGTTTCACCACATAGTCGGCATCAGTCCCTGTAGTGGAGACAAATAACTCTGCTGTGATCGGTCCCGCCATGGTAACGTCCCCGGTCAGCGTATCGGTCTTAAAAACCATCACATCAGGGCGTTTGGATGCAAAACGCTGATCATCGTTAATGTATTCAGCCGTGCGATACTGGTGTACCTTTTCCACATAGGGTACCGGTCGGTTGGGATCGGTCATGTATTCATCATAACTCAGGTCTGCTGTCGGTGGCTCAAATGCCAGCCCCCCGCCAGGCTGGAGATAGATGAACGTTTCAGTCGCTTCTTCCGGGGGCCAGGTTTCAAAGCTTTTCCACTGGTTCTCGCCGGTCACGAAGATCCTGGCTTCATCGAAATCAGCGCTGGCTTTGCCCAGCAAATAATGATCGAAGAATTTCACTTCCAGTTCATGGAATGGCTTGATCACATCCTGACCGAAATAGATATTTCCCATATTCTCTCCCGAGGAACTGAACCCCCACTGGGCATGAGCCCAGGGACCCATGACAAGAAAGTTCGGGTGATCCGGGGGATTTTGCTCTTCAATGGCGTTGTAGGTATGAAGCGTACCATAAAGGTCTTCAGCGTCGAACCAGCCGCCTACGGTCATCACGGCGGGTTTCACATTCCTGAGATACTGCCGCGGATCTCGTGATTTCCAGAAGGAGTCATAGTCTGGGTGGGCGAAGGCTTCGTTCCAGAATTTTGCTGAATCGCCGAAAAATTTCTTCCTGATCGAGCTCAGACTACCCTGTTCAAGAAGGTACTGATAGCTATCCTGTTCCGGCCAGTTGAAAGTGCTATGTTCTTCGCGTGAGGGCTCCTTCTTCTGTTCTCCAAAATACTGGTAAAAGGTAAAACAATCCAGCAGGAACATGGCTCCGTTATGATGAAAATCATCGCCCAGGAACCAGTTTGTGACGGGCGCCTGCGGGGATACTGCTTTAATGGCAGGATGCGCGCTCAAAATGGCCATGGTGGCGTAAAAACCAGGATAGGAAATGCCTGAAACGCCAACTTTCCCGTTATTATGCGATACATTTTTCACCAGCCAGTCCACTGCATCCCAGGTATCGCTGGCTTCGTCAATATCTTTATTCGATCTTTTGTCCGGGATAAAAGGACGGATATCTTCAAAAATTCCTTCGCTCATATACCGGCCGCGGACATCCTGGAAAACCATGATGTAGTTTTCTTTTATGAAACGGCAGTAAAATCCAATCATATAGTTGAACTGGTCCTGCCCTCCCGGCTCACTGTTGTAGGGTGTGCGTATAAAGAGCATGGGGTAGGTTTTCGTGGTATCCTTCGGGATGTAATACGAGGTAAAGAGCCTGACACTGTCGCGCATAGTAATGTAAACCTCTTTTTTTGTGTATTTTGATTGAATGTTGGCGGTGCTGCATTCCGAAGGAGGGATAGAATCACGCGTGAAGATCAGACCCGCAGTATTTTCATTTTGATTGAACGTACCGGTGATTTTGCTGTAGCTGGCATCCACCCATCCTTCATAGGACAGGTTAAGATTGGTTTGTGTGAATTTAATGTCAGGAAAATCGAAATGAAAGGAAGTCAGCGGGATCGCCCATGGCCCCTGGTCGGGACTTAACAGTACGGTGTGATAGCCTGCTGAGTCGGCATCGATCTGTATGACGATCCGCAATTCAATTTGAGGCAGTGTGAGCAGACCCCACCATTTTCCGGTCAGTGACTGGGAGAAAACCGTACTGCAAATAAAAAGGAATGCTCCCAGCAATGTGCTGAACACCAAAAATGATCTTCTGGACATGAGATAAAGAATTTTGATCTATAAGAGGAGTGAAAGGTACAAAAAATATCCTATTTTTATTTGTCATTAAAAATAGTCCTGTGATGAGACGCAAACAAGGCCCTGTCGGCCAGATCTATTCCTACCTGGCCCTGAGAAAAGCGGTCGGTTGGATCGCCATACTTCTCCCTTTTGTGATGATGCTGGGAGTATGGCTCATCTTTGGCGGAAGGTTCACCCTGTACACGATCAGCATGTACTATTATTCCGGCATGCGGGATGTCTTTGTCGGAGCACTTTGCGCCATCGGATTGTTCTTGTTCTTTTATCATGGTTATGACCGCTGGGATGACTGGCTGGGAAATATTGCCGGATTCTGTGTGATCTGCATTGCCTGGTTTCCCACGTCCAAGATGGAACCCCTTGACTGGAAAGGGACCATCCATTTCATCGCAGCCATCGTTTTCTTCATTACGCTTGCCTGTTTTTCGCTGTTCCTCTTCACACGGAAAGACAAGGTTCCCACTCCCAGGAAGCTGCAGCGCAACCGGATCCATATCACCTGCGGTGTGTTGATGGCGGTCTGCCTGGCGTCGATCATGATCTATTTTCAGTTCTTCCAGGAGAATTACCCGCATACCAGCTTTGTGTTCTGGGCAGAGACAGTGGCGCTGGAAGCATTTGGTGTATCATGGCTGACGAAGGGAGGAGTGGTTTTGGCGGATTAAGAGAGGGGAGAGGAGAGAGGGGAGAGGAGAGAGGAGAGAGGAGAGAGGAGAGAGGAGAGAGGAGAGATAATTATTTGCTTTTTGGGTAAGATGTGACTATATTTGATCCCCGTAACCCATCGCTGAATTTTCCACCCATTTTAAGTTGAATTTCATTTTGGAAAACCAACATTCCTGTTATGAAATCCTATTTACCGGTTGCGCCGTTTGAAAACCTGGCGCTGTCGCTTTCGGGGGGCGGATACCGTGCCGCCGCGTTCCACCTGGGCCTGCTCACCTACCTTTCGTCGGCCCGGTGGAAGGATAAATCCCTGCTGGAACGCGTGCGTATCCTCTCCACCGTCTCGGGAGGAACCTTTACAGGGGTATGCTATGCCACTACTATTACTGAAGGCAAAACGATCGAAGACTGCTATTCGAGGATGTATCGTTTCATGTCTGAAGTGGACCTGATCGGCGAAGGGCTCGGGAAACTGTCGGCATTCAGGGAGTGGAATTCCCCCAAAGGCCGCAGCCTGATCAACGCATTTTCACTGGTCTATTTTGAGAAGTTCGACGAGAACACCTTTTCATCTCTCTTCAATCACGACACCCATCTGAAGGAAATCATCTTTAATGCCACGGAATTCAGCTACGGTCTGCCCTTCCGCTTCCAGAGAACGGCTCAGCCCGAAAGGAAATTCTCAACCGCTTACCTTGGCAACCGTCAGGTGAACATGCCACCGGAAGCAGTCAGGGAAATACGGCTGGCAGATATCATGGCCGCATCCTCATGCTTTCCGATGGGTTTCGAGCCAATCAATTTTCCTGATGACTTCAGGCATGATCAGTCGCCGCTCCTTGACCTGTTGGAGGAGTCCTACGGCGAGGACCAGTGGGGTAACAAATGCAAGTTCCCGGTAGGGCTCATGGACGGGGGAATCGTCGACAACCAGGGCATCGACAGCGTAATCTGGGCGGAGCAGCGGATGCAGGAATACAAAGGATCACTGGCACAGTTCGCTTCGCGGGATGTCAAAGCCATCGACCTGTACCTCATCTCTGATGTCTCCTCCCCATTTATGGATTCATACGTGAAAACGGAAGAAAAACCGGTCAATAAATGGAGAAAATGGAGTTTCAGGACCTTCCTGAAAGCAGGTATCGGATTTTTTGCAGCAGGGGCACTTTTCGTCGTCCTGGCCTGTCTTCTGGAAAGATCCTTCTGGACCTTTGTGACAGGATTTTTTGCTTCCCTGCTTTTCCTTATGAGCGGCCTGAGTTTTTTTCTTTCCAACATCTTCAACTGGCTGCTTAAAAAATTCAGTGTGCCGGATTTTTTCATGAAACGGCTGGGACATTTCACCAGGCTGAAGTTCGGCGTGTACGAAACACTGATCATGAACCGGATATCGTCCGTCCAGTCGATGGTCTCGGATGTGTTCATGAAACAGGTCAGAAGGCAGGAGTATGGCAGGGTATACAACGACAGGATGTGGAACCCGAGGCTGATCATGAACGCTATCTATGAGCTTACCCCGGAGCAGACCATCATCCGCAACGAAAATGACAAAGAACGGCTGAGCACAGAACTCAAGAACCCATCCCCAGCCCTGATGAGAACAGCCGAAAGGGCGAAGTCGATGGGTACGACCCTATGGTTCACACCGGATGAGCTGGCTGAAGGTGAGGAAAAGAAACGAAGCATGCTCGATACCCTGATTGCGTGCGGACAGTTTACCGTTTGCTTCAACCTGCTGAATTATATTGAGAAGGTGCTCCGGGGAAAGGAGAACAGGGAGGTCTATGAGAACTATCCTCCTGAATTGAAAACCGCAATCCAGGATCTATATACTCGTTTGTTATCGGACTGGCAAAAGTTCAATGAAGATCCTTTCTGGATGGCGGATGTATTTCGTCAAACGATCAAGCCATGAAGAACCTGAATTTTCATCCCCTGCTGACAGTATCGGCGCCTGCAGGCTGGCAATGGCCAGTACGGATCGGCTTCAGCGATGACAAGCAATCCATGGAGCTGCTGGACCGGTTCTGGGAAGCCGGCTCACCCCTGAACTGGATCCGGGCGCTGGCCCGGATCGTGGAGGTGAACTCGTCGTTTGAGCGGAATGTCGATCTGCTGGTGGTCCCGGGCGGTATACAGCAGGCTGCTGAACGGCTGGAGGGATCTGCCGAAAGGATCCACGCCGGATGCATCGCCATCATTGGTGAATCCGGCAGGGACGATCCGGCACAACAGGTTGACATTCAGCGCATTATTGCACTGACCGGTGCCAGCGCGGTATTCGTTGTCGTGCCGAAGGACTTTGGTCAGTGGCTGGTAAACCTGCTGGGCGACCTGTCGCACTGCAAGCCGCTGGATATTGCCCTGGGCGGTTCCAGGAACCTGGTAAAAGGTGAGCGACCGACACTGTGGAGCACGAGGGAATTCCTGACAGTCCCCAGTATCGGGGACACGGGGCTGCTGGATGAACTGCTGAGAGACCAGACAGAAAAAAAGATGGCCGAACCTCCTGTGGAAATGGAGATGGCAGGGCCGGAAGAGGATGATGCACAGACCAAAGGTGAAATGCTGCCTCCCCTTCCCGGACCGGCAAGGGAGAGATTCCTTCAGGCAGAAGTGATGGCCGATGGCCGTTCCCTCACCAGGGCTTTTACTAAAAACGTTAAACATACGATCAACATCCACATCGGCCCTCCGGAGAAAGGTAAGATCGGAGTGCCGGACAAGTTTCCGGAAGAAAAACTTCCACCGACGGCCGCTGAAGGATGGGACCTTGCCCTTTCTTTCTTCGAGCCCAGTCTGATGCAGCAGCCTGAGGTGGGCAGGCTTTTCCTGCCAAAGGCCGGTAGGTCGGAATCCTGCCCGTTCACCCTGTTCATACCTGAATATGCAGAACAGGTGGAAGCAAGGATCCTTGTCCTGCATAAGAACAGGATCATTCAGAATACGATCCTCAGCGGGCCTGCGTCGTATAATGCAGGAGCGGAGCCTTTCAACATTGGGTCAGAAACGGGGATCATTTTCCGGTCATCGTTCATGGTGCCTTCGGCAAACCGGGATCCCGAAAAAAGAAGCCGGTACCAGGCTGCTTTCCTCCTGAACCATACAGGTGAAACACCGGGTGTATATCAGGTGAAGGACAACCATTCGCTGTTTGTCAGGCTGGACAGTGATACCATCGCTGATCTTGTTGATCAGGTGGAAGATGTGATTGACCGGAGCGAATGGGATCTTCCTGAATTCGAAGGACTAGCGGAACCGGGAACAACGGAACTTCTGCGTGAGCTGGCCTGGGCTGGCAGCTCGCTGTATCAAAGCGTGATCAAAAGGATCGATCCCGGCTTCGCGGCAGATACTGCACCTGTGAATGGCACCGTTCAAAAGATCCAGGTGGTTTGCGCCAACGTCTCGAGTCGCATGCCGTTTGAATTCATTTACGATTTTCCTGCACCCGGTGATGATGCACCTGTTTGCCCCAAAGCCTCAGAAGCGCTTCTTAGGGGTGGTTGTGAGGTCTGTACAGAGAGGAATGAAAATCCTGCCAGGGTCATCTGTCCGCTGGGATTCTGGTGCATGAGCCGTGTCATCGAGTGGCACGCATTTACGGAAGAGTCGGCACAACGCACGCAGAATGCCCCCTTTCTGCTTCAAACGGCCGGCCTGTCAGCCTCGCCCTGGCTCATGGTCATGAAAGATTCCCTGGTCGGATACAGCAAAAAGGTAACGGCCGCAAGGCCGGAAAGCATCCGGGATCTGGAGGCCAGTTTTAAAAAGGCGGGAGTTGCCTCACCTACCATTGTCACCTCCTGGGATCAATGGAAGGAAAACATAGCAAGGCTACAACCCTCTCTGGAGGTACTGCTGGTCCATACCGAGAAGAAAGGTCCGCGCACCATGATTGAGATCGGCGAGGATATGCTTTCCACGCTGAACCTGGATGGATATATCACGGACAAGAAAACCTGGCCTGCCATTGTCCTGCTGCTGGGTTGCGGCACGGGTACTTCCCGGGTGACGTTCCAGAGCGTTGCCGCGATGGTGGAGGCCTGCCATGCAGCCATCATCGTCAGCACGACATCGGATGTCTTTGGGCCGGTCGCATCCAGGCTGGCGGGTTATTTCATCGAGCAGCTGGGCGCCCTGGAGAAGTCTCATTCCTTCGGTGAGGTCATGCTGTCCATCCGGAGAAAGGCGCTGGCGGAAGGTGTGCCCATGGTCCTTTGCCTTCGTTCATACGGGGATGCCGACTGGCAATTAATCAAATCATAGAAAGGAGATCATTATGTTTCAAATTGAAATGCTACCGGCTGAATACGGCGATTGCCTGTGGATCGAATACGGACAGTCGGAAAATGAGGTACACCGTGTGCTGATCGATGGCGGCACGAATGCCTGCGGGAAAGTTTTGCAAAAAAGGATCAAATCCCTGCCGAAAAACGAACGCCGCTTCGACCTGGTGGTGGTCACCCATATTGATTCCGACCACATTGACGGCATGGTCGAGCTGATGCAGGAGATCCCTGCTGGTTTCGGGTTTGACCATTTCTGGTTCAATGCCTATGAACATACGCGTCCGGAAGGATTTCTGGGTGCTATTCAGGGAGAATACCTCGCCGTGGAACTGCTTGCACTGGAGAAAAAATGGGCCCGTACATTCTGGAATGAGTCCTTTGGCCGGAAGGCGGCTATGATACCTGACAAGGGTGAACCCATCCGGGTGGAACTGGAGGGAGGCATGCGGATGACCGTTCTTGGTCCCACTTCGGCGGGATTGCGAAAGCTTCGTAAGGAATGGGAAGAAGTGATGGAAGAGGCTCATATTAAACCAGGAGATACCGAAGCGGTGCTGAAAAAGCTCAGGGAAGATCGCCGGTTCAGACCCGGTTGGCTGGGCAAACTGGATATCGAAAAACTGGCAGATGCCGATTTTAAGGAAGATAATTCACCTGCCAACGGGAGCAGTATTATTTTACTGGCTGAATACGAGAACAAAATGGCACTATTTGCCGGTGATGCGTGGCCAGGTAATATTGTGACAGGCCTGAAACGTTTGCCCGGATATGACGGGAAAAGGACCCCGCTGGATGCCTTCAAGGTTCCACATCATGGTAGCAAGAACAACAACAGCGAAGACCTTTTCAGGGCTTTGGACTGCCCCAGGTTCCTTGTCTCCACCAACGGGGATAAATTCGGCCATCCGGATGATGAGGGGATCGCCCGGATCCTCCGCAATAAGCGTAAAAGCAGGGAGGCGTTCCTGTATTTTAATTATGCATCGGAAATGAACAGTGTATGGTCAGATAAGGAAATGCAGACCGATTATAACTATGTCGCGGTCTATCCTGACGGGAACAGATGTGTCATCGATCTGATAGCGTAAGCTGAGAGGAGAGTTTCCATTGGCCATCCGCTTCGTCGGTTCCTTCATCGAGATAACTGAAATGCAGCCAGCTGGCCATCAAACCTGAACGAAGGGTCAACCTGGGGCTGAATTTGATATTATAAAGCGTGGAAACACGGACAGCGTCAGACAGCGCATCTTGTTTTTCAAATGGTTTGGCCACATAGGCCGTATCGAGCAATTCCACCTCGTCAAGGTTACCGCTCCCGGAAAAGGAAAGGACCGTCCTGAGATAGGATCTCTGGTTGGGAAAGATTAAATGCGTGACTCCGGCAGCAAACATACCCGATTTTGTCACGACATCCATCCGGTCGGACTGGTATGTCCATTCCGCGGAGTCGCGTTTGGCCTCCAGCGTTGAATTGCTCAATCCCCCGATGCTCCAGACATTGAATTCTCCTATTCGTGAAGGAAGATGAAGATTAAAGGAAAGGTCCTGGAACTGGGGGATCTGGTCGCCGGCCAGTTGGATTCCGGCTAGTTGAAACAGTGCCAGGGTGGAATACCGGTAGTTTGCCAGGTAAGATCCCTGGTAGCCTTTTTTGAATGGGCCTTCCAATGAAAGATCAGTGCCCAGCACGCCAAACTGGAAGGAATACTCTCGCATTTCCGTGTTACCGTTTCGCAGGGAGATATCAAAGACGCCGGATATGGCATTTCCGTATTCAGCCGGAAGGGCGCCGGTCATGAAATCGGAGGTAGTGATCATATTAGAGCTCAGGATGCTGATGGCGCCGGCGGACGAGCCTTCTTCCGCAAAATGGTTCGGACCTGGGATCTCAGTGCCTTCCAACCTCCATAGCAGTCCTTTCGGAGAATTTCCGCGGATGATGATTTCGTTGGTTTCATCGGAAGTAGTGGCAGTTCCGGCAAACGAAAGCGCCATGCGGCTGGGATCGCTGATGCTCATGGGATAGCGCCTGGTTTCCTCCACCGTAAAGGAACGGGCGCTTACCGTTGCCATTTCATTCAATGACTTTCCCTTGTCCATCCCTGCCGAGATGACGACTTCCTTCAGCTGGGTGAGCGCTTCCACCAGCTCAACGTTCAGAACCACCTCCTTTGCAGATCCGACAAGGATTTCAGGTATGGTGACCTCTTCATAACCGACAAAGGTGATCCTTAAAGCGTGCCGGCCAACAGGTACCTGTTCAAGCCTGAAATCGCCGTTTATATCCGTAACCGTTCCTTTCAGGGGATCGGTGTCCACTACAACTACGGTAGCTCCCACCAGTGGAATCCTCGAATCCAGATCGATGACGGTACCTCTGATGGTTTGCGTCAGGTTCTGGCAAAAAGCAATGTGCGATGCCAGAAACACGGTTCCAGTGAGCACGTATGTCGTGATCCGCTTCATGGGACCTTATGGGAATACCTTATCCTCTAAACGATCCTGTTTTCAATTCCCTGACTTCACAACCCGGAACCGGATTAGCAACTGATTGTTATTATCCCTCACCTCGAGGAGGTAGATGGACGGCGGGATGGGACGGATGCTGATTTCAGCATCACTAATGCCCTCAGAAAGAGCACCTTTCAGCACCTGCCTTCCAGTCAAATCCATCAGTTGATAGGTCAACCCTGTATGAACGATAGTGCTGGTTTTCAGATGAAGGATGTCAGTAGCAGGATTTGGGTAAAGTATAAACTCATGGTCTGGCTCAGAATGGTCTGTGGAGGTGGTCACATTGCTGAAAAAGGCGTCAAAGGTGATGGCGTTTGCATTCAATGTATCCAGGAAGGTTGTGTTCAGGGTATCGCTGATTAATCCGTTGTTTCCCCATTGAACGAAATGGTACCCGTCAGAAGGAACGGCTTCAATTTTTACCGGAATGCCATTAAAATATACTCCCTCCCAGGGATATACTTCAGGAGTAATGGTACTGATCTTTATTTTTCCTCCCTCCTCGGGAAAGACATTCAGGGTCACCTCCACCTGATTCGGAAGAGTGAAATTCGACTGAATATGGTTCCTGACCTGCTCGGTTCTTAAAGAGAGCTGTGACGAAAACTCAAGATGATTGGCATGGAAGCCATCCATTTGTTCGGGAACATGATTCGGATCTCCCCAGCGGGCATACTCATGCTGCATTTCAACCACGGTTTGAGCATACATGTTATTCTCCACTGACAAAACACGATCGGTTTTATAGAAACTGTTCATTACATCTGCAAAACGGTTGATGAAGTAGTTCCTGTACCGTTCATTCTGGATGGCCTTGAGCCAGATATTGATATAAGGATTATTCGGATCATAATTCCGCATAAACTGGATATGGTCGAAGTTACAATCTGTCCAGCCATTGGGTAACATGGCAAGTTCCATATCCATCAGGCAAAACCTCCATCTGTAACCGGTCTTGTCGGAACGGTAGATCTTTATGTTATTCCAGGGCCAGTCCGTATTTCCCATCCATGATTCCCCGATGATATAATCCGTATACCATATCATGTCGAAATATTCATCTGCCTCTTCCCAGAAGTCAATATCTGCCGGATCCAGGAGGTTGAAGGCCTGGCAGTCATCATAAAAAGGATCCACCGATCCTTCGACGGCTCGTAATACGCTTCCGTTCCATGCGCTTTGCGACAGGATGTCAACCTTTTCCTCATCAGCCCCATCCATGATTTGAAAATATTCCAGATCAACCTTTTCCCGCAGTTCATACAGGCCGAAATAATAACCATTAATATACACCGAGACCGGGCGCCATGCTGCATGATAATTATGGGTGCATGATCCCATGGAAGCTACCTGGCAGGCGTCTTTATACGGAAGAACAAGGTACTGGTTGCTGCCGTTCCTAAGGTAGAACTTACTGTATTTCAATCGGTCAGGTTTATAGGGGATCAAAGGATAATAAATGGGTCCATCTCCCAGCACTCCGTCATCAAGTTCGACACGGAAGGAATGCTGAGGCTGTGCCCTCGATCCTCCCCATCCGCCATCCATTTGTAAGCCAGCGCGCTGCGAGAAGATCAGGTTCTGAAGTGAGTCGAAATATTCCACATATCCCGCCCGCTCCCAGTCATACCACCAGTTGTCGAATATTCCTTCCGATCCGTAAAGGTTCAGGTTATCGGTCACAACCGAAAGGATGGGAGTGGTATGATCTGCTCCGAATAAATAGGATGCAGTAGCAATGGGGCTGGGCAGGACAGTATCGGAAAATGCCCTTGACTTGAGCACTGCTGAATAGGACATCGTAATGGGATTTCCGTTGTAAGCAGGTGATGCTTCAGAGGGGTCACTTCCGTCGAGTGTATAATGAATGACAGATGATATCGTATTTGGATTCTGTATCGTCACACTGACGGGCTGTTCAAAAAATCCCGAAGGAGTGGATAAAACCGGCGCCAGCAGGTACCCGGAGTAAACTGCAGAAAAATTGTTCGTAGACGACGGAGTAGCCTGCTGGAACAGGTAGATGTCTGGTGATGCGTCAGGATAACTCCCCCGGCTTACGTCCACATCATGACAGTCGACGAATAGCTGACTTATGCGAACGTGATCCGGTGAATAGAGGTATACGGTTTCACCATCTTCTGATATCTTGAAGTTGGTGTGCAGAAAGATATTCGTGTCCACCGGTTCAAACATAGGGGCGATCTCCTGATAGGAAACCAGTTTCATATAAATATCGATATAATCATAGATCGTATTTGGATCGGTCGAAACCACGTCGAAAGCGATACTCGTAATATAACCTGGCGTCAGCCCGGCTGCAGTAAGTTCTGATCCACGGATCAGCATCTGGTGGCGTGCTCCCCAGTACCAGTTGCCGTAAGGAGCCGGGTAATCGGTCGGTGAGTTCTGGATCTGGCCGGCACCAACAGGAACATCATTCAGCTTCACATTCGGGCGCTGATATACGCGGGTACCGTATTCGGCTGAACAGGAAGCAGGACTCCCGTCCATAAAGCCAAAAGAAGTGGAAAAGTAGGCTGTGGATGACTGATTGAATACCGAATTCGAGGTATAGCCCGCCGAACTGTAGGAACAGGTGTTGATAAGGATATTCGAAATACCATCCCAGTAGAAGGGGGTGATAAAGGAATGAGTGTTCCAGCCTGTTACGGGTTTATAAGTTCCTGTATTCGCAACCTGGATAAAACCGGATAAAGGTTTACGGTCCTTGCCGCTGCAAAAGATCGTTTTGAACTGGCCAGGTGCCAGTTGCGCATCCGGAAAGATCCATTTTGTCGGATTCGAGGACTTGTCGGTTATCGAATAGTTGATAAGATCCACCGTATCCGTTCCTGTATTGTACAGCTCCACCCAATCGGGGTATTCACCGTTCTCATCAGCGATGGTGGAGTAATTCCGGTTGCTCCCTTCGTTGATCACCACCTGGCCTTTTAATCCAAAGCATAGAAAGACAGGAAGAAGCAGTGAAAAAATCCTGAATTTATTCATTAAGTGCCGGTTTAATCAGAATCCGTTCAGTTCCATGATCACGGTCGGGATCAGCAATAAAAATCCCAGGATGATCAGCACAATCATGAGCGGTGCAATCCATTTAACCCATTTATCATACGGGATGCGGGCGATGCCCAGCACGCCCATCAACACCCCGGAGGTGGGTGTGATCATGTTGGTGAATCCATCGCCAAACTGGTATGCCATTACCGTTGCCTGGCGTGAAACGCCTATCAGGTCAGAGAACTGGGACATGATCGGCATGGTCAGGGCGGCTTTTGCGGAACCCGAAGGCATGATCAGGTTGATGCCGGTTTGTATGACATACATGAAGCTGATGGTGGCATATTTACCCATCTCCCTGATGGAGCCTGCCACGTAGTAGAGCAGCGTGTCGATCACGTTTCCGTTCTTCAGGATGATGATGATCCCGCCGGCAAGCCCAACGATCAGCGCGGCTGACAGGATATCGCGTGCTCCGTCGAGGAAATGGCGTGTCAGGGTGTTGGCGCCGTAGCCCATGGCCAGGCCCGAAGTCAGTCCCATCACAAAGAACAGGGTGGCGATCTCCATGATGTACCACTGATAACCCATCACCCCTACGATCAGATAGGCAATGGTGAAGATCAGCAGATTGAGGATGAAAAAATGGACGGATTTACGAAGGAAGAGGATGCTGGAAACCAGGAAGAGTCCCGTGAGGATGGGTACAATGGGAAGGGTGGCGCTGGAGTGTCCTACCTTCATGGTAGTTTCCGGATTTAAGAAGGAAAACACGATCATGGCCAGCTGAAGGACCACGAAGACGATCCAGGCTGACAGGGGAGTGTGGTACTCTGTTTTTTCTTCCTCGTTGCCAGTCAGCTCCCTCCAGTAGGCATCATTCTGATAGACGACCGACCGCTGCGGATCCTTCCGGATCCTTTTTACATACCAGAGTACGTAAGAGATCCCCACGATATTGATGATCACCCAGCAAAACAACCGGTACTCGATCCCTGAGAACAGCGGCAGCTGGGATAATCCCTGTGCTATGCCAATGGTGAAGGGATTCAGCAATGCGCCTGCAAATCCCAGATGCGCTCCCACATAGCACATGCACGCTCCTGTGATCGAGTCATAACCCATGCGAATGGCCAGAGGAACAAAAATGATGGTAAAGGCGATGGTCTCCTCGCTCATCCCGAAAACTGCCCCGAATATGCTGAATATCAGCATCAAAAGGACAATGATGATGTTATCGACGCCCAATCGCCTGATGAACCGGTTCCGTTCCAATTTTTTCGTATAGCGAAGGAAGGCGTGGATGCCAATATCGATCGCCCTGGTCTGGTTCATGATCCAGAACGCACCCCCGATGAGCAGGATAAAGACGATGATATCCGCTTTATCCACAAATCCGTCAAACAGTGCCGAAAAGATCTGCCACGTCTGTGGTGAGTTGCCAATGTAATGAAAGCTGTCACTTTTTACCACCTCTCGGTCAATGCCGCTGACCTGAACCGTTTCCCTTTCGAACGCCCCTCCAGGGATAACCCAGGTCAGAACGCCTGCAAATACAATGACAAAGAACACAATGACATAGGTATGCGGAAATTTTTTTTGCCTGACCATTGGTTACAGTTTAATCCATGCTACCTCCATTGAATGCGGGCTGACACCGGTGATCCAGTCTTCCGGATTTGAACCGTCAAGGTTCGACCGCACGATCTTACCATCCTGGCCTGAATTTGATATTTTATACCCCCAGAAAAGCTTCTGGCGCGTATGATCAATGGTCACACCCCACGTTGCTTTAGAACCGGTTTCGCCGATTTTGGCAAGATCCGTTCCGTCGAGGTTGCACATATAGATGCCGCCTTCAATGGGAGGTTCGTCAGAGGGATACAATGCCATATAGACCTTACCCGTGGTGAAATCGACCTCAATGGCGCAACCGTCAACATCTTCAATCAACTCAGTGAGTCCCGTGCCGTCAAAGTTGACCACAAAGTATCCGCCTGTATAATCAGCCTTGTCGTTGACCAGGTAAATTTTTTCTGTTTCCGGATCGATTTGCATATCGATGGGGAATTCAGGAGGATTGCCTCCTGTGTTGATGAACTCTTCCGGATTTGTCCCGTCGAGGTTACTGCGGTAGATCCCACCAGTGCGGCCCCAGTATAGTTTATCTTTGTACACGAACATTGCTTCCGGATCGCCGACGATCTCCTGGCCTGCTACGTTCTTATCCAGTATTTTGACGGGGTTTTTGCCGTCTGCGCTGAACTGGAAGATGACCCCGGCAGAGAAGTCAGCGACATAGACCTTGCCATGGGCTGTATCCGCTGCAAATCCGTATGGCCGTGTCAGGTCCATGTCGAGCACTTCGAAATCCTGAACGATGGGAAGGTCATCGGTCAGAATGGCCATATGGCCTATGCTCTCCGCTCCGCGGGTGGTATAATAGAACACCTGCGTAAATCCCGCAAGAGGATCTTTCACATTGACTACCAGCGTTTTTTTCAGGGAATTATAATACACATCGTTCACCGGTATACAGGTAAGTGTAGTGGCATATAAACCGGGAGTCTCATACTGGACAACCGGATTGGTCTCGGTGGAGGTTTGTCCGTTGCCAAAATCCCATGAGTACCCTTCCGCATTCAGGGAAAGGTTAGTGAATGTGGCCTGGCAGGGAGCGTATCCGTTGTTGGTAAGCTCGAATTCGAAGTTGGCAATCGTGCTGGCCGGAGGCGTGTCAAGATCCCATTCGCTGCACCCTGTCGTATATAGCAATGCCATCAGGGACAGGGTGATATAGATTATATTTCTTTTCATATAGGTTTCGGTTTTATGGTAAACGATCATCAATATCCGGGATTCTGGGTCATTTTTTCATTGGTCTGCATCTCGCTCAGCGGAATGGGGAAGAGGGTATTATTTTCATCGATTCCAAGGATGATGGTGGCAATCTTTGTTCTCACCATATCATTCCAGCGCTGGCATTCGAAGGCGAATTCATGGCGGCGCTCATACTGGACGGCTGCTTTCAGTGCATTGTAATCCTTTGCTTCTGTGGGAAGCAGTCCCGCCCGGGTGCGGACCACGTTGATATCGTTTTGGATGGATTCGATGTTTCCATTGGTATAGGCGAGGGCTTCCGCCCGGATGAGGTACATTTCCGCCAGGCGCAGAACATATACCCTGTCGGTGCCAGCTGTGACGTCACGGTATTTATATCCGTAGGGAAGAAGGTCGGGATCGAAGGCGACGGAGGTATTGAATCTCATGGTATCGCCAGCTTCCCAGCTATCCATCAGCTCCTGGAGCGGAGCCACTTCGTAACGGCCCAGCAGGCTGCGCGGATAGAAATACTGCGCCAGCACGTTCCGGTTCTGTGCGTCAAAGACCACTTCAAAGATGGATTCAGTTTCATTTCCGGTGAACAGGTCTCCATAGGAAGCTGCCAGGCTGAAACCACCCTCGTTAATTACTTTCTCTGCCTTGGCGATGGCCTGCTGTGCCAGCGCAGCATCATTGTCCAGATGGAACTGCGTAAGATAAACCCTTGCCAACAGTGCTGTGGCGCTGAAAGTGCTGGCTCTTCCCAGGCTACTGGAGGAAGGCAGTTTCTGTTCAGCATCCAGCAGATCAGTAATGATCTGGTCGTACACCTCATCCACGCTGTTCCTGGCCTGATCAATATTACTGAGGTCAAGGGTTGGTTGTGTTTTCAGGGGTACGCCGCCAAACAGGGTAACCAGGTTGAAGTTGCACAACGCACGCAGAAAAAGGGCTTCACCCTCATAGGAATCCCGTTCAGATGGGGTGAGATCTCCAATGTCCGGCAAACGGTACAACACGTTGTTGACACGGTTGATGCAGTCGTACGCCGAAGCCCATATCCCGTCGATGATGGTGTTCTCGGCAGGGATCTGGTTGTTGTCGATCTGTCCGTAATCCTGCGTGGTCCCTGACCACCTGAGGTTATCTGCAGCCAGGTCTTCGACAATGACGAGGTAGCGTCCGTAGCTGCCTGTTTGCTGAAGGGCATTATATGAGCCCGTAATGGCCCGGTCGACACCGGTCTTATCCTTGATGGCTTCCGTGTCAGAAATGGCATCCGTTGGCTCGATATCAAGAAAATCATTGCACGAGCCAAGCACCAGTGTCCCGACGATCAGTAAATATGTTATTTTTTTCATAGGATCTAAGAATTGTAGGATTAAAAACCAATGTTGAATCCGAACAGTACCTGGCGGCACTGCGGATAAGTGAAGAAGTCAGTGCCCATGATGATGTTGCTGGAACCACCGTAATAATCAACTTCCGGATCCATCCCGGAATATTTGGTGAAGGTGAACAGGTTCTGGACCGTCGCATAGATCTTTGCTGATTTCATGCCCACTTTTTTGATCCAGTCCCTGTTGAACGTATAGCTGAGCGTTACATTTTTGATCCTCAGGTAGGAGCCATCCTCGATAAAGCGGGAGGAAAGATAGGTATCGCCGATACGCGGGAAATCGGTTATATCCCCGGGCTTTTTCCAGCGGTCGTTCATCCGTTTTGTCTGGTTGTCTTCTCCTGTGCCCGATTCCAGATAGATGAGCGAGCCGTTGAAGATCTCCTTTCCCTGTAACCAGTGCAGAAAGATTGACAGTTCAAAGGATTTGTAGGTGAAGACATTGGTGAATCCCATGATGAAGTCCGGATTCGGATCACCGGTTTTGGTACGGTCGTCAGCAGTCAGTTCCCCGTCACCATTGATGTCTTCATAGACCAGGTTGCCAGTGGTCGGATCAACGCCAAGACAGTTGTATCCGTAAAAGATGCCGATGGGTTCACCCACCTCAACACGGTTTCCCCCCCGGCCCATATCGTCGATGGGCTGGTCCTCATAAAGACTGAGCACCTTGTTGCGGTTGAGGGAGAAATTGAGGGAAGTGTTCCATACAAATGCCCTGTCAATATTGACGGTGTTTAAAAGGAGCTCAATACCCCTGTTTTCCATGGTTCCTATGTTGGAAGAAATGGTATAGAATCCGGATGAGGCAGGAATGGGTCTGTCAAGAAGTAAATCACTGGTATAGTTGTAATAAAAATCTGCTGTCAGATTGACCCTGTTTTTTGCTACCGAGATATCAAATCCCAGGTCTGTCTGAGAAGTGGTTTCCCACTTCAGGTCAGGATTGGGAAGCTGTTCGGGCGCTGTACCTGATTTTCCGCCATAATTATATCCTCCGCCATAAAGACCGAGGGAAGCGAAATCAGAAATTCCGTCGTTTCCTGTGATTCCAAAGCTTGCCCTGATCTTCAGCTCATTGATGAAAGGAATGTTCTTGATGAAGGACTCCTCCGACATCCGCCAGGCAAAGGAAGCGGAGGGGAAAAAGCCGTAATGGTTGTTCTTTCCGAATTTGGAGGAACCATCGGCACGGGCCGACAGGGAGAAAATATATTTATACAGGTAGTTGTATTTGAACTGCCCGAAGTACGAGTTCAGTATACGGTCGAGGGCGGAGGCGGATGCAGCCCGTATCGTACCTGCCGATTCAATGTATTGGAATTTTTCGTTCGGGAAATCGATGCCTTCCATATAGGTGTCACGGCGGGCATATTTTTCTAGGCTGTAGCCGATCAATGCATCAATGTTGTGCTTTTCATTGACGCTTTTGATGTACTGAAGGACATTATTGGTGACAAGATTGCTCACAGACCTCATCCCTTCGATACCAAGACCGTTGTATTTGGCACCCTGCCTGACCGTGATCGGGTCGTATTCATGCTCACGCAGGGTGTAAAAATCGGCGCCGAATTTTGATGTGAACATGAATCCGTTCAGGAATTTATATTCAAGGTACACATTCCCGTTGGTCCGGTTCGTATAGGCCTTATTGACGGTCTCGTTGGCGATGGCCACCGGATTGGCGTAGGGGCCTGATTCATCATAGTTCCCTTCCGAATCATAAACCGGGAAAATAGCAGGAATTGACATGGCATTTGGGAGGGGCCCGTAGAGGGTAGCGTCCCCCTCCACCCGGGAGTTATCCGAATACGACATGGTGACGCCTCCACCCAGCAAAAGGTTCGGCACGATCCGGTAATCAACATTCAACCGTCCGCTGTAGCGCTTGTAATCCGTTCCTTTGACGGCTCCCACCTGTGAATACTGGTTACCGGATATGAACATCCTCACTTTATCATTACCACTGCTCACCGAAAGTTCGGTATTGGAAGTAGGTCCTGCCTGCAGGATCTCACTCATCCAGTCGGTGTCGATTCCCTGCACGTCAGTCCCCTTGTACTCATTCCACTCCGCTGCATTCATCATGGGAATGATTCGTTCGCTGGGTATGGTCTGCCATCCGTAATAAAAGTTCAGGTTCACATCGGTCCTGTCGCGGTTCCCTTTCTTGGTGGTGATCAGGATGACCCCGTTGGAAGCCCGTGCACCGTAAATAGCGGTTGCCGAGGCGTCTTTAAGCACAGTGACGGACTCGATATCGTTGGGATTGATATCGGACATGGCATTGATCTCCTGGCCAAGGTAACTGATCTGGGCGTATTCGCCCGTGATGACAGGTATGCCGTCGATGACCATCAGCGGCTGGTTGCTGGCGTTGATGGAGCTGCCTCCGCGAAGCTTGATTGATGACTGGGCCCCGGGAGTCCCAGAGCTCAGGTTGACGGTGAGACCCGCCACCTGTCCCTGTAAAACCCCATCGATGGTCCTCAGCGGAATGTTGTCGATCTCCTGTTCGTTGACCAGATCTATGGAACTGGAGATCAGTTTTTTACTGGCAGTGCTATAACCCACCACGACCACCTCGCCCAGGGAGATCTCCTGTTCACCCAGGGTGACATTGAGTTGTCTTCTTCCTTCTATGGCAACCTCCAGGGTCTGCATGCCAATAAACGAGAAGATCAGCGTGCCATCCGGAGGCGCAGGAATGGAAAAATTCCCGTTTATGTCAGAAGTTGTTCCCTTTGTACTGCCCTTTACAATCACATTGACACCGGGGATGGGCTTGCCGTCGGCTTCCGATGCAATCCTTCCGGTCACTGTAATTTCCTGTGCACTCAATCCTTTGAGAAAAAAGGTGAACACCAGGAATAGAACGTAATACTTTTTCATATATATGCGTATTGGTTTGGATTCATTTTTTGAGAGGTGTCACAGTGACCTGTACCGGTGTGATGTCCATTCGCACGTCCACCACCGTATACCTTTCGGTTCCGTATGGCTGCTCAGAATAATATCCTGCGCTTTCAGGTTTTTTGATCAGGGTGACCAAAAAACCGGGGTGATTTCCATGAAGGGTGACATTACAGATGGTGTCAGTACCTTTGTTATCCATGAGGTTGGTAGTCAGCAGGTCACGCAGTGTGGCCGAGCTGCCCGACAGGATGCCTGTCTGCCCGGGATCGGGGATATCGTTGTATTCATTTCCGCGTGTGGATTTTTTTCCCTCTGCCGGTGTGATCATGCCGGTGGAGAGTTCATAGGTGTCATTTTCCATCAGGTAACTCACCGAGAGGTTCTCAATCAGGGGAAGATCGTTCACGTAAGAGATTCGGGCACCTGACCGGTCCATCACGGTGACCCCTGAAGCACCGGCCACTTTCACCAGATTCTGGCTGCCTAAATAGATGAGTGCTGTATTTTCGTCGACACCGAAACCGGTCTTGCAGCCATAGGTGCTGTCCATCAGGGCAATGGCCAGCCGTCCGAACCGGGCACGGGCATCAAAGTGCTGGTCGACAATGCCATAAGGAAAGAATCCCAATCCCTTCAGCATCAGTAATCCTCCCCCGTCGGGGAAATCATTTCCCTGGTAGTCAGTAATAATGCCACGCGAAAGGGCGGCCAGGCTATTGCCTCCCCCTATCATTGATTCGCTCATGATCGCAGCACCTGCACTCGATCCGCCAATGACTCCCCCTGCCCTGAAAACTTCCCATACAGCTTCGAGCACGACGGTCTTGCTGCCATCAGGCCTGATTAACGTCTTGACGGTCCTTGACTGGTCTCCGCCTGTGAACCAGACTCCGGAGCATTTCCTGATGATAAGGGCCAATTCGGAATCTTCCCCGTTGTCCTTCCATTGAGATTCATCTACGCCGGCTGTGCTGTCATCATCCATCATGGCCACGGGGATCAGATAAATATGATCCGGATTCACCCCATAGGAAATCAATACGTTCCGGAAACTTACAAAGGATTGCACCGGTACGCCACTGGCGGAAGGAATGACCGCGAAAGCTGCACTGTCTTGTCCTCCCGCAAATTCAATCAGCTGGCGATAGACACTTGCATTGTCATCTTCAAGTCCTCCGCCGGCGATCACCAGATTTCCCGCGGGAGTATTCTGACAGAAGGCTTCGGGAAATATCAGAAATCCGCATAAGATCAATACTGTCTTTGCTATCTTCATCAGGTAAGCGTTTTTGGGAGTCAGCAGATAAACACCTGAGCGAAAATATGAATTAAAGAAGGAATAAATAAAGCACCTGCTGTTTTTTTTAACAAATTTGTTGGTCAAAACAGAGCGAGATGTTTACATTGTTTACAAACGCACAGGTTTTTAGTCCCAACCGGCTGGGTATAAAAGATGTGCTCACCGGTGGCAGGACCATAGTGGCCATCGCTGACCATATTAAGTCTTTACCGGATATTCCCGTTCAGGTGGTGGATTGCACCGGGTACTCGCTGGTGCCGGGATTCATCGATTCCCATGTCCACATAACCGGTGGAGGAGGGGAGGGTGGTCCGGTGAGCCGTATGCCAGAATTGCAGTTGAGCATGATGCTGGAGGCTGGTGTGACTACAGTGATCGGATGCCTGGGCACGGACGGTGTCACGCGGACAGTGGAAAGCGTGCTGATGAAGGTGAAAACCCTGCGGGAGCAGGGAGTCTCGGCGTGGATGTACACCGGCGCCTATCAGGTACCTCCGCCGACCATCACCGGCGACGTGATGAAAGATATCATCCTCTTTGAAGAGATCATCGGAGTGGGGGAGGTGGCCATTTCCGACCACCGGTCATCGGTGCCTTCCGTGGCTGAGCTGGCAAGGATTGCAGCCAAGGCGCGCGTAGCCGGCATGATCGGCGGAAAAGCGGGTATTGTGAACCTTCATATGGGTGATGCACACGATCCTTTCCGGCCCATTCATGATGTGGTCAAACATTCCCAGCTGGGATACAAACAGTTCCTGCCCACGCACTGCAACCGTAACCATTATATCTTTGAAGATGCAAAAGAATATGGCAAAAAGGGGTATGTCGACATCACCACCAGCTCCTATCCATATTACCCTGATGAAGAGATAAAACCTTCCAGGGCGCTGAAATTGCTGCTGGAAAGCGGTGTTTCCCTGTCACATATCACTTTCACTTCTGATGCATGCGGCTCTCTGCCGGGATTTGATCCGGAGACGGGCAAACTGGTCAAACTGGAGATGGGTCTTCCCTCTTCCAACCTGCGGGAGGTGAGGGATGCTGTCGAAGTGGAGGGCATACCTCTGGAGCAGGCCCTGCAGCCCGTCACATCCAATCCTGCAGAAATTTTGAAACTAAAGAATAAAGGATATATCCGTGAAGGTTACGACGCGGACCTGCTGCTGCTTGATCCTGACTTTAGTATCGTGAAGCTGATGGCGAACGGAACGATGATGATCCTGTGAAATAGCTGCTCAACCAGCTTTCCAGGCAGCCATCCTGACGGTGACATTATCCAGACTCCTCCTGTTGACCTCGACCCCAATTCCGGGTTTTTGGGGTACATCCATGGTGCCGTCACTGTTGACGTAGAAGGCAGGTTCCACGATATCCTCCGTATAATACCGGCTGCTGGCCGAGATATCTCCCGGCAGGGTGAAGTTTGGCAAAGAAGCCAGTGCCACGTTGCCTGCCCTTCCGATGCCGGATTCCAGCATACCTCCGTGCCACACCGGGATCCCTCTGGATGCACAATAGTCGTGGATGAGGATGGATTCCGTGAAACCACCCACGCGTCCCGGTTTTATGTTGATCACCCGGCAGCTGTCCAGCTCTATGGCGGCCCGGGTGTCATCGAGTGAATGGATGCTTTCGTCGAGGCAAATAGGTGTCTTCAGTTCCCGCTGCAGCTTGGAGTGATCATAGATATCCTCATAGCCAAGCGGCTGCTCGATCAGTAAAAGACCATAACCATCCATCTTTCTGAATATGCCGATGTCTTCCAGACGATAGGCTGAATTGGCGTCCACCTGCAGCAGGAGATCGGGAAACCGCCTGCGGAGCGCTTCCACGTACTGCAGATCATCTCCCGGGGCGATCTTGATCTTAATTCGCCTGTAACCTTCAGCAAGATAACCCTCCACCTTCCGTATCAGGGCATCTACGGAAGGCTGTATGCCGATGCTTACCCCCACGTCAATTTTTTTCCGCGTACCGCCCAGCATCCTGGAAAGTGATACATTGTCAGCTTTAGCCAGCAAATCCCACAGGGCTGCTTCCAGCCCCGCCTTGGCCATCATGTGGCCGCGCACCTTCGCATAAGCGTCGATGGCCTCACTGACCTTGGTAATGTCCTTACCCAGGACCGAAGGGATCAGGAAATCCTTCAATATATGCCAGGCTGTGTCGACGGTCTCGTAGGAATAAAAGGGTGTACCCTCCGCAACACTCTCTCCCCATCCCGTGATCCCCTCCGCATCCACTCGGACAATGATATGCTCTTCATCGTATTCGGTTCCCATGGAAGTCACAAATGGACTTACCAGGATCATTTTAATGTGTCGAAGCTCAACTCTTTCAATGCGCATAATGATAATTCTTTTTAGAGTGATGAATGAAAACTGACAGATCTATTTAGGCACAATCCGTAATACCGGGTAGTTCTCTCCTTTCATTAACAGGCGCGCATACTGGGGATAGGTGACCAGACCCAGCATGGACTTTGGCTCCAGCGCGAGGATGATCAGATTGCATTTCAGCTGGCTGACCGGGATAAATAGATAATCCGAAGATGAAATACCCTCTTTCATTTCTTTCACTTCAACCTCTGGATTTACAATGATATCTCCTTCAAAATCAATGGAATCGATGGAAGTAATGCCATACTGTTCAATTTTTTGATTTTTCTTTGCTTTAAAGGGGTGGGTAATGAGGGACTGACGTTGCACCCATCCGATGAGCTCAGCAGACTCCCGGGGAATGAGGTAACCCACAGGCCTGGTCACGTCATGGGTAGATCTGACAACAGGCCGGTAATCCTCCACAATCACCATCGTATCTTTACCGGTGCGGTAGTTGACCAGGGGGAGGGATAGTTTCTGCCCGTTGGGCATGTGCTCCGACTGGATGGATACTTTCTGACCGGCAGCGGCTGATATCAGTTCTTTTCTTTCGGAAGCCACCATCGTTTTGATCCTGTCGCCGTTGAGATAAACATATTCCAGCAATCCCTGCATCCCCGTCATTTGTCCCTCCGCCCGGTGCTGAAGGTTTTCAAGGAAACTGTCGGTTCCATTCATCCCTTCCTGTATGAACGAAAACGTGTTCTGAATACCCAGGCTCTGCCGGCCGTCGTTGATATCGAACGTACTGTGACGGATGTAGGATACCCCCGGCGGACCACCCGGACAATAGACGAATGATGAAAATCCACGCTCCATTAAATACGAAAAAATATACGGAAGATATTGATTATCCGATAATTCTCTGATTTTTCCCGAAACAATGGGATTGGTGGTGGAACCAATGGTGACGTCGAAGTCCTTTCTATACCCGTACGTTTCCCAGGAATCGCTGTAGGGTGAATATTCGTGGACGTCCATGGTCACCTCAAAGAGATATTCATCAAAAAGAGCGTGCAATGCGCGGGTTTCCGGTTCTGTGAGGATCAGATGGTTCCGGTTCAGATCCATGGTGTGTGCATTGCGCCGCTGGTTGAATGTGGATCCGTCCGGATTGACCTGTGGGACGAGTGCAAGATCTATCTTATCGAACAGGTAACGGTTTTCCGGTTTGATGAGCTCCGATGCCAGCAACAATGCGCCTTCTTTACCGGATTGTTCATTGCCATGCTGCTGGGCAAAGATCAGTACCCGTATCTTCGATTTGTCATTACCAAACCGGGAGGAAGAAAACATCAGACCGTACAGGTTCTTTCCATTCACCGATTGCCCGATGATGTTCACCGTCAGCAGATCGGACCGGTTATCCAGCGATTGTAGGAATGACCACATTTCGTCATAGGAAGTGACGGTGGTAAAGTTGTGCTTTACTGCAGGGAGTACTGGTTCCTGCGACAGGAGAAGCGATGACAATGCAACGCACATCAGAAGCATTATGGCTGATTTTAAGCTGGTATTCAAGAGAATGTCGTTTATGAGGTGATCGGAGCATTAAAAGTAAAGAAAATTAGAATGGATACGGTTTTTCCCTATCTTTATAATCCACTTCTAAAAGTTTATTTATGATTAAATGGATTTTAATTGCCTGTGCCGTACTTATGATTGCACTTCCAGGTCGGCCACAAAGCTTCGATGCTTTTATCGCGTACCTGAATTCTCTACCCGAAGGACAGCGCATGGCAGTTGTCGATAGCTTCATGATTGCCACGGCGCCATACGGTTTCCCTTACATCACCACTGACACGGCGCGCTTCATTTACCGCGGCCCCTCCAGCACGGTTCAGGTTGCCGGTGATTTCAACGGGTGGAACCCGGCTTCTGCATTTCTGCAGAAGGTTTCCGGCACCGATTTCTTTTACGTCTCCAGGAAATTTGAGATGAATGCCCGGCTGGACTATAAATTTGTCCTGGATGGCTCAAACTGGATCCTGGATCCTTTGAATCCCGGCACGTGTTCGGGAGGCTACGGACCCAATTCCGAACTGGCGATGCCCGGATATGTCCAGCCCTGGGAGATAGAAACCTATCCGGGAACGATGATGGGAACCGTCGTCACCGATCAGATCTTCAGCAACTATGTCAACAAAACCTTTCAGTTGAAGGTTTATTTACCTGCAGAGTATGATCCCCAGCTTTCCATACGGTATCCGGTCGTTTATTTTCAGGACGGGTATGAATACATTAGCCTGGGCTATACCGATAAAGTGCTGGATAATCTGATCGACAGTGCAGTCTGTTGCCCGCTTATCGGCGTGTTTGTTCGTCCCAACAACCGTAACGAGGAGTATGCCGGAAATCTGCGTGAGGAATATCAATCCTTTTTCGCCGGCGAGCTGGTTCCCTATATCGACGAGAAATACCTTACGCTGAATCAGGCCAGTGCAAGGGCAGTGATCGGTGATTCCTACGGAGGAAATATTTCTGCGCTGATCAGCTATCATTATCCTGAATTATTCGGTAAATGCGGCTTACACTCCGCCGCTTTCCAGCCCAATGGCTATGAAGCGTACAACCTGATCACCCAGGGAGAGGTGAAGCCCATTCAATGGGTCTCTGTCTGGGGTACTTACGAGGGCCTTTGGCAAAATATGCGTGATTTTCGTGACTTCCTTCAAGGTCATGGGTATAACCTTTTATGGCAGGAACTGCCCGAGGGTCACAGCTGGGGACTGTGGCGTGCCACCATCGATGTGATGCTGCCTTTCTTCTTTCCACCGGCATTCCTTGACACAGGGGAAAATCTGCAGCCATCCGGAAACATTATTAAGGCATTTCCAAATCCGGCAAAACAGGAACTTAACCTGACATTAACGCTTCCGGAACCTGCCCTGGCACGAATTCACCTCTATGCACTTTCCGGGCAGCTGGTGTTCGATGAGACTGCCGGCATTCCTTCAGGTAACCAGGTAATGCACCTTGACACGGGCAGGTATTGCCCGGGAATGTATCTGTTATACATTCAAGCAGAAAACTGGAGCCACTCTGAAAAAATAGCCATCCTGCAATAGGAACCCGGATCCTTTCAAGCCATGGAACCCTATCCCATCCTTATCATCCTGAGCAGCCTGATCATCTTTTCCTACCTGTTCGATATCATTGCCAGAAAGACAAAATTTCCTTCCGTCCTTTTACTTCTGCTGACCGGCATTGCCATCCGGATCGCTGTGGATTATTTTCAACTGCATACATTCAATCTATTTTTCATTTTACCTACCCTGGGTACCGTCGGGCTTATCCTGATCGTCTTTGAAGGCGCCCTGGAGCTCAGGTATGAAAAGAAACGCAACAGGCTGATCCGCAGGTCATTTTTCTCTGCATTGTTCATAATGATGGCCTCCGCTGCTGCCATCTCCTGGATCATCCATCTTCTCACAAACTATCCCTTTCATTCCTGCCTCATCAATGCAGTGCCATTCAGCGTGATCAGCTCTGCCATTGCCATTCCGTCTGTTTCCGGCATGCATCCCGAAAAAAAGGAATTTGTCGTTTATGAGTCCACGTTTTCCGACATTCTCGGGATCATCCTGTTCAACTTTCTGTTATATAATGAAAGGATCAATGGTTCTTCCTTTCTCTGGCTTGGATTGGATACCCTGCTCGTTATCGTGATTTCGTCTGTTTTTTGTGTTCTGCTGCTTTACATCATCGGCCGGATAAATCACCCGGTCAAGTTTTTCCTGATCCTGGCCATTCTGATCCTGGTGTACAGCATAGGAAGGCTGTGGCACCTGTCGACCCTCATCATCGTACTGGCCGTGGGGCTGTTTTTGAATAACGCAGAACAAATCAAACTTCCCATTTTCAGAAAATTTTTACTATATCCTGGCTTCAAAGATGATCTTCAGCAACTATTCAAGCTCTCCGCCGAAAGCGCCTTCCTGGTCCGTACCTTTTTTTTCGTTATTTTCGGTTTCATTATCAGTATTCGCGATCTGAATGATTCACGGATGGTTTTGTACAGTGCCGTGATTCTATCGGTCATTTATTTCCTCAGGGCTGTTTACCTGAAATTCATCAGCCGTACGGATTTGTTCCCTGAACTGTTCATTACACCCCGTGGATTGATCAGTATACTGCTTTTTCTGACCCTTCCCCAAAGCCTTCGAATTCCCGGGATCGATACCGGCCTCCTGTTCCTGATCATCCTGGGCAGCAGTATCATTATGTCGCTGGGAATCCTGTTTTCAGGGAAAAAGCCCCGGGTAAAAGGGTAAATTCCCCGGTGCTTGCACCGGAATTTGGGTCGAGGGCTTGTCCTGGGGTTCATACCAGTGATTTTTATATTTTTTTATTGGATTAATGTTGTTGTTTCATTCTGAAAAACATATCTTTGAGAGACCTTTTCAAAATTTATTCATTAATATAATTTCATTATCATGAGAACATTAAGATTTTTGATTAAGCCTGTCATAATCATGTGTTTGTTAATGATGACTTACGGTGGATGGACACAGGTGACCCTCGCCGAATGGAATTTCCCAAACAACCCGGATAACGCCCTTGTGGATATCAGCATTCCGGGCAACTCAACAGCTTTCATTACCGGTGTAGGCACGCAGGTCCCCACCTTTCCGGTCGTTGATGGTGCTACTACAGCTGTAGCGCGGACACGGGGGTGGGACAATGGCCAGGATACGAAATACTGGCGAGTGATCATCAGCACATCAGGATACACGACTATCAGGTTAAGTTCAAAACAATCCAGCCGTCCGGATGGTCCCAGGGATTTTAAGGTTCAGTATTCAGTCGACGGAACCAACTGGTTCGATGTTCCCGGTGCCAGCATCACTACAGCAGATAACTGGACATCGGGAAATCTGAGTAATCTTGCCCTGCCCACCGCGTGCGCTGATCAACCGGCTCTGTTTTTACGCTGGATCATGACCAGCAATACCAGTGTTGACGGTGGAATTGTCGGAGCTTTTTCACGCAGTGAGATCGATGAGATCGTGGTGACAGGCGATCCCCTTTCCAGCCCGCCGGATGTAACGCTTGCCGACTGGAACTTTCCCAATGATCCGGATGACGCCGTTGTTGATGTCAGCATTCCGGCCAACTCCGCTGCTGTCATTTACACGGTAGGAACACAGCCACCGACATTCCCCACTGTTGTCGGAGCTACTACCAGTGTGGCTCGGACTCGCGGATGGGATAATGGCCAGAATACCAAATATTGGATCGTGACCATCAACACCGCAGGTTACGAACACATTAAAGTAAATTCGAAACAATCCAGCCGTCCCGACGGGCCAAGGGATTTTAAAGTGCAGTATTCGACTAACCTGGTCAACTGGTTTGATATACCTCTTGCTGTCATCACCACCGCAGATGACTGGACCAGCGCAGTCATTAGCCAGATAGCCCTTCCGGCTGTGTGTGGAGACCAGCTTGCGCTGTCATTACGATGGATCATGACCAGCAATGCGAGTGTGGATGGGGGAATCGTCGGTGCTTTCTCCCGTAGTGAAATTGATGAAATTGTCATTACAGGTGATCCCATTCCTCCGCCATCAGGAATCGTTCTTGCAGAATGGAATTTCCCGAACGCACCTGATGATGCCATCGTTGATGTCAGCATTCCATTGAATGCAGGAGCCCTGATATCCACAGTAGGTGCCCAGGCACCCACGTTTCCGCAGGTTGATGGCGCAACCACCAGCGTCGCCAGGACACGAGGATGGAATGACGGCCAAAATGCAAAATACTGGCTGGTTACTATTGGCACTACTGGTTACGAAACGATCAAACTGAGTTCGGAACAATCCAGCCGCCCTGATGGACCACGTGATTTTAAAGTCCAATACTCAACCAATGGAGTCAACTGGTTTGACGTGCCATCAGGTGTAGTTACTGCAGCCGATGAATGGACAACCGGTGTCCTGGATGAAATTGAGCTGCCTGATGCCTGTGAAAATCAGGCTGCACTGTCATTGCGATGGATCATGACCAGCAATACCAGCGTGGATGGTGGCACCGTCGGCGCTTTTAGCCGCAGTGAGATAGATGATATTGTGATAACGGGACTTCAACTGCCGATGAATGTGGTACCCCTCTCAAGCTGGGCGATCTTCCTGGGCATTGGACTGATCTTCCTATTCATTATCATGCGTCTCATTAAATTCGTTTGACCTTACATAAAATAATAGTATGATTCGAATATTATTTGTATGCAAGCACAACACCTGTCGTTCGCCTCTGGCGGCAGGTATTCTGAAGAAAAAATTCCAGGAAAGAAACATTCCAGCCTTCATCGACTCAGCAGGTTTTGAACCTCATCTGATCGGTGAACCGGTTGACGCAGCAACGCTGGGTTTTGCGTTTGAAAAGGGGATCGATCTCAGCCAGCATGGGGTAAGACTCTTTCAACCTGCTGATTTTAAGCAGTTTGATAAGATTTACGTGATGGATTATAATGGCTATAAGGATGTCCTGTTCCATGCCCAAAATGAGGAGGATAAGAAAAAGGTGGATTACCTGATGCATGTGCTGATGCCTGGAACAAAACAGCCCATTCCGCATATCGCTGACATGGAAAGGAAATTCACTGAGGAGGCCTATGCGCTGTTCGATAAGATCGGTGACCGGATCGTGGCACAGTACAAATAAGATCCCAATGCGTCACTTCATATACTTATCACTTATTTCATTATAAACCGAGAAGAGTTCTGTAACCTCTTCGTTCTGGTTGAACAGTCCGCTTCTCCAGTTGAGCGGTTCCCAGATGCAGGCTCCTTTTCCCAGGTCATCGGGCAGGCTGAAGACGATATCGTGTACCTCTTTTTTAAAGTTGGAATACTCCACAACGTTCAGGGGTTTGTGGTAACGTTGGGCCAGGTTGAGCAGGTTGGCCTGCAGGTCTTCCAGCGTACCATGCCAGCGCGGGTACCATGACAGGCCGATGATGTCGAAGGTGACCCCGCGGGCGATCATGTTATCGAGCCAGAACACAGCTTCCTCATTCTGGCCGCCAAGGGCAATGTGCATCATCACCGGTATATCGGGATCCACGGCCGCCACACCTTCCGCGCCCGCCTTCAGGAGCCTGGCCAGCTGATCGGGCTGGCTGATATGGCCATCGGGCCACAGCATTCCGTGGTTGATCTCATTGCCCACCTGTACCATGGCAGGCAGCGTCCCCTGCTGCTGCAGGGCACGCAGTACGTTTGAAGTATAGGTCTTCACAGAATCTTTCAAGGCATCGAAATCCAGTTCTGCCCATCGGTAAGGTTTGGTTTGCTGCTGCGGATCGGCCCAGTAATCGCTGTAATGAAAATTCAACAGCAGTTTCATCCCTGCTTCCCGGATGCGCCGGGCCATCGACAGGGTAGTGTCCAGACCGCAATAGGCTTTACCTGGTGAATATCCTTTTTCATGCCCCGGATCTACAAAAACCCTGAGGCGGATGTAATTGAAGCCGTGATCCCGCAGGATCTCAATGGCATCTTTTGGAATTCCTTGTTCTAAAAAAGTAGTGCCCCGGTCTTCCATCTGAGGGAGAAAAGAGATATCCGCGCCAATCATGCGGTCTATGGATTTTGTGGTGGGAGGACACTGCCCGGGTACTGGTTTGAGCATGACAAAATCCGAAGGGAGCGTATGGATCTCATGACCGCCGGGCCACAGACCTTCGGCCCTGGCTTCGATCCTGACCCTGTCGGGCTCAGTGCCTGCGATGAACAGCAGGTTGCCAACACCGTGGCTGAGGTAGCAAAGGGAGTAGCTCTGCCCTGTAGAATCTGTTTGCACAGGGAGTTCGCTGCCGTCGGCAGCCACCACCCTTCCTTTGCCTGCTACATATACATGAACTGTGTCCGATGCAGTTAAGATCTCGCGGTCCAGGCTATCGGTGACGGCGATGCGAAGACGGGTCTCATCCCTGCCGTTAGCGAGCAGGGTGGTACTGTAGCTGGTCAGCATCACCGAAACAGACCTACCGGATAAAACCCGGCTGACAGAGTCAAATCCGGAACCGGCAGGTACCTGTTGCTGGCAGCTGGCCAGAAAGAGAAGACCGGACAGAAGGATAAAATTCAGGGATTTCATGGTTGTACGATTAGTTTGTAAAGGTACAATAACCTGCAAATCAGGATGCAATTGATAAAAATTTGGAAACTCTGATTTTTCATCATAATATTGTCACGGGAAATAATGATCCCTTCGTGAAAATAGTACGAACTAAAACCGATCCCATGAAAAAAATTCTATTCCTGTGCGTTGTACTAACCTCTGTCAGCCTGCACGTCATGGCAGGAGGCATAGTGACCAACACGAACCAGAGTGCCGCTTACGCCAGGCTGGCAGTAAGGAATGCAACCCTGGGTCTCGATGCGGCATATTATAATCCGGCTGGACTGACACATCTGTGCAATGGTCTTTTCCTGTCCCTGAACAACCAGACTATCTTTCAGACAAATACCATCACAAGCAACTATCCCTACCTTCACGGCGCACCTTCCGCCAAGTTCACCGGTGATGTTTCAGCACCTGTATTTCCCGGGATCTATGCTGGATATAAGTTCGGTAAATTCGCTCTCTCCTTTGGATTCAATCCCATCGGGGGCGGTGGCGGTGCCAAGTACGAGAAAGGGCTTCCTTCCTTTGAGATCCCTGTTTCCGATCTGGTACCTTCACTGGCTGACTTTGAAGTAACCGATTATAAAGCCGACATCAGCTTTGAAGGTACCTCCGTCTATTTTGGCTACCAGGCCGGATTATCCTATCAGGTCAGTCCCGCAGTTTCTCTGTATGCCGGATTGAGGTACGTTACCATCAAAAACACTTACGACGGTTATATCCGTGACATTTCTGTGAATCCGGGCGGGCAGTTCAAACGGGCCGATGAGTATGGTATGGAAATGGCCCAGTATTACACCTTTGTCGCCACAAGTTATACCACTGCCGCCGGTGGCGCCGGCCAGCTGGCAGCAGCAGGCCTGGGCGCGTATACCTATGCACAGGCTGCAGCATTTGGCTTCATCACTCCCGAACAGCAGGCAGGCTTTGAGCAGGCCCTGCAGGCAGTCGGCCAACCGGTGGATACACCCATCGCCATGTCGGAAGTGGTCTTTGAAACAACCGCCACGGTAGCCACCCAGGGTGCCGGTCAGTTTACCGGGCTGGCTGCACAGACCCATGATAAGGAGGTGGAAAGCGATCAGACCGGCTGGGGCATTACCCCCATCCTCGGAGTGGACCTGACCCTCTGGGATAAACTGACCATCGCCCTGAAGTACGAATTCATGACCAAGATCGATGTCACAAACGATACAAAGGTCGATAGTACCGGGATGTTTCCCGATGGTGAGAAATCAAGCAGCGATATGCCCACCATGCTGGCCGTCGGTGCATCCTATCCACTGACCAACAAACTAAGAGGATACGCTGATTTTAACTATTACTGGGACAAACAGGCCAACTACGGCAAAACCAATGAAATTGGCCAGTATGTCAACAATGAATCCCTGATCGATCATAACATGTGGGAGTTGGGACTTGGGCTGGAATACAACATCACAAAGAAACTCCTGATCAGTGCCGGTTATTTGTATTCGGCCAGCGGCACCCTGCCTGAGTACCAGTCCGATATGAGTTACAGCCTGACCTCGAGCGCCGTCGGCTTTGGCGGTGCATGGCAGATCACACCGAAGATCGGGCTGAACCTTGGATGCATGCTGGTCTATTACCAGGATGATACAAAGGACTATACGCATGCACTGGGTGAAATGAATATTCCTGTGACCGATACGTACGGCAAAGCCACCCAGGTATATGCCGTCGGGCTGGATTTCACGTTTTGCGAGCCCCTCAGGGATAAAGATAAGGATGGAGTATCCGACAAACATGATCAATGCCCCGGCACACCGCTGGGTGTCCGCGTAACGGAGGATGGATGTCCGGTGGATGCAGATAGCGACGGTATTCCTGACTACCTTGATAAATGTGTGACCATTCCAGGTATCCAGTCATTTAACGGCTGTCCTGATAAAGATGGCGACGGGATCCAGGATTCTGAGGACGATTGTCCGACAGTGAAGGGAATTGCCTCCTTCAGGGGCTGCCCCGACACCGATGGCGATGGCATCAAGGATGCCGACGACAAGTGTCCCACCGTGAAGGGAGTAGCTCTGTTTGAAGGGTGTCCAGATACGGACGGAGATGGTGTTGCCGACGCCGATGACATGTGTCCTAACGAAAAAGGACCAAAAGCATTGAAGGGCTGCCCGGATACCGATGGTGACGGGATCATGGATTCGGAAGATAAATGCCCCACCGTAGCCGGTATTGTCGAGAACAAAGGCTGCCCGGCTGTCAAGGAAGAAGCCCAGAAGGTCTTTGACCAGGCCCTGAGAGGTATCAACTTTGAGACTGCAAAGGATATCATCAAGGTTTCTTCGTACCCCATTCTCGACAATGTAGTCCAGGTCATGAAGGACAATCCTGAATACAATCTGGAGATCAACGGGCATACGGATTCACAGGGTGATGATGCATCCAACATGGATCTTTCTCAGAGGCGTGCCAATGCCGTCAGGAAATACCTGACGGAAAAAGGGATCTCAGCTTCAAGGATGGTAGCCAAAGGATATGGTGAAACCGTGCCGGTGGCGAGTAACGAAACAGCAGCCGGTAGGGCACAGAACAGAAGAGTAGAGTTTAAAGTATTCTTCTGAGATCATTCTGACATTATTGTACCCTACCCCTACACCCCTCCCCTGCAAGCAGGGGAGGGGACGGGGGAGGGGTACATAGCCAATTCCCCGGTGCTTGCACAGGAATTAGGACCCAATCCCGAAAACCATCGGGATGCACTGGAGTTCATACCAGTGATTTCCTTTTACCGAAGAGTGCGGGTAATAGCAAAATCACCAGCAGGTTCAACGTGGCAAATAGTGTAAAGGTCCACCTGTAACCGATCATATCCGATATCTTTCCTCCTCCTGCAAGTCCGATGGCCGAGCCCAGGTTGGAGAACGCCATGAGGATGGCAAACATGGAAGCCGCTATCCGTACATGCGTGCGTGACATGGCTGTTGCAAAGAACGTGGTCTCATAGTACCCGTAAGAAAGCCCGAAACAAAACAGCAGCGGCCATGCCATTCCAGGACTGACGATCAGAGCCAGCGCCATGACCGTTGTAAGGGAAACGGCCATCGCAGTGATGACTGCCCTGCGATACCCTATCTTCCGTATCAGCTTTCCCCCTGTGAGGCCTCCGCCGATCATCCCAACACCGAAGATCGCTGAATAAAATCCTGCGGTCATAAAGGATATACCGAAATTTTCTTTCAGAAAGGGATTCACCAGCTGGTTGGCGCCGCCTGTGATCATGGAACTGATCAGGCCCAGCAAGGCGATAGCGATGATGGGCTTTTGCTTAAAGACACGGAAGGCCTGCCATTCAAAGGAGCGTTCAGTAGGACGGGGTGGAATCCGAAAAGCCACCACAAACGGCAGGGGCAGCAGGGTCATCGCGGCCAGGGCCATGAATACCCATGTCCAGTTGGTCAGATCCGACAATACTCCAACAAGCGCTGCGATCAGGACGATCCCCAGTGCGCGTCCTGCGACCATGATCCCCTGCAGGTGGCTTCGGTCGCTCTCAGGGGTAATATCCACTGCCAGACCATCGGTGCAGGTATCGTACAGCGCCATGCCCGTAAGGCTGATAAAAGCAACGAAAACGAGCCAGCCAAAGGATTCAGCCGGATGGATGAAGGGAAATACGATCTGCATGCTGGCCTGCAATAACAAGCCCATGATGATGTAGGGTTTCCGGTGGCCAAGCCCGAGAAAGCTGATCCGGTCACTCAGTATGCCCAGAAAGATCTTCAGGATCAGGGGAATCAGAGCAATGGCTGAGAACAGCCCCGCCTGGCTCATCGATAGGTTATGCGACATCAGGTACAATGCGTTCAGCGCAGTAAAATAACCAAGGATCGATCCCTGCGCAAAATAGAGCAGCGCAAACATCGTAAAACGCATATACCGCCCGCCTGCAATCATAAATCAACAATCATAAATAAATCATAAATACTGAATACTGAATCAGAAATCTAACAATTCTCAGTATCTTTCCTCAAGTAAGCCTCGACAGCATCCTCCAGATCCACCTTGCGGCTGATATGTCCGATCTCCTTCTCCATACCTTCGATGCGGAGGATGTCACGTACGCTCCCGAGCGCTTCTACGATTGTGAAGTCGATTCCCTTTTTTTGGAGTTCATCTTCCAGTTCCAAAAGAAAACGTGTACCGGCCATGTCAACATAATTGGCTGAAGAGAGGTCCATGATCAGCATGTTAACGGGTTTTACCTGGTCATTCAGTATTTGCCGGATATGTTCATGGATATAGGAGACATTGAAATAAATGATTGACGATTCCACGCGAAGGATCAGCAATCCTTCGACAGGTTCGTTCTCGGGATGGCGCAGTATGTCAGAGAACCGGAT
The DNA here is from genome assembly GCA_022711405.1 of Bacteroidota bacterium. Lineage (GTDB taxonomy): Bacteria > Bacteroidota > Bacteroidia > Bacteroidales > JAGONC01 > JAGONC01. The sequence goes on from JAKLFC010000004.1 coordinate 168,645, forward strand.
GGTACCGTTGATGCGGCCCAGGATAGCAATATGAGGTGCCGAGCTTTTTCTCAGAAGCGTAACGATCGACAGCAGTACGGCAAAGAGCACTCCCTCCAGAATGCCAAAGACCATAACCGTGAGAATGGTGATCACCATGATCCGGAACTCATACCTGCTCACCCTGTAGAGGTGCTTCATTTCCTTTACCTTGATCAGTCCGATGATGGCGTGGAGCACAACAGCAGCCAGGATCACCTCCGGAAGATTCCTGATCAGTCCGGTGAGGAACATCAGGCATACCATCAGCACAATGGATGTGATGATAAGAGTCAGGGGTGTCTTTGCACCGGCCTGGCTGTTAACGGTTGACTGGGATAGCCCTCCGGCGACCGGATAGCCTCGTCCGACAGCCGCGGCCAGGTTGGCGGCGCCGAGTGCCAGCAGTTCCTGACGGGGATTCACCTCGTATCCGTTTTTGCCTGACAGCGCCCGCGCAGCCGATATGCTCTCCACGTACGATAAAAGGAAACAGGCCATAGCAAGCGTCACCAGGTTCCTGCCTGTATCGTAATCAAGCAATGGCAAATGCAGGGTTGGAATGCCTCCCGGAATTGCGCCTACCGTTGGCAGGCCAGCCCTCTGTAACGAAGTAAAGGATACGGCCAGGATGGACAGGATGACCACAACAAGAGCTACAGGTTTCCCGGGCATCAGTCGGTCTCCCGTGATCAGCAGACAAAAGGCGATCAAACCGAAGACCAGTACCTCCGGGCGGGTTTCACCAAGATGTGTAACAAGGTACCCGATCCTTTCAAAAAAATCACCTCCCTGGCCGTGAAATCCAAAGAGCTTGGGCAGTTGAGTGGAAGCGATCACCAGTGCCGCTCCCGCCTTGAATCCCACCAGGATGGTATCGCTGATAAAGCTGACCAGTGCGCTTAACCTGACGAGCCATGCAATAAAGAATAGTGCAGCCATGATCAGTGCAACACCTGAAGCCAGGATCAGCGCCTGTCCGGGATCCCCTCCGGAAAGCGTCGCTATCGAAGTACCTACCACAAGGGAAATGGCTGATGTGGGTCCTATGGCGAGCTGACGCGAAGTGCCAAAAATAAAATACAGCAGTCCTGCGAATACGTAGCAGTAAATACCCGTTTGCGGCGGAAGACCAGCCAGCGTGGCGTAGGCCATTGACTCGGGGATCACGAAGAAGGCCAGCGTGATCCCTGCCACCAAATCCCATCGCAGGTATTTCATGCTATAGGCGGGCAGCCATTCAGCTACGGGAAATATCTGTTTGATCTTATCCTTCATTCGGGAGGATTAAGTGAGCTCAAAAATAATGAAATCACTTCATCGGAGCAACGTCAGGATTCCTTTTATTTTGCCGGTCTCATTCGTGCGCAGCGAAAACCCGTATGTTACCACGTAAAGGTATATGCCGCCCGGACACTCCTGCCCGTTACACCTTCCGTTCCACCCGCGGGTGATATCCTCAGTGGAAAAGATGAACTGTCCCCAGCGGTTATAGATCTCCAGGCGTGAACTGTAAATATTTTGCATGACCGCAGGTTTGAACACATCATTCGAACCGTCGCCGTTGGGTGTAAAAGCATTCGGGAATAAAAGAAATCCTTCACAGTCAGATCCTTCGCTCAGAAGGAGCTCAGCTGTATCGGAGCCTGTACATCCGTTAGGAGCCGTGTAGGTGTATACAATCTGATGCACACCCCCGGATTCTTTATAAGGGAAGAGGCTGTCCGCCTGGATTCCATCCACGTAATACGCACCGCCGGCGGGCTGCCCGCCTTCCAGCAGAAATCCGGGCGCAGTGTAGCACACATCGGGAAAGTCAGCCAGACTGACATCGGGTAAAGGGGTGACGGCGACAAGGGCCAGGCTGGTTGATCCATCTCCGCACGATTCATTATGGCCCAATACAGACAATGTTCCGGATGTGGCATCCGAAGAGAAATCAAGGGTCACCTCTGCGCCGGATCCGATGATCGTCACTCCCGTTCCTGAATAGGCCCACTGATACTCCGAGGAACTGGGATCAGCTGTCACGCTGTAGTTCTGAACACCCGGCCCACTGCAGTGTATTTCACTCCCGGAGATGGCCAGCATTCCGGGAGTCCTTCTGGAAGTAGCGTACACTGGGGCGATGTCTTCCATTTTAATGTACCACCACGAATTGACCGTATTATTATCCCCAATGTATTTTGTCCACTTGTGGCAACCTGTCATGCTTGCACAGCCGCTGCTGACGTTATTATTACCCCCTATGCCACTGTCGTCCCAGAAGATCTGAAGTTCCCCTCCGCTTGGTCGGATTTGCTGAATGATCAGACCATCATCGTTGGTTTCGATATCATAGAGCGGCAAATGGGAAAGTCCCCTGATAAAGGTGATGGTAATTTTCAGTGCGGTACCGTTTGGAACAGGCAGGCCGTTGCTGTTATTTCCATCCCAGACGACCAGGTTATTACCTGCTGTCACACTGGCTACAATCTCGGCATCTTCAGGATCGACGCCTGGCAAAGGATCTGTCTCGATCTGTATCCTGACAGTGCCTGTTATTTTCACGGCAAGGCCGATCGTTCCTCCGCCTGTGGCACAATCCGGTGTAAACGAAGGGGACCCGATGATGCCCGGCGAGACCCTGGCAGTGGGGAAGAGTAGGCTGTCAGGATCATTCAGAAACAATTTGTACTGCGGATAAGTGAAAAATCCCTCCCGGGACTTCCGGTCATAGGTGAAGTTGCCTGTACTGGCACACCCCGTAAGATTGCTGTAGATCGAGAACGTTCCCCCGCGAAAGCCATTACAATCCAGCTGCGTGACAATGCTGTCGTCCGAAAGGATCATCATCGTACCGTAAAAGCGGCTGGACGTCAGATCAGGATTCTCCGACCAGAACTGCCATGCCTTTGACCATACCCGTCCTTCGGCGACCTCTCCGGCAGCGTCAAGTACGGTGATATCAAAGTATTGCAGCATATGCTTGTCTTCATGCGTGTACCCGGTAAAAGCATCATAAGGGAGATAAAAGAATTCCAGTGAATAATCACCTGTCGCTGAAGGATCCAGTTCCAGGTAATCATAACCTCCCCCGCCCGGGAACGGCCCCGCGACTGCCTGCTCATAGGTGCTGATATAACCCGGTCCGGATGGAGGAACCACTGACTGGCTGTATGCCACATTTCCAGCCGGATCCTTTATCCTGAAATAAAGCTCCGTAGGATTACCATGATCCACACTTATTACGGATCCGAAGCCGAACCGGATAATTTCGGAAGCATCGGCGATGGAAATGTTCAATCGGAAATCGGCCGCGCCGTCATAAAATGCAAAATCATTCCTGGCTTTATCGATGCAGAGTTGTCCGCAAGCGGACGATGAAGGTATCAATTGTTTTGTCCCCTCCGGATGGACAGGAACCGGCAATAATATCAGGTAGCTGACAAAGAGAATAATTTCCCTGACCGTTCTGGCCTTCATCTGGCAGTGTGTGAATCTCTACAAATGTATGATCATTCATTGAATAATCAATCTGCCTCCCCTTCGGGGCTCCCGGTTGTTTGGAATTTGGATGTTGGAATTTATTTGGAATTTGGTGCCTGGAATTTAGGATTTATTGCTGTTTCTCCTCCTTTAATCGCTTCACTTCCTTCTGCAGCTCCTCGATCATCGCCTGCTGTTCCTGTATGGCCTTCACCAGCGGCACGACGAACTCGGCATAGCGTAGTCCGTAGTGGCCATCCGGATTCTGAGGTGCATCCACACCGCTAAAGTCGTACCCGATCGCCCTGGCTGATGCTTCCACTTCCTGGGCTATGAATCCGGTGTAGACGATCTTTTCCTTGGCGGCCATGCCTGCCCTTTCTTTGGTGGATAATGTCCTGGTTTGTTCTCCTTCCCGAAAGGTTGCAGGGATGATCTTATTCAGATCGGCATCGAGTGACGTAATATCCAGTGTATAGGTAACAGGCCTCAATCTCCTGATGAAATCAAGACCAGGGACATCTTCGCGGACATTCTTCTTGAAACGCCCATCCGAAAAGTTTGTCCAACCTGCGTATCCTCCTATACTTGTAATGTTGATATTGCCGATCAGCACTTTATTGGATGCGTCCACCCTGGCATCGAACCCAAGCGCCATGCAGTTATCAAAAGCACCGGTGCCTGTCGTATAGGCTTTGGCTCCAAGAAAGGTGCTGTTGGAATACTGGAACCAGTCGCCCGAGCAAAATCCGACGCTGGTGTTATTCTCCAGGTTTGTGGCCCAGCCAGCAAAATGACCAATGGCCACATTACTGTCACCTGTGGACAGCTGCTGCAAAGCATAATTCCCAATCCCGATATTCATGACACCCTCAGAGTTTGTCGCGAGGGCCAGTTGTCCAACTGCAATGTTATTATGGCCTGATGTATTGTTGATGAGTGACTGATATCCAACGGCTGTATTGCCGCATCCGGTCGTATTGGCATAAAGTGCTTTCGATCCGAGGGCCGTATTCCAGTTTGCATCCGGCGGATTGAGAGCTCCTATGCCATTGTTGAACAATGCACTGTCTCCAACGGCGACCAGTTTGCTGCGATCCATACAATTATAAAGTGCATTAGGCCCGACAGCTACATTGGAGGAACCTGACGTATTTAAGAAAAGCGCCCTGTGGCCAATGCCGGTATTGTATGAACCCGCAGTGTTGGAGGCAAGTACTTCAATTCCAGCAGCTATATTGGATGACCCGGAGGAGTTATTAAATAGTGCGGAGCGTCCCAACGCTGTATTCTTTGTCCCTGATGAATTGGACAAGAGTGCCATATCACCTAAAGCCGTGTTTTCAACACCTGTATTCGCTGCTGGTACCAGGCTGCCTCGCAGCGCCAAGGCTCCCACCGCGGTATTATACGTTGTAATAGGATTTGTTTCCCTGTTGTCTGCATTTGCCATGGCTGAAAAGCCTATAGCCGTGCTTCGGTAATTGCCTTTGTTGGAATAAAGTGCCCTCTCGCCGCAGGCAGTATTTTCGTTACCCGTAGTATTGGAATACAGTGTCCAGTATCCGGTAGCTGTATTATGGCTTCCTGAGGTATTGGAGGTCATTGCTTCATATCCATCGGCATTATTGCACACTCCTGATGTGTTTGTGTAGAGTGCTTTATAACCGACAGCGTTGTTATATGATCCCGAGGCGTTGGAACAAAGTGACTGGCATCCGACAGCAGTATTTCCATCCCCTAATGTATTGCTTGACAGCGCCTGATCACCCAGGCCAGTATTAAATCGGCCTGCATTATTCAAAGGATTATTACTTCCTTTTAATGCTTCGTAACCTACTGCTGTATTGTATGTTTCCCAACCGGCAATATAATTGTCTGCATAGTACATTGCACCGTATCCGATGGCTGTCGCTCGGCTGTTGCCAACAATCGAGGATAGCGCACCTGACCCGATGGCGACATTCCTGATTCCGATGGCATTTCCTCCTGCCTGCATACCCAGGAAGGTATTATCCTTACCTGGATTGATTTCACCGGCGGCTTGGGTATTGACACGGAACTTCAGCGGCTGGTTATCCGTCGTACCCAGGAAGTTAACCGCCGGGTTGGTGCCGCTGTTGCCGGTCAGCGACCAGCTATTTGTCCCGTCGCCTGAGGAGACCGTCGCAGGGATCCATTGTGATCCGTTCCATTGCAGAACCTGTTCGGTGGCAGGTGCAGCGGCGGATACCGGCCGTCCCTGGATGGCTGACACCGTGAGTGCTTCACTGCCAGAGGCATCTCCTGTGTGATTGGCATTCGGTGCCGTGTTGGTCACTGTGAAATCTGGATAAGTACCACCAGTGGATATTCCAGCTCCGGGAGTCAGGCTAACGACCTGGTCAGGCGTAGTGTTTGAGATGCTGAAATCAGGGTACGCACCCGTAACATTGATACCTGTTCCGTTGGAGAGAGTTACCAACATATCGGGTGCTATATTGGTGATCAGATTATCCGTGATGCCGATTCCGGATCCTGCTGTATACTCCTGGCCGGTTTTTTCACTGAAGAGGGCATAGGGTACCGACAATAGTTGTGCGGTTCCCATAGAGACATAATTGGTGCCGCCGGCAGGATCCAGCTCCAATTCAACGTAGTACACACCTGTTTCCCAGTTTATTGCAGAAAAGCTGCCTGAAATGATGGTACCTTTCCCAACTTCAAGATTCACCAGCCCCAGTGGACTGGTCATAACTGAATGGGATTCACTGTAAACGACTGTTCCCGCATCACTCCCCTGGTGAAGTTTAATCCGGATGGCGACGGCCTGGTCAGCAATGGGCTCTCCCCCAGTATCACGCACAATAGCCTGATAACTAAAGGATTGAGGTACCTGTGCCGGAAGTGATAAATTCATCGTAAGGATCATCACGATAATTACGGTAATGGTCCAGGACACATGTGTTTTCATAATGGAAGGATTAAAAATAGAAGACGGAAATAAAGTCCTAAATGTACGACAATAAAATGGCAATGTCAATAATTATTGTCATTTAAATTCGTCGGAAGATAAGGAGAGGGAACAGCTTGGAATTTGGATGCTGGAATTTGTTCGGAACTTGGATCATGGGATTTGGAATTTGCCCGCAGTATGTTACTGCAAACTGAGGGTGATACCATGAGGCAGGCAGTCCTTAGGTTCATACCAGTGATAAGGCCGGTTTCTGCCCCCTCTCACCCTTCGAATACAAGGGTCACCCTGGTCCCGGTCGCTTTGCCGTGACTATTCCTGAGATCGGTGATCTTAAAATGGATCTTTTTGCCGGACTTTTTGTTGATGATCTTCAACCGGTCGGTGGTAATATTGGTCGACATGGACCGGTGGTTACCCTTTTGAACGGATTCTATTTCTTTTGACCTCTCGCGGCCAACACCATCGTCCGTGATCTGAATGACAAGGTCTTTTTCCTTTACAAACAGATCGATATCGATCCTGCCGGGCTCGTTCTTATGTTTGATCCCGTGTTCCAGGGCATTTTCAATAAAAGGTTGGCAGAGCATCGGCGGCACAAGCATTTCCTCCGTATCGATTTCTTCATCTACCTGCACGGAGTAATCAAATTTGCCGGCATACCTCAGTTTTTGCAGTTCAAGGTAATTTACCACGGTGCTGATCTCCTGACTGAGGGTCACATATTCCTCCGCGGAGTTGTCGAGGATATTGCGCACCAGTTTTGAAAATTTCGCCATATACCTGCTGGCTTTTTCCGGATCTTCCTGCAGGATGAATGTCTGGATACTGGCCAGGGTATTGAAGACAAAATGTGGATTCATCTGGCTGCGCAGAAGTTTTTGCTCAAGGACCAGCGCCTGATGAAGGCTTGTCAAATGGTTCTGACGAAAAAGCAGTATGGCCAGGATCACGATTACGGCCAGGAAGCCTGATACTGCGGCCAGCATGAATCCCCTTAATTTCAACTTTTCTTCCTTGATCTGATTTTGCTGGGCCAGACTGACGATCTGCTGTTCTTTCTTCTGTGTCTGGTACCGGGTCTCTAACTCCATCACCATTTTTTCGCGTTCGAGTTTGACAAGGCTGTTCTTTTCCTCCTCATGCTTTAAGAGATGATACAATGCCTTTTCTGTATCCTTTAGCCGGTCATACTGTTCATACAGCCGGAAATGTGCGTTGCTGACAATCCGGATCCCAACCTCATCAAGATACGTTTTCACGTTTTGCTCGGGCGTGTACCAGAAATTTATGTTGTAGACCGAATCCAGGCCTAACGCCTTGTTGGTTTTCACCCATTCCCCGTATTCCAGCGCTTTTTCAAACTTTCCGATCGCTTCATCCGGACGGTTCAGCACTACAAGGATCCCGCCCCATGTCAGGTAATCATCGGCAACTTGGAGATAATGTTTACGTGCATCCGTCTGGACAGTCAGCTCTTCGATCATTTGCAGCGCTTCATTATACTTTCCGAGCTTCAACAATGTCTCCACCCAGTACGAACGGTAATGTTCCAGGGATGAAACCTGGTACTCTTCACAGATCGCTTCAGCCTTTCTGAAATACATGTCAGCGCTGTCGTACCGTTGAAGATTATGCTCGCAGATCCCCATCTGGTAATAACACACTGCGAGGTTTGGTTTTCTGATGGCAACCGTATCGCTCACAGCCAGGCAGACTTGTTGCAAGCGGAGGGCTTGCTCATAGTTGCCCAGGAAGTTCCAGTGGGCCCAGGCGGCGCTGATCATGATCCCGAACAGGAGGTCACCCGGCACGTTCGCCCGGTCGAACTGCATGAATTCATCCAACTGGCGCTCCGCGATATCATAGTTTCGTGTGTATAAATACGAAAGTATGACAGGCTTGGCGGCAGCATACCGCCAGTCGAGCCTCCCTGCGGTTTTTGAAGCTTCATATGCATCGAGCAGGGGAAGGATGGCCTTATCGTAACTGCCCAGGCTCATCCATGCCAGCCCCAATGTCAGGCGGGTATCGAAAAAAAAGGCAGGATCAGCAGATTCCGGTAAAAGAGAATCTGCTTCCCTGGCATAGTCTAGACTTTTTTCCGCATCGGAATAGAGAGATGCCGAGGCAAGTTTGTTCAGGATCGGGATCCTTTCCTGACCCGTTAGTCTCCTGAGGACTTCAGAAAGGCTGTCGGTATTGATCTTTTCTTCGGTATAAAAAAGCTGGGCTGATAAAGGCTGATTGAATAAAAATAGATAACAGGCAAGGCAAAAGAGCAGGTTCCGGTCATAGGGCAGGTTGTACATAGATGTTGTGTTAATAATCACCGAGATGATCAAACATCTCCAGCAGTTGGTCCCGTTTGCGTGATGCCACGGGGATTCTGGCGCCATTTCTCAGCACCACGAAACCGCCTTCCGCTTTATCAAACCGTTCGACGAACGCAAGGTTGATCAAAAAAGATTTATGGATCCGGTAGAAGCCCTGGTCGCTGAGCATGTCGTCGTACTCCTTCAGGTTCCTGGAAGCCATGATCTTCCTGCCATCCTCAAGGAACACCACCGTGTAGCTGCCATCTGATTCGCAATGGGTGATCGCGGGTATCTCAATGATGAATATGTTATCGGCGGTATTCAGCACCAGTTTCTTATGACGGTCCCTGTCGCTGGCCAGGTTGTTTTCCATAGCCGAAAGCCGTATCCGCAGATCATGCTGGAGCATCAATTCCGTCCTGGTGATGGCCTCTGTCAGTTCATCCGGATCCACCGGCTTGAGAATATAGTCAAGTGCGCTGAACTTAAAGGCTTTCACGGCATACTGTTCATAGGCGGTGATGAAGATCACCTTGAAATCGACCGGGTCGAGTTGTTTCAGCAGGTCGAAACCGGTACCGTCGTCCATCTTGATATCCAGCAGCACCAGGTCGGGATGATGACGGCGGATCACCTCCTTGCCTTCCCTGACGCTGCCGGCTGTACCCACCAGGGTGACATTCGGGCAATGCTTTCCGATGAGTTTGATCAACCCGTCACGCACATGCGGTTCATCATCGACGATCACAACACGGATCATTTTCTTCGGAAGCGTTGGTGTAAAAATAGGAATATTCATGGCTGCGTGCAAGTTTTATTTGAAGATAGTCAGCGGCCTGTCCCTCATCACTACACTCCTCAGAACAGGCTGCTGACTGTTGACTGCTGACTGCTGACCAAAATCACCGCTTCACCAGTTTCCCATTTACGGTCCGGTCCAACGTCTGCAACCGGTATAAATAGATCCCTGCCGGCAGGCCTGCAACATCCCACCGCACCACATGCTCCCCGGCAGGCAGCTTTTGATCCAGCAGCACCGCCACTTCACGGCCTTGTATATCATAGATTTTCAAGCTAACAGATCGACTATCGAAAATCGAAAATCGGAAATCAACATTACCCCGGATTGGATTGGGCATAATGCTTAATCCAAACTCCTGCCCATTGTCTGCTATTCCTGTATAGATATCGTACCACACTTCCCAGCCCTGCCTTTGGTTCATTCCATTTGTCACAAACGCAAGGGCAAATTTTCCGCTTGTTGAAGTCACTGGCAAAGGCGGATCTTCATAATAACCGCTGATCTCAGCAAGCAGGGTCTGTGTGCCAGCATCATAAATTTTCAGTACATCTGCATTTTCCTCGGTATCAAAATAGTTGAAATACAGGGTGAGCGGATCAGTAATCCCGGGATTGATCATCCAGGTGCAGGAAGATGAATTGGAATAATGAAATGGACCGCTTCCATCGTTAAAGATTGCTGTCGGTGCAGTCATTTGGGTCATGCCACTGCACCACACCGGGCGGCTGGTCTTGTAGTTAAGATAAAAACCGGGTGCTGTATTCGAACCATCAGTAATGAATTCAATGAAAACTTTGTTTCCCGTAGATTCAATGTTTCCGGGAAGAATGCTGCCGCTCAATTCTGCCAGTAACGGGGCGCTGTTGTTTTCACCATCGTAGATAGATAGCCTGTCGTCATTATAAAGATCGATCTGTTTTACCATCACAACGATCTTCGTCACCGAATCGAATTCGGTTTGCGGGGTAATCAGCCAGGATGCGCTGGTATTGTTCAGGTAGTTGTCTAACGGTCCGCTGCCATCGCAGATGGATCCTTCAAAATATGTTAAGGTATCAGCGCCTCCGCAATATTCCGGATAGGTGAACTGAAGTGTATCAGGGCAGATAAAGGACGCTATGGATTGATTAAAGTTGAATCCCTGTATATTGTCAATGGTATAGTATCCATTGCTTGTTCCACCCCAGCCCAGGTTAAAATGAAAATAATCCCCGTCCTGGTAACCGTCGCAAACAAAGGCATGTCCTGAGCCACTTGCCGGCTGCCCATCATAGTATACCGGGAATCCGTCATCGAGATTGCTTACCAGGATAGCTTTCCATTCATCATCGGGGACTGTATCTCTGTAAATCCATTGAAATGGAAAGAATTTTAAAAAATAATGAAGAGAATCCTCGAACGTGGGCGCCGATCCACCGGGATCATAATCCATGTGCATCGCAACCCCACAGTGATACAAATATTCAGCAATAGCCAGATTCACGGTCAACGGATCATCGCACATTTCATCATACCGGTACCACGTATTCTCAAAATCGGCAGATTGAACGCCGTATTCGGGATGAGAAGGGGGAATATAGGAGGTATATCCCTGTCCGTGATCCGGCCAACGAAAGTAATAACCTATCTGCGCACAGGCGGTTGCTACACATCCTGCCCAGGTATGCCCGCCAGAACCTCCCGTTGGCGTATCGGGGCAATAATAATTGTAGGGCCATCCCTGATCCCACAGCGTTGTCAGCAAGGGCTCAACCCCCTTACTTTCCTTGCCTGACTGGTTCAGATGAAAATCGTTGTTCAGGTAATAGGCCCATCTGCCTGTAAGACTGTTTTCCGGAACAAGTTGTTTTTCCCTCGCATATTTCACCTGCCCTGAATACTGGCTCACCCACCACTTTACATTGGGCGGCTGGTTTTCAATCCCAAAATCGTGTGTGAAGGAATACCCAAGCACCGGGTTCAGCCGGTCATCGGCAGAAACGATCACAAATCCGCCTTTGTTGATATGGAAAACATAATAAAAATTCTGATTTCCATCGGTTTCAGTATAAACCGACCGGATGTTGAGCTGATCATACGAAACCAGTCGTTCAAACTGGTTGTATTTTTCAAAATAAAAATTCAGCGCCACTTTTTGCGCCTGCTCCGGGCTGATATTATCGGCAAAAAGGGTAAAGCTGTAAATGGCCGTCAAGACGAAAAGGTAAAATTTTATTTTCATAACGGTGAAATTTATAGGTTTATGAAAATTTAAAATTACCTCAGCGGAAAGGCAGGAATGAAATGAATATATGAACGCCGGGATTTATTTCATGAATGCGGTGCTTTTTTAAAGGAATGCGTAAAGTTCATTGGAGAAAACCGTCACAAAATGGTCCGGACAAGCCAGGCTTTGAAAGATTGCCAGAAGTAGGTCTCTTTTCCGGTGCCACGGGCAAGATCGGAATTTGCGGAATATCGGAAAGTTTTTTATATAATTTCCCAATTTGGGAAATTATATTTATTTTGTAAAAAAAACGATGAGGGTGATTTCGAAAAGGATGCTCAGGGAATTCTGGGAGGCGCATCCGGATTGTAAAGAGCATTTGAAGGCATGGCACAACGAGGCTGAAAAAGCCTCATGGCAAGCACCTGAACATATCAGAAAAGACTATCCTTCTGCCAGTATCCTGAAATCAAAACGGTTCATTTTTAATATAATAGGTAATACGCACCGATTGATCGTAAGGATAAACTATGAGTACGGCCTGGTTTGGATCAGGTTCATCGGAACACACAAAGATTATAACAAAATTGACGCTAACAATAGATAAGGTGAAAACGAAAATCATTAAGACTCAGGCAGAATATGACCAGGCACTCCAAATGCTTGAAACGATCATTGATGCAAAACCCGGTACACCTGAAGGTGACGAGCTTGAACTGCTGGCCCTGCTCATCGACAACTATGAAAAGGAGCATTTCCCTGTCGACCTTCCAGACCCAATCGAAGCCATTAAACTCAGGATGGAGCAGCTTGGTTACACTGACTGTGACCTGGCGAAAGTGCTGGGATCTCGAAGCCGTGTTTCAGAGATCATGAACAGGAAGCGAAAATTGTCCATCTCCATGATACGGAGATTGAATAAAGATCTGCATATCCCGGCAGACGTGCTGATCCAGGATTATTGAGAAGCTGACTAATATTTCACAACCTTCGCCGTTTCAGTCATTAGTCGCTTGTCCTGGGGGCGAGGCCCGTAGGATTGGTTGTTAGTCGTCAATTGGTAGATGTAGATGCCGGAAGGTATAGTGCTCGTATCCCACCGGACCTCACGTTCCCCGGGATGCAGCTTCTCCTAGTTGACCACCTCCGATGGAGGTCAATACGCTTAATCCATTCAAGTTGTTGATAGTAGATCCTGAGATCGTAACATCCCCCTCAATCTCCGTACACCCCTGGTAATTGGTGGGGAAATCATCAATTTCTTCCTGTGTTGAAAAGGTGATTCCTTCGGGTCGACAGGACTGGGCGATTGAAGAGTGAAGCGTGTAAAGTGAATAGGAATAAGATCAGCTTTTTCAAGTCTGTTGGATTTTTTTGTTTGGAATTTGTACCCTGGAATTTGTATCTTGGAATTTGGGATTTATTTCTGTTCCTCCTCCTTTAACCGCTTCACCTCCTCCTGCAGCGCCTCAATGCTCCTTTGCTGCTCCTCGATCATCGCCTGCTGCTCCTGGATGGCTTTCACCAGCGGCACGACGAACTCGGCGTAGCGTAGCCCGTAGTGTCCATCCGGATTCTGCGGCGCATCCACGCCGCTGAAGTCATACCCGATCGCCCGGGCCGCAGCCTCCACTTCCTGGGCAACAAATCCGGTGTAGACGATCTTTTCCCTGGCCAGCCGGCCTTCGATATCCTCCGGGGACTCCGCCCTGGGCATTTCACCTTCCCGCAGGATTGCGGGCGTGTTCTTGTTCAGATCCGCGTTCAAAGAGGTAACATCAAGCGTATAGGTGACAGGCCTGAGATGAGTGATGAATTCAAGGCCGGGGACATCCTCGCGGACATTTTTTTTATACCGGCCATCCGAAAAGTTTGTCCAGTTGGCATAACCTCCGATGCTTGTAACATTCGCATTGCCAATGACCGCTTTGTTGGAAGCATTCACCCTGGCTTCGTACCCCAGCGCCATGCAGTTGGAAAATCCGTTGGCGGTAGGGTATGCCTTGTACCCAAGGAAAGTTCCGTTGCTAAACGTATATGTATCCCCGGCGGAATATCCGACAGCAGTGTTAAAATCTGAGTTGATGTAATAACAAGTATAGGATCCCACAGCTGTATTATAATCATGGGTGCTATTACTATACAAAGCTGCCAGGCCAACAGCAGTGTTAAAGTCCCCTTCGGAATTTGAGTATAAAGCACCTGTTCCCAAAGCGGTATTATCGATTCCGGTCGTATTGGAATAAAGTGCCTGGAAACCAAGGGCGGTATTTTTGGATCCGGTTGTATTGTACCGAAGTGCTTTGGACCCGATGGCTGTATTTCCTGTCGCTTCGTCGGTATTGGTCACATTGAGTCCGTTCTTGTATAGAGCACTATCTCCGATGGCCACCAGATTACTTCTATCTGTATTTTCATACAAAGCCCTTGTCCCGATGGCCACATTGGAATAGCCGGTCGTATTGTTATACAGAGCAGCTCTACCGATGGCATGGTTGTTACTTCCTGTCGTGTTAGCACGAAGTGCCTGGGGTCCATAAGCCTGGTTACCCGAACCCGTTGAATTGGAAAACAGGGATTGGTGTCCATTAGCTGTATTCCATGTTCCGGTCGTATTGGTTTGCAACGCCTGATTTCCCGTGGCTGTATTCCTGTACCCTGTCGTATTATTCAAAAGAGCCCTGGACCCAATGGCTGTATTTGCTGTAGCATGGTCGGAAGATGACGCACCCAGGCCGTTGTAGTACAGGGCGCTGTCACCCACAGCCACGAGGTTGCTGCGGTTTGTATTGCCTGCCAATGCGCATAGTCCGATGGCTACATTGAAATAACCGGTCGTGTTATCCCTGAGTGCTTCGTTGCCTTGAGCAGTATTGTAGCAACCGCTTGTATTGGAGTTAAGTACGGAACATCCGGTGCCCGTGTTCCTGATTCCACTGGTGTTTGCGGCAAGTGCCTCATCACCTATGGCCGTATTGTACCGGCCGGTGTTGGATGAAGCTGCACCGCTTCCCTTAAGTGCCTGGCATCCAACGGCCGTATTGTAGGTATATCTGGTATCTGTTTCCCTGCTGTCCGCAAAGTACATTGCCTCATAGCCAAGGGCTGTGCTACGGCCGTTTCCTTTATTATACATGAGGGCTCCTTTTCCAACTGCAGTGCTAAAATCTCCGGTTGTATTGAAATACAGCGCCTGAAATCCGCATGCGGCATTCTCAAAACCCTGGGTATTATTACTTAGAGCAGCAGATCCAACGGCAGTGTTCTTGTCACCGGTGGTGTTATCACTAAGAGCAAAGGCACCATTGGCTGTATTATCATTGGTTGTCGTGTTTGAGTACAGTGCCTTATATCCGGTAGCAGTATTATATGACCCTACCGTATTGGCATAGAGTGCTTTGGAGCCGATGCCAACATTAGCCACTGCATTATATGTGTCAGTGTGGTACAAGGCGCTGTCACCGATTGCTACGAGGTTACGCTGGACAGTATTGCTGTATAAAGCTCCGATTCCGATCGCGACATTTGAATAACCCGTGGTGTTGGAAAAAAGGGCGGTGTGGCCGATGGCTGTGTTATTGTCACCTGTCGTGTTATAATAGAGTGCATCCAATCCGCTCGCGGTGTTGTTACTCCCGGTCGTATTTAAACGCAGCGCGCCGACTCCGCTGGCAGTGTTACGTTTACCATCGGTGTTGGCATCCAGTGCCCTGGCTCCGCTGGCAGTGTTGTAATCGCCGGTCGTATTGGAAGAGAGAGCCTGATCCCCGACCGCCGTATTGTACCGGCCGGTATTATTGCCCGCCGGACTGCTTCCCATGAGGGCTTCATAACCCACCGCCGTGTTGTAGGTTTCCCGGCCCTCTGTCCGGTCATCAGCAAATAGCATCGCCTGGTGTCCGATGGCAGTGCTGCGACTGTTTGCCCTGTTGTTGTACAGTGCACTAAAGCCAATGGCAATATTCGTGTTCCCACCCGTGTTATTGGCAAGTGCACGATCTCCGACCGCCGTATTGCACCAGCCGATCGAATTGTCGACAAGTGCTGAATTTCCAATGGCCGTGTTACGGAAGCCGGTCGTGTTCGTGTAAAGTGCCGAAGAACCAAAAGCCGCGTTTTCATAACCTGTCGTGTTGGAAGCAAGTGCTCCACCTCCAAATGCACTGTTGCTGTAACCGGACGAGTTGGATTTAAGTGCATCCACACCAAAAGCACTGTTTACGTGACCGGTGGAGTTAAGGGATAGAGCATGATACCCCAAAGCGGTGTTATTAAATCCAGTAGTGTTGGAGGAAAGTGCCTGGATCCCAAACGAATGATTGGCGTTTCCCGGGTTGATCTCTCCGGCCGGGAGATTGTTCACCCTGAACTTCAATGGCTGATCATCCGTGGTCCCAAGGAAATTCACCGCCGGATTAGTGCCGCTGTTGCCGGTCAGCGACCAGCCATCTGTCCCTCCGCCAGAGGTAACCGTCGCGGGAATCCACTGTGAGCCGTTCCATTGCAGTACCTGTTCCGTGGCAGGTGCTGCGGCCGATATCGGCCGTCCCTGGATGCCTGTTACAATAAGTGTTTCACTTCCCGAGGCATCACCGGTGTGGCTGGCATTGGGAGCAGTATTAGTGATCTGATGATCTGTAATATCGATCCCGGATCCAGCCGTATACTCCTGGCCGGTCTTTTCACTGAACAGGGCATAGGGGACCGACACCAGCTGGGTGGTGCCCATGGGAATATAAGCTGTTCCCCCTGCAGGATCGAGTTCCAGCTCGAGGTAATATGAACCGGATTCCCATGCAATATCGGGGAAACTGCCGGTGATCACCGTCCCAGTACCGATCTGCAGGTTGACCAGCCCCAGGGGGCTTGTCACGGCAGAATGCGTTTCGCCATAGACCACGGGGCCAGCATCGCTTCCCTGTCGGATGTTAACCAGGATGGCCACCATCTGGTCGGCCATGGGTTCACCGCCGGCATTTCGCACAATGGCCTGATAATTAATGGATTGTGGTGCCTGCGCCCTGGATGAAAGGTTCATGGTCATGACCATTCCGGTCATGAGGGCGATGATCAGAAATAAATGATTTTTCATGATGCAAATGATTGATATGTAGAAAAGGAAAATGAGGTTCTAAATGTACAACAATAGTTTGGCAATGTCAATATTAATTGTCATTTAGATTAGCAGAAAGAAAAAAACGGGGGAACAGCCTGGAATTTGTATTCTGGAATTTGGGTTTTGCCCGAAGGGCTAAAACACTCCGTTCGGTGTGATCCCCACCACACGGAACCAGGTCTCTCCCGCCAGGATGATCACCAGCCAGGAGATCACCATCATGGCGATGCCATACTTCATCGTGTCGGTAAACGAGTACATGTCCGTCTCGTACAGAAGAGCGGCAGGCTTGCTGTTGAATGGGAAGACGTACACGTGCTCGATCATGAAAGCGGTGGGCAGCGCCAGGCTGATCACATCGTACCCGAACCGACCCGCGATGCCGATGGCAATGGGGACAAAGATCATGGCGCGCATGGCCGTAGACTGGAAAATCAATCCGCTGAACGCCATGACTCCTGTCATCAATACATACAATACCCAGAAGGGAGTGTGCCCCCCTACACCAAACTGATCAAAAATGGCATTGACACTGATGGACGGCAGATCGGTAAGAGAGAGACCGGAACCCAGGGCATATGCGCCCGCTGAGAAAAGCATGAGGTGCCAGGGGATCTCCACGTCGTTCCATTTTACGATCCCGATGCGTGGTGTCAGTGCAATGATTGCTCCCACAAACGCAACAACCGTCGCACTGATGCCGTGCAGACGGTCGGTGGCCCAGAAACCCAGGATCAGGGAGAAGATGATTAGGGCTTTAACCTCCTGAGTGCTTAGTTTTCCCAGTCTCCTGTATTCCTGGCGCAGACGCTCCATCCCTCCTTCGATCTGCGGTCTGCGTTCTTCGGGCGAAAGAGGGAAGAATACCTTCATGGCCAGCAGATAACCGATGAGCATTATTCCAACCATTACAGGGAACATCGCCATGAGCCAGTCGCCATAGAAGATCTTTCCCCCGATAGCGCCGCCGATGATGGCAACAGCCAGCAGATTTGCCCCTGAACCTGTCATATATACCCCAGCTCCGAGATTAATCTGCAGGAGGTTCTGTAAAACCAGGCTTCGCCCGAAATTTCTTTTTCCTTCACCGGGTCTGGCTCCGTAAATGGCCGAGATCACCATAAATATGGGTAGCATGATCGCGGCCTTTCCTGTGGTAGAGGAAATGCATGCAGACAATATCGTATTGATGGCCAGAAAACTCAGAAAGACTGATCCGGCACTCTTGCCAAATTTCAACAGAAACCACAGGGCAAAACGCTTTGCCAGACCTGTGGTCACCAGCATGCTTGCAAGCACGAACGACATGATGTTAAGCCACATTACGGGATGTCCCAGCTGTGCCAGTGCCTCCTTTTCAGGCACGACCTTGCAGAGAATGATGCTGATGATCACGATGAGTGAGGTCAGGTAATTGGGAATGGCATTGGTGAGCCAGAGCAGGATGCTGGCTGCAAATATTGCCAGCATAAGGTGATTGCTTCTCGAAAATGCTTCAGATCCTAATGTTTGAAATGCTTCCCTGGCCTCTTCTGAAATGATCCGTGCAGGATCAATGTCGGTCAGGAAAGGCAATTGTGTGAAAAACCCCAGAATGATAAAAGCCAGCAATGCAACAGGTGGACCAAGAATCGCCAGCCACCGTTCAAATTTCGACTTCTCCCTCCTGGGGAGCTTATCAATCCGGTACTGATGCATATCCAAAGGATCATACACAGCCTTAGGGAGCTTATTTTCTTCCATAGATGATTTTTTGTCGTATCAGATTACCAGGTAGTAAACGGATGCTTCATGAGCATGACATTATAATACCTTACATCTCCCGTGACCTCTTCTCCCAGCCAGCCAGGCTTCTCGAAGGATTCCTGCTCCGAGGGCAGCTCGATCTCTGCCAATACCAGCCCCTGGTTTTCTCCATAAAATTCATCCACTTCATAGGTGAATTTTCCGGCAGGGACCAGGTACCTGGTCTTGTCGATCACGCCTGGTTCGCAGATCTTCAGCAGTTCTTCCACCTCTGCCAAGGGGATCTCCTTTTCCCATTCATACCGGCTGGCACCGGAGGCGTTGCCGATCCCTTTGACCGTAATATAGCCTTTGTCTCCCTTGATCCTGATCCGTACAGCCCGTTCGGGGACCGAAGACAGATACCCCTGGGTGATCCGGGTTGCTTTTATGCTAAAAGGTTTGAAATCACCCATTACCAGAAATTTGCGTTCGATTTCCTGTGCCATTTTTCAGATGTTTTCGTTTGCCAGTGGTTTAGCGATCATACCGATCACGCGTTTGATGGCCTGAAGGTAATTGATATTTTCAATCCCCTGAAGGCCAATATCCTGGATCGTTTTTTTAATATCCTCTATTTCAGTAGATTCTGAGTTAACGGTGACTACTCTGGCCCCATTGATCAGGACAATGCCATACTCGCAAATGGTATCATTCACCATGTAGCCGTATCGTTTTTTACACACCCGCACCGCCTGCAGATCAGGGTGGCTGCGGATCATGTCCATAAATTCAGCGTACGAATATTCTGGCTTTACAAGTTGCGGCATCTTTACCTGGAAGGCAGGAAAGACCTCTCCGGCAAGCATTTCTGCTTTCATGGGGAATTCTCCTTTCATCAGGGGATCCCACAGCTCCAGGCCCTCCAGCGTGTGCACATATGTTTTGATATCCATCTTCCCGTCGCGGATCTTGGTGTTGTTGATATCGTTGACCCGCGACATGATGTAGATCTCCTCTGAATAGCGCTCCCAGACTTTTTCGGGAATGGGCACCGAGAGGCGGGCCATCCGCTTCCAGGCATTGTCGAAATTCTGCCCGAACGACCGGAACTCATATCGTGGTTGGGTCGCCTGTCCGACTGTCATTTTTTCTACCATAGTTTATTTTTCTGGTTAATAGTATCATTGACTGTGATTATGAAGCATTTTTTTAGCCCCTCTTTAAAGGGACGTGGGATTATGAAAATACAATTTAATTAACGAAGGTGAATCAAAACAGACGGTTTTAATTTAACCACGGAGATCACGGAAGAGTACGGAGTGCACAGAGGATTGATAACGAGTCATTTAAACTCCGTGTTCTCCGTGAATCCTCCGTGTACTCCGTGGTTAAGTTGAATTTTGACACAGCTCCTAAATGGTTAACTTCCCCTGCTTTACGGCATATTGGCCGTACCCCTTGTGATGGTATTCAGCAGTTACCAGGTGTCTGAGCCATCGGGCAGCCTTCCGTACGACTGTGTCGTTTCCATGGCCGGTATGGCGATATTGTCGATCACGGTGCCGCTGGGATCTTCCAGCCACACTTCATCGCCGCCGCTGGAGAGTCCGAATCCGCTGGGATCATCATCATCCACCACGATCACCAGCCAGCCCAGGGCAGGAATGACGCTTCCTGCAGGAAATTCTTTCTTTGGCTTGGTGCCCGACTGTCCACCCGGATCATAGATCTTATACCCGCTGATATCAAGCTCCACGGGGGAATTGTTGTAGATCTCTACCCAGTCGGGATCACCGACCACACCGCGGGAATAAAGTTCGTTCATCACCACTCCTCCCGGCACGGCATTGCTGTTGGCTGCGCCCCGTGTTATGGTATACAGTACTTGCCAGTTATCGGTCCCGTCCGGGTAACGTCCATAGGATTGCGTTTCTTCCAGTGCGGGGAAGGTAACACTGTCGATGACCGTACCAATGGCATTTTCCAGCCACACCTGCTCCCCGGCGCTCGACAGCCCGAATCCGCTCTCGGCTGCATCGTCGGTCACGATCACAAAGAAACCCTTGGAAGGAATGACGGTACCACCTGGGAATTCTTTCTTCGGCTTGGTGCCAGCCTGGCCGCCGCTGTCGAAGATTTTGTAGCCTGACAGATCAATGTCTTTATCAGAGTCGTTGAAAATTTCGATCCAATCCGGATCTTCCGTTGTTCCTCTGGAGTAGACTTCATTCATCCAAATGAGCACTACATCAGGGATCACATTGCTGTTGGCCGCGCCTTTCGTGACAGTATAAAGCACCTGCCAGTTTTCAGTGCCATCGGGATAACGGCCGTAAGACTGTGCAGCTTCCAGCGCCGGAAATTCCACACTGTCAACGACAGAGGCGTCAGCATTTTCCAGCCAGACCTTTTCGCCGCCGCTCGACAGTCCAAATCCGCTTTCCGCTTCATCGTCGGTCACGATGACAACGAAGCCCTTTGATGAAATAATCGTTCCGGCAGGAAATTCCTTCTTCGGCTTAGTGCCCGCCTGACCGCCGCTGTCGTAGATCTTGTAACCGGAGAGGTCCACATCGATGTCAGAATCATTGTACACCTCGATCCAGTCGGGATCCTCCGTGGTACCCTGCGAATAGAGCTCATTCATCACGATCCTTACCTGGGGAGGTGGTGTATTGTCATTGGCCGCGCCTTTGGTCACGACATAGAATGCCTGGAAGGTGGAGGCTCCGTCAGGATAGCGTCCGTAGGATTCGCTGGCTTTTAATGCCGGAAATACGCAGTTGTCGATGACATTGCCGGAAGGATTTTCCAGCCAGATCTCCTCGCCGTCGCTGGAGAGACCAAAACCGCTGGCATCGGCGTCATCGGTGACGATGACCACAAAGCCGTGGGCTGTAATGGTGGTCCCGGTCGGAAATTCTTTTTTGGGTTTGGAACCCGATTGTCCTCCGCTGTCATAGATTTTATACCCACTGATGTCGGCATCGAATGCAGAAGCATTATAGATCTCCACCCAGTCGGCATCTTGCGTTGTGCCCTGGGAGAATACTTCATTGATGAAAAGGGTGGGGGGAGGCAGAATATCACTGTTAGCCGATCCCCTTGAAATGGTATTCATGATCTGCCAGTTTGGGCTGCCATCCGGTACCCTCCCATATGATTGCGTGGGTTCAAAGGCAGGAAAGACGACATTGTCGATGACTGCACCGCTGGCGTTTTCAAACCAGACTTCTTCTCCGGCGCTGGACAGGCCGAAACCCGAATCACCTCCAACATCGGTCACGATCACCAGAAATCCTTTAGGAGGTATGGTGGATCCGGCAGGAAACTCCAATTTTGTTTTGGTTCCTGACTGTCCGCCCACATCATAAATCTTATAACCACTGATATCGGCCGGACTGTCTGAGTTATTGTAGATCTCGATCCAGTCCGGATCTGTTTCAGGGATCCCTCTTGAATAGATTTCATTCATCAGAATGGATGGTGCACCTACGGTATAACTTGCTGTTGAAGAGGGTGCGCCGGCCGGATTGGTTGTCTTTTTACCTGCATTGGATTCAGCTTCAATGTAATATAAAACCTGAATCCCACTGGCCTGTGCAGGAATCTTCCCCGAATACGTGCTTCCGGATGCCGTCATGGATACACTTATAAAATCACCAGTAACTGCCTTATAAAAGAGGATAACGGCCTTTACGCCATCATTGCTGGTCACCTTCGCTGTAACAGTGACGATATCATTATCTCCCGGTGCCAAAGGACTCATCGACATGTTAGCAATCACGGGAGGTCCTTCGAAAATTTCATCTTTTACACAGCCGCTAATGAAAAGCGCGGCTATGAAGAACATCATTGTAAAATATCGTGTTTTCATCTTTATATAGGTATATTGTTAAGGTTTCTTTTAAAAATCGATTTCGAACCTGACCGAGACCATATGATAGTCTTCCCCTGCTTTACCCGCTTCGTCCACGACCTGTTTAGGATCTTTGGTCAGGTTTCCGTCAGCATCATAGCCGACATATAGTTTGCCTTTTCCATTGGCATAACGGTCATGGTTAAGGTAAGCATAGTTGAACATTATCTTTACATTATTGGTGATATGGTAATTCAATCCAAAGGTGTAGCCTTCCCCGGCTCCTCCCATAATCTTATCCATGCCGCCGTTCAGGCTCAGGTAGTCGTAGCGCAAAGCCAGCTCAATGTCGCCCCATTTCTTGCCCCTGGACACCTGCGTGAATTCACCGTCTTCGTTGTTGTAGTTATATTTCCCTCCGAAAAGCAGGCAGCTTCCAAAGACATAAAATCCGTCAAAATTGTTCGTGGTCTTTACACCGCCCAGCGTATCATGTACACCACTCATCAGGTATTCACCCTGGATCCTGAAGCCTTTATAGAACGCGGCGACCTCAAGCCCGCCAAGGGTCGCATGGTCGATACCGCCCATCAGGTCGGTATCCATGTACTTCTTCCGGTTGATACTGGTCAGCGACCGTGTGCTGTAACGTAAGGTCTGGCGCACTTCTGCGTCCGTTTTAGGAGTCCGGTAGGATCCGGAAATCCCAAGATGTAACCTCTTGTTCAGATCATCATGGAAGCCCATGAGTACCAGCCTTCCCGTGAGGGAATATCCTTCGTCCATCCCGTAATCTTTGTTGTTATCTTCTGAGAATATTCTTTCTTCCACATCACCGATCGTCTGGAAGAAAACACCCCCCTGCATCAGCAACCATTTATAATTATAGGAAGCGCCCACACCAATATGGCGCGAAGGTGCAAATGCGTTCACGGCATTGGGGCGCTCGATAAAGGTCACATAACGAGAGGTCGTTGTTCTTTCCATTGAGTAATACTCTTTGAAGTTTCCGACTCTCAGCGAAACGCCCTTGTTGAATGTGTATTCGAGATACGCATCATTGAGTTCCAGTTCTGAGTTGGAAAAATCAAGGTCAAGCTCACCATACCAGTGTTTTCCCACCTCGACCTTTCCGGCCAGACGTGCCCGCCGGATGGAGTAACCATTGCCGATCGGATTCATTACATCCCCGAAGAACCATGCCCCGTCGGCCTGGACACGGAAATCGAACCAGAAACGGTAATCATTCTTATAGCTCTCAAATACCAGGATCCCGTTCCGTTCTTCCGAGAACAAAGGATTTCGGTTGACACGAACTCCATACTGATTGTACCGGACATTATAGATCATCATGATATCCATTACACTTCTGTTATTGAGTCCGATCTCAATCTTATCATGATCGGGATGCGTAAATACAAGTACATCCGATGAGGTTGCACTTACCTGAATGGAGTACATCCCGTTTTCATCGGTTTTGACGGCTACATCTGTACCCTTAAGGCTCACGGATGCTTCTTTTACCGGCTCCTGTCCAATGTTTGAGGTAACCTTGCCGGTAACGGTGCGCACCTGGGCATCCACCGGAAGATAGATGAACATCATCAACAGGATGAGAATGGCATAAACATTTTTCATAATACTCTGAAATTTAGTTAATAATATTTGAATTTATCATGAATCGTACAGATATGGATACTGGTTATGACGTTTATAAATAAAATTTTTCAAATATGGCAATAATAAATCACAAGTCAATGATATATTGAGTCAGGTTCTCCTCTTTTTTAAGTTTTAGTTTATTTTTAAGCCTGTAGCGCGCTACCTCCACGCTTTTGGGCGAAATGTTCAGAAGGGTAGCTGTCTCCTTGGCAGATAAATTCAACCGGATCAGCATGGCAAGGCGTTTCTCCTGTTCGGTAAGGTGGGGAAAGCCTGTGGACAGTTTTTCCTGAAAATCCTTGTGCACCTGTTCCACCTGGCTGTAAAAGTTTTCCTTCTCAGTGGAAAAGCTCATTCTCTGCCGGATCCTTGTGCTGAGCCCTTTTAGCCGGATTCCCAGTGTGTTCGGGTCGTTCAGCCGTTGAAGCTGATCGAGTTCCTCCAGCAGCGATTCCAGGAACATTCGCTGTTCTGTCAGGTTCAGGGCGATATCAATGAATTCTTTTCGTTTGTTTTCCAGTTTGCTGTGCAGTGACTCATTTTGCTTTTGTATTGCGCTGATCTCCAAATTGCTGATCGATTGCTGAACCATGTAATTCTGGTTTTGCTGGATCAGCAGTTCATTTTCTGTCTTAAGACGGAGCTTTTGCTGCCGGAAAATATAGGTAAGAAGCAGGGTTATCACAGCCAGTGACATGATCAATAAACCATAGATGATCATATTCAGGATTCTGGGTGGCTGTACCAGTTTTTCGACTGTATCTGCTGAAGACATTCCTTTTGTTACTTCAAGATCGAATACATTTTGCATGAAAAACAACAGGAAGAACGTAAGGATCCCTGCAATGACCGGAGTGGCGATCCAGCCCACAGCTACTCCTCCCAGTGTTTTCATTTTTATTTCGCGGACTCCTTTCACCAGCCCGATCCCCAGCACGGCCCCAATGACCACCTGGGTACTAGAAACCGGGACCAGTGGCAGGGGAGGCAAACCGGTTTTCGCTACCAGTTCCGAGAAGGTGGAGGATGAGAACAGGAACAGGACCAGGGCCTGTGCAAGCACAACAACGATGGCTGCTTCAGGATTGAGGGACAGGATATCGTTACCGACAGTTTGCATGACACGCTGACCGTATGTGAAAATGCCCACTGCAATGGCAATCCCTCCGAGCAAAAACAGGAGCTGTACTCCGTCAAGCCGGAATATTCCGAAATCCAGTATCATATTAGGAGCACTGCTGACGAATACTCCCATCACATTGGCGATATTGTTGGCACCGAGGCTGTAGGCTCCAAAGGCTCCCGCCAGGATCAGACCGGTGCGGATGTAGGAGTCGAGCTTGATCACATGGATTTTTGCCCTTCGCAGAGCCCAGCGCAGCAACAGATACAGGCCGGCGGCGAACAGCATGCCCAGCACCGGCCCGCTGATCCATGTAATGAATATTTTTCGAAGCACCGACATGTCGGTAGCATTTCCCGTGAAAAGACTCCATCCGATGATCGCCCCCACAATGGCCTGGCTGGTGGATACGGGCAGCCTGCGTTTTGTCATGACGTATACGGTGAAGGCAGCACATAACGTAACGGTGAAGCCTCCGCCCAGTGCATCCACTGTACCCAGCTCATTCAGCGTCTCAGCCCCTCCCTTGCCCTGGAAGACAGCACCCAGTATGACGAAGATGCTGGCAATGATGGCAGCCCTGCGGAAACTGAGCATCCGGGAACCAACGGCTGACCCGAAGATGTTGGCCGCATCGTTCGCCCCCAGCGACCAGCCCAGAAATAATCCACTCGATATGAAAATGAGGAGAAGCATCATGTTCCGGGTTACAACGACCTCTTGATGGCCATGATATTGAGCAGGTCTGCCGCTTGCTGAGCCTTATCCGAAAGACTCTCGATGTGAAGCGTGAAATACCTCAGATGGAATTTCTCGCTGAGCTTCAGGCCCTGCATCTCCTGAAAGACCTTCCGCTTGATGCTGTCCGCCATCTTATCTACTTCCTTTTCAAATAAATAGACCCTGTGCAGGTTTTCCTTTATGGCATCAGGATCCCTGAAATAAGAACGGGCAGCAGGAATGAGGGATTCAACCGCTGCCACTGACAACTCCGTCAGCCGGATCAACTCCTGGTTAAGCTCGGTGGGAACGTAAGGCACCTCCACATCGAACTGGAACAGGTTATGCTTGGCCAGATCGATGATATTGTCCAGTTCCTCGAGCAGCCGCATGATATCCCCTCTGAGCTGGGGCATGAGGGATTGGGTGTATAGCGTGTTTTCAATTTTTCTGCGCAGGATGTCTGCATCGCTTTCAAGGGCAGAAATCGTTTTCAGGTTATCCAAAAAACTTTCCCGGTTGCCGTTCAGATAATTCCTGACACCTTCCTTAAAGATCAGGTTGCCTTCGTCTACCTTATCCAGGAACTGGTCAATCTGCTTGATTGATTTGTTGGCATGCTTGAAAGATAACATAACAGCTGCATTTTTTCTTTTCAAAGATACAGGAAATATTTTATGTGCTGTTATGCTAGTCATTTAGTCAGGTGCATACGATAAACTATCATGTAGGGTATATAAAGAAGATAAATGATTGATAAATAATTTATTATAAAATGTGTGTTATATCGATGTAAACTAAAGATGGGAAATAGCCAAAGTTTTGTAGGGATTGTGTTGTCTCAAAATACCAGGATCCCCGATGAGGCCCAATCCAAATAATGGAATTCGGTGGTAAAAAATTTGGCAAACGCGTTTTTCCGGATTAATTTCGAAAGCAATAAATCCTTCAAGCCATGAAACGGAAAATAAACATTAATTTGTCATCTTTTTTAGTTATGATCATCCTGGGTGCGGCTTCTCTCCTTGCTTTTACCTACACGACCTTCGTACGGCCCGAGGATCTCAAGCAAAAATTCTCTTATAAGGATTTTGAACAGGCTAAGAAGTGCAGGCAATGCCACACGGGATTCTACGA
Source organism: Bacteroidota bacterium (assembly GCA_022711405.1). Classification (GTDB taxonomy): domain Bacteria; phylum Bacteroidota; class Bacteroidia; order Bacteroidales; family JAGONC01; genus JAGONC01. The sequence continues at coordinate 195,755 of JAKLFC010000004.1, forward strand.
GCAATGGACGCAGTCGATGATGTCGCAGGCTTATACCCATCATTGGGACGAGATCGAATATTTCGACCTGGCCGTTGCACAGGCAGCAAAGGTACCTGCCATTAAAGATGTAGTTGATGGGTGTAACGGTTGCCATACCCCCATCGGATTCATGGGAAGCGAGGTGATGCCTCCGGCCCGGCCATCGGAAAACACCATGGCCAACGAGTCTGTTTCCTGCGAGGTCTGCCATCTGATCCAGGGTGCCAGTTCCGAGCCACCCTTTAATTTCAGTTATGTGGTTCAACCCGGATCCACGAAGTACGGTCCACGTGGAGGAGGAGTTGAATCACCGGCTCATAAGATCGTGGTAAGTGATTTTCACCGTACCACTGAATTTTGCGGCAACTGCCACAACGAAAAAAATCCGTTCGGTGTCTGGGTAAAGAGCACCCAGCTGGAATGGAAGGAAGGTCCGTATGCAAAGGAAGGAGTCCGGTGCCAGGATTGCCATATGCCTAAAGCGCCCTTCCAGGCAGCGGCGATGGGTCAGAACTACGATGACGTGCGGTTGCACCTTTTCCATGGCGCCCATGATCCCGGTAAGGTCAGGGGAACGATTGAACTGCGGATTCAGCCCGACATACGGGAAGCCGAGCCGGGTGAAACCGTGGTGCTCACCGTTGCCCTTTTCAATCAGAAAACAGGGCATAAGTTTCCCACAGGCAGCGTGGAAGACCGGATCGCATGGCTTAATGTGGAGGCGACTGACGCGGCCGGCAAGGTTTATCATCTGTCTGTTGATAAAAAAGGTTTTGAAGGGGAAGAATATACCATTTCCGGAGATCATCTGGCCTACCAGGATATGGGCGTACCCCTGGGCATTTTGGACTTCAAAGGTGTACAACGTGATGGAATACCCGTCGGTAACCGGATCTTCCGGATGCCTTACTTTGATCCGCAGGGAAACATGACCATTATGCAGTGGAATACGGCCAGACTGGGAGTTGACTACCGTATTGGTCCCCGGGAGACTAAAGTGGAGACGTTCACTTTTCAGATCCCCTTCAATGCCGCTGCCGGAGATATGAACGTCACAGCCACACTCAATTACCAGCTGCTGGTCAAACCCGTGGCCGACCTGCTCAAGGTCCCAGCCGAGGAATCGGAGGTCAGGCTGGTGAACAGTCACACGACGCATTTCACTGTGCTGCCGTAATTTTATACAAACAACATAAACGAACACAACATGAAAAAGACAGGTTCTCTTGTTTTAAGCGGAATGGCATTGATGATCTTTGCTTTCTCATTCTGTAAACAATCGAATGCCATCCCTGCCTTTGCCCGCAAATACCAGTTCAGCTGCCAGGTGTGTCATACGCCCGCCATGCCAAGGCTGAAAGCGTTTGGGGATGATTTTGCCGGAGCGGGTTTCCGGCTGACCGATGTGGAAGCCCCCAGGTATTTTGTACCAGTGGGGGACGATAAACTCTCGCTGTTGAGGGAAGTACCGCTGGCACTGCGCTTTGAGGGATTCCTCTCCTATAATTATGCAGATGGAAAAACCGCCGATTTCGGCGTTCCCTGGGGCCTTAAATTGCTCTCGGGAGGAGAGATTTCCAAAAAGCTATCCTATTATTTTTATTTCTTTATGGGAGAAAGGGGAGAAGTGGCGGGTATTGAAGATGCGTTTATCATGTACCATGACCTTTTCGGAAGCGGGGTCAACATTTCCTTTGGTCAATTCCAGGCCTGCGATCCGCTCTACAAAAGAGAATTGCGGTACACCCTTGAGGATTATACAATCTTTACGGTCAGACCGGGGAATTCATCCATTTCGCTTAAATACGAAAGGGGGCTTCTGTTTGATTACGGACTGAAGACGGGTACGGATTTCGTCCTGGAGGTAGTGAATGGAAACGGGATAGGTCCCGCGGGTGAAGGGTACTTGTTTGACATAGATAAATACAAGAATTTTCTGTTAAAGATCTCCCAATCAGCCGGAAAAAACGTTGACCTCGGATTTTTTGGCTATTATGGAAAGGAAGCGCTGAAGGATGTCACTTCAATGACCAGCAGCATGTACATGTTCGGGCCGAACCTGACCCTGGATTTCAATGAAAAGTTCATATTGAATGTGCAGTATCTGTATCGCAATGATTCAAAGGTCGTAGTGGAAACCGACGCCATTGCCGTAGAGGAGGATGTGATGACTCAGGGCGGTTTTGCAGAGCTCATCTATTCGCCCAGGGGCGACCGGAGCGACTGGTATCTGACTGCGCTTTTCAACTGGGTAGATTCGGACCTGGATAACCTTGATTACACCTCTGCCACGTTGCATGCAGGGTACCTGTTGCGACGCAACATCCGGCTGGTGGGAGAGTATACACAGGGATTCACAGGGCAGGAGTTCGGTAAAGCCAGTGTGGGATTTGTGGCGGCGTTTTGATTGAGAGGAGAAATAAATCATTGTACCTTTACCTGCAAATTCTGACATATGAAATTTATAGCATTATTTTTGGCTGGTTTTATCGTATTGGGCATTTTTCTTTATTCGAATGCCTGTACTGTCATTGCCGTGGGGAAGAAAGCCTCGGCCGATGGCTCGGTGATCATCTCCCACACCGACGCAGGACCCGACTCACGGATATTTGTCGTTCCAGGACGCACATTCGGGGCAGTTGCCATGGCACCCGTTTACCTCGATATTCAGGATGCACATAAACCCCTGAACGACGACGGCAGGATCCTGGGATACATTCCACAGGTCCGCCAAACCTACACCTACTTCCAGTCAGCCTATTCCCATATGAACGAATTCCAGCTGGGCATTGCCGAAAGCACCACCGATCAGCGGCCTGAGTTGGTGGCTTCCATCGATAATGGCCAACAGATCATGACCATCGAACAGGCGATGATCTTTGCCCTGCAACGCTATAAGAAAGCCCGCGAGGCAGTACTCTTCATCGGTGACCTGGTTACACGCTATGGCTTTCTGCCTTCCAGCGGAACAGGTTCTGAAACCCTGGTCGTCTCTGACACCGAAGAAGCCTGGATCCTGGAGGTGTTCGGCGTCGGCCCGGGGTGGACGACTGAAAGCGGCAAGCCAGGAGCTATCTGGGCCGCACAGCGCCTTCCCGACGACCAGGCGACCATGATCCCGAATTTCAGTATCATCAAGGAGATCAATGCAAAGGATAAGGAGAATTTTATGGTTTCCGCTAACTATATGCAGGAAGCCATCGATCGCGGATGGTACGATCCTTCCTCCGGAAAACCTTTTATCTGGCAGGAGATCTACGCTCCCATTCCCGCTGAATATGCCACCAGCCGCTTCTGGCTGTTCTTTCAGACCTTCGCGCCAAACCTGAAACAATGGCCCGACCGGTTCCTGCACGATAATCCCTACAAGGGGATCAACCAGTACTTCCAGATCGTAGAGCCCCTGTCCATCTATCCATTTTCGGCAGTGCCGGAGAAAAAGATCTCCGTACAGGACATCATTGCTTTTCAACGATCTACGTTTGAAGGTACCATCTACGATATGACCTCCGGTCCCCAGTGGCTGGTTCCCGACGGAAAAGGCGGATACATCAAAAGCCCTCTGGCCACTCCCTTCCCTGGCAGCGAACTGAGGAAGCTCCTGGAGATTACCTACCGAAGGCCGGTGGCGCGTCACAGGGGACATTACGGGATGGTGATGCAACTGCGTGGATGGCTGCCCGATGAGATCGGAGGCGTCTACTGGGTATACCTCGACAATCCATATTTCAGCCCTTATGTGCCAATCTACGCAGGCAATCTTTCGGTGGCTGAGACATACAACCTCTATGATCCTGAAAAATACGACGAGCGCTCAGCGCGCTGGGCGATCGATTTTGTGGACAACCTGGCGAACCTGAAATTCCAGGAAGTGATCAAGGATGTGCGTGCAATCAGAGATCCGTTTGAAAACCAAATCTTTGAAAAACAACAGGCCATTGAGGAAGAGGCTCTCAGACTGTATCACAGCGATCCTGCTGCCGCAAGGAACTATCTGACGGATTATTCCAACGGACTAATGGATCAGATCACGGAAATGTTTATTGAACTGCGGAACGACATTATCGTTAAGTATACGAATAACAGGGAGTAGCCAGTTGGCAATTGCCATGTCCCGGGGAGGGTCTGCATTAAAAATCATTATTTAACCACAAAGGAACTCGAAGGATTACATCAAGGAACACCAAGTTGTTGATAATTATCTTTTTGTCCCTTGTGATCTTCGTGATAACCTTTGTGTACCTTAGCGGTTAAGTACTTATGATACAGCCTCGACAAGGGATCATCAATCAGGATCAGGTGGCTACGCGGTATGTCGTTTTGATATTATTGATTACTCTTTGCCTTTTCTCGGCAGCGGAACGATTCCAGCCATGTCGCCAATGATATTGACCAGCTCAGTTCCGGCAGGGACCACAATTTTTGCATTGTTTTCCAGGGAGACTTCCAGGGTTTGCAGTTTTCTGAGCAACTGGGCATTGCCGACAAAATACTTATCGGCCGCTTCGTTTACAAGGCGAATGGCCTCCGCTTCCCCTTCCGCCTGAAGGATCCGGGATTGCTTGATTCCCTCCGCTTCTTTTATCTTGGCACGTTTTTCACCGTCGGCGACCGTTTCCCGCGCCGTGGCAAAGTCGATGGCAGCGATCTTCTCATTTTCTGCCTTCACCACCTTGTTCATGGTATCCTGTACATCCTTCGGCGGATCAATTTCCTTGAGCTCTGTCCGAACGATCTCTATTCCCCAGCTCATGGTCTCCTCCCTGAGGGTGCGGTGCAATTCTGAATTGATCTTTCCACGCTCACTGTTGGCTGACTTGAGGGTAAGGGTACCGATGATATTCCTCAGGGTGGTACGGGCCAGGTTGACGATCTGAATCTTGTAATTGTTGACGTGATACTGTGAATTCTTTACGCTATCCTCGTCCTCCTTCACTTTGAAATACACCTGGGCATCCACCCTGGCGTTCAGGTTATCGTTGGTGATGATCTCCTGTGGCTCTGCATCCACCATCTGTTCGGTGATATTGACACGGTACATCTTTTCGATCATGGGGATGATCCAGTGAAATCCGGCGTTGGCAAACCGGTTGTATTTCCCGAAACGTTCAATGAGTGCTTTGTGCGTGGGCCTGACGATCCGTAATCCCCAAAAAAAGAATAGTACGATGACAGCGCCAATGATAATGTAAATGTTCATATTGACCTCCGGATTTAATGGAATTTTTAATGCAGGGAAGATGACCAGATATATTGAATTGACAAATATATAAAGAGTTCGGTAAAATTTGGGAGGGGGTTGAAATTATTTCCAATGAAAATTGGATTTTCCTGATTTTTGTCGTACATTTATACACTCTTTTACCCTTTCTTCATTTATAACCCATCTTTTTCACCCATTCAGGCGCAGGAACCTGCAACACTTACGAAACAGCAGTTTATCAGTTGGATGACATGACCATTCAGGTCAGATAAGCAGGTTTATCCTAATTAAATTTTCAGGTTATGTTTGGAAGAAAACGAATTCAGACATTCAAGGAATTTCACCGTCTGGTTCCTGAGATCCTCCGGCGGATGAATGAGGATCAGGAACTTGCTTTGCGCGCATTAGCCAATCCCCTGCTTGCTTTCAGGGAGATGGGTCTTTTGCTGACCGATGAAGTAGAAAAAGAGGTGGAAAAGCTCCTCCGTTTCACTCCCCAGGAGCGAAAACGCATGGAGGAACTTGAAAAGGAACTGCACCAGCATGCGGATAAGCCACTTGATTTCAGGTCTGATCAGGAAGTCGGATCTTTTCTGATGAAAGATCTGAAGCTGAGGAAGATAAAAGTGACAAAATCCGTTGAAATCCCCGATGTTCTTGAGACCGCCAGGACCCTGCTTAGCAGGAAAAAGGGAACCTGGCCGGATCCTTTTCAGGAATTAAAAGATGCACATCCCATCATGCCGGCTCTTTTGGAATTCCGGAAGATATACCGCAGCAAACCGGGATTTGCTTCGAAAGTATATTACAATGAATTAAAATCCGGTAAACGAAAGTTACCCATCACCGGTATCAGACTGACGTTCCCCGGTGGTGCTCCAATCCATGAGGAGGAATGAAATGGCAAATACACAGGGTTTTGAAATAGTAGCTGAAGTAGGCGTTTCCGTATTGCTGGAAATGCTCAAAGCTGCATGGGACAATGGCGGCACGGATGCCGAAGGGGCGATCCCGCATGAAGTGGAGATCGCGACCGGCACGGCCATTGGTCCCTATCAGGTCCAGGCGGGGCAGGTTAACATACCCAAGGAAGGCCTTAGCCTTGTCATGGCCCCGGCTGTCAACGGGATCACAGCGGGATTTGACACGCAGATCCAGGTCGATCTGGACCAGAGTACGCTTCCGGTGCCATCACTGTCTCACTTTGATATGACGGCTGCCATTGGAATCACAGCACCTTTAGGCATCGTACCGGGAACCACCATCAACGTTGGGGTGATCTTCGAGGGATTGGCCCGCAACAGCGTGACGGTCTCCCTCACCAGCGGTGATCCGATCGGAGCCATCACCCTGCAGATGATCAGGGAATATGTCCATGACCTTTATGTGGATGGTACCATACCCCATGCTGTCACCCGGGAAGGTACATCCTATGGGATCTTTACCTTCGATGCATACCTGGAGACCTATGATGATGAGAACGATCCGGCGATGGAGATCTCGGTGACACAACCTGATGCAGGCCACGTCAGGGTTTCCATTCCTATTTACTTGCGCCTGAATAACTTCAATAATCCACTGGTGCAATCCCCACTGGGTATCAGGGCAAACGCTGTGATCACGGCGCCTTTCCAGTATGCTGCAGGGGAAGTGAAAAGTACCCTGAGTTCGGGAACCGTAACAGTGGAAAATATCCAGCCTGCCAGCGGTCAGGAAGGTGTAAATTACACGGCTGATAAAGCAGGAGCTGCCGCATTTGGTATGGACCTCGATCTGCTGATCAGCACCCAGGTGTCGGCTGAAATAACGACCGTCATGAACACCATTGGAGAGATCAGGGTGTCTGTGCCTACGGTCGCCCAGATTGAGGCCCTCATTGGAGATCATGTACATCAGGAAATCCTGTCGCGCAGGTACTTTGGTGCCTGGACGCCTGAAACGCCGGAGGGCACCTCGGTCACCATCGATGAAGTAAGGCCGAAGGCGCTGAACGATGCACTGGCCATTGCCATCAATCCGCAGAACGGTGCCGATGAGAATGCACTGGTCAATTTCATCCCGGCGGGACAGGCCTTTGCCGTGGCAATGGATGATGCATACGTGGAACAGCTGATCGGTGAGATCGTTGACCGGCCACGGGATGAAGGTGGTTTCGGGGGAATCCCCACCACATTCCCCGATATCGAAGGCTATGAATGCACGGTCAATCATCTTCACTGGGATTGCCATTCGGGCGCCATCCACTTCTGGGGAGACGTAACCGTAGTGGATGCGATCTGCAAGACGGACGTTACAGTCGACTTCTGGGCTGACATCGGCCTGCGGTGGACAAGTCCGGCCGCTGATGGTAGTCAGACACTGGAACCGTATGTAATTGACAAGGACGCTGATCTGCCCTGGTGGGCATGGCTACTGGCCATTCTGACCTTCTTGTTTGAGATCATTCTCGGGATCATCGCCATCGTACTGGTTGCTGTCGCTGAAAAGATAGCAGAACGGGTGGGTGGTGCAGTCATGGAGGATGAAGTGAGCGGACAGCTTCAGTCCATTGGCGCGTGGCCACAACAACTGCAGGGGATCGGTACGGTTCAGTCCACCTTCCAGGAGGCTGTGGGTATAGAATCCGACGGACTGGTCTTTTCAGGATCGATCCTGATCACCGCCATGTACCAGATGACCATGGTGTCGCCGGCTAACGCCGGAGGACCCTATGCCTGCCAATCGCTTCAGACGATCCACCTGGATGCGGGTGCTGCCCACCCCTCGCTCACCTTCCAGTGGCGTCTGGGTGATGGAGGATCGGCTTCGGGCCATGGGGTGGATCATAAATACATCGACAACGGACTGTATGTGGCCAGGGTCAAAGTGAAGGTGACGGAGGATGGCGGAGCCACCACCCATCATTCGGTGGCACTGAAGGTCAGAAATGTCAGGCCCTCGGTGGATGCCGGACCCGACATCGAGATCGATGAAGGGCAGGTGGCGAATTTCTATGGCACGTTTTCCGATCCTGAGTGGGTGGACACACATGAGGCTACCTGGAACTTTGGTGACGATACACTTCCCCAGAAAGGTGTGCTGACTGAAACCAACGAACCTCCTATGTCCAGCGGAGTGATCACAGGCAGCCACGCCTGGTGCAATAATGGTGAATACAGGGTCACCCTTCAGGTCAGGGACAAAGATGGTGGTGTGAAGGAGGACTCGCTCATTGCCAGGGTCAGGAATGTGGCGCCGAAAGTGGATGCCGGCAATATTTTCTACGCATATCCGTGCACACCGGTAACCCTCATTGCCCGGTTCAGGGATCCGGGCTGGTGCGATACCCACAGGGCCTTTTGGTCGTTCGGTGACTGCACACCACGTATGCCTACCACGGTGAAGGAAAAGCACGAGCCTCCTGAAGGATATGGCATTGCAGCGGCTACGCACGTGTATCATACCTGTGGCACTTTTCTCGCTGAATGTGAAGTGATTGACTCAGATGGTGCTTCGGGAACAGATACGCTGATCGTACAGGTTGTGGATGTGTTGAACAAGACCTTTGAAGAGGGTTTCCGCAGCCTGGTGCAGGGTGTCGTCGCCAATGAATGGGAACCGTATCCGGTCCCGGGTGCGGGAGCGCTTCCCGGAATCACCGCATTACCCGATGGTCTTGCAGGGATTAAATTCCTGCCAGCCGAATTCATCGTCCATTCCGGCCAGCGGTCGCAGCAGATGGTACTTGAACGGTCCGGAGCGGCTGGCATCTGGCAGCAGATCGGCACCAATCGGGGATGGGATTACCAGGTCTCCGCCTGGTACCACCTCAATGAGAGATTCGGGGGTAAATGTCGTCTTGGTATCGATCCTAAAGGAGGAAAGGATCCTTCTGCTCCTGATATCTTATGGGTGGAGGGCCGGATAAGGCATGCATGGGATCAGCTGGCAGGGCGCATCACGGCTCAGGCAGATGCACTGACTATCTTCCTGGAACTCAGGTCCGATAAAGAACCTGCTCATGCCTGGTTTGACGATGTGATGATCCTGCCATACCCTTGCCCGCTTGAAGAACCTGTGAAGGAAGAGGAAGAACCTGAGGGCCCCAAAAGAATATGTGTGAACTGGAAGGATGAGAAAAAGGAAAGAAATGTCGGGTCCAGGTACGAAAAGGAAGGATTTTCTTTTTCCAGTGATGGGAAAAGAGACCTTCGCATTGTGGTGTGGGGAAAACCTGAAGGTGCGGGTAAATTATCGGTTCCACGGCAGGGAGTCAGGGTAAGGTTGCCTTTTATTGCCAGGATCGTGACGGCCAGCATCATCCGGCATCATTCCGAACGTTTCTTCATGGAAGCGTACGATGAGCAGGAGAATCTGCTTGGAACCGTCAGTTCATCCCTGCAGCCGGAACCCGAGCTCCTCAGACTGGAGATGGAAGGGATAGCCTTTCTGGTGTTCAGAGGCGGCGGCGATGAGACCCTGCTGATCGAACTATGCATCGCCACCGGATCATCCGCTGTACGAAGACCAGGCAGCCTGTCCCGTAAAAATTTCACTGGAAAGGGAAACACATTAACCATTAGCAGAAAATGCAGGTAAACCACTAAATTTTCTTAAACATTTTAAAAAATTACCGCAATGGAAGAGCACAAAGAACACGTCTATATCGTCTCCTGGCCAAAAGAGCCAGCTCAGCTGGAGCACCAGTTCAAAAAGGGCAGTCCGGCTGAGGTACAGATCCGCTTTGAAAAGGATCCGGCCAACGTGGCCATACAGCACTGGCCCAGGGATCCGATGAATGTGGACATGAATATGCTTCTATCGGTCAGACAGCCTGTCCCTGTGTGCATACGGCTGTGTGAACCTATCTGCGCCAAAAGCGACTATACGATCAGTGTCAACTTCCTCGACCGCCCGATCGGTTCCATCTTTATCAAGGGGATGACCAAGCTGTTCCCATGCTTTGAGAGCGAGCGGCCCAATCCCCTGTGTGTGGATTTCCGGGAACTGAAGGAGGGTACGGTGATTCGTGACAGCATCACCCAGTACGGGGTCAAATTCTCACCTGTGGAACGCGACCTGAAGGTGGTGACCCACGGAGAACCGGAAGGAGTGAATAAAATGATATTCCCGCAGGAGGGCGTCAGAATTGAATTTCCTTATCCTGTAGATAAAGCGTGGCTAAGAATCTCCAGTGCGTCACCTCAGCCGTTCCACATCTCTGTGTATGCCGGAAGCGAATTGCTGAAAACAGAAGATGTGACCGTCGAACAGGGAGATGTAAAGGTCGAGGTCGCGCAGGATGACATGACTGCCCTCGTCATTTCAGGAGGAAAAGGCATCGCAGCATTGATCGAGGTCTGTTATATTGCGTTCTGATGATGTATACTAATCACTGATTTATAATGAGAGGAGGAACCATTATGCAAGAAAAGTCAACGATAAATCCGAAAAGTGAATCCACAAGAGAACGGAAAGGGAATACGGCTACCAGTGCCATCGAACTGACGAGTGTCGCACAGGAGGTATTCAGCCAGATTGCCAAATCCACTTCCAGGGTGGTGCAACAGGCGGCCTCCATTCTGGAGGAGGAAGTGGCAGATGGCATTGTCGCTGCAAAAGAGGTGGAAGATAAACTGTTCGATACCAAAGATATACGCAAGGAAAGCAAAGAAGCCCTGTTTGGACGTTTCAGGAATGATGCCCACGAAGTGGTGGATATTTTCATGGATCTGGTGGGTGTGGCAGCAAAATACGGAACAGATCTTACGCAGCGAATGATCACATTTACGGTACCGGGTACAAAAAAAGAAGAGGCACCTGTTTCGGATGTACCAAAACTGGAAATGCCTGAACCGATGAAACCCGGATCGGCAACGGAAGTTCCCATGGAACTGGAAAATAAGAGCCGGGAGGTAACGGATGTTTTCAGCATGTACTGCACGGATCTGATCAGCAACCAGGGCAATCGCATGTTGGCCGGAAACATTTCCTTTGCTCCGGAAACCATTAAAATCGGGCCGGGCCAGAGAGAAAAGGTGCTGGTAAAGGTTTCAGTGCCCCGCAATACACCGGCAGGTTCCTATTCAGGGCTGGTACAGGCCACAAACCTGGATCAGTTGCGTGCCATCCTGATCATCAGGATCGTTTAATCTTCCGTTATGCCAGTCAAGAGCTATGACTTTGTAAAAGGGCTGCTGGAAGATTATAACTCACTGGCCATCAAGACTCTTTTCAGGTACATCCCGGAGCTGGAACCACGAAAGTACCTCTACGAGCTGGTTTCATCCTATCCGGGCCGACCTGGAAAAGGATTCCGGCCAGCGTTATGCATAGCCACATGCAAGGCTTTCGGCGGTACTGAATCCATGGCGCTCCGGTCGGCGGTGGCCATCGAGCTCTTTCATAATGCGTTCCTGGTCCATGATGATGTGGAGGATGACAGTGATTTCCGGCGGGGCGATAAGACCTTGAATGCGGAATATGGCATTCCCATCGCCGTCAATGTCGGGGATGCCATGAATGTACTCAGTATCAGGCCATTAATGGAGAATTTATCGCTTCTTGGCCCTGAGATGACATGGATTGTCTTTACCGAGATAGAACACATGGTCAGGCAGTGCGTAGAAGGTCAGGCCATGGAACTGGGCTGGGTTCATGAGAATGATACCGGATTGACGGAAGAGGATTACCTGCGGATGACGTTAAAGAAAACCTGCTGGTACACGATCATCCACCCCTGCCGTATCGGTGCACTGATCGCCACGTCAGGAGAAGCGGACCCGGACCGGTTCAACCGCTTTGGTTATTACCTCGGCGCCGCCTTCCAGATCCAGGACGACCTGCTGAACCTGATCGGTGAAAAGGAAAAATACGGCAAAGAGATCGGTGGTGATATATGGGAAGGAAAGCGGACCATGATGCTGATCCACCTGTTGAATAGCTCGGAGCCCGACGAGAAGCAATGGCTGGGTCACTTCCTGAGCATTCCACGCAGGCATCGGAATCCGGAGGATGTGGAAAATGTGTACCGTCTGATGATCAAATACGACAGTTTCGGCTATGCCCGTTCCTGCTCCCGCAACCTGGCCGGTGCCGCCCTGAAGGAATTTTTCACTGCCTACGGAGCTCTGCCTGATACACGAGATAAAGAGTTCCTGTACCGGATCGTGCTCTACATGATCGAAAGGGATCTTTGAACAGTCTGAAGATCAATATTTTCTGGATATTGTTAATAAATGGTGATAAAGAACCACTGGATCGAATGATCGTGAGTGGGTCGTATTAAAATGTACGCTACCTTTGACAATAATTTGTTTATTAGTCCAATTGGATATTTCACCCAAAACAAATTAAAAATCAACATCATGAAAAAACTAGGCACAGTACTGATCGCGTTGATGGCTATGGGGGCGTACAGCGCCATGAGCCAGGAATTACCTGAAAATCCGGATCCGGGGAAGTGCTACATTAAATGTATCACAGTGGATGAGTTTAAGGACGTGACGGAGACCATCGAGATTTCACCAGCCTATAAGAAGCTCAAGGTGATCCCGGCCACCTACAAGACCGTCGAGGAAAAGGTTCTGATCAAGGAAGCTGCGAAAAAGCTTGTCTATGTTCCCGCAGTGTTCGAGACCGTAGAGGTTCCCTATATATCAAAAGAGGCCAGCAAGACCCTTGAAGTGTTACCGGCTTCTTTCGGTAGTTCATCCAGGACGTTTGAGATCTACCCGAAAACTGCCAAATGGGAATATACAACCCTTCCCAATTGCCCCTCAGCCAACAGGGAAGATTGTGTGGTCGCCTGCTTTGTGGAGTATCCCGCCAAATCGGAATCCATTCCGGTCACCACGCTGACCAAGGATGCCAGCACAAGGGAAACCCCTGTCAGCGAAGTCAGGGCCACCTATAAAAAACAGGTGGTAAAGACACCGGCCCGGATGGAAGAAATCGAGATCCCTGCCGAGTATACAACGATCAGACGGCAGGTCATTGACAGGCCGGCCCAGGTGACCGAAGAGGTGGTTGCTGCCGTCACCAAGACCATCACCAAGACGGTACTGGTGAAAAAGGGCGGAATGGCGGTCTGGGAAGAAGTGGACTGCTCGGTGACCGGCCTGAATATCCTGCCCATCCTTTACGAATACAACAGTGCACGGCTGACCGCTGAATCGACTAAGATCATCGACGATAAGCTGCTGAAACTGATGAAGGAAAAACCGAATCTGCGTGTGGAGATCATGTCGCATACCGACTCAAGAGGTAATGATGAGTACAATATGTCGTTATCGCAGCAAAGAGCACAGTCGGTTGTCAACTATCTGGTATCCAATGGTATATCGAGAGATCGGCTGGTGGCCAGAGGGTATGGCGAAACCCGGCTGAAGAACAGGTGTGCCAACGGAGTTGATTGCACGGAAGCTGAACACCAGGAAAACAGGCGGACGGAATTCAGAATACTGCAATAAAGCTGATTTATTGATTTGGATCAATTGAACGGATTTTTTGATCCTGTAATTTAACCACAGAGGCGCGCAGAGGAATTCACAAAGGCGCGCCGGGTTCGAATGGATGATAATTCTTTCAACTCAGTGCGCCTTCGTATTTTCTCCGTGCGCCTCTGTGGTTAAACACATCCGTATCATCTTATTTTATAGATGACTCTTTCCAGAGACTTTTTCCCGAGCACGATCCCGAATGAATCCTCCAGTTCCTCCAGCATTAGATTTTCATACTTATAATGGAAATCCCAGTCGTACAGCTGCTGGTCATCACCCTCGTAAATGACTGGATAATCCAGTATTTCACCCAGCTTAAGGCACATTTCACCGATGGATGCATTATCCCCCTGCAGCCGGTCTTCGGTGACAAGGAACGCAGGCGTACCGGCTGCCAGGTTCAGCTGGTTCATGTCCCACAGTAGTTTGGGCTTTTTTACCACCAGAACGTATGCTTCCATTGTTTCGGGTTTGGTTCTAATATCAAGGGAACAGGCATTCCTTAACTTTTCAATGATCAGATCCGGGTGATTCACCCAGATATCGGTCTGTGCCACAATGTTGACGGGATCATCTTTTCCTGCAGGGATGTCGATCTCCCATCGGGTGAGCATCAGGATCCTCTGCAATGCTTCGCTGATCCTCCCCTGGAACAGCACGACAGAATCAGACCGGTAAAACTCAGAAATATCGTTCTCACCCCTTTTGACGATAACACCCCCGGAGGCGCTGTCAAGTGCGCTCCACTCCGTTTTGTACCTGGTTTCGGGAGACAGAGGTTCTGTGTTCCTTACTTCAAGAAGGTTTTCCAGGCCGCCGGTTTGATGCCCCGCTGCATTTTTTTGATAGAGCTCCTCAATCATGGCCGCCTTCAGATCGGCGGGGTGCCCTTTCCATACCACTTCCCCTTCCAGGTTCAGGACAATGGCATAAGGCCGGGTCCTGACCTCGTATTTATCGGTCGTGTAATGTTCGTCGTCAATGGCAACCATCAGGTTCATATTTCTTCTCAGCAGGTGATTCTTCACCCTTTCCGCCGGTTCATCCGACAGGGAGATCATGAAGATCCTATCAGCGAATTTCTCCTGCATGATCTCCAGTTGCTCGTTGGCCGGTACACAGGGCACGCACCAGGTGGCCCAGAAATCGACCAGGATGAGCTTCTGGTCGGTGTAAGCAGTGATCCTGTTTTCGGAAATGATCTCGGAAACTGCAATGGGTTGAGCATTCAGGCCAGATACGAAAAGGCTCTCAACCAGCAATGCAAGGTATGCAGATTTCCATATGTTCATCCTGGTAATAACGATTGGGATCCGGACTGGAATTGTATTAATGAACGCAGAAACGTGCAAATTTAGTTTAATTCCGGATAAGCCATTCCTTATTCCACGATGGTTTTCAATTTGTACACCCTTTCCAGCATCCGGTTGAAGAAGCTGTTCCGCTCCTTGGCTGAAACCGTGCTGATGAGTACCGATTTCTGCATCAGCGTATGCATGAAGTCTTCGATCTCCTGGCAGAATTCCGGCTTGTTGGTGCTGAGCAAATAAATGAAATTATAGGTCAGAAAGGCTGTTTTACGGTCCCTGGATAGCATCAGGACCGTATTGTCACCCAGGATGAAATCGTTATAAAACAGTTTGAATGAGTCTTCCTGTCCTTCCGGCTCCGTTCCGTAAATGAATTTGAAACCAAGCTCTGCCTGTTTGCGGAGATGCTTGATCCATTCCTCCATCTTGTCGCAAAGGATCCAGAAATCCTCCTCACCGGCAAAGTAACCAGATTCCCAGTAAAATTTCACCTGCTGGAGAAGATTTGTAATGGTCTCATCATTCCATATCTCAAGGGTCGGTATCCTGACCGAATAATGAAGCATCTGCTGACCGACCTGATAGATCTCGTCCGAGGAATCGGTGACCGAAAAGAGCTTATCGCTGTACTCAGGAAGCTTGAAAAGCGTTTTCAGCCAGATGAATTCCTTGAAGAGAGCGATCTCCCGCACCTGAAAATAGTGGAAGATCGGGATATCCTTCGCTGAATAGATGACCTGTTTACCTTCGGCTGATGCCAGCAATCGGATCTCAGTGAGCAATTGCTGAAGCCATTCCAGGAAACTGTCCTTATTTTTTTGGAAGGACCTGGGCGCAAACAGAACGTTTGCCTGGGTGGAACTGAAAAGTGTATCTGCCGACAGGCCATAGTGAATGACCAGGTACCTGAATTCGTCGAGTGTCAATTCCTTTTCACCCCTGATCCTGCGGTATGCACTGTCGTAGCTAATGTTCAGTAATTCAGATATTTCATGTACAAAAGAGAGTTCGTGCGGAATCTTGTTTTTGATCAGTTCAAAAAGATGTGATTGTACGGTCATGGGTGCATTCATGGCAGAAATATAATGAAATTTCAACTATTTTGAATACATCTTGTCCAGGAAATCTGTGATCAATTCATCGATATCGGATCTTTTTTCCCTGGAAGCGGCGATTCCATAAAAGGAAGAGGTACCTTTATGACTGTCAGGACTTGCTTTTTTCATGGCCCTTGCTGCCAAAGAACCCAGAAAAGATGTGGCCTGCCCAGGAAACATGTCCATCATATGGTTGGCCATCTTCCTTTTCATCTCGGAGGCGATCTTTTTCATTCTTGTTCCTTTCACAGCGTTTACTGCCTTTTGCAGGTCTTCGATAAATGCATCAATATGGCCTATGTTGGGCATGGTTACGATCAGGTGAATGGCCTCCGGCTGTGATATACGGTCGAATATCCAGCCTCTGGATTCGAGCTCATCGCTGATCAGGAAAATGTCCTGCCGGTCGGAGGTAAAAGAAAAGACGCTGGTCAAAGGATTTCCGACAATATGGATACCTTCAATGGAACGAATGTTGGCCTGAAGCGTTTCGACAGCTTCCATCGTTTTTCGTGTCATGCTGAGGTAGCCCTCCATTCCCAGCAGGTTCAGTATGGTCCATCCTGCAGCAGCCGGTGCACCGCTTCTTGAGCCCATCAGCGTGGGTGAACCAAATAATCCGCCCGACCAGCGGGAGTGGGTAAAAAACTGATATCGTCGCATTTCGTTAGTACGATAAAGGATGACAGAGGATCCTTTCATACCGTAGCCGAATTTATGAAGGTCGGCTGAAATGGAAGTTACCCCGGCTACCCTGAAATCGAATGCCGGGACCGGATATCCGAGCTTTACGATGAACGGTAGCATAAATCCTCCCAGGCATGCATCCACATGGAACAGGAGACCATGTTCTGAGGCGAACTGTCCCATTTTTTCAATGGGATCAATGATCCCGTGGGGGTAGGAGGGAGCTGATCCGACAATGAGCACCGTATTCTTATTGACAAGATCAGGAAGGCGGTTCAGATCCGCCTGGTACTGACTGTCAAGGGGAAGCATGACCGTCTTCAGTCCAAGAAAATGTGCGGCTTTATGAAAAGCAGGGTGTGCGGATTCTGGAACTATGATTTCCGGTTGTAAGATCCCTGGATTCAGTTTCCTGGACCGGTCACGGGCCACTTTCAGCGCGAGAAGGATGCTCTCGGTGCCTCCAGTGGTCACATTGCCGGCCACCTCCTCATCTCCGTTAAGAAGATCTGAAACCATCTCAACGGTTTCATTTTCAAGCTTCGCGATGGATCTGAATACCGTTGGATTGAGTGCATTCTCAAATCCATATAATTCACATACGGTCTTCATCACCTTAGTAATCCTTTCTTCCGGGTAATAGACGAATCCGAACATTTTGCCGGTTTCCCAGCTGGCGTCCTTTTGTTTTCCTTCCCGAAGCTGGTGCAGAAGATCATCCGGATCTTTTTCTTTTAACGGGAAAGGTATTCTTTGTTTTTTCATGTGATCATGGATCTATTTTACTTGGTGCAATAATAACGCTGCGCTGATCCCCAGGTAGTTGCCGAAGGCATTGGCCAGCAGCGCCAGTGATATGCCGGGAATGATCAAGTCACGGTTTTTTATCCTTTCGCCCACAGGAGCGACAAAGGCCGGGCCGAAGATGGCAGCCACTGATGTAATGATGACTGTATCGTCATCCAGCTTGAAAAAAGCGGATGACAATACATGTAAAAGCGCTGATCCAAAAACGACAATCCCGACATACATAACAATATAAAGATTCAACGTCGCCATCTGTGAAAAATCAGCCATCGAGCCAATCGCCAGGGCAAATACAAGTAAAAGATAATCACCGGTCTCATAATTGCCTTTCAGGCGGCGGATCCGTGGGATGAACGAGAAACTGATGCCCAGTGTGGTAAGGATTAATATAATGACAGATCCATCTGTTTTCCCGGTGATCAGAGAGGATACTCCAACAGCGGCAGCAAAACAGAGGATGGAGAGACCGAAGGAAATAAGGATATTGATCATTTTTTCCCCGGCAGGTAACCCGTTAAAGCCATTTTCGGCAGGCTGATCTTTAGATTGGTTTCCGTTGAATCCTTTAAATCTGGGAAGGATCAGGCCAAAGACTTTTTTCCCGAGGGTCAGCAAAAAGAGGTAATAAATACCCGCCAGCAACAGATCTGCACTATTCATCAGGACAAAAACACCCTCCTCCGCTTCCAGCGCGATTCCTATGGCTGACATGTTGGGTGTTCCTCCAGTATATACTCCCATCAACATTCCGGCTACTTTCCATGCCTCGTTAATTTTATTGTTCAATATAAAATAAAACAGTGTCGTGACAATAATGACGGCCAAACAGGCCAGAAAAAATGAAAGAAAAATGCTCCTGGCATGTTTCAACCATCTCCTGAAATCGCAGGTAAAAAACAACATGGGAATGGCCAGGCACACACTGATCTCAGCTGCCTGTTTCATGACCGGTTTGTTCAATGTAAGAAAGGGCATATTGCCGGCTATGATCCCAAGTAAGAAACAGACCGCTATCGTACCCATCCACTCGATTGGACGTATGTACTTTTTACCGATCAGTAAAGCGCCAGGCAGGAGAAGAATCACAATGACCTGAAGGATAATGGTTGTCATGGAGCAAGTTATTATCAATTATGAGGTAAAAATAGGCGTACTGACTTTCCGGTCAAAGTGAATATTTGCGATCATTTTTTTAAAACAGTCAATTCCGGGATTAGAAACTCGCCGCCGGCAGATATATTCCGAAAATACGCAAAAATTGGGTGTTTCCGTTATCAAGGTTGCAAATTCTGCAACATAAGGCTTGTATTTACCTCGTTTATTACTATATTTCCTCTATAAATCTAA
The DNA here is from genome assembly GCA_022711405.1 of Bacteroidota bacterium. GTDB lineage: Bacteria > Bacteroidota > Bacteroidia > Bacteroidales > JAGONC01 > JAGONC01. The sequence goes on from JAKLFC010000004.1 coordinate 214,707, forward strand.
TTTCTTCGGCACTTAAGATTCTTGATGAATAATTTCCTCTGCGAACTCTATCGTTCAAGTCTGTGTGCTCTATTAACGGTATAAGCCAGTTTAAGGACGGGGTC
>JAKLFC010000005.1 GCA_022711405.1 Bacteroidota bacterium
CCAACGGATTCAACGGATTGCTGTCCCAACTGGCGCCACCGCCGTTCCAGGCAGGGCCCTTTGCAGGGTACGTGTGGGCACGCTTTACGGTCACTGAAGTGCCAGTGGCTACCCCATGGGATGGATCAGGTTCGTTTGAGGACGGGGAAACGGAAGATTACCTGTTACGGATCCTGGAGCCTGAACCCGAGACGTACGATTTCGGGGACGCGCCGGATCCATCGTATCCTACGCTGATGGCCAGTAATGGAGCCAGACATCTGAACGATGGGATCACATTCCTCGGCGCTTTGATTGATGCGGAAGCAGATGGTCAGCCTGGTAATACCGCCCTTGGCGACGACCTTGCCGGTCTTGACGATGAAGATGGAGTGACCCTCCTGGGCTCAATGTATCCAGGTTCAAACACCTCGGTTCAGGTCGTTTCCAACAATAACTGCCTGCTGAACTCCTGGTTTGATTTCAACGCCAACGGATCCTGGGCCGACGGAGGCGAACAGGTCTTTACCAACCAGCCCCTGGTTCCCGGAATAAACAATCTGACGGTCAATGTCCACAATGCGGCTGCCATCGGTGATGTTTATGCACGGTTCCGGGTAAACCAGAACGGAGGTATCAGTTACTCCGGATATGGCTATGAAGGTGAGGTGGAGGACTACACGTTTGTCATCATAAACCTGGTTCCCGGGGATGCCAACTGCGACGGAAGTGTCAACGTACTGGATGTCATCGTAATGATCGGCTACATCATGGGCCAGAATCCTGATCCCTTCTGCTTTGCCAATGCAGATGTCAATGGTGACGGCACCATCAACGTACTGGATGTTGTGATCACCATTAACATCATCCTCGGGGGGTGAAAAGCCAGTTTCTTATACGGATGATATCCTGTCAGAACCTAATTCTCATTGCCGGTCCGCTCCACGGCGACAATGAAGTACTTGGTTTTGCCTCTCCATGGGAAGGCCACATAACGTTTATAATAGCGCAGGTTCACTCTTTCACCCGTAAGCGATGAGTTTTCTAGCTCTTTGACGATGTGATCGTTTTTTCGCTCAACGGAGAACTCGAAGGTTTCAACGAACGGACTGGAACCTTTCACGGCACCAAAGGTCTGGAGATTAAGCTGACCTTCGTATGTTTTAAAGACTACACCTTTTTTGCTGACGCGAACGACAGTACCCGCCCTGGTGCCCTCATCGTATTTTCCAAAATAAAGGAAGCAGAACAAAGCAGCCAATATGACGATGGTTAACAGGAGTGATCTTTTAAAAAGCCGCCGGCATCCATGGCTTTTTGATGATGATTTTGGTTTCTGGGTTTCCATTGTTCCGGATTTTCAGGTAAAGCTACGAACTTTCTTTAAACCTTTGGTCCTTATCAAAGTTTGTAATCAAAGGAATTTTGTTATTTTGCAAAAAAAACATATAGCATGGAAAAGGTCAGATGCCTCATCATTGGCTCGGGTCCTGCTGGTTATACGGCAGCGATCTATGCGGCCAGGGCGGATATGTCCCCGGTCCTGTACACCGGCATACAGCCGGGTGGTCAGTTGACCACCACCAATGAAGTGGATAATTTCCCGGGTTATCCGGCTGGGATCCCCGGGCCACAGCTAATGGAAGATCTTCAGCAGCAGGCCAGTCGGTTTAACACGGATATACGCATGGGCATCGTCACCCGTGTTGATCTGTCGGACCGTCCGTTTCATGTGGTGGCGGATGATGGTGCGGAGATCCTGGCCGAGACGCTGATCGTGGCCACAGGTGCGACAGCGCGGTACCTGGGTTTACCCTCTGAGCATCATTATAAAGGCCGCGGCGTGTCAGCATGCGCTACCTGTGATGGATTCTTCTACAGGGGACAGGATGTAGCTGTTGTCGGAGGCGGAGATACAGCCGCAGAAGAGGCTACTTACCTTGCCCGTATGTGCCGCAGGGTTTTTCTGATTCACCGGAGAAACGAATTAAGAGCCTCCAAGGCCATGCAGCACAGGGTGATGAATACACCCAATCTTGAGGTAATCTGGGACCATGTGCCAGTGGAGGTACTGGGCGACACCCGGGGAGTCAACGGCGTGATGGTCGAAAATGTCAGGACGGGTATGCGAAAGAAGCTTGATATACAGGGATTCTTTGTTGCGATCGGTCATGTGCCGAATACGGATCTTTTCAAAGACCAGCTCACCCTGGATCAGAATGGTTACGTCATCACAGCTCCCGATTCAACGAGGACCAGCGTGGAAGGTGTATTTGCCTGCGGCGACGTACAGGACCATGTCTTCCGACAGGCAGTAACCGCTGCAGGCACCGGCTGCATGGCCGCCCTGGAAGCTGAGCGGTTTCTGGCTTCACTCGAATCCTGAACAACATGAGGGACAGAACAACGCTCATCATCCGGACCTCCTGGACCGGGATCATTGGTAATTCTATCTTATCCATCCTGAAGATAAGCCTTGGATTGATCTCAGGCAGTCTCGCCGTGGTAGGTGATGGCATCGACTCAGCCGGCGACATCATAACCTCCTGGATCACTTTGTTCACTGCACGCATCATCTCCCGGCCTCCTGATACGCGATACGCGTTTGGCTATGCAAAAGCTGAAACAATCGCTACGACGGTGCTGGCCTTCATCATCTTTTTTGCCGGCGCCCAGCTGGCCATCTCCACTATTTCACAGCTTATCAAGGGGAATTTTACCGAAATACCTACCATACTGGCCATCTATGTCACTTCCATCTCAATTGCGGGGAAGCTGATCCTGAGTTATATACATTTTCGCATAGGGAGAAGGATCAACAGCTCCATGCTGATAGCCAACGGAAAAAACATGCAGAACGATGTGATCATCTCCGTGGGCGTACTGACAGGACTGTTTTTTACACAGATCCTGCAGCTCCCGGTGATCGACAAAGTTCTTGCCCTGCTGATCAGTGTCTGGATCATGCGAGTGGGACTTATGGTTTTCCTTCGTACGAACATTGAACTGATGGATGGCTTGAAGGATCCGGCTCTCTATGATCGAATCATCAAAGCGATCAGCAGGATACCCAGTGCGAGCAATCCTCACCGGATGCGGATCCACCAGATTGGAGCTTCCTATATGATCTCCTGTGATATCGAAGTGGAAGGAACGATTACGGTAAATGAATCGCACGATATTGCGAAAAGAGTGGAAGAGAGCATTAAAGATGAAATTGGAAATGTTTATGACGTAGTGGTCCATATAGAGCCGGCAGGTAATATTGAAAGAGAAGTGTACGGTGTATCGGATCATGAGGTGAAAAAAAACAACCCCCCGACGTGATCCGCCGGAACGCCATTTTTTATCATTTCATATATTTGCAGACTAAAAAAATCCATTTTGCCAATAAAAACGCCATAAATGGTTATTTTTTTTACCACAACCTCCTCTGTTTTTGCTGTCGAATTTGTCCAACATCCTGATAAACAGGATCTTTTTAAGTTAGAATGGTTATTCGGAGGTGCCTGTGCTGAAACCCTGACCGAACTGCAGGGCACATTTACAGGTCCAAGGAAGGAAATGGTCACACCATGGAGCACGAATGCCGTTGAGATCACACAGAATATGGGGATCTCCGGGATCGTCAGGATCGAGGAGTTCACCCGTGATACGACCGGCACCAGTCCATTCGATCCCATGCTCCAGGCAAAGTATCATCATCTTGATCAGAGGCTGTTTACTGTTGATAAAAGGCCCGAGCCGTTGCAATTCATTCGTGATATCGCCGGGTATAACCGCCAGGAGGGCCTTGCACTGAACGATGAAGAAGTGGCTTACCTGCAGCAGCTCAGTCATAAGCTGAACAGGCCGCTGACAGATACGGAAGTATTTGGGTTTTCCCAGGTCAATTCGGAGCACTGCCGCCATAAGATCTTCAATGGCGTTTTCATACTGAATGGTAAAACCAGGGATGAATCCCTTTTTGAAATGATCCGTAAGACCTCCCGGCTGCATCCCGGACGGCTGGTCTCTGCCTATATAGATAACTGCGCCTTCATCAGCGGTCCTGCTGCGGAGCAGTTTGCACCGGTACGGCATGACAGGGCTGATTTTTTTGGCATCAGTGATATTGAGACCATCCTTTCATTAAAAGCGGAGACCCATAATTTTCCTACGACGGTGGAGCCCTTCAACGGAGCTGCCACGGGAACGGGCGGTGAGATCAGGGACCGCATGGCAGGTGGAAAAGGAAGCATCCCCATGGCTGGCACTGCCGTTTACATGACTTCCTATCCCCGGCTGGAGTCAGATCGCGCATGGGAAAAGAATACCCTGCCGCGGAAATGGCTCTACCAGACTCCTGCGGATATTCTGATCAAAGCATCCAACGGCGCCAGCGACTTTGGCAATAAATTCGGGCAGCCTCTGATCTGTGGCAGTCTGCTGACATTCGAGCAATCGGTCGGTTCAAAGCAGTATGGGTACGACAAGGTAGTCATGCTGGCCGGCGGTGTCGGCTATGCCAATCATCACGACAGCCATAAGGATATCCCGGCGAAGGGGGATGTCATCGTTGTGATGGGAGGCGACAACTATCGCATCGGCATGGGCGGAGGTGCCGTATCTTCGGTGGTCACAGGCGAATATGGCAATGCGATCGAACTGAACGCTGTACAGCGTTCCAATCCCGAAATGCAGAAACGCGTGGCCAATGCGCTGCGTGCGCTGACGGAAAGCACCCGGAATCCCATCGTGGCCATCCATGACCATGGCGCTGGTGGGCATCTGAACGCCATCTCCGAACTTGTTGAAAAAACCGGTGGTACCATCCATATCCGTAAACTACCCATCGGCGACGCTACCCTCTCATCAAAAGAGATCATGGGAAATGAATCCCAGGAACGGATGGGCCTTATCCTCAAACCAACGGACGTGGACCTGCTAAGGTCCATTGCTGAACGCGAACGGGCGCCCATGTACATCGTGGGAGAAGTGACCGGCGACCAGGTATTTAACGTGATGGATGAACAGGAGAATAACAGCCCCATTCATCTCCATCTGAGCGATATGTTCGGGAAACCTCCCAAAACAGTGATCACGGATACCACCTCTGCACCGGTGATCGCGGGATTATCCTATTCCTCCGGGCAGGTGCACGATTACGTTGAACAGGTCCTTCAACTCGAGTCGGTGGCCTGCAAGGACTGGCTGACCAACAAGGTCGACCGTTCGGTCACAGGGAAGGTGGCTCATCAGCAAACTACGGGCCCGCTCCAGCTACCGCTGAACAACCTGGGCGCCGTGGCACTGGATTACCGTGGTGGCAGGGGGATCGCCACTGCCATAGGGCATGCGCCCGTTTCCGGACTCATAAGCCCCGAAGCAGGATCTGTGCTCTCGGTGGCTGAAGCACTCACCAATCTGGTATGGGCGCCTCTTGCCGGTGGCATCTCCGGCGTATCGCTGAGTGCCAACTGGATGTGGCCGGCCAGGAACAAAGGGGAGGATGAACGCCTTTACCGCGCGGTAAAGGCCATCAGCGATTTCGCTGTGGCCCTGGGTATCAATATCCCTACGGGTAAGGACTCTCTCTCCATGACTCAGAAGTATCCCGACGGTACGATGGTGTATGCACCCGGCACCGTCATCGTGTCAGCCATGAGCGAAGTGTCGGATGTGCGCAGGATCATCACCCCCGTTCCGGATCCTGATACGGATAAGAAACTGATTTACATCGATCTGTCAGGATGCAGGCTCTCCTTGGGTGGCAGCAGCTTTGCACAAATCCTTGATATGCTGGGGGATTCTGCACCCACTGTCAGCAACCCGGCCTATTTTCAAAAAGCCTTCCAGGTAATCCAGCGTTTGCTCAACGAGCAGAAGATCACTGCGGGACATGATATTTCAGCCGGAGGACTGATCGTGGCTTTACTGGAGATGGCCTTTACGTGCAATGATTTCGGGTGGGACGTGGACCTCACGGGACTGGATGAACCTGACCTGATCCGATGCCTGTTCAGCGAGAATCCGGGCGTTCTGATTCAAACAACTCTTGCCAGCGGCGCTGCTGAGATCTTGAAAGAGGCCGGTATCAGCTATCACATCCTTGGAAGCGCTACCAACGTGCCCGAACTGAAGATCCGTTTTTATGGGGAGGAATATGTCTTTGATATTGACACCCTGCGCGATCTCTGGTACAAATCATCCTATTTGCTCGACCGCTTGCAGACCCTTCCCAAACTGGCGCTGGAACGATACCGTAAGTACAGGCACCAGCCCCTTGCATTTCAGTTTCCTGCAAGTTTTCAGGGGACGTTCAGCAGTTATGCGATCCATCCTGGGCGAAGATCCCCTTCGGGTATCCGGGGTGCCATCATCCGCGAAAAAGGAGTCAATGGCGACCGTGAAATGGCATGGTCAATGTACCTGGCAGGATTTGACGTGAAGGACATTCATATGACCGATCTCATTGCAGGCAGAGAAACTCTTGAAGATGTTCAGTTCATTGTTTTCGTCGGAGGTTTCTCCAATTCAGACGTATTGGGATCCGGAAAGGGCTGGGCGGGAGCCTTTTTATTCAACGAAATGGCAAAAAGATCACTGGATCAGTTTTACCGGAGAGAGAACACCCTGAGCCTGGGGATGTGCAACGGTTGCCAGGTGCTGGTGGAACTGGGCCTCATTTACCCCGGCCATGAGAACAGGCCGCGCATGCTTCACAATGAGTCCGGAAAATTCGAATCCGGTTTTGTGAATGTGGATATCGTAGGCAATTCATCCATTATGCTTCACACGCTGGCTGGCAGCCGGCTGGGTATATGGGTTGCACACGGTGAAGGCAGATTTGATCTGCCTTATGCCGAAAACAGGTATCATATACCTGTAAAATATTCGTACAGTTCGTACCCGGGAAATCCTAACGGCTCTGACTATCAGGCAGCAGCCATCTGTTCGGAAGACGGTCGCCACCTGGCCATGATGCCCCATATCGAACGGGCTGTTGCTCCATGGCAGTGGCCTTACTACCCGAAGGACCGGTACAGTGATGAAGTTTCTCCCTGGATCGAAGCATTCGTTAACGCACGCAACTGGATTCAGTCAAAACGAAGGACATGAGCATACATTTACAGGCTTCCCCCGGCCAGATAGCAGAAACCGTACTGCTACCTGGCGACCCGGTCAGGGCCCGGTTCATAGCAGAGACCTATCTTCACCATCCCGTGTGTTATAACCAGATCCGCGGAATGCTTGGCTATACGGGTACCTACAAGGGAAAGAGGATCTCCGTTCAGGGTACCGGCATGGGTATCCCTTCGATTGCCATTTATGTTCACGAACTCATCGCTGATTACAATGCAAAGAACCTGATCAGGGTGGGCTCCTGCGGAACCATCCAGGATTCAGTCGGGATCATGGATGTCATCCTGGCTGTGTCAGCATCCACTGACTCGAATTTCAACCAGCTACGCTTTGCACAGATGGATTTTGCCCCCACTGCCAGTTTCCGGCTTTTAAAAAAAGCATGGGAAACAGCACAGGGTATGGGTATAAAAGTAGACGCAGGAAATGTACTGACCTCTGATATCTTTTACTATGAAGACGGCCAGGCAGATCCTTTCCAGATCTGGAAAGATTATGGAGTGCTGGTGGTGGAAATGGAAACCTCGGCCCTCTATACCCTGGCTGCCAGGCATCGTGTGGATGCCCTGTCCATCCTCACGGTAAGCGACAGCATGTACCATGACCTGCATATAACTACTGAAGAAAGGGAACGGTCCTTCCGGCAAATGATCGAGATCGCTCTGGAAGTGGCAGTTCAGGTGGAATGAATGTGATCCATAGTTATACATGGTTATTCGCGGATATTCATAGTTATTCAAGGTCAAACCATAAATCACCCTAAATCACCATAAATAATTTTCGTATCGTTACATCCTTAAAAAGCCAGTCTCATCATGGAAATTACCCGTGTTTTTGATCTTTTGCCTTATTACAAGGAGACATTTGCCCCAAAAGAAGACGCACTGGTAGGTAAAGAAGATGGAAAGTGGGTCAAATACAGCATTGATGAATATATCGAAGCTTCCAATTCTGTAAGTTACGGTTTAATGGCACTTGGCATTGCCAAAGGCGACAGGATCGCCTCCATCAGCAACAACCGTCCGGAATGGAATTTCATTGATATGGGCGCCCTCCAGATAGGGGCTATCCACGTTCCCATTTATCCGAACATCAGCGAATCAGACTACAAATACATCCTGACGCATTCTGAAGCAAAGTATGTGATTGTCTCCGGTAAAGACCTTCTCCGTAAGATCGAACATATCCTTCCGGAAATACCTACCCTCAAAGGCATCTACACCCTGACCCCTGTTCAGGGCTATCCTCATCTGAAGGAACTGATCCAGGCCGGCAAAAGATCAGCGGCACCGGAAAAGCTGAAGGCCATCAAAGAAAGCATCCTGCCGGATGATCCTGCCACGCTGATCTATACTTCCGGAACGACCGGCAACCCTAAAGGGGTAGTGCTGTGTCACCGCAACATGGTCAGTAACTTTCGGGGTGTAAAACATATCTTTCCGGTGGACCAGACCTGCAGGTGTCTTAGTTTTCTGCCCCTGTGCCATGTGTATGAGCGGAATAATATTTACACGTATCATATCCTCGGCGTATCGATCTACTATGCGGAAAATATGGCAACCATAGCGGATAACCTCCGGGAGTTGAAGCCTGAAATTTTCTGCACCGTACCCCGCCTGCTGGAAAAAGTGTATGACAGGATCATTGCAAAGGGCCTGAAGCTGAAGGGCTTTAAACGTGCTGTATTCTTCTGGGCTGTCCATCTTGGACTGCATTATGAGCTGGACAGGAGGAATGGCTGGTGGTATGAGCTGAAATTAAAACTGGCCAATAAGCTGGTATTCAGCAAATGGAGAGAAGGACTCGGGGGAAAGGTACGTGTCATCGTATCGGGAGGTGCTGCATTGCAACCCCGGCTTGCACGCATCTTCACCGCAGCCGGTATCCCCATACTCGAAGGCTACGGACTTACGGAAACATCCCCGGTGATCGCCGTCAACAACCTGGAGCCCAATGGCAGGAAATTCGGTACGGTGGGTCCTCCGTTAAAGGAGGTACAGGTACGGATTGCGGAAGATGGGGAGATTCTGTGCAAGGGGCCCAATGTGATGATCGGATATTTCCATGATCCTGCGCTGACCGGCGAGGTCATTGATCAGGATGGATGGTTCCATACCGGCGATATTGGCATTTTGGATGAGGGCAGGTTTTTGAAGATCACCGGCAGGAAAAAAGAAGTCTTCAAAACGTCCATGGGAAAATACATCAGCCCCCAGCCCATTGAGAATAAGTTCAAGGAATCTCCATTCATTGAGAGCATCATGGTCATCGGTGAGAATCAAAAGTTCGCTGCGGCCCTCATCGGACCCGATTTCGAACATCTTCGGTCGTGGTGCAAGGTCAAAGGGATCGAATATACCACCCATAAGGAAATGATCCATTTACCCCGGATCAAACGCCGCTTCCAGAAAGAAGTGGATAAATATAACCACATCTTCGGGGCCACCGAGCAAATAAAGAAATTCGAATTGCTGGACGCTGAATGGACCATCGAAACCGGTGAAATCACCGCTAACCTGAAAGTAAAACGTAACTACATCTGCGAAAAATACAAGGACAAGATAAATGCTATCTTCAATACCTGATCATCCTAACCCATCTAATTTCTGACATTATGGCAACCATTACACGGATTTTCGACATTCTTGAAGAACTATCGGGAGAACATCAGCATATTCCTGATGTACTCGCCTGTAAAATGGATGGAAAATGGATCCAGTTCTCTGCCCGTGATTATGTGCTGAATGCCAACCGGGTCAGCAGAGCACTGATCGCACTGGGAATAAAAAAAGGCGACAAGGTTGCCACTGTCATCTCCAACAGCCCTCAATGGAATTTCATGGATATGGGTCTCATGCAGATCGGTGCAGTTCATGTACCCATCTATTCAACGATCAGCAACGAGAATTTCAGGCATATCTTTACCGAAGCAGATGTCCAGGCAGTGTTCATATCTACCCCTGCAATGTATCATAAGATCAGAAGTGTGATCGGGCAGGTCAAATCCATTAAATCTGTCTTTGTTATCGAACCATCCGAAGAGGTAAAGAACTGGAACGAGTTTCTGGAAATGGGTGAAAATATTCCGCAAAGCCGTGTTGACGGGATTAAGCAGACCATCGGAACCAATGACCTTGCCTCCATCATCTACACATCAGGAACCACGGGCATCCCCAAAGGGGTCATGCTGTCGCACAGTAATTTTATCAGCAATTTTATGGCGCTGAGCGACATCATTGTGGTGGATATGGTTCACCGGGTGATGAGCTTTTTGCCTTTGTGCCATGTGTACGAACGGGTGCTGAACTATATGTACCAGCACATGGGCATTTCTGTTTATTACGCTGAAAGTATCGACAAACTATCTGATAACCTGCGGGAGGTTCATCCTGAGATGTTTTGCGCTGTTCCCAGGGTCATCGAAAAATCGTTCGACAAGATCATGGCGAAGGGGCGGGAGCTCAAGGGTATCAAACGGATTCTTTTCTTCTGGGCTGTCAACCTGGGATACAGGTATGAATTCAACAAAGCCAATGGCCCCTGGTATGAAATCAAACGAAAAATAGCTGATAGGCTCATTTACAGTAAATGGAGAAATGCACTTGGAGGTAAGCTCCGGATCATTGTTTCGGGTGGCGCCACCCTGCAACCGAGGCTCGCACGCGTTTTCTGGGCAGCCAGGATAAAGATAATGGAGGGCTACGGTCTCACCGAAACATCCCCTGTCATCGCTGTGGCCAATTTCAAACCGGATGGTGCATGCTTCGGAACCGTCGGAAAAGTACTGCCCGGGGTCACGATGAGCTTTGCAGACGACGGGGAGATCCTTTGCAAGGGACCCAATGTGATGCTGGGTTACTATAAGCACCCTCAGCTGACAAGGGAAGTGATCGACGAGAACGGATGGTTCCATACGGGTGATATCGGAACGATGGTGGATGATGTCTACCTGAAGATCACTGACCGTAAGAAAGAAATGTTCAAAACATCCGGCGGAAAATACATTGCACCCCAGGTCATTGAAGTGCTTCTGAAAGCATCTCCCTTCATCGATGGCGTTATGGTCGTAGGGGAAAACAAAAACTACGCAGCAGCGATCATCATCCCGGATTTCCAGCATCTTCGCTCATGGTGCAGGGTGAAAGCGCATCCCTATACGACTGATGAGGAAGCCATTAAAGATCAGCGCATTATCGACCGTATGTGGCGCGAAATCGAGCAGGTCAATGCTTCTCTTGATAAAACTGAACAAATCAAAAAGGTGACATTCCTTCATACACCCTGGACGGTAGAGAACGGCGACCTCAGCCAGACGCTCAAGCTCAGAAGAAAAAATCTCATGGAAAAACACCGGGATATCATTGAGGGACTGTATTCATGAAATCAAAGATCAAAGATCAAAGATCAGAAATCAAAGATCAAAAATACTTTTGCTCTTTGAAATTTGCTCTTTGCTCTTTCAATGAAGGATCTTGAACACCATCTCTTTCATCAGCTCCCCGTCATCTGCAGAAATGTTGTCTACACCCTTGGATTTCATATCATACTCCCTGAAACAGGAAATGATCCTCATCAGCTGATTCGGGGTAAAATTCTGTGAGGCAGTCACATAATCCTGTATAAAATAGGGATTGACCGATAAGGCGGCTGCGGCAGCGTTCCGGGATTTATCTTTCAACTGGTGATACATCAGCACTTTCAGAAAGAACACATACAATATAGACGAAACCTTGGTCAGCGGATTCTCTTTGGGATTGCTGGCAAAATACGCAACGATCTGATTCGCCCGGAAGATCTCCCGGCCGCCCAGCGCCCGCTGCAGCTCGAAAACGTTGTAATCTTTGTGGACGCCCACGTACCTGGAAACCAGCATATCATCGATCACAGTGCCGGAAGGGATGTTGATGAGCAGTTTGCTGATCTCATTCGCAATGCGGGTAAGATCAGCCCCAAGGGATTCGGTGAGCATCATGGCAGCCTTCGGCTGAATGTCGTATCCCCTCTCCTTTACCTGTCCCCGTATCCAGTCAGGTATCCGGTTCTCATAGATTTTCTGGGACTCAAACACAATCCCCTTCTTTTCGATGGCCCTGGCAAATAGCTTTCTTTTATCCAGTTTTTTGTACTTATAACACAGCACCAGCAGGGTCGTACCCTGGGGATTATCCACATAGCTCTGAAGCTCTTCTATGTTTTTCAGCTCCTGTGCTTCTTTCACAATGACCACCTGCCTTTCGGCCATGACAGGAAATTGCTTTGCAAAATCCATGATGGTGCCGGCATCGGCGTCTTTTCCATAGATGATATGAAGGTTGAAGTCTTTTTGGTCATCCGGCACTATCTCTTTTTCAAAGTACCTGCACAGTTCGTCGATATAAAAAGGTTCGTCGCCCGTCAGAAGGTATACAGGGAAATATGTCCTGCTTTTAAGCGTACCGATGATCTGTTCAAAGGTCATAGGATGTACATTCGGTGAAATGACCGGCCAGGTCAGAACCTCAGGTGCTTAACTGTAAGCCCTTCATTGATAAGCTGTTTCAGCGATTCGATGCCGATCCTGACATGCTGTTCGACAAATTCAGCGGAAACTTTCTGGTCGCTCTCTTCTGTTTTGATCCCGGATGAGATCATCGGCTGATCAGTAACCAGCAGCAGGGCCCCGGTAGGAATTTTATTGGCAAATCCTACAATGAAAATAGTGGCTGTTTCCAGGTCGATCCCCATACTGCGGGTTCTTCGCAGATATTTCTTAAAGCGTTCATCGTATTCCCACACCCTTCGGTTGGTCGTATATACCGTGCCGGTCCAGTAGTCGCGTTCGAAATCGCGGATGGTGGTTGAAACGGCTTTCTGGAGGCTAAATGCGGGGAGAGCCGGTATTTCCGGCGGCAGGTAGTCGTTCGATGTACCCTCACCCCTGATGGCCGCTATGGGCAGGATCAGGTCCCCGACGTTGTTTTTCTTTTTGAGCCCGCCGCATTTCCCCAGGAAAAGGCATGCCTTTGGGCCCACAGCGCTCAGCAGGTCCATGATCGTGGCCGCATTGGCGCTCCCCATGCCAAACTTGATCATGGTTATCTGACCCGAAGTGGCACTGGGCATCGGCCGTCCGGCACCCCTGATCTCTACACCCGTCAGCTTTGCAAATAAGTCAAGATACTGTCCGAAATTGACCAGCAGGATGTATTTTCCGAACTCCTCCAGGTTCATTCCGGTATACCTTGGAAGCCAGTTGGTTACAATATCATTTTTGGTTGTAAGCTGCATGAAATCCAAATTATTCACAAAAGTAGGATTATTTCGGAAACAGCCTGACCCGAATTTCCGTAAAAGAAAAAATATGCAACGGACAGCGGACGTATAGTCATGCGGAAATTTCCTTTTTATAAACAACTGGATGCGATGGATTGCGGCCCGTCGTGTTTGAGGATGGTGGCCAGGTTCTATGGCAAGAGCTATTCTCTTCAGACACTCAGGGACCGGAGCTATATCACCAGAGAGGGTGTGTCGCTGCTGGGCACCAGCGATGCCGCAGAAGCCATCGGATTCCGTACGATGGGAGTGCGGCTTGGATTTGATCAGCTACGGGAAGAGGCTCCTCTTCCGGCTATCATCCATTGGCGGCAGAAACATTTCATTGTGGTATATAAGATCAGAAACAACCGTGTCTATTGTGCGGATCCCGCCATAGGACTGATACAGTACACCACTGAGGAGTTCCAGCAGGGTTGGATCAGCACCAGAAAGGAAGGGGAACGGCAGGGAATAGCCCTGCTGCTGGAACCAACCCCGGATTTTTACACCATGGAAGATGAACCGGTTCAGAAAAAACACTTCCGTTACCTGCTCTCTTACCTGAAACCGCACCGCAAATATCTCATCCAGCTCATGCTGGGGATCTTCATCGGCAGCCTCCTGCAACTGATCTTCCCATTTCTGACCCAGTCCATCGTTGATATCGGGATCAATAACCACGATCTGGGCTTCATCACCCTGATCCTGATCGCACAACTGGTATTGTTCATCAGCCAGACCGCCGTTGAGTTCATCCGCGGATGGATCATGCTTCATGTCAATACCCGGGTAAATGTAGCCCTGATCTCTGATTTCCTGGCCAAACTCATGAGGCTCCCCATCTCGTTCTTTGACACAAAATTGATGGGAGACCTGATGCAACGTATAGGTGACCAGCGACGCATTGAAGCCTTTCTCACGGGTTCGTCCCTCAACATACTCTTCTCTGCATTCACATTCCTGATCTTTTCCATCGTACTGGCTGTTTACAGCCTAAACATTCTGGCTGTCTTTCTTGCGGGAAGCATCCTGTACGTCCTTTGGATCTACCTGTTCCTCAGGAAACGGAAAGAGCTCGATTATAAACGTTTCAGCCAGCTGGCAGAAAATCAGAGCAATCTGATACAGCTGATCTCAGGAATGCAGGAGATCAAACTGAACAACTGTGAGAAACAAAAACGATGGGATTGGGAGCGAATTCAGGCCCGGATCTTCAGGATCAATCTGAAAGGACTCTCACTGAACCAGTACCAGCAGGCCGGGGCAGTATTTTTCAACCAGCTCAAGAACATTCTGATCACGTTCATGGCGGCCAAAGCAGTGGTGGATGGGAATATGACCCTCGGTATGATGGTGGCGGTGCAGTACATCATCGGACAGCTCAATTCACCTGTCGAACAGCTCATTTTCTTCATGCGGGCGGCCCAGGACGCCCAGATAAGTCTGGAAAGACTGGGTGAAATCTACCAGAAGGAAGATGAGGAGTCGCCGGACATGGTCAGGGTCATGACCCTGCCGGCCAACCGTACCATCTCCCTGTCGGATGTCACTTTCCAGTACGAAGGACCGCATTCTCCCTTTGTTCTGAAGGACATTTCGATGACCATTCCGGCCAACAGGGTGACTGCCATTGTTGGACCGAGCGGAAGCGGTAAGACGACACTGGTCAAACTTCTGCTTGGGTTTTACAGGACGACGCGGGGGGAGATCCATGTGGGAGATGTCAGCCTTGATCATCTGTCGGGCCACCTGTGGCGTGAGACATGCGGGGCGGTCATGCAGGATGGCTTCATTTTCTCGGATAGCATTGCCATGAACATCGCCATCGGGGATGAAACGATCGATCAGAAAAAATTATTGCATGCTGTCAGGATGGCTAATATTCAAGAGTTTATAGAATCACTTCCGCTGTCTTACAACACCCGGATCGGTAATGAAGGCATCGGACTCAGCCAGGGACAGAAACAGCGTATCCTGATCGCGCGGGCAATCTATAAAGATCCCCAGTATCTTTTTTTCGACGAAGCCACCAACGCACTGGATGCGAACAATGAAAGAGTGATCATGCAAAACCTCCAGGAACTGTTCCGTGGCAAGACAGTGATCATTGTGGCACACCGCCTGAGCACCGTCAGAAACGCCGACCAGATCATCGTGCTGGAGAACGGGATGATCACTGAAAATGGAACGCACCAGGAACTTACAGAAAAAAAAGGCTCCTATTACCATCTGGTTAAAAATCAGCTGGAACTGGGGATGTAATTGCATTACGAAACAAAACCATGCCGGAACAGGAAGAAAGCCATAACGTAGAACTCCACAGTAACGAGATCGAGGATGTGCTGGGACGTCCTCCGGCCGGAATTATCCGTTGGGGCATCAGCATTATTTTCATCATTCTGACGATCCTGGTTCTGGGAAGCTTTTTTTTCAGATATCCGGAAATCATAACAGCGGCGATCGAGGTGACTTCAGAGAATCCGCCTGCCTATATTGAATCAAGGGTAAACGGAAAACTTGACAAGCTTCCCGTAGGGGATAAACAGGCAGTGGATAGCGGTGCAATCGTAGCCATCATAGAGAATCCAGCCAGTTATCCGGATGTTTTTGCGCTGAAGGAATCCCTCAGTCGCCTTGCGCCTTCCATATACCGCCATGATGTACAGGTGATGGACTCCGTAAGAGGAATGCAGAACCTCAGGCTTGGAGAAATACAGCCCTCTTATACCGATTTTCTGGTCAGCCTCGAGGATTATCTTCACTTCATGAACCTGAACTATTTTGCCCGAAAGGTCGCTTCCTGCCGCGAGGAGCTTCTGATTTACGATGAACTCGTCCACCGGCTGGAAGAACAGGAGAAAATACTGGAACAGGACCTTGCACTGAAGAAAAAGGACCTGGATCGCTATCAACAGCTCTTCGAGAACAACGTCATTACGGAATCAGACATGGAAAGGGCCAAGAGCGAGTATCTGCAGAAAGAGCTTTCCTTTGAGGAATCCCGGGAGGAGCTTGCCAGCGCCAGGATCCAGATCTCCAGGCTCGAACAGAACATCCTTGATCTGGGATTGCAGGATGTTCAGCAGCTGAAAAAGCTCCAGGTGAGGATCAATGAGACGTATGAGAACCTTCTGGCACAGATCGATATCTGGGAAAAGCAATATACGCTGAAAGCGCCCTTCGATGGGCTGGTGACCTACACCCAGTACTGGAACGAGAACCAGAACGTGAACCAGGGTGATAAGGTCATGGCAATTGTTCCTCAGAAGGAGAGTCAGATGATCGGCCAGCTCAAGCTTCGGCCGAGGGGTGCCGGAAAAGTGAAAGTGGGACAGGATGTCAATGTAAAATTTCTGAATTATCCGTACATGGAGTTTGGCATGGTCAGGGGCAGGGTAAACAAGATCTCACCTGTTCCCTCCGGGGATGAGTATTACCTGGTCGAAGTCACCTTTCCTGAAGGCCTGCGTACCAACTATGGATTCAGTCTGGAAGTCATTCAGCAAATGACGGGGCAGGCAGAAATCATCACAGAGGAGATCCCCTTGCTGGTGCGAATCATCATGCCCGTACGCTCCCTAATCAAGAACCGCTCGTTCCGGTCATTACCTGAAAATCCCGGTAACTGATGGCAGACCTACCCCTCCTGAATTTCCCGCCCTATGCGTTTCAGATCCGAGAAAAGGATGGTCAGTGGATCATCTTCGACAGGATCCGCCGGAGATTTGTCCGTCTCACACCGGAGGAGTGGGTAAGACAGCATATGGTGCAATACCTCATTGAGGAAAAAAAGGTTCCTGCAACCCTTATCGCAGTGGAAAAATCCCTTCGCGTCTTTCAAATGAAAAAGAGGGTGGACATAGCCGTTCACACTTCAACCGGAACGCCGGTCCTGCTGGTTGAATGCAAATCGCCTGCTGTGATGCTTTCACAGGAAACATTCGATCAGCTGGCAAGGTACAACCTGGGTTTTCCTGTACGGTTCTGGGTGGTGACCAACGGCATGGTCCATTATTGCTGCCGCATGGATGATGCCAGCCGTTCCCTGCATTTCCTGAATGAGATACCTGATTACTTGCAGATGCAATGACTGCTTCAGATGTCTTCCACCAGCTTCAGGAATTTTTTATAGGGGATGGCAGGCAGGCTCACTGCCTGAATGGCTCCATTGGCCTGACTGATCATCGACACCTTGGCTGCCGTCTCTTCATCCGGGGCTTCATAGATGTCCAGAAAATCATACTGACCCAGAATGGCATAATGGGCTACAAACCTTACCTCGGGGCATTTCTCCTTTACCTGTTCCAGCCAGCTGCGCCCAAGCTTAGCCCTGTCCTTCATCTGCCTCAGCACATCAGGAGCAAGTTTCGTCATCAGAATGTACGTGTTCATAGGGGACTCCTTTCCCGATAAATTTTTGTGAAATGATGTATAAGCCGACAGCAAGATACAAACAATCGGTGAATAAATCAAGATAAGTTATTGTCCGGGCGAAGCTTTATTATTTAGCCTGATAAAATGTTGGATATTTGATTAAAATAGTACATTTGCATAGGCAAAATAAACCATTATGAAAAAGACGATACTTCAGATAGCATTACTGATCATTGCCGTTTTTCTGGCATATTTGATCTATGAAAGCGTTATGAGGCCTGTTCGTTTCAATAAGGAACGAAACCTGAGAACCGAATTGGTCATCCAGGGCCTGAAGGATATCCGTAGTGCACAGATCGCTTACCGGTCGATCCACCAGCGATATACGAAAAGCTTCGACACGTTGATCGCCTTTGTCAGGACAGGTGAGATCCCTGTGGTAAAAATGGTCCCCGATCCTACCGATACGACATTCACCCGCTCCATTCGCGACACTATCGGATATATCCCGGTAAAAGATTCATTGTTTGCAAACAGGCCCGGATACAACCTGGATAATCTTCGCTATATTCCCAGTTCCAGCAAAGAAGTATATAAAATGGATGCCGGCCAGATCGAGCGCAGCAAAGTCATGGTCAATGTATTTGAAGCTTACGCGCTCAACCAGCAATTTCTAAAAGGATTGGATCCCCAGCTGGTGAACAATTATAACGATCTTCTGGAGTCCACCCAGCGCTTCCCCGGCATCAGGGTAGGCTCTATGGAGGAAGCCACTCTTGACGGGAACTGGGAGTAAGCCTTATCCTGGCAATGATCCCTTCTGTCGCACCCGATCTTGATCTTCTTGATGAATTTCTTACTGAAAACAGGGCACCGGACTGTGCACTGACCGTTCAGATCTCAAATGAACACCTCGCCTTTGCGGTGATGGATCTGCAGGATACCAGGTACCTTGCCGCGCAGGTTTACCGCTATCCCTACCATTTCAGCCCTGATGATTTCAGTATCTGGCTTCAGGAAACGACCTCAACCGGTATGGCATCATGGCACTACTCAACCGTAAGGGTAATGGCCGCAAACCTGGATTATACGCTGGTCCCGGGTCCACTGTTCAATCCCCTGCGAAAGGAAGAATATCTGAGATTCAATCTCAGCAGCCAGGGTGACATGCTAACGCTCACTGACCGGCTGACAGGATTGGATGCCTGCACCGTTTATACGCTTCCCCTGTGGCTGCACGTAAAACTGACGGAAATATTTCCCGGGGCTCCGCTTCATCATACTATTTCATGTTATCTTGAATCGGTGCTGAACCATTACAAGTTCCGCACGCGTCATCACTCTTCGTTCATCAATCTCCAGCCTGGTTTTTTTGATCTTATCATCCTGAACGAACAAAAGATTACCTTTTGCAACTCCTTTTCCTATAAGAGCCCTGATGATGTTCTTTACTACATCATGTTCATCCTGGAACAAACACAGCTTCTGCCCGATGACCTTGAACTCCTTATTACGGGTGAGATGGGAAGGCATGCCCAGGTAGTTGAAAAGCTCACCTCGTACCTGACATATGTGGATTTTCTGGGGCGCAACGAATCCTTTCGTTATTCGCCTGTGTTTGACAAAATCCCGGGTCATTACCTGTATACCCTCTTAAGTGCAGCAGAGTGCGAGTTATAGGAGGATACCTGAAAGGCAGGAAGATCGCACCGCCGCGCAACCTGCCAGTGCGTCCCACTACCGATCTGGCCAGGGAAAGTCTGTTCAACATACTTTCCAATGTCTTTGATCTTTCATCGGTCAGGGTGCTGGACCTGTTTTCAGGAACAGGGATCGTTTCTCTGGAATTTGCTTCCAGGGGCTGCGCAGACATTGTATCTGTCGACCTCCACCCCGGATGCACGGCGTTCCTGAAAGAATCAACCCAAAAACTTCAGATCGGATGCATCCGTGTCCACCGTGCAGACGCATTCCGGTTCATTCAAAAACCTCAGGCAGGTTTTGACATCATTTTTGCTGATCCTCCCTACGATCACCCGGGTGTGAAGTCATTGCCTGACATTGTCTTTGCGGGCCAAATTCTGAACAAGGAGGGCTGGCTCATCGTCGAACATTCATCCCGCCTGCTGTTTGGCGATCATCCTCACTTTTTCCAGCACCGCTCCTATGGCGATGTGAATTTTTCGATCATGAAATGATGGATCACATGAAATCCTTGTGAATGGTCTCCGGGATAAAGGGTTTGGGATCACCGTTATTCCGTATGATATCCCGTACAATACTGGAATTTAATGCGGATAATTCCGGGGTGGCCAGTAAAAAGATCGTCTCCAGACCTGGGTGGATCTTTCTGTTGATCTGGCCGATGCTTCGTTCAAATTCAAAATCCGCTGAGGTACGCAATCCGCGGACAATGTACTGTGCTTCTCTCTGCCTGCAGAAATCCACCGTAAGCCCCTGATAGCTCTCCACACGGATGGCAGGGAATCCCCTGAACACTTCTGAGATCCATGCCATGCGCTTTTCCAGGGTAAAGTAATAGTTCTTTTCTGCATTCTGCCCGACAGCAACGATGACCTCATCAAAAAGAGGTAATGCCCTGATCACAATGGATTCGTGACCCCTGGTGATAGGGTCGAAGGAACCCGGGAAAACAGCAATCTTTTTCATCAGAAGGTATTTTTAACAAAGATAGCAAAAAGCAAATTGTATATCTTTGCCGGCAGATAACCATTTACATACTTCATGGACGCGAGAAATGAAATTGCCGACAAGATCAGTGAATTCCTTCTCCTGATCAAAGCAGTCAAACTCAATGTTGCTGAACCGTTTACATGGTCCTCCGGGATAAAATCTCCCATTTATTGTGATAACCGGGTCACCCTGTCCTACCCGAGTATCCGTACGTTCATCCGCCAGGCCTTTGCCAAGGTGATCCAGGAAGAATTCGGAACCGTCGACATCATCGCCGGAGTGGCTACAGGCGCCATCGCCATTGGGGCCCTTGTGGCAGAGGAAATGGGACTGCCCTTTGTTTATGTGCGGACATCCAAAAAGGATCATGGATTGGAAAATGTCATCGAAGGCAGGATCACTCCGGGCCATTCGGTGGTCGTGATCGAAGACCTGGTCTCCACGGGAAGCAGCAGCCTGAGCGCCGTGAAAGCCCTACGCCAGCAGGATTGCAAGGTCAAAGGAATGGTGGCTATCTTTTCCTATAACCTGGATAAAGCGATGCATAATTTCGAAAGGGAAAATTGCCTCCTGTACACCCTTACCACTTATGATACACTGATCAAAAAGGCACTGGAAGAAGATTATATCCGGGAAGGGGATCTGGAAGTCCTGCGCAAATGGAGGGAAAATCCCGAGGTCTGGGGAAACTAATCCCGATAGTATGAAAATCATTGAGAGTGAAAAAATAACGATCCATAAACCTGCCGAGCAGATTTTTTCCTTTCTGAGTGACTTTAACCATTTCAAGGAGTTGATGCCTCCACAGGTCATCAACTGGCAATCCACAGAAAGCACCTGCGCCTTCACGATCCAGGGGATGACCGATCTGTCGTTGAAGATGGCAGAACGAGAGCCTTTCACGCGTATCCACATCCTTCCCGACGGCAAGGCACCCTTTCCGTTCGAACTGAACTGTCACCTGACCGGAAAAGGAGAGGATACTGAGACACAAATCGTGTTTCATGCCGATTTGAATCCGTTTCTCAGCATGGTGGCACTGAATCCCCTCAGAAATCTTGTAAATATCCTGAATAATAAGCTTAGGGAACTGGCCGAAAAGGATTTCTTTTAGAAGATCTCGATATAGAGCCCGGGATCAGCCCCCGGTAAGGTATACGATCTCTTTCTGGTCACAAAGAATGGTCTCCCCCTCCACTGTCATCAATACGAGCCGTCCATATTCATCCACTGTATCAATCCCTGCCAGGATGCGTCTACCCTGAAATGCAAAGGGGTAAAGGCCGCTCCGCCTGTATTGCCGCTGCAGATAATCCTGATCCAATCGCCGGAACAATCCCCTTCGAAGCTCTTCATAGCGTCTGTCAAGGTGCTCGCAGAGTTCCGTCAGGCAGCGGTCGAGGCTGATCTCCTTCCCGGTCAGGTTCCTGAGGGAGACCGGATTGGGAGCATCGCTGCTGAACACATCCTGGTTGATGTTGAGCCCAATGCCCACAATGGATCTGATAAGGGTGTCGCCCTGTATGATGTTGTTGATCAGGATACCTGCCAGCTTTTTGTCGTCAAGATACAGATCGTTCGGCCACTTGATCGAGATGGCGGCCGGTAATGGCAGGTCACTGACAAAATCATGGAGAGCGAGGCTTACCATCTTGTTGAGCATGAACTGCTTCTCCACAGGCAGAAAGTCGGGAAATAGAACCATGCTGAATGTCAGGTTCTTTCCAGGTGCACTTTCCCAGGTATTGATTCCCGTACCCCTGCCGGCAAACTGATGGCGTGCAACGAAAAGGCTTCCTTCCGGATAACTGTGCTCCTCCAGGAGCTTCATCGCGATGGCATTGGTGGAACTGACCCGGTCCAGGTAAATAATCCGGCTGCCAATGATTTGCTGTGGCATGACCAGTGAATGATTCGTTGTACAAAGATACGTCATGTTTAAAATAGGTTAATAAATTGCGTAATTTTGCAGTCGAATAAATTTCAACGGTTCTCCGATGGCCCGGTCTCGAAAAAAACAGGATAACAGCCTTGAATTAAACAACCTGATTGTGGAAGGTATCCGGCAACGCAAGGGGAAAAATATCGTTTGCCTTGACTTTACCGGCATTCAAAATGCTTTTTGCAAATTCTTCATCATCTGCCACGGAACATCCCGTACGCAGGTTGAAGCCATTGCAGATTCAGTGGATGAATCCGTAAAACGGGCGTTGGGACTGGATCCCTGGCATAGTGAAGGCTACGAGAACGCGGAATGGATCCTGCTGGATTATATTGATGTGGTCGTACACGTCTTTCAGGAGAAAACCAGGAAGTTTTACCGTTTGGAGGAATTGTGGGCCGATGCACGGATACAGCAATTCATTTCAGAAGATTGACATCAAATCATTAGAATGACAGAAGAAACTAAAGATAACAATCCCGTCCGTACTCCCAAGGCGAAGTCCGGTAAACCAAAATTCAATTTTTACTGGATCTACGCCTTCCTCGCTATCATCTTTTTTGGCACGTACTTCCTCAATTCCAATGTGGAAGTTAAGGAGATCGACTGGGGAGAACTCAAACAAATGCTGCAGCAGGGTGATGTGGAGAGGATCCTGCTGATCAATAAAGAATATGCGGAGATCTACATCAAAGCCGACAGTCTTTCCAGGGAGATGTATAAGGATATCAAGACCTCCAATTTCAGGAGAAGCACTTTCCAGTATAAATATACCATCGGATCGGTCGAAACCTTTGAAAGCAACGTGGCGGATGTCCAGCAGGGGATGGAGAAGCCCGTATATGTTCAGAACAAGAACCGGCGGAACTGGGGTGGCGATATTCTGAACTGGATCCTGCTGATCGGCTTTATCGCGATTGGATGGATCATATTGATGAGGATGATGAGCCGGGGCGCCGGGGGAGGAGGACAGATCTTCAACATCGGCAAATCCAAGGCCAAGTTATTTGACCGTGATACCACCGTGACGGTTACCTTCAAGGATGTGGCGGGGCTTGACGAGGCAAAGGTGGAGGTGATCGAGATCGTGGATTTTCTGAAGAATCCCAAAAAATATACGGAGCTGGGCGGAAAGATCCCCAAGGGAGCGTTGCTGGTAGGCCCCCCGGGCACTGGCAAGACCCTTCTTGCCAAGGCCGTGGCAGGGGAGGCGCAGGTGCCCTTCTTCTCCATCTCCGGATCTGATTTTGTGGAAATGTTCGTGGGAGTGGGTGCTTCGCGGGTACGTGACCTGTTCAAGCAGGCCAAGGAAAAAGCCCCATGCATTATTTTCATTGATGAAATTGATGCCATTGGCCGTGCCAGGGGGCGCAATCCCCTGACCGGTGCCAACGATGAGCGGGAAAACACCCTCAATCAGCTCCTGACGGAAATGGACGGATTTGATACCAATACGGGTGTCATCATCCTGGCCGCCACTAACCGTGCCGATATCCTTGACCGTGCCCTGCTGCGGGCCGGACGTTTCGACCGCCAGATCATGGTTGAACTCCCTGACCTGAAAGAACGGGAAGAGATCTTCAAGGTGCACATGAAGCCACTAAAAGTGGATGACAGCGCCAATGTCGATTTCCTTGCCAAACAGACTCCCGGATTTTCGGGCGCCGATATTGCCAATGTGTGCAATGAGTCAGCCCTGATCGCAGCCCGCAAGGGAAACAAGGTGATCACACGGCAGGATTTCATTGATGCGATCGACCGAATCGTGGGCGGGCTCGAAAAACGCAACAAGATCATCTCTCCGGAAGAGAAAAAGGTCATTGCATTTCACGAAGCCGGTCACGCCGCCGTGAGCTGGATGCTCGAGCATGCACATCCCCTGGTGAAAGTGACCATCGTCCCCCGCGGAAAATCCCTGGGCGCTGCCTGGTACCTTCCCGATGAACGACAGATAACCACCACAGAACAAATGTTCGACGAAATGACAGCCACCCTCGGAGGAAGAGCATCCGAATATGTCAACTTCGGCAAAGTGTCCACCGGTGCCCTCAACGACCTGGAACGAATTACCAAACAGGCCTATAACATGATCGTTTTCTTTGGTCTTAACGATAAGATCGGAAATATATCCTATTACGACTCCACAGGACAACAGGAATATTCATTTCATAAGCCTTACAGTGAGAAGACTGCTGAGGTGATCGACCAGGAAGTGAAGAAACTGGTTGAAAAAGCCTACCAGAGAGCTGTGAATATCATCGAAAAGAACAAGATCAGGGTGGAACAGCTTGCCAGTCTCCTTCTGGAAAAGGAAGTGATCTTTTCGGAGGACCTGGAAAAGATTTTCGGCAAACGCCTCTGGCCCACACACGCTGAGAGCTTCCAGCCAATACCGGTACCTTCCACGGATCCTGCCACGCCATCCGGTGAATCACCTTCTGAAAGCCAATAGTCAGCGACGATGGAAGAAAGCACTGCCCGGGAAAAGGTCCTGAAAAGGATTCGCAATGCCTTGATATCAAGAACAGAGATGCCATTTCCCGAGGTGGATACGGATGTGCCTGTCTATCATTTTCCCCAAGAATCGCTGGATGTCATCTTCGCACAGGAATTCACCCGGGTAGGAGGAATGTATGTCTTCTGCGAGAATGAAAAAGAACTGGTTTCCAGTCTCTCGGTCATCCTGGAGGACTTTCCGGAACAGGAACTGTTCTGTCAGGAGGAGACCATCGGCGAGTACCTGGTGAAGGCTGGGATCCCATTTTGCTCGGGCCAGGAGGACCTGACCGGCAGCAAGATCGGTATCACCGGATGTGACGCCATGGTGGCCCGCACGGGTAGCATCCTCCTTACCTCCGCGCAGACCGGGGGAAGACGAATCGGAATTTTTCCCGATGCTCATATCGTGATCGGATTCTCCTCGCAGCTTCTCGCTGATCTTCAGCACGCACTGCAGTACATCAAACGGAAATATGAGCCCGGATACCCCTCAATGCTTTCCTTTATTACCGGCCCCAGCCGGACGGCCGATATCGAAAAAACACTGGTCATGGGAGCCCATGGCCCCAGAAACCTCTACCTGTTCTATGTGGATCATTCGGGGTATTGACCGGTATTGGATTTTATGATATCTTTACCGGCCAGCCGGACTTCTGACAGAATTTTAAAACCGGTACTCTCATCCATGGAGAACTGGACCTTGGTGTATCGTTCGAATCAGCTTTACCTGGCGGAACTGATGAAGCAGCTGCTGGCTCAAAATGACATACAGGCCATTATCGTGAATAAAAGGGACTCTGCTTATCTATTCGGCGATGTGGAGCTCTATGTGGGTGTTGAAGATGCTTTTCTGGCACACCAGATCATTAACAAACACGAAGGTGAATAATTTTACACAAAGAACCCTTACCGGAATCGGTTTCGTGGTCGTCATGGTGGCAGCCATTGTCATCCACCCGATGGCATTTGGTGTTTTATTCCTGGCAGTCACCGTCCTGGGCATGCTGGAGTTCTACCGGCTGGTCCTGCAGGCACATGATGCCAGCCCCGATCGGGTTGCAGGTCTGTTCGGAGGCATCTTTCTGTATGGACTGGTTTTTTCAGTGGCCGCAGGATTTCTGGGTGAAGAGTGGCTTATCATGAGCCTGGTCATTCTCCCCCTGGTTACCATCAAGGAATTATTTACCGGATCATCACGGCCCTTTTCCAACATAGCGTTCACCCTGCTGGGCATCCTTTATATAGCAGTACCGCTTTCCCTGTTGAATTGTTTTTACACTCCCTGGCGATATCCACATGAGTCTGATTTTGCATTTATCCTGGGATTTTTCGTTATTTTATGGCTTAACGATACAGGGGCATATCTCATAGGAAAAGCTGCAGGAAGGCATTTGCTGTTTCCCCGTATTTCGCCGAAAAAGACCTGGGAAGGCATTGCAGGGGGATTACTGGCCGGATTACTGGCAGCCTGGGGACTGTCGCGGTTTTTCCCACAGCTGACGCTGGCTGGCTGGATGATCATGGCAATCCTCATCATCTTCTTCAGTACCCTCGGCGATCTGGTGGAATCCATGATGAAACGGAGCGTACAGGTCAAGGATTCAGGCAACCTGCTGCCGGGACATGGAGGCATCCTCGACAGGTTTGACGGGGTGCTGCTTTCTTCCCCGGTTGTTTTTATTTACCTTTACATGCTTCTTAACCCTTAAGCAATGAGAATTCACAGGGAAGGGATCCGTATCCTGATTCAACTGACGGCCGCTGTGCTTCTGATCGCCCTGCTGGTCAATGTTTTCTTTCATAAACAGACGGTCTTCCACCTGTTGATCTACATTGCCGGTGCCTTTTTCATTGCCTGGGTCTTTTATTTCTTCAGAAAAGCAAACCGGAAAGGCAGCGATGACCCCAGGGTTGTGCTGAGCGCTGCTGACGGTAAAGTGGTAAATATTGCGAGAGTATTTGAAGATGAATACTTCAAGGATGAGCGTCTGGTGATATCGGTATTCATGTCGCTGCTGGATGTGCATGTGAACCTTTTTCCCGTCAAAGGGACGGTATCCTATGTGCAGTATCATCCCGGAAAATTCTTTGTGGCATATCACCCCAAGTCCTCCAAGCTCAACGAGCATCATTCCATCGTGGTCCAGAGCCCTTCCGGCGTCCGGATACTGATCCGCCAGATCGCCGGGGGCGTCGCCCGAAGGATTGTTTCCCCGGTGAAACCCGGGCAGGAAGTCGAAAAGGGTCAGGAGATCGGAATCATTAAATTCGGTTCACGGCTGGATATGTTCCTTCCCCAGGATTGCACCGTGCATGTTCAGATTGGACAGCACGTCCGGTCGGGCGAAACGATCGTAGCTACCCTGCCCGGGGCGTTACAGGATTCCGCAGAGCCCGGTAAATGAGTCCACTTCAAAGGTGACAGCTTCGCTGTGGTTGATCCTGCCATAATTCACAAAAACCTGATCAATGCCTGCTTCCCTTGCACCCTGGATATCCACCGTCAGATCATCGCCGATCATCAGGCTCTCCTCTTCCCGTGCTCTTGTTCGCTGAAGCGCATAACGGAAGATCGCAGGATCGGGTTTCTTGCATCCGGCTTCCTCAGAAGTGATCACATCATCAAAATATGGTCGTAGATTATTGATGTTCAGTTTTTTATGCTGTACTTCCTCAAATCCGTTGGTGATGATGTATAGACTGTACTTCGTCTTAAGATAGGTGAGCGTTGTTTCTACACCCGGAAACAATGTATTTTTCAGCGGACTCTCGCTAACGTAATAGGAGGCGATCGCCGCCGCCATGTTCCAGTCATGGATGCCGAATTCTTTCAGGGCCAGGTCGAAGCGGCTGATGTTCAATAGTTCTTTCTGAATACCTCCGTTGCGGTACAACTCCCAAAGCTTCAGATTGATATGGGTATATTTTCCGATCAGCAGGTCAAGGTCGGGAATCCCCCGTTGTGCCAGATGGAAATGTTCATGGATCTCTTCAAATGTCAGTCGCGAACTGGCATCAAAGTCATAGATCGTCTTGTCGAGATCAAAAAATAAATGGCGATAAGGGGGCATGAAATCAAAAATCAAAAAGCAAAAATCAGAAATTAAAACCAATCCCTTAAAAAAAATTCATACCCAATAGCATTTGTATTAAATAATATAGTATTATTGCAGTATTATTTTAATATCAAAATAATATTAACTTTAATGATTACTGCAATGGAAAAAGAAAGACTTTACTCGCCGATGTCGGGCTACGTCGGATTGCTACTGTCGCTGGTTCTGGTTGGCGTGCCTGTTGCCCTGCTGATCGTTTATCAGATGCTCTGGATGATTGCCGTGATGATCATTGGCCTGTTTTGTATGATCGGGCTGATGGTGGTCAATCCCAATGAATCTTCCGTATTGGTACTGTTCGGGAAGTACGTGGGAACCGTAAAGAAGAATGGCTTTTTCTGGGTGAATCCGTTCTTTGCCAGGAAAAAAATCTCCCTGAGGGCAAGGAACCTGAACAGTGAACCGATCAAGGTTAACGATAAGATCGGGAATCCGATCATGATCAGGATCGTGCTGGTCTGGAAGGTGGATAATACATTCAAGGCCGCTTTTGGCGTGGATGATTATTCCCACTTTGTGGATGTGCAGAGCGAAGCAGCTATCCGTAAGCTGGCCGGTCATTATCCATACGACAATTTTGATGATGAACAGGCTGACATTACCCTGCGTTCGGGTGGTGAGGACGTAAACTCCGCATTGGAGAAAGAGCTGCAGGAACGGCTTGACCTGGCCGGAATACTTGTGCATGAGGCACGGATCAGCTACCTTGCTTACGCCTCCGAGATCGCTGGTGCCATGCTGAGGCGCCAGCAGGCGACTGCCATCGTGGCTGCACGGCAGAAGATCGTGGAAGGTGCTGTCAGTATGGTGGAAATGGCCCTCGCGCAGTTATCCAGAAAGCAGATCATCTCCCTTGACGAGGATCAGAAGGCCACGATGGTCAGTAACCTGATGGTGGTGCTGTGTTCCGACAAAGATGCAACGCCTGTGCTTAATGCCGGTACACTCCATCAATAGAAGATCCATGGCTGAAAAGAAGTCGTTTGTGCTGAGGCTGCGGCCTGAGGTGCTGAAAGCAGTGGAGAAGTGGGCAACAGATGAATTCCGGAGCACCAATGGCCAGCTGGAATTCATTATCAGCGAAGCACTTAAGAAGGCGAGACGGTATCCGCGGGGAGATAATGCCCAGAATGAATATCCAACATACGAACATACGAAGTAGAATTAGAACTGAAAAGCGAAGTAGATTTTCGATTTGAATGAAGAAGTCTGAAATGCCCCTTCTAATCACAAATCCCCTTCGACTTTAACTTCAACTTCTACTTCGTATGTTCGTATGTTGGATATTTAAAACCGTTTCCCCTGAAACGTATCTCTTTCCTCCAGCCTCCGTTCGATTCGCCGCAGCACCTCATCGTAGCGGATCCTGCCCCAGTTGGGCGCCACCAGGAAGCGGGGAGGGGCTTCGCTGGCAAAACGCTCGATCATGATCCCCGGTGACAACCGTTCGATGAAATCAATGACAAAATCAACGTATTCCTCCAGACCAAACAGGCTAAAGCCGGCCTGACATTGCTCATATTCTCTTGCCATCGCTGTGTCGCGGAAGATCTGAAACTGGTGGAACTTGATCATCTGAAACGGCAGCTGCGAGATGATGGCTGCCTCACTGAGCATCTGTTCCCTCGTCTCACCCGGTAGCCCGAAGATAAGGTGCCCCCCTGCAGGGATTCCCATGGATGCAGTTTTGCGGATGGCCTCTACGGTCTGCTCAAAGGAATGCTGCCGGTTGATCCGGTCCAGTGTTTCGTTGTAGCAGGATTCGATGCCATACTCCATCAAGACATAGTGGTGTTGAGAGAACACTTTGAGAAGGGTCAGCTTTTCATCGTCAACGCAGTCGGGCCTGGTACCGATCACGAGTCCTACCACCCCGGGAAAGGCCAGCGCTTCGTTGTACAATTGCTCCAGCGTTTCAACGGATGCGTAGGTATTGGAGAAAGGCTGAAAATAGGCGAGGAAACGGCTGGCCCTTCGGTACCGGTTGGCGTGGAATTCTATGCCTTCGCTGATCTGCTGGCTGATGGACTTTTCAGGACGGCAGTAAGAGGGATTGAACGCCTCGTTATCGCAATAGGTGCAACCTCCCCGGGCAAGGGTGCCATCCCGGTTGGGGCAGGTGAAGCCGGCATCAATGCTCAGCTTCTGAATGCGCCCGCCGAATTTATTTTTTAAGTATTCGGTGAAGGAGTTGAACCTTCGTGCGTTTCCCCAGGGAAAGATTGGTTCCCGGAGTGATGAGTGCATGGAGCGTTTTTCGTTGTCGATCTATTTTGTCGCTTTTTCGAGCCTTTTCATGATCGAGAAAATGAATACGGCCGACAGCAGGCAGCATACAATGAATATGGCCCAGAGTTGCCACAGGTCAAGCTTGCCCCAGAAGTTGCTTCCAATGAAAAGCAGTTTGTTTCCAACCGCCGTTGCAAGGAGCCAGCCTCCCTGCATCAATCCCTGGAATCGGGAGGGTGCCACTTTGGACACAAACGACAATCCCATCGGACTGAGGAACAATTCAGCAACCGTCAGGATCAGGTAGCTGGAGATCAGCCAGTAAGGCACTACCCGGGAACTATCCGGTACGGGATTGTATTTGACATCCCCTGCCGCATTGGTGTATTGCAGTTCATGAGGAGAGATCAGGTGAAGCGATGCCACCAGGATCACCATAAATCCTATGGACGCGATGATCATCCCGATCCCGATCTTTTTGGGCGTGGATGGTTCACGGTCCTTCCTTCGCAGCCAGGCGAAGACAGCCATCACCGGAAACGTAAGCGACACGATGAACAATGGATTGAAGGATTGGAACACCTCAGGAGCGATCGGATTCCTGGTCTCACCCTGCGAAATGAAGTACCAGGTCAGTACTCCCAATCCAAGGAACATGATTGCGCCTATGATCCGGTTGATCGATTTCTTGTTGAAGATCAATATCAGACCAGCCACTGCACCGATAAAGGCAAGGATCGACTCAAGATTGAAAAATATATTGGTGAAAGGCCCTACTTCCTTGACCGTGTAATCCCTCGCAAAAAAGGTAAGGGTCAAGCCATTCTGGTGGAATGACATCCAGAAGAAGACAACCACCGCAAACACCATGATTAGCGAGAGGATGCGCGGGCGCTCTTCTTTGGTGGAAATTTGGACGATCAGTGCGACAAAGCCAAGGAACAGACCAATGGCAAGTCCGAGTGCGAGATGGTCCCAGAGGAAGTGAAAGAGGAGTGTTACGACTGCCATCAGTGTGGCGGCCACAACAATGGCAATAAGGTTACTGCGGAGCTGGACGCTTCCGTTTTCTGTCGTGACCACCTGAGCCTTTTCCTTTGCAGGTAAATATTTGTTGAAAATTATATATACCAAAAGGGAGATGATCATAGCCCCTGCTGCGATCCCAAAGGCGTAGTTATATCCTTTGGAGAAAGCATCAAGATAATGTTGGGCAAACAAATTCAGATCGGTAACTGCCGTACCTGACACTTTATCCGCCAGGTTCTGGAAGGTGACAGGATCCTCCAGTGTTCCTTTGAGGTGGGCATGACACAACGCCGGTAAGCTTCCGTCGTGAAGAAAGCCCTGAGTCTTCAGGAACCAGTTGCGGATGCCCGTAGCAACAAACGGTGCAAAGAAAGCCCCGATGTTGATTCCCATATAAAAGATCATGAAGGCTGAGTCACGTACCTTCGAATATTTCGGATTATCGTACATCTGGCCTACCACCGCCTGGAGATTTCCCTTGAAAAGTCCGTTACCCAGGGCAATGGTGAACAGCCCGGTGATCGTCACCCCCAGGGGATTTCCGGGGAAAGACATAATGATATACCCTGCGAACATGATGAGGATCCCCATCAGGATCACAAACTTGTATTTCCGGGTGGCATCTGCAAGGATCCCACCAACCAGGGCAAGGGCATAGATCCCGAAATAGAACCAGCTATAATATTCGCCTGCCTGAGATTCAGATAGTCCATATTTAGCCTGGAGGAATAATACAAGGATCGCCATCATGGTGTAAAATCCAAATCGCTCTCCCATATTGGTGAAAAAGGCAACAATAAGCCCGCGGGGATGTTCTTTTAGCATGACAGAAGATTTAGTTAATGTAAAATGATTTCGTATCTGAACCGTAGCAAAAATAACAAAAATAGCGGTTTGCAAATTATTTATCACAGCCTGTAATATTTGCACCCGGAATCCGTCTTATTATCGTATGACCCCACAACAATTCAAAGAGAACATTCTTCCCCTGAAAGACAAGATGTACCGTTTTGCCTGCAGGATCGTGGAAGATACAGAGGAAGCCCAGGACCTTGTGCAGGAAGTCTTGGTAAGGTTATGGGACAGAAAAGGGGACATTGTTCAGTATAAAAGCATCGAGGCGTATGCCCTGACCATGACACGGAATCTGTGCATCGACTGGCTGCGGACCAGCGGAAGGTTACTAAAGGAGGATCCGGCGGAGATGGACCTGGTCGATCCGGTCACTCCCTACGATCTTACTGAATTCAGGGATACGGTATCGCGCATCAACAATCTCATCGGTCACCTGCCCGAACAGCAAAGGGAGATCCTTCACCTGCGAGACATTGAAGGCTATGATTTCGATGAAATAGCTTCCATCCTGGGTCTCAACCTGAACGTCATCAGGGTGAACCTGTCGAGGGCCCGGAAGAAAATCAAGGAACAACTGGTTAAAGCACATCAATATGACCTGCAACGAAATTGATAAGCTGCTGAAAAGCTACCTGGAAGGCGAGACCTCCCTGGCAGAGGAAAAGATCCTCCGGGATTTTTTCTCACGCGGCGACCTGCCCGATAAATACAAACCCTATGCAGACATGTTCCGGGGATTCGGGGCTATGGCTTCCGTTCAACTGGAAGATCGCCATTTTGAGAAAAAATGGTCGAAAAAAGTTAAACTGCACACCCGCCATGGAAGGTCCCTTTCCTTTTTTTCCCAATGGTACACCATTACCGGTGTCGCTGCCACACTGCTCCTGGCCGTCGTGCTTTTTGTCCCCGTAAAAAAATTGCCCGTCATCAACCTGTTTTCCCACAAGATCGAAGACACGTTTGATGATCCCAGGCAGGCCTATGCAGAAACCGTCAGGGCACTGCTGATAATATCCGACAAGATCAACGCAGGGACTAACCAGATGAAGGACCTTGAAAAACTTGACGAGGGCCTGGAGGATGCAGGCAAAATGCTCACCTTCAACAAGGGTCTGAAGGATGCCAATAAACTTTCAAAATTCAGTGAAAATCAAGTAGATCATAATAATCTTTAACTAATCAATCAATGAAAACACAGGTATTTAAAACGTTACTGCTCGCCATGTGCTGCACTCCGCTGCTTCTGTCGGCCCAGAACAATCCCATGGATAAGCTGTTCCAGAAATATGCAGGAAAAGATTGCTTTACTTCGGTGTCCATCTCCAGGGATATGTTCCAGCTGTTCGCAGGCATCAATACCGATGAGGCTGATAAGGACTTCAAGGAACTTCAGGAAATGATCACTCAGCTGGATGGATTGAAAATATTAACTTATTCTCAATCAGATAGTTGCAAGGGAATTGATTTTTACAAAGAACTGACTGCAGTGTACCCGATGCAGAAATATACCGAGTTGATGGTGGTTCAGGAAAAGGATGAACTGGTGAATTTCTACATACTGAAGGAAGGCACACGGATTCCAGAACTGCTGATGATCGCAAGGGATCCGGGTGAAACCGTGGTCCTCAGCCTGACCGGCAACATCGACCTGAACTATATTTCCAAACTTGGGAAATCCATGAAGATTGATGGCCTGGATAATCTTGAGAAGATCGAGGAAGAGAAATGACCATCCTTAAAAACGGTACCTGACCTGGATCTTTACATCACTTTTATGCGAGGACACGATCTCATCAGGACCGGTTCCGATTGTGGACTGATCCGGGTACCGGCTTCGGGAGTAGCGGATCCAGAGATCGAACCACTTTCCCAATCCGTACCTTATCATGACATAGAACCTGATGCCACGGGCATGATATGCCGGAGCAGAAAAAGCGTACAGCACATCCCTCTCGTACGCATAGATCCTGTCGGAACTGTTTCGGATGTCAAACAGCGCATAGCGCATGATCAGTTCCAATGAACTTCTGGCCGGCTTGAACTGCACGTCGGAGGAAAATAAATATCCTGGTTTTCCATACCCGTTTCGGACCCTGGAAACAGTGAAATAGAGCTGATTTTTAAAGGTCAGGGTAGAACTTGCCATGCAGTTTATCTGAAGGCTTGTGAGAAAAGTGGATGTTTCTGTTGAGGCCCTGATCACATCCCCGGTACCCGGGTCGTTTTGCATGCCGTTTTTCAGAAGGAATCTTAAGATGCACTGGGTATGAACATCAGGCCTGTAAACGGATAAGAGATAGAATTCCGAACCACAGGCGGGTTTATCCATCCGGTACGAAATCCAGGGAAACCAGTATATATCAGCGCTACCCGTACAGGTAAGCTTTTTCGAGAGCATGGCCTCAAATGACCACAGGAAACCCTTTTCATTATTGCTGGGCTGGTGCCTGCCGGGTGCACAGGAAAAAGGATGGTACAACCCGGAGGGATAGTAACGGAAAACAAGGGTATGCCTGAACCGTGCACTGGCATACCATAACATACCGGCCATCACGGCTATTTGTTGATCTACCCGGTAGCTGGTCTCGCCAAACATCACCACATGGGGAAGCAGGATACGGATATCTGAGCCCAGAACGGTCATTTCCCTGCCAGGATCCATAAAACGTTTGTATAACCTGTCCTTCACAATGGCATCAGGCTGGAAACTACTTTGGAATGCCGTGATCCCGACCTGTAAAAAATGGTTCCTGAAGGATGCATGGCCGCCATAAAGAAGGCACCGGACCCTGTTTCTGCCGTTTATTTCATCCAGTGTCCGATGGTATCCTGAGGTGATCCATCCCAGTACCTGCCCCTGGTCATCAGGATCCATGCGCGCATCCATCTTTCGTTGTGAAAAGAAAAGAGTACAACCTATTTTACCGGCCCTGATATCTGCTGCCGCTCCCTGTAATCCTCCTGATTCACTGGAGGATGTGTTGGGCCTGGCAGGATCCGTGAACTTATAAGGCTGGTAGAGCCCCCTGGAGGATGTCATCATAGCGGAGGTATTGATGGTCAGACCCTGTCCGAATGCAAGCTGGTAATGACCTATGATCAGCGATCTTACGATTTTTCTGAAGTTGATGGCCAGGAATCCTTTATAATGATCAAAACCCTGCTTCTGCGTGCCTTTGAACAGTTGTTCGCCGGCATCTTTTTCTGCGAGTACTCCCAGGCTGATCCTTCCGGAGACCTTTGCCTGGAACCGGACCAGTATTTTGGACGGATCGCCGAGATAGCGGGCCTGCAGGGTTGTATCAGAGGACTCCGGTATGTAACCATGCTGTGATTCAAGCGTCCGGCTGAATCGTATCAGCAGTGTTCCATGTGTCTGCCTTAATAAGGCAGCCGGTTGGAACGACATCTTGTTTTCCTTTGGCTGCAGGATGATCGCCGGAACGATTCTGCGGATGGTCGCACTGTCGAAGCCTGGGATCGCCTTCAGTTCGTAGATGGTCAGCAGCGGACCATAATCACGGAGGTATTTGGCCAGGTTCTCCGTCTGGGCTGGGCTCAGCCGTAACTCTTCAGCCAGCAGCAACGGTTCCGTATTGTTCAGGTCGATCCGCCGGAAGGATGTCAGACTGCTTTCCGAAGCAATATCGGCCGCATCGATGCCCTCATCGTATATCCCTGAAAGCTCTTCCACCAGATATTCTCCCTCGGGAGGCAGTTCTCCTGTCAACGAATCCGTTATCTGGGAACCGGCAGCCAGTGGCGCCAGCAAAAGCCATATACAAAGTCGTTTCATGATCCACATTGCGACGGGATGTCCGTTATCTTTAATTATAGAGAATGGAAACCTGGGGGAACCATCCCAGGTGCTGGTGCATGGTGGCGGAGACATCGAAATGCAACCGGTGCCACTGGATGCCTGAACCGAACGTAAGCTGTACAGGGTGTGACATGACACCTGAGCGAAAGCAGACAAGCGGCGACAGCTCGTATTCAAAGCCCGCCATGAACCGGGGATCGCTGATGAGGTTTTTTTCAGCCTGGAATACCAGGAGGATCCTGTCGGATATTTCAAGACTGGCGCCCATCTGCAGCAATCCATCCCGCGACGTAAATCCATTCCCTTCGCCAGTTACGAAGGTCAGAGGATCAATGATGTGCAGGGCCAGCAGCAGATCATGGCCAACAGACGCGATCACGCCCGCTTCAAAGCTCACCCGTTGCTGACCGTATCCTTTTTCCCTGAAATGGCTGAACTCATAAACCAGTTGGATACCTGAATGCACATGTTCACCAAAACTTCTGGCGAAGGTCAGCCCGGTTCTGTTCAAACTGCAGGCCGAATACCCGAACCTGGTGAAGGAGATCCCTGTCACGCCCCTGTGATTCAGCGGCACGATCACAAATCCTGCCTGGCAACTCAGTTCCTTCATCAGAAATCGGTTTTCACCGTAAAAACCGATGGCCAGGTTCGTACACTTTGCGATCCCTGCCTGGTTGTTGATGATTCCCCACGGGTCGAACAGAGCTGCTGACGCATGTGCCAAAGCTGCCGGACGGCCTCCTGCAGGCTGAAAGCCGGTGGCTGCCGATCGCTGGACGGCCAGCAGCATGATCACGGCTACGATTACCCATCCTTCCTTCCCTTTCATTTTCATACTGATGTACACCAGT
This sequence comes from Bacteroidota bacterium, assembly GCA_022711405.1. Classification (GTDB taxonomy): domain Bacteria; phylum Bacteroidota; class Bacteroidia; order Bacteroidales; family JAGONC01; genus JAGONC01. Next base: position 36,811 of record JAKLFC010000005.1, read on the forward strand.
TAATACGGTTGGATGAAATTTGTGACCCTGCCTGGCGAAAAAACTTTTCTTTCCTATCTTTATACCATTAAATCAGGATACAATGGACACTGAAAAAATTCTGGGCTTTCTCGGCGAGCTCAGGCAGAATAATACCAGGGAATGGTTCCATGCGAATAAATCCCGTTATGAGCTGCTCCGCAGGGAATTTGAGTCGTTCATCAACCGCTTGATCCCGGAAGTCTTCAAGTTCGATCCGGGCATCGGACTGGTGACGGCTCAGGACTGCATGTTCCGGATATATAAGGATATCCGGTTTTCCAAGGATAAGACCCCCTACAAGACCAATTTTGGAGCATTTATCGCTGAAAATGGAAGGAAGAGTATGAAATCAGGATACTATCTGCATCTGGATCCGGAGGAGTCGTTCCTTGGCGGTGGTCTGTACATGCCCGAAGCCGGGATTTTAAAACAGGTAAGGCAGGAGATCTATTTCAATTCAGAAATATTGAAAAAGATCATGGCAGAAAGGAACTTCAGGGAGGTTTACGGCGGTTTGCATGATATGGAGGATAAGCTAAAGAAGCCACCCAGGGATTATCCGCCGGATTTTAAGGATATTGAATTACTGAAGCACAAAAGCTATACGGTTTGGCATACCCTGTCACCAGATGCGTTGAAGAGGGAAACCCTCCTGGAGGATATCGTGACGAAATTCAGGGCAATGGCTCCGTTCAATGCGTTCCTGAACCGTATCTTTGACCGGTAGACCGGATTATGCGTCGATGTTTGCGTAACGTGCATTTTTCTCGATGAATTCCCGCCGCGGGGGCACTTCATCGCCCATGAGCATGGAGAAGATACGGTCGGCTTCGGTGCCGTTTTCGATGGTCACCTGCCGCAGGGTGCGGTTGACCGGATCCATGGTAGTCTGCCAGAGCTGTTCGGCATTCATTTCACCCAGGCCTTTATAGCGCTGCACATGCAGGCCCGAGTCTTTGCCGTTGGGAGACAGTTCCAGGGTGATCCGTTCGCGCTCTTCATCCGTCCAGCAATACCGTTCCTCTTTTCCTTTTTTGATCAGGTAGAGTGGGGGAGTGGCTATGTAGACATGCCCGTTCTCGATGAGTTCTTTCATGTACCGGAAAAAGAAGGTCAGGATGAGGGTTGCGATATGGCTACCGTCCACATCGGCATCGGTCATAATGATGATCTTATGGTAACGCAGTCTATCCAGGTTCAGTGCTTTGCTGTCCTCTTCCGTGCCGATGGAAATGCCCAGGGCAGTGAAGATATTCTTGATCTCTTCGCTATCGAAGATCTTGTGCTGCATAGCTTTTTCCACGTTCAGGATCTTTCCCCTCAGGGGCAGGATCGCCTGGAACCTGCGGTCGCGGCCCTGTTTGGCCGTACCGCCTGCCGAGTCGCCCTCCACCAGGTAGATCTCACACTGAACCGGATCCCGCTCGCTGCAGTCGGCCAGTTTACCGGGCAGGCCGGAACCTGAAAGCACGTTCTTGCGCTGGACCAGCTCGCGGGCTTTCCGTGCTGCGTGCCGGGCCGTGGCGGCCAGAATGACCTTATTGACAATGGTACGCGCTTCTTTGGGATTTTCTTCCAGGTAATAAGTAAGCAACTCACTTACAAGCTGGTCCACAGCGCCCATCACCTCCGAATTGCCCAGCTTGGTCTTGGTCTGGCCTTCAAACTGCGGTTCCAGCACCTTTACAGAAATGATGGCGGTGAGGCCTTCACGGAAATCATCGCCATTGATGTCGAACTTCAGCTTGGAAAGCATCCCTGATTTCTCGGCGTAGGTTTTCAATGTACGGGTAAGCGCCCGGCGAAATCCGGCCAGATGGGTACCCCCTTCATGGGTATTGATGTTATTGACATACGAATGGATGTTCTCCGAAAAGGATGTATTGTAGAGCATGGCAATTTCCACCGGAATGTCATTTTTTTCCCCTTCCATGTAAATGGGCCTCTCCATCAGCTTCTCACGATTGGCGTCCAGGTACTGGATAAAGTCGTTCAATCCGTTCTCGGAATAAAAGGATTCATGGATGAAGTCTCCATTTTCATCCTTTTCGCGGTAATCGGTGATGGTCAGCGTGATCCCCTTATTGAGGAAAGAGAGTTCCCTGAGCCGCGAAGCCAGGATCTCATAGCTGAATTCTTCCACGATGAATACCGACATGTCGGGCTTGAAGCTCACCTCGGTGCCGGTTTTTTGTGTTTCGCCGATTATTTTCACCGGGTAGGCCGGTTTGCCGCAATGATATTCCTGCTGCCAGAGTTTCCCTTCCCGGCTTACCTTAACACTGAGCCATGAGGAGAGGGCGTTGACGCAGGATACCCCCACGCCGTGCAACCCTCCGGAGACCTTGTACGAGCCCTTGTCAAATTTTCCTCCGGCATGCAACACGGTCATGACAACTTCCAGCGCCGAGCGTTTTTCCTTCTCATGAATGCCTGTAGGAATTCCACGACCGTTATCTGTGACCGTTATCGAATTGTTCTCATGGATGAAGAGATCAATTCTGTCGCAATAACCTGCCAGTGCCTCATCTATCGAATTATCTATGACTTCATTCACCAGATGATGAAGCCCTTTTTCACTGACATCGCCAATGTACATGGCCGGTCTTTTTCTAACCGCCTCCAGCCCTTCCAGAACCTGAATATTATCGGCCGTGTAGTTCTCACTTGCCAGAAAATTTTTTTCTTCGTCAGTCATAATCAATTACTTAAACATTCATAAGATTATATGCAAAGGTAACACTATTTTCTGAATCCGCCACCCTGCTGACTCCTCAAATTAAGGGTTTTTATCAACAATTCCGGGTGTAAAAATAGTCAGCTAAAATGTTCAGAATGCGTAGGTTACGCCAATCATGGCGTTCAACCGCTGACTGGCATAGCCATTCCATCGATAATAGGTCTGATTGGTCAGATTATTCACCTGCGCGAAAGCAGATAGGTTTTTATTGTAACGGTATTCCAAACCCAGATTCAAATCCACGAATCCATCCAGTTTTTTAATGGAAACTAAATTGGTTTCCCAGGTTTTTGCAAAGGATTTACCACGATAGATGATATTTGTGGTAAAAACAAATTTCTCCTGAAGGTTATATTTTCCCTGAAAATCCAGATCGAACGCTGGTTTATGCCATGCTTCGGATTCATGATCAAGGGTGTACTGATAGTAGTTGGCTGAGAGGAGGAAGGTTAGTTTCCGGGTCTTCTGGAAAGCGATCTCGGTTTTGCCATGAATGAGTTTACCATGATCATAAATGACGGCAAACTGGTTGTTCAGGTCATCGTTTCGTTGTGTGGAGGTATCGTTGACGAAGAACGCAAGGTTATCAAAGCCGGAACCTTCCACCAGCACCATCCAGTCAACGAATTTCCCTATCCTTGACCGGACCCCGCCATAGAGGTTATACCGTTCGCTGGTGAATTTCATATCAGGAGTGCTGATCAGATAGGGATTTTCATCGCTGAGAATCCTGAAACTGTTCCTTTTCAATCCTCCTTTCAGGCCAATATAGGCTTTAAGGGTACCGGGTATGATCGTAACCGCTGCCTCAACAACCGGATAAAAATGAAGTGTTGAAGTGGAATCTATACCCAGCGATGCATTGAAGCCTGCCAGGAAACTGTATTCGTCCAAGGTCACCCTGAGAACGGGCTCAAGACCGGTCACTGCACTGGTAAGGACATGGGCCGTATCCCTGTTTCCATAGATGTCACCGTAAATCCTTACGGATAGGCTTTCTTCGTCCGATGCACCGATAAAGTGGAGGTCCTTCCCAAGATTCACTGCCAGTTCACCATGATGTTCCTTTGAGTCATCGCGGTTAAAGAGATAGGAATAACCGAAACCTGCGCCGGCATTCCATTTATCCTTTGTATACCGGCCTTCCAGGTTGGCGGTCATCCCAACCAGATTGTAGATCTGTTTCAGCTTGTCTTTGGAAACATCCCAATGCTCTGACAGGGAGTCATTGTACCCGTAATAATGAACCATCTTCCTGTCGTACAAAAGGTTTCCCGACAGGGTGTGCTTTTTCAGGAACTTCTTTCCCCAGAGGTCTATGGTATTGTCGCCCTGACTGCTGGAGGGATGGTCTTTCATTTCGCCGGATGACAGATGACGAAGGTGTGCACCGAAGGCAAACTTTTTTGATCTGAGGCTGCCTGCAAAGAATTCAAGATAGGGAGTACGGTAATTTCCGAACCCTCCCCTGATGAAGTTGCGGTATAGTTTGTCGATGGGTTCCCCGGCAATGGAGGCCGGTTTGATCCTTTGAGGTTCAAAGGTGGTCTGGATTAGATGATCCTGAATGGAATAGGTCAGCTCCGGCTTCTGCAGGTCCTGAGGTTCTATGCGGGGATTCATGCTGATCTTGGATGATTCGGCAATCGTGGGTTTATAGGGTGATATGACCGTGATTTCTTCGGTATAGGGAAGCTCCTGCTGAGCATTCACCGTGAGGGTAAGGTAGAGCGGTACAATGATCAGTGGGAGGATCCGGGGGATCGCCGGCCGTCGTCTCATATGCATGTATTCAGCTCCTTTCATGATCTCTGCTGGTTGATTAAAAGCCATCTTCCTCATCGGATTCTTCCTGCGATGGCTGGTTTTGTGAGGCTTTTTCCGCAGCCAGGATGGCATTCAGTTTTTGTGTTGCCTCTTTCCTGAGGTCTTCGCCCGGGTAATTGTCAATGATGGACTGCAGGGTCTGTTTAGCCTGGAACGTATTGCCCGTTCCTGCATAAATATCGGAAAGAAGGACAAATCCCCGGGCAACCCAGTAATCATAGGCGGCATACCTGTTGATCAGCTCAAAAGCCTGCTTTTCTGCATCCGGGTAGGCCTTCCTTTCAGTGTAGATCCACGCTATGTGATATTGCGACTCAGCAGCACGTTCATCCTGCACAAGCTCACAGGTTCGCTGAAAGGCTTTCATGGCCATATCCTGGTTCCCTGTGGCCAGGGAAGACCGGGCGAGAATGAAGCTGGCTTCAGCTTCTTTTTCCGGTTCTGTGAGTTCCATGGTGAGTACTTTTTCAGCCAGGACAGATGCCCTGTCATAGTTCTTCAGCAGAAAATGACAGCGCATCTGACCGGTCAGCGCGATCAGGAAGGAAGATTTCGTACTGGCGGCTTCTTCCAGCCTTTGATACAGTTCCAGTGCTCCGGGGAGATCACCCCTTTCAAATGTCAGGACAGACATCCTTTCCAGGGCATTTTCCGTAAACTGGGAGGGGGGCTGTTCCAGAACATACGTGTATCCCCGGATGGCTGATTCCTTGTCCTTGTTCCTGAGCTCGCATTCTGACTGATAAAAGTGTGCCTGCACCAGAAAAGCTCCCTGTGAAAAGCGTTCTGTATACTCTTTGAATCCCCGGATCGCCTCCTTGCAATCGCCTTTCATGTACCTGTCCTCGGCCGTGAAGTAGCTCAGCGAATCCTGAGCCGACAGGGAAATGTCGGCAAAAGGAAGCGTCTGGGCATAGGTCAGGTATTCATTCACCCTGTTCAGATCCACATAGATATTGCGGATGATCTCCAGTGCTTCCCTTGATTCTTCCGATCCCGGGTAGTCTGAGATGACCTTCTTCAGGACTGAGATAGCCTGTTCGTTGCTGTTGTCATTATAGTAGATCAGGCCAGTTTTCAGAAGTGACTTTTTGATATACTTTCCGGAAGGGAAGTCCTGTGGGATCCTCCTGAAATAATCCAGCGCTTCCTGGTCCCTGTTCAGCAGGATACAGGTCGTTCCCAGTTCGTAGAGGGCCTCTTCGGTGTAGGTGGACCGTGGGAATACGGTAAGGTATTCCCTGAGCAATCCCGCCTTGCCTGCAAAATCTCCTTTCCCTCCTGTAGCCATCGCTTTTTGCAGCAGGGCATAATCACTGTCGCCTCCGGATAATGGTATGGCCTTATTGTAATAATCCACCGCCTCGTCATAATTTTTATTTACCAGGTACGAATCGCCCAGTCTAATGTAGGCGTCTTTCAGGTACTGTGTCTCTGAAGAGCCGGAGGAAGTGAACTTTTTGAAATATCCGATCGCCTGCTCATATCTCTTCAGATTGAAATAGCAATAACCCAGGTTGTAGGAGGTCATGGAATACAGGGGAGTATGACTTGCATCCGCCAGTGTAAGGAATTTCTTATAATGTTCTGAGGCAAAATCATAGGAACCCAGCCGGTAAAACGATTCCCCCAGCCAGTAATAGTTGGATGCATGAATGGTCTTGTCCAGCGGGAAATCCAGTGATTTTTTGAACATTCCGGCTGCCTCCGCGTAATCCTTGCTATTGAAAAGTTCGATCCCCCTGTAATGAGCTGCTTTCTGATAGGCAGCCCTGGTGGGGTCATCCTTGATGCGTATCTTTTCGATGGTCTCTATGGCCTCCTTATAATTGCTGGTCGACAGGAAAAGATTGACAAGATAACGGTTGGCCTCATCGATGCGTTTTGACTGAGGATAATCCCTGATATATTGTTTCAGGGCATTGATGGCTTCGCTGTAGGGATCAAAGGAGAGGTCGTATGCAAGCTTGGCATAATTGAAGAGGGCATCCTCCTTTATTGCGGGATCGAAATTCATTTTATAGGCAGACTGAAATGCGTTCAGCGCGAATTGCTTCTGGCCGGTGTTTACGTAACAGTCGCCAAGGTGATAAAATGCATTTTGTGCGACTGAATCCTGTGCACTCACCGATTTCTGGAATGCCTGAATGGCCTGGTCATACTTCCCGGCTCTGTAGCAGGCATATCCCAGCTGATACCAGTCCGGCACGTTCATCCTTGCCCCGGAAGACCTGCTGTATTTTTCCAGGAGCGGAATGGACTCGCTGTATCGACCTGTCTTGAAATAGGCATCTCCGACCATTCTGAAGATGTCGGAAGCCTTTTTGTCTTCAGTCGAGCCTGTCAGCTGGTTGCCCAGGTTGATCACCTCCTGGTACTGCTGCTGCCTGTATTTGATTTGAATAATGTAATAGGGAACGATATCTTTGAATGTTTGATCTTCTGTCAGTCTTTCAAATCCTTCGAGGGCTTCGTCGTCATCGCCCTTCAGGTAGGCGATGTGGGCATAATAATAATTGGCCGGACCCTGGTATACTGAGGGTGAATCCAGTACCTTCTGAAATGACTCCTCTGCCAGGGCCAGGTTATCTCCTTTGAGATAGCAGTATCCTGTCTTGAAATAATATTCATTTTTTTCATCACTGGTCAGCTGGCGCAGATCGGTCTTCTTGAATGCATCGAGGGCCGGTCGGTATTCCTTGTTGCGGTAGTGCAGCCTGGCGAGCTGGAATTGTGCCAGGTGAGCCATTGTGCTTTCCGGGTAGGTCTGGATGAAATCCGTGTACAGCTGGGTGGCGTCGTAGTGGTTAAGCTCGTAAGCGCAAAGGGCATTATAATAGGCAGCCTGGATCTGCATCACGGAATGGGGATCGGATATCTCCTGAACGATTTTCCGGAACACTTCCTGTGCCGCACTGTACTTTTGCTTGCTGAACAGGTCCATGGCCATGCGGTAAGCGGCCGGCGGATCATCATAACTGACGGTTCGCTGGGCCATTGAGATCAGTGGAGCCGCCGATATCACGTACGACGTGATCAGGATGCTAAGGAAAGCTTTCTTCATCAACGTGACCAGGGATATTTACCTGTTAAAATTAGTGTTAAACCCAACGGGGAAAATGTGTAAGGATGTCTACTTATGAACATGGGGCTTTTAACAAGTAATACAAACGCCAGCCGGGGATGCTTAGTATATGAAGGCTCGTTACAGAAAAAAAAGACAGCCGTCCGATAAGCCGGATTCTGTTCGTCCCCGTGTCAACAGGGATCTCTCTATCATTGATCTGGGATGGAAATCGCTATCCACCTCAAGCAGCCTACCCATCCCGGTCAACCGGTATATACCGGTATCCAGGGCGAGCAACCCTGGGGTCTGGCCCGAGCCAGTGTCACTCCGGGACCTATTTGGCTTTGCAACCCATAAGGTTTACCCCTCCCGCATGTTGCCATGCGGGATCGTGAGCTCTTACCTCGCGTTTTCACCCTTACCCTGAAACAAGTTCAGGGCGGTAATTTTCTGTGGCACTTTCTGTAGAAAACCGGTCTTCACCGGTTTCCTCCTACCCGTTAGGTAGTATGGCGCTCTGTGTTGTCCGGACTTTCCTCCCTGAAACGGGTTCAGAGCGATAGAGCGAACGGCTGTCAATGTACGCGTACGAAATATTTTTGCAAAGGTAAGCATAATTCTTGCTAATATTGCTCCATTAACCTTTTCATTCACTTCGGACCCTTATGCTGACCAGCCGGAAAAACATCCTTTTTATCGTACTGGCAGGTTTTTTCGTGACCAATGCCGTGGTCGGAGAGCTCATTGGCGGTAAACTCATCCAGCTGGGACCCTTCACCATGAGCATCGGGATCATCCCCTGGCCGGTGGTGTTCCTGAGCACTGATTTGATCAATGAATATTATGGAAAGAAGGGTGTCAGGAAACTGACCCTGCTCACCGTGATCCTGATCCTGTATACGTTCATCATTCTTTTTGGGGGGATGAGCATCCCTGCCTCGGGGATCTCGCCAGTCGGCGATGAGCAATTCAGGGCGGTCTTTGGGCAGTCGATGTGGATCATAGCCGGGAGCATTACAGCTTTTCTGGCTTCCCAGCTTACCGACGTGCTCGTATTCTGGTTCATTCGCAACCGTACCGGTAAAAAAATGATATGGCTCCGTGCCACCGGCTCGACGGTCATTTCACAGCTGATCGATACCTTTATCGTGACCGGCATTGCCTTCTGGCTGACCGGAAAGCTGACCTTTGGCGAATACGTCAACACTGCCGTAACAGGCTACCTGGTCAAACTCATCATTGCCATTCTGATCACCCCCCTGATTTACCTGGGACATTATCTGATCCATCGATACCTGGGAGAGGAGCAGAGCGAACAAATCATTGCGGAAACCGCAATCAGCAGTCAGCAGTCAGCAGTCAGCAGTCAACAGTAAATTACTGGCTACTGCTGACTGTTGACTTATTTATTTTCCGGAATATTCACCTCGATGGCTCCGGCGCCGTACTGCGCAAAGGGAGCGTCATGGAAATCCAGTCCGCCGTAATCATTCAACATCTCCAGTAATGCATTTTTCAAGGTGCCATTGCCGATGCCATGAATGAAGTAAACGCGGTAATAATGGTGCTCAAGAGCGCTCTCCAGACAGGATGAGAAATAACGGGTCTGGATGGGAAGGATCTCATGGTTCTTCAAACGGGAGTAATCTTCCACCAGTGAGGAGATGTGAAGATCCACCTCAGCGATGCGGGGAGCGATACGGTGGCGGTCGATCAGTGCATTCGACGGGGCCGCTTCTGCCATTTTCTCCTCTGGCTGGGGTGCGTCGTATTTTTCCTGCAATCCGGCAGGGGGAACGCCGGGAGAACCTTTCAGCTCATGGATGCGGTAGATGAAAGCTTTTTCCTGCAACAGGCTGGAGGTCTGGTACTGGACATCTTTATAGAATTTCATGGGTTTGATCCTGAAGGTGCAGCTGACCGGCATCAACACCCTGGAATCCTGGTCACGGTGAAACAGGAGCTGTACGATGCCGTGGCACCATTGTTCGATCTCTTCCCGCTGAATGGTACCCACCTGCATCCGCGAGCCAGCAGGAATGACATCATAGTCGATCCCGGAATAGCCATACTCATTCTTCAGGAAAAAGCTGGTGAGGACTTCATAATCCGTTGAATTGATGATCTCCACGTTGATAGGACCTGTCATCAGCCACTTTTGATCCTCAGGAATGAAGGCCAGGTAAACACCGGGGGGATACTGGTTTTTGGAGGCAAAACGGACCAGGGGAATGACCTTGTTCTCGAACGGTGGCAACGGTTCCTGAACAGGATTTGAAGGGGAATCAGCGGATTTTGACCGGTTGATGTAATCAGCGGTGCCATCCACTCCGATCAGTTCACTGATCCGTGTGGGGATCTCAAAGCCATCCTCAATGGCGACATTTACCATGGAGCTGCTCAGGATCCTGCTGATGACACCGCCTCCTTTTTCATTGAGAAATCGTACCCGGTCACCGACGTTGAATTTCATAGGTGGTAATAACTGTAATCCGTGATATTAATCCATCTTTGGTTCAATGCCAAGGTTATAGAAAACAAAGGAAGTGACATCGGCTGCTTCCTCAATGATCTTTGCCGTTGGCTTTCCGCCTCCGTGGCCCGCCCGGGTCTCGATCCGGATGAGCACCGGATGATCCCCGCGATGATTTTCCTGGAGCGTAGCGGCAAACTTGAACGAGTGTGCAGGCACCACCCGGTCGTCATGATCTGCCGTGGTGATCAGTGTTGCCGGATATTCCACTCCGGCCTTCAAATGATGCAGGGGTGAATATCCCAGCAGATAGGCAAACATGGTGGAATCGTCGTCGCTGGTGCCATAATCCACTGCCCAGAAATGCCCGATCGTAAATTTATGATACCTCAGCATATCCATGACCCCTACGGCGGGAAGAGCCACCCTGAACAGGTCAGGCCGCTGGGTCATGCAGGCCCCCACCAGCAATCCGCCATTGGATCCACCCGATATGACCAGCTTATCGGAACTGGTGTACCCTTTGGCAATCAGGTACTCCGCGGCTGCAATGAAATCATCGAAGACGTTTTGTTTGTTCAGTAAAGTGCCTGCCTTATGCCATTCTTCCCCATATTCGCCGCCTCCCCGCAGGGCGGGAACTGCGTAAACGAAACCGTTTTCCAGGTACATGAGCCTGGTGATGCTGAACGTTGGGGTCATGGATATGCTAAAGCCACCATACCCGTACAGTAACGCAGGATTTTTACCATCCATCCTCATGTCCTTCCTGTGGACAATGAACATCGGTATCTTTGTGCCATCCTTGCTCTGATAAAATTCCTGCTTTACGATGTAATCTTCGGGATTGAAATCAATATCGGATGACTTGTACACCGTTGAGACATTCTGTCCGACATCATATTTATAGATGGTAGTGGGGAAGGTGAAAGAGGTGAACAGGTAGAAGGCCGTATTGTCGTCGCGCGTCCCGGAAAAACCTCCCAGGGTCCCGATACCGGGAAGTGACAGTTCGCCAAGTTCACTCCCGCTGTAATCATACATATATACCCTGCTGGAAGCATTCTTCATGTACTGTGCAAAGATTTTTCCCCCGATAACGGACGCGCCTTCCAGCACTTCTTCCTTCTCGGGGATCAGGTCTGTCCATGTCACGTCACCGCCGCTGCTGAGCGCTACCCTGGCAAGCTTCTTTTTGGGAGCCTGGGCGTCGGTAACGATAAAAAATACCTGATCAAGATTATCCACTACGTAATATTCATGATCGAATCCCTCCACCAGGGGGATAAAGGGAGCGTCACTGCTGCTCAGGTCCTTATAGCTAAGCTCGTTGCCATAGGTAGATTCAGATCCGTAAAGAAGCAGGTACCGTTCATCTTCGGTGGTACCACAGCTGTAGTTCCTCAGCGGAAAGGCGGGATTTTCATAGATCAGCTGATCCTGCGACTGTTCGGTCCCCACCTTATGATAATATACTTTATGATTCCTGTTTTGTGCCGATAATTCAGTGCCTTCTGCAGGCTTTTCGAAACGGCTGTAATAAAATCCGTCATCCTTCCAGGCGATCCCTGAGAATTTGACCCACAGGAGTTCATCCGGAAGTTTTTGCCCGCTGAGCAGGTCCAGCACATAAATCTTATTCCAGTCGGAACCGGCTTCCGCTGTTGAATAGCCCGCATACCGGGCATCCTTCGAAACGGCAAAGCCTGCCAGGGCGATCGTACCGTCGGGAGAAAGTGTATTGGGATCCAGCAACACTTTTGGCTCTCCGTCAATACCTTCCTGGATGTAGAGAACCGCCTGGTTCTGAAGCCCGTCATTCTTGGAAAAGAAATAATAATTCCCCTTCCTGAAGGGTACCCCGTATTTCGGGTAGTTCCAGAGCCTGGTGATCCGGTTCCTGATGGAATCCCTGAACGGGATCTGGCTCAGGTAACCGAATGTCACCTCGTTCTGGGCTGTGACCCATGCCTCTGTCTCCAGCGAAGTGTCATTCTCAAGCCAGTGATAGGGGTCGGCAACCTGTACGCCGAAATATTCATCCACAACATCCGTTTTTACCGTGACCGGATACTGGATGCTTTGTTTCTGTGAGCAACTGAGTAGCATTGTTGTTAAAATAACAACTGAAATGAAGAATAGTTTTTTCATGTGAAAGAGGTATTAAAATCCGCCGTAAATTTAGCCAATCAATTTCAATTCACCCTTAAATTTATTCATCCCATGCCTGAATGGATCAAATCAGTGACCCTGATGATGCACAATTACGGGATCGACGGCTTTCAAGCCGACGAATTGCACATCGAGACGTATCCCCATGCAAAGACTGTCTTCGACGCAAAAGGTAACGTACTGGAGGAAATAAGCTATTCCAGGAACGGTGAAATTGAATCGAAGTATGAACACCGGTACGATGACCAGGGGCACTTGCTGGAGACACTCTATTTTTCAGGTGAAGAGCTGACCGACCGCCGGACGTTTGAATTAAGGGAGGACGGTAAGGCTGGCAGGGAGTTCAAGCATTATCTCGACGGTTCCTTCGATACCATAACCTATCAGTACAATGACCTGGGTCAGCTCATCGGTAAAGTGACTGCTGATGAAGACGGTAATATAGAATCAAGCATGGTGCTAGACTATTCCGGTTCAACCCTGCTGGCGGAGAAGGAAAAGGATGGGGACGGCACCCTGCTATCGGAGAAATCGTTCAGGTACGATGAGCATGGACATCTCGTAGAGTTTTCGGAATGGAACAGGGAGAATGAGAGCCGCATCCGGACAGTGGAGGAATATGATGAAAATGGCTTACGCATGAGTACGTCGAGGTACAGGGATGGAAAGCTGAGGGAGAGGATCTCATACTCCAGCGATGACAAGGGGCAGGTTGCACGAATGACGGAGGAGAATGAAGGGGGAGTTTCCGCGTATCAGTTTGAGTATGATGAAACGGGGAATATACTCGTACAGGAAGAAACGGACAGGCAGGGAGAGGTGATCAGCAGAATGGAACGAACGTATGATGCCGGAGGCAGGGTGCTTGACAACAAAGTCTTCATTGACGGACAGGGTAGGAGGATGAGCCAGTATTACAGGATCGAATATATCTACGAATGGGAAGGGGAGCATGAGCCATGAGCCGTCATGGCATGCCTGTCCGTCAGTCCCCTGCAGGATATCTCACGATGGATTTTTTCTTCCATCTCCCGGTGAGGTAATAGCTGTACTGCATCACCACGCCAAGGAACCACGCGACGGGCATGCCCCACCAGATGCCGCTGATGCCAAAATGCTGGCTGAACCAGTAAGAGGCTGGCACCCTGACAAGCCACAGCGTGAACAGGGTGATGAACATGGGGATGAGGGTATCGCCTGATCCGCGCATGACTCCTCCGATTACGAACATGGAAGTGAAGAGGACATAAAAAGAGCTGACAATCAACAGATAACCTGCACCGATACGGATCACATTCTCATCGTTGGTGAAAAGATGGACCAGGTCATTACGGAAGAGGATGGTGATGATGGTCATGCCGATGGAAATGAGAAAGGTCATGCGCAGGGTGCTGTGAAATCCGGCCCGGACCCTGTCGGGCTTATTGGCACCCAGGTTCTGTCCGACGAAAGTAGCCAGGGCCATGGCGAAGTTCATGGCCGGCATCGACGCAAAGGAATCGATGCGCATCCCCACGCTGTAGGCGGCACTGGCATCTGTGCCGAAAGGATTCACGATCCAGTACATGGCCAGAAAGCTCAGGGCTACGAAGGCCTGTTGAAATCCGACAGGAAAACCAATGCGAAGGCCTTTGCGGAAGATATCCCAGTCGAAGTACATTTTCCGGTACGAAAGATTGATGAGTTCATGCCTTCGGTTCAGATAAATGACAGAGGCCAGAAATGCAACAGCCATCGAAATCACGGTTGCCCATGCCGCTCCGGCGATGCCCCACTTAAAGACCAGGATGAACAACAGGTCAAGGATGATGTTGATGATGGTTGAAAAGACCAGGAAGTACAGAGGGGTTTTGGAGTCACCCAAACCCCTCAGGATGGCAGTGGTCGTATTGAATCCGAAGGAAAAAATGATTCCTGAAAAGTAGATGATCAGGTACAAACGGGCCAGGGGGATGACATCTTCCGGTAATTCAATGAGCCGGAAAATGGGTTCGCTCATCAGGATCCCGAGGACAGTAACAGCAATAGCGGCAAAAAAGAAAAAGATGTAGAATGTGTCGATGGCCTTTCTGACATTGCGGATGTCCTTTGCGCCGAAATACTGGGCAATGACGATGGTTCCGCCGGTGCCGATGCCAATGGTGAGGGAGATGAGGGTAAATATGATCGGAAAAGAGGAACCTACGGCAGCCAGGGCTTCCTTCCCAATATATTTACCCACGATGATGCTATCGGCCACATTGTACAGCTGCTGGAATACATTTCCAAGCAGCATGGGAATGGCAAAATTGAAGATTAGCCGGCCTTCTTTTCCGGTGGTGAGATCTTTCATCAGGAAACTGCATTCGGGAGCGAAGGTAAATCAAATTTCATCTAATATTCATATCCGCCTGTTTCAATCTCAATCTCGTCATTGTTCCCGTTGCGTTGTTTTTGCTTGTAATTATTGATCTTATAACTCAGGGTCAGGTTGAATACAGGAGCTTCCCTTGCAAATTTATCGTAGGAGTAGAATCCTTCTCCCTCGGAGGTCGATTCGCGTTTAGCTGTTTTCAGAAGATCCCTTCCCGAGAGGGTGGCAGACAGTTTACGTTTCAGGAAATCTTTACGAACGGCCAGACTGGTCATGAAAAAACCTTCCTGGGTACCCTGGGCTGTGATGGTAGGTCCGCGGTAACTGGCAGTCAACTGCAGGCGAATATCAGCGGGCAGTTTGAACGTTGTATTCAGACGTGTATCCCAGCTGATGGTTTCTTCATCCTTATCTTCTTCCTCGACGCTTCCCTGGAGCCGGTAGTAAAATGCGTTGAGGCTGGCATTGATCAGGAGCCAGGGAGTCAATTCCAGGTTGGCCATCAGTTCAGTGCCTGCAGCGTGATCCCTGTCCATGTTGACAGAAGTATGCTGAATGATCCCGTTGTCGAGCAGGGTTTTGATCCTGCTGATCTTGTTCTTTGTGATGCGGTAGTATCCTTCCAGGGAGATGAAGGATTTTTTGAAGCGGTACTGGTAGCTCAGGTCGTACGAGTCGATGAACTCGGGTTCCAGGGCAGGATTTCCAACTCTTATATTGTACGGGTCCATATAGGTGACCGTTGGTTCAAGATCCCATCCGTGGGGCCGGTCCACCCGGCGGCTGTAACTGGCCATGACCTGATGGCTCTCGCTGAGTTTCTTCGACAGATGTACGGTGGGGAAAAGGTCGAACCTGTCGATCAGAAACGTACTGTCACTCCCTGAAGAGTAAATATCCCGGTAATCATATTCTCCCCTGAGACCGAGCTGAAATCCGAAGGTTTTCAATTCTCCCGACCAGGTACCATAAACGGAATGGATCTGCTCGATGAAATCCATGTCTGTACTGAAACGATCGTCTCTGATCCACTGGTTCAGGTCATAATCATATTCGCTGTAGATGTAATCTTCCGGCTCGGATTCGATTCGCAGCTGGTATCCAGTTTCCAGTGAAGTATTGTTCTTAAATGGTTTTGTATAATCAAGCCTGAGTCGTACATTATGTGAACGGCCTGTCTCCGTGGTCCTTATCCCACTGGGGAACAGGTCATCAATGATATAGCTGGAGTCGCTGTCATATTCAAACTGCTCTTCCCAGTCATCACCATTCCGTGAGGAATACATGGCCATTGCCTCCAGCTTGTGACCTTCACCCTTGAAAAGCTGGTAGAGGTTAAGGGACGCTTCGTAAAAATCTCCTTCGCGGCGGCTGTCGTTGATGGAGACGCTGTACAGATCTTTCAGGAAGGGGTCTGTGTAAATATGCTGGTGGGTTTGTCCACCGCGTCCAAAGCCATAGTTGCCGAACCTGCCCGAGAGGGTCAGTGTTGTTTTGTCGCCGATGAAATAATCCAATCCTCCTTTGATACCCCATCCATCCCTCTGCATTTTGTCTTCCGCCTCCGAAGTCCGTATGCTCAGGGTATCTCCCCCGACAGTTTCGTTGCGCATGACGCCCTCGCCCTTATGCTGGTTATTGTTGTAATTTCCGCCCGCGAACAGGTTGACCTTACCTGTTCGGTAATTGAGCAGGATATCGGCGGTGTATTTATGTCCTGTGCCGGCTGAGGCGTTGATGATCCCGTTGTATCCGGCCTTCTGCTGTTTTTTCATGACGACGTTGATGATCCCTGCCAGCCCGTCAGGGTCGTACCTGGCCGATGGATTGGTGATGATCTCGAGCCGTTCGACCGCGCTGGCGGGGATTTGCTGAAGAGCTTCCGTTCCCTGCAGCACGCTGGGTCTGCCGTCTATCAGGACGGTAAAGCTTCCGCTACCGCGAAGGGTCACATTGCCTTCAATGTCCACCTGTACGGAGGGTACGTTTTCAAGTGCCGTGACCACCGAGGACCCGTCAGCCATGATGTCCTGGCTGACATTCACCACTTTTTTGTCGATGCGGTATTCCACCCGTTGTTTATCGGCAACCACCTCTACCCCTTCAATCGTTGTAACGGCAGCTTTGAGGGAGATATTCCCCAGATCCAGGACATTTTCCTGGGGAGTGATCAGGATACCCGGTACCGTCTTTTTATCATACCCGATAAAATTGACCACCAGGTAAAATTTCCCGAAAGGGACTTCCGTCAGCCGGAATCTTCCTTCAAGATCCGTCACGGTTCCTGTGACCATGGATGAATCTTTCTCCCTGAAAAGCACCAGGTTGACAAATTCCATCGGAACCTTTTCCACCTCCTCTGTCACCATGCCGGTGACTATTCCTGTAAAGGACATTGGTGCCCCATTACCCATCCGGTTCTCCTGTGCTTCCAATCCCATCCAGCCCGCCAGCACCCACAGGAGCACGATCAATTTCTTCATAATGCCTTGATTATAGCGATTTCCCAGTTTTACGTGATATAATTCCATTAGACAGTAAAACCCCCAGTAAGTTTAACGTCCCACAATAAAAATCCCTGACATCCTCAATCATCAATTATCCTCTCTCCTCTCCTCTCTCTCCTCTCTCATTTCATACACCACCCCTCTCTCCCTGAGTCCTTCAAGGATATATTCGACGCACAGCGGATTCCTGCCGACATACTCCGGCGGTGAGATGCCTTTTTCTCTGTAGAGCCTGTGAGCGATCATCCTCACGGCCATCGTGGCCGTATAACCTGTCGTTCGCGCCATGGAGTGCACTCCTGACGCAGGATCGTACTCGTCGTAAAGGTCCCAGGCATAGCGTACCGGTGTTGAATCTTTGGATCCCTCAACCATGACCCGCATGACCGTCAGATCCTCCTCCCCCTCTTTTAGTTTCCATTTGGGGAATAGCAACCGGGTGGTGAGATCGATGGGTCTTATCGCTGTTCCGTTTATTTCGACAGGTTCCTGGCTGAACAGACCCGTGTCCCGCAAAAGCTTGATTTTGTCAATATGCCCGGGGTAACGGAGCGTTTTTTCGATCATTTCCGGGGCGTGCAGGGTACTCATCAGCGTACGGAGTCCATCGCTATTGAATGCCTCTAATGTTCCAATCTTTCGAAAATCAATAAGTTCTGGATCTGATAACGCCTGTTTGATCACCATCTGCCCATGTTCAATGAACCTGGCCGGACGGGTATATTCCTCGATCACAT
Source organism: Bacteroidota bacterium (assembly GCA_022711405.1). Classification (GTDB taxonomy): domain Bacteria; phylum Bacteroidota; class Bacteroidia; order Bacteroidales; family JAGONC01; genus JAGONC01. The sequence continues at coordinate 54,708 of JAKLFC010000005.1, forward strand.
CCACCGGCGAAAAGACTGCCCTGTATTCCCAGGGCCATTGCCTGACCTTGGGAAGCCCTCCCACATGAATGGTTATCCGTGAGGTCTCATCCAGCATGGAATCCCCATATCCTGCCAGCAGGTTGCTCATACCGGGTGCGACTCCCATATCGACTATGGCAATAACGCCCCTGTTCTTTGCCCTTTCGTCCAGGTCGAATACATCCTCCGGTGAGAACGCAATATCCACCACATTTTTCCCTGACTCGATGACCGCTTTCAGGGTTTCAAAACCAAGGAAACCCGGCACCGCACTCAATACAATATCCTGGTCCCTGATCAGTTTCTCAAGGGTTCCCCTGTCCGACAAATCAGCATTGACCCGTGTACCCGGAAAATCTTTCCCAAGCCGGTCAAGATTCAGCGTCTGGTAATCGGCGACTGTCACCTTGAATTCCGGATCGCCGGCCAGGTCTCTCGCCATGGGATTTCCTACTAAGCCAGCACCTAATACTATGATTTTCATGTTGTTAGTTCTCGATTAAGGTTCTTTGAGCTTGCAAAGATCGTAAAATTTTCGACAGAACTGGTGGTTTTGCAAAAGCTGCAAGCAACAAGTTGCAAGCTACAAGTTGCATAAAAAGAGATTATGGCTTCCGGAATTTCAGGCAGGAGTGGATAGTATCCTAGATGGAGGTCTTTCTTTTCCAGTGCTGAATCTGGGTAAGGGCAACACCTGAAACGACAATGAGTATCCCTGCTATCTTTTGAAGACTGAAGTTTTCCGAGAGAATGAAAAACGAAAAGACCGCTGTGAAGATAGGGATAAGGTTGGTGAATACATTGGTCCGGCTTACGCCGATCTTTTTTACACCAATGGTGAAGAGTACATAGGCGAATGTGGAAGCAAAGAGTGCCAGTTGAATGAGCGCAGCGATCGCTTTCCAGTCGGGCCGGATGGCAATGAATTCACTCACGTCGAGGATCAGGAACAGAGGCAGGAAATAGAGCATGCCAATCAGGTTCTGCCATGCGATGATGGAAAAAGGACCGTACCGCATGGTCAGTTTCTTCAGGAAGGATGAATAGATCACAGCAGAAATCACAGCAAAGAAAAGGAATCCTACCCCCTTCGGTGATGCACTGAAGGTCATGTCCCTGCTGATCAGCATGACCAGGATGCCCAAAAAGGAAATGATGATCCCCGCGATATTCAGCCAGGAGATTCTCTCCCTGATGATAAGATAAGCTGCAACCGGTGTGAAAAGCGGAATGGTGGCGATCACCACTGCGCTGATGGATGGGCTGGTGTATTTCAATCCGAAGTTCTCTCCTATGAAATAAAGGAAAGGATTGAAAAAAGCAGACAGAAAGAACAGGCCGACATCCTTTTTCTTTATCCTTTCTATCTTTCCGAACAGAAGCAGTCCCCCCATCAGGATGACAGAAGACAGAATCAACCGCAGAAAGATCGTTGTGATGGGAGGATAGCAGGTGAACACGATGGAGGTCCAAATGAAACTCATTCCCCAGAAGATCATGGAAAGAAGGATCCAGAGGTAGGTGACTGCGGTGGTTTTGGTGTTCATGGACCGGCCGGTATCATTGAAAAGGCAAACATAACGATATTTATTCGTGATTTTTTGTATTTTTCTGTAACATTTTGACATTGCTTCAGTCTTTATCAAAAATTCACTCTTGGAAGTCGTTTATAAAAATACTCACCAGGAACTCATTGAGCAGTGCAGGCAAGGTAATCAGCGGGCACAGGCTGAACTTTACAAGATGTATTATAAGGCAATGTATAACACCAGTTTAAGGATCCTGAACCGGACGGCGGATGCGGAGGACATCATGCAGGATTCATTTCTGGATGCCTTCAGACACCTGCATGAGTACCGCGGCACTGCCAATTTCGGGGCGTGGCTGAAACGAATTGTGATCAACAATTCGCTCGACACCCTGAAAAAGAATTCCGGGCTGACCTTTGTGGAGGAATATGATCATGAGATCCCCCTGGACGATACCGAACAGGAGGATATCTCTCCCAGGGTCGAGGAGATCCGTCTTGCCATCGGTGAGTTACCCTCCGACCTTAGAGTTGTATTATCGCTGTACCTGCTGGAGGGCTATGATCACGAGGAAATTGCCGAAATACTAAATATTTCGAACAGTACCTCCCGTATCCGGTACTTCAGGGCAAAGAATAAATTACTGGAAATCATTAAAGAATCCAGGATCAGACAATTCATCATCTGATCCGGTATTTTCACAGAAATATGGAAAAACTCGAAAATCTGATCCGTAACAAGCGACAGGAATTTGATCAGGCTGAGCCTTCAGAGGGCCATTTTGAACGATTCCTGATGAAACTTCCGGATTTCAATCATCCCCGAAAGACAGTCTTCCGGATGAAAACCCTTCTCAGGGTTGCTGCAGTCATACTGATCATTGTAGCTGTTTCCTTTTCCGTCAATTATTTCAATTTAATGCCTGATGCGCTGGTAAAGGGAAGCACAGCGGGTGAATTGCCCCCTGAATTGAAGGATGTGGAGGTGTACTATACCTCACTTACCGGTGAGAAACTTCAGCAGATTGATGAGCTCGCCACTTCCAGGGAAGAGGCTGACAGGATACGTAAGCAGGCGATGCAGGAAGTAAGTGAACTTAAAAACTCCAACACGGAGCTTCAGCAGGAGTATGTCGCAAGCGGCAAAAATGAGCGCGTTCTGGATGCCATTGTCAACAACTACAGGATCATCAGCAATCTGCTGGATCATATCATCAATGAATTATCATCGGAAAACACCACGGAACAACCGGTTAGCCAATCATCATTAAACAGTTAACATATTATGAAGCCAACGAACCTATTTCATTTACCCATCCTGCTGACCACCCTTTTCGTCCTCATGCTGTTGAATGCGGGAGCCAGTGAGGATAAGTTCACTCGAACGGTCAAAAAAGAATTTTCCGTTCATAAGGATGCCAGCCTCTCGGTTGACAACAAATACGGAAAGATCCACTGTGCCAGTTGGGACAAAGATATGATAGCCTTTGAGGTCACCATTTCTGTTGACGCCTACAATGAACAGAAAGCTGCCCGTATCTTTGATATGATCAGCGTGGAGATGTACGGAACGGAATCCGGGGTGCAGGCGGAAACTGAGATCAGCGACGCTTTTAAGGGTAATAACGATGACGTATCGATCCGGATCGACTATATGATCCATCTGCCGGAAACGGTATCCCTGTCGCTTGAAAATAAATTCGGGGATATCTATATCGAAAAGGTCAAAGGACCTGCGAGCGTCGACCTGAGCTACGGTAGTCTGGAGGCCGGACGACTGGGCAGCCAGGACAACAACCTGGACATTAAGTTCAGCAAAGCTACCATTGATACGATCACAAATTGCACGGTTGATCTGAAGTATTCTGAACTAACCGTCAGCAGCAGTAAAATGATGAACGCAGAATCCAAGTTCTCCACGATACGGATCGAAAAGGTTGCTTCAGCTGAAATTGATTCTCAATATGATACCTATAACATTGGGGATGTTCAGGTAGCGGAGATCCAGTCAGAGTTTTCCACCCTGAAAATTACAAAGCTGCTTAAACGCATTCATGTTGATTCGAAGTATGGCAGCGTTCAGCTGAAATACGTAGCACCGGAATTTGACAAGGTTGAACTGATCAATGAATTTGGAGACCTTGAACTTGGGATTGATGAAGAGGCCAGTTATCAGCTGGATGCCACGATCAACCTGGGATCGCTGAGCTATCCGAAAGAGAAGGCTTCCCTTGTCAAGGAATCGGAAGATTATACCACTACGACCTATCGTGGCGTCATTGGCACCAATAAGAGTACCGCATCACGGATCTTCATTGACAGTTCGAAGGCAGGGGTGACGATCAAGGCGTGGTAGTGGGTAAGGCAAAAGGCAAAAGGCATAAGGGAACGTATTTTAAAATAATTGATTATGAAAAGGTTACTATTTAATCAGGGAGTGATGACAAGAATATTAGCAGCAGTAGTTGTAGTCTTGTCATGGTCGGATGTACTTATTGCACAGGTATCTCAGGAAAGGGAAACAGGACCATTCAAGGCCATCGAGAACCGGAGTTCCGTTGATCTCTTCATTTACCAGGGAGCATCTCCGCGGGTGGTTGTGGAGGCGGATGAATCTGCAGTCGGCAAGGTGCAAACCTGGGTGGAGGGAGATGTTCTCATTGTTGACCTGGACCGGTGTCCCATGTCGGTCAGGACCCTCAAGGCCCACATTACGGTAACGGATCTGGAGAGGCTTATCGTCAACGGGTCAGGAAATGTAACGACAGAGATGCCGTTGAATAGCCCGCACCTTGATGTAAAGGTGAACGGTTCCGGAGATGTCAGCCTGAAGATCGCTGTGGGTGAATTATCACTGCGCCTCAACGGATCGGGCGATGCAGATGTGCAAGGTACCTCGCGTACCTCCTTCATAGCCGTCAACGGGTCGGGCGACCTGGATTTCGAGGGAGGCACGATGGAAGCGTGCACCGTGAAACTGGCAGGATCCGGCGACATTGAAGTGTCGGGATCTACAGGCACTTTGGAGATCAAACACATCAGCTCCGGAGATCTGGATGCCGGTAAATTGCTTGCAGGTTCATGTTCCATTGAGAAGTCAGGGTCCGGCGACACCAGCGTGTGGGTCGATGGTGATCTTTCCATTGATGCCAGCGGATCCGGCGATGTATATTACCGGGGAAAGGCCCACATCATGTCACTTAACGTCACCGGTTCCGGTGAGGTCAGTCAGATTCATTGAGTTACATTCTAAATCGAGCATTCATGAAAAGAGCGATCTACTTTATTGCAGCAGCGGTGTTGACTGTATTCATTTCAGCTTCCGATTCCTCATGCATGTACATGATGGAATCAGAGGACGGCAATGGCCATGTCGTCAAGCAGGAAAGGGATGTTTCTCCTTTCCGGGCCATCCGCATCGGAGGTTCCTTTGAAGTTTCACTGATCCAGGATGACAGGGAATCTCTGGTTGTAGAAGCGGATGAAAATCTTATGGAATTCATTACTGCAGAAGTCAGCGGTCATACACTCATAGTCTCATCAGAAAAGAACCTGAAGAACTATGATCGTTTGAGGCTATTCATCACCTTCCGGGAGCTTGATCTGATCGATGTGAGCGGAGCGGTCAACCTTTACGGGGATGAAAAGCTGACGTTGGATGACCTCGCCCTTGAGGCCAGTGGGGCTTCTGAGGTGAACCTGGATCTGGAGGCTTCATCCCTTTCGGTCGAATCCAGCGGGGCAAGCCATATCAGCCTGGCAGGACGCTGCAGGGAAGCAAGCCTTGAGTCTTCCGGCGCCAGTGGGTTGAAGGCGGCAGACCTTGAAACGGAGAAATTCACGCTGAGTATCTCAGGTGCAGGGGAAGCTTCGGTCTTTGTCACCAACACCCTGGATGTGAATGTTTCAGGAGCCTCGCATATAAAATATAAGGGAAATCCTCCGAACATCAAACAGACAACCTCGGGTGCATCGAGTCTGTCAAAAATGGATTAACGGACGGCTATTCGCTGTCCGCTCCTCCGAGCATCCGGACAAATTCCTCCTCTGAGATTATTTTTACCCCGAGAGCCCTGGCCAATTCCAGTTTTTTGGGTCCCATATTGGCTCCGGCGATGATCATGTCGGTTTTGGAGCTCACTCCGGCCACATTGCGACCGCCATTGAGCTCTATCAGCCGTTTGATCTCCTCCCTGGAAAACCGGCTGAACACTCCGCTGACTACGATCGCCTTGTTTTCCAGCTTGTTGGATGCCAGGACAACTTCTTCTTTCCCGGTCTTCAACCGAATGCCGGCCTCCCTGAGACGTTCGATAAGCCGAACATTCCCGGGATCCCTGAAAAAGGCCACGATGCTTTCGGCAATCTTTTCCCCGATTTCTTCCACCAGCATCAGTTCCATATAATCTGCCTGCATGAGCCGGTCGATGCTGCGGTAATGCCGTGCCAGCTTTTTGGCCACGGTCTCACCCACGTAACGTATCCCAAGGGCAAACAGAACCCTCGAAAACGGAACCTCTTTTGACGCCTCGATGCCATCCAGGATATTGTTTGCCGTTTTATCCCGGAAACTGATCTTTTTTTCTTTTTTGTCCCCTTCAGCCGAATAGATCTTTTCCAAACCAAACAGCACCTGGTAGTTCAGGTCGTACAGATCAGCCACATCCTTTACGAGCCCATTGTCATAGAGCATTTCGATTTTTCCTTCGCCAAGGCTCTCCATGTTCATGGCCCTCCGGCTGATGAAATGTTCCAGCTTTCCTTTGATCTGAGGAGGGCAGCCTTCTTCGTTCGGACAGTAATGGATGGCTTCTCCCTCTTTTCGGATGAGGGGTGTACTGCACTCGGGGCATACCCGGATGAAGCCTACAGGAGCGGCATCAGCGGGCCGGAGGGATTCGTCCACCCCTGTGATTTTCGGGATGATCTCTCCTCCTTTTTCCACAAACACCGTATCACCTATCCTGACGTCGAGCTTCTTGATGATATCGGCATTGTGGAGGGAGGCCCGTTTTACGGTAGTTCCTGCCAGGAGCACCGGATCCAGGTTGGCAACAGGGGTGACGGCTCCGGTCCTGCCCACCTGGAAGTCGATGGAGAGCAACCTGGTGGAGGCTTTTTCGGCCTGAAACTTATATGCGATGGCCCAGCGGGGTGACTTGGCTGTAAATCCCATCTCTGTCTGCTGAGCGTATGAATTCACCTTGATGACCACACCGTCAATATCGAACGGCAACTCGTAACGGGCCTTGTTCCAGTAGCTGATAAAATCGAAGATCTCTTCTACGGTGAGGCATTTGGCCACGTACGGGCTGACCTTGAGTCCCCAATCCCGTGCTTTCATCAGGTTATCATAGTGATTATCAAAGGGTAGCTGTTCACCCAGGACATGGTACAGGAAGCAGTCCAGGGGCCGGCGGGCCACTAGGGTGGAATCCTGTATCTTGAGGCTTCCTGCTGCTGCATTCCGTGGATTGGCAAACAGAGGTTCTCCCATCTCTTCCCTCTCCTGGTTGAGCTTGTTGAATCCTTCCCGTGGCAGGAACACTTCGCCCCTGATCTCAAAAGCAGCAGGGAAGTCTCCCCGTAAAAGAAGGGGGATGGAACGAATGGTCTTAATGTTTGCCGTCACTTCATCTCCCTGTACCCCGTCGCCCCTGGTCACAGCCATGGCAAGGCGTCCCTGGTCGTAGCGCAGCCCGATGGCCACCCCATCGTATTTCAGTTCACAGACGTAGACGATTTCCCCTCCGGTGAGCTTCTGCGACCTTCTGTCAAACTCGATGACTTCCTCCTGAGAATAGGTGTTGCCCAGCGACAGCATGGGATAGGCATGAACAACCTGCCGGAATTCCCTGGTGATCTCTCCACCCACCCTGCGTGTGGGAGAGTCGGCAGTTGTAAAGGCAGGAAATCCGGCTTCCAACCTGATCAGTTCTTCCATCAGCTGATCAAATTCGTAGTCGGTGATCACCGGATCAGCAAGCACATAATAGCGGTAGTTATGTTCGTTGATCTGGTCCTTCAGCTCCCTGATCCGTTGTTTTGCTTCACCGGAGGTCATTCTTTCCATGTTATTCAATTGTCAAATTGTCAAATTGTTAAATTGTTGAATTGCTGATAAAGGGTGACATGTTTAGGGGGTGATCTTATCAGGAAAGAAGTCCTTATTACGGTAAATGATGATGGTCTGATTGGCATTGACAGGATTGAGCCAGTACAGGATACGATCCACCAGTCCCGGATCAATGCGTGTTTCGTATTCGATGTTCGGCAGTAGTGCTTTGATCTTCTCTACCCTCTCGTTGATCTCCTTATCCTGGAATAAAAGCACAAAACGTGGATATTTGGCTTTTCCGTATTCCTCAAGCTGGATCTGCAGGGAGTCACAGGGATGAGTGCCACTGATGGAATACACATTGAGTTTCTCACCGTAATAATAGGAGGGAGGGATCAGGATCTCATGCCGGAAGGTATCATCGAACAAAACGAAGTCAATACCCGGGTAACGCGAGAGGTAGGTCATCGATTCCACGCGTGCCTTCTTCGAATACATGGTGGTGACCACCGGAAGAAGGGCCAGGTTGATGATCCAGAAGAATATCCAGCAGGCACGGACCAGCTGCCGGTGCTTCTGCAGAAAACCTGATGTTCCGGTCAGGGCATGCCATCCTGTCACCCCCGCTATCAGCAGGAATGGCACCAGGGGAAGGATAAACCGTTCCTGCTTATTTGGAAAAACCGAATGGAAGATCAGGAATAGGAGCACAGGGAGTACTAGGATCATCTGCTTCTTCCAGTTCCTGAAGAAACCTGTGAATATAAAGATGCTGACGGGGGGTATCAGGAATACCAGGAGAAAAACCAGGTAATTATACCAGGGACCTACGATGTACTCATAGCGGTGATGGATATTGTAAAGGACATACTGTTTGAGTTCAGCAAATGGTGTTTTCCAGATCAGCAGATCGATCAGCCCCTGGGTCAAAGCAATGGATAGGATCAGGCCGAGAGCAAACTGGAGATTTTCTTTCCACTTTTTTTCCAGTAAGAGCACCAGCCATACGCCTCCGATATAGACCATCAACTGGTACCTGACGGCGAATGCCAGCCCGAACATGAATCCCGCCGCCAGTGCCCTCCATTTCCAGCCCGGTGAGCCGCTGACAAGGAACCAGGTTCCCAGTACCATGAACGGGATGCATACCACTTCGACGAGATTACGTACACTCAGCCATGGCATGAACCAGTATGCCGCCAGCAGGAGCCCGGTTAGGCGCGCAGCTTTCAGATCAGACAGCTTCAGCGCAATGCGGTAACCCAGGTATACGGTGATCAGGGAGAATGCACCGTGAATCAGGCGTACAATGAGCATCTGGATTTGCGGGGAGTGGATGGAAAGTTGTTCCAGAAGATGGAATACCAGGTACATGAAACCGATATAGAAAAAACTGTGACCTGACGGCCCTTTATTTTCTGCACTCCAGGGAAGCCAGTTGTCGTAATCCTGTCCAATGGCCCATGAATGTGCCGGTTCAACGATGATGAAATGATCGTCATGCATGCCGAATCCTCTGGCAAATACAGTGGCGGCAAGCCTCAGCAGGATCGCTGCCAGCATGATGACCGCCAGGGGTTTTTCCTTCCAGTATTTAGAAAGCAGTTGCATGATCTCTCACGGAATCCCTGGAAACTGGTGTTTTGTGTTCTTTTGTCCGGCTCCTGACACGGGAAATCCTTCACACCTGGATCAGTTCACTGATCTCGGCCAGGTGGACATTTTTTTTCTCCTGCCGCAAAGTGATCGCTGAATGCGTGTAATAGCTGTGATGGGTCAGAAAATCAAGCTGTAGCCTGTACCATTCGCTCAGCGTGGTGGTATGCACATTCATTTGTTTCCACTCAAACTGTAACCGGTGTGCAATCATATAAAAATCATCCCTGCCCAGGTAATCCAGGTCAGCATCGCATAGGATCTTTTCCAGGTTTGTGCTGGCACTCTGGGGCAGTTTTGTGGACAGGATCATTTTATTGATCACGTCAATGTCCTGATCGGAAAAGCCAAATTCAGGCAGGTACTGCCGGGTGAGAAGCGTTGAGGCCTCCTCATGGTCCGTGTAACGGATCAGCATGCCTGAATCATGATACAGGGCCGCCGTCTTAAGCAGCAGCAGATTATATCCGTTCTCGTTTTCCAGTCCTGCCAGCCGGACGGCAGATTCCAGGACATCGAGGGTATGCCCGATGTCATGATATTGCAGCTCCGGTCGCAGCTCACTTTTAAGTTTTTCCAGTATGAAGTTGCTGGCACCCTCGAAGTCGATCATCTCAAATGTAAAAAATGAGTTGTAAAGATAGGAAATTATTTTATTTGAAGAAAATGCCAGTAAATTTTGGGATGTTACAACTTTTTGAGGGGATTGGCCGGATCACACATAATTCTGACGCAGCATCTCGGCCATGGCAGGGTCGATGAGGTCTTTTCTCCTGACCTCATCAAAAAATTCCATCAGATCCTTGACCTTCAGGTTCTTTTTCTCATCAGCGGAGATATCTTTGACAATCCTGCCCTGGTGAAGCATCAGGATCCTGTCGCCAAGATGGATCGCCTGCTGCATGGAGTGAGTCACCATAAGCGTTGTCAGCTGATCTTTCTCAACGATCTCGCGTGTGAGCTGGACAACTTTCGCTGCGGTTTTGGGATCCAGTGCGGCGGTATGTTCATCGAGCAGCAGGATTTCAGGTTTGACCCAGGATGCCATCAACAGGGTGAGTGCCTGTCTCTGACCGCCAGACAGCTTCCCGATCGGAGTGTCAAGCCGGTCCTCGATGCCCATGTTCAGGGTGCTGATCTTATTCCTGAAAGCCTCCTTGTTCCTGGCAGTCAAGGCCAGTCCAAAACCCCTGAAGGACCCTTTTTTTGCTGCCAGGGCAATATTCTCAGCGATGGTCATATCGGGAGCTGTTCCGCTGAATGGATTTTGAAAGACTCTCCCGAAACGGATGGCTCTTTCATGTTCTTTCCTCCTTGTGATGTCGACATTGTTCAGCAATATTCTGCCGGTATCCGGCACAAAGGTTCCTGCCACGGCATTCAGCAATGTTGATTTGCCGGATCCGTTGGTCCCGACCAGGATCACGAAGCTTCCGCACCGGATCTCACAACTGACGCCCTGCAGGGCCCTGACCTCATTGGGTGTTCCCGGATGAAAGGTCTTATGGAGATCTATGATCCTAAGGATTGGATTACCTGTTGTCATTCACCAAAGGTTTAATTTTGAATTTCTTCACCACCGTCGGAAGTACAAGGGCGATCAGGACGAACAGGGCAGTGATCAGTTTCAGGTCGTTGGGATTCATTCCCAGCCGTAGGGCAATGGCGACCAGTATCCGGAAAAAGACCGATCCCATGATGGCCCCGGTGATCAACATGCCGACACTTCTGGAATTGATGAGCGCTTCACCGATGATGACGCTGGCCAGGCCCCATACGAGCATGCCGATGCCCATTTGTGCATCAGCAAAGCCTTGATACTGAGCCAGCAGGGACCCCGATAATCCGATCATTCCATTTGCCAGCCCCAGGCCCAGAATGATCATCCAGTCAGTGTTGACCCCGAGTGCACGGATCATGTTCTGGTTATTGCCCGTTGCACGCATGGCAGTACCGAAGTGGCTCCGGAAGAACCATCGCAAAAGGCTACCTGCCAGCATGATCGCGATCAGCAGTACGACCAGCACCATCAGATCCCTGATCTGAACATTCCAGCCTGCCACGCTGACCGATGCCGGGTCAGGAAAGCACCACAGGGTGAGTTTTTCCACATAGGTGAAGAGGGTAGTGCGGGTGAGCAGAGGGATATTGCTTTTTCCCATCACGTGCAGGTTGACCGAATAAAGGGCTGTCATTACCAGGATTCCCGCCAGGAGCGAATTGATCTTGAATTTGGCATGCAGTATCCCGGTCGTCATACCGGCGAGGAAGCCTCCCAGGAAACCCAGAAGAGTCGCTGTCAGCGGATGGATGTCCAGCTGAATGATCGCAGCCGTTATCGCGGCTCCAAAGGTGATGGAGCCCTCCACAGTGATATCCGGGAAGTTGAAGATGCGGAAACTGATAAAGACCCCCATGGCCAGAAGGGAGAGGATCAGCCCGATGATCACGGAGCCTGCCAGTAAACTCATTTTTCAGAAATATCAGGTTACGTTCAATGTGTCAATTTTACCGAACCAGCACGTGCCCGCGCGGAATTCGCTTTCTCCGATACCCATGTGCGACCGCTGGTCATTCAGCAGGTGAAGAATGCTTTCAAACTGATGCTCTTCCACCAGTGTACTGATGACTTCACGGGGATCTTTCCAGTGTTTTTTCAGGGGATGATATGAAAAGACGGCGGCATGGAAATGACCCATGAGCGATGAGGTGAGTGCAAGTGGCCTGAAGTGGCCGTTCGTTCTATCCTCATCCACGGTCGAAACGATCCCTGTGACTAGTGCCAGCATACCACTGAATCCGGGTTCGGTGGTCACCGTCACCTGCTGCTTGATCTCAGGAAACGAAAACAGCGGATGACCGGATCCCACATCCATCGGATCCACTGCCAGGGAAACTCCCACCAGGCCGGAAGACTCTGCCACCATCACCATGCCTGCCCTTTCAAAAGGCATCAGCTGAGAAAGATGATCCATCAGCCGACTGAGAAAAACTTTACTGTCCCTTTCCATCGCTTCAAAACGGATCATGTGCGAAAAGCGTCCCTCGAACAATGATCCGTAAAGGAGATTGACCTTTGGTACCATCTGACCAGCTCTGATCAGGTAATCCGGCTTCTTCATCTCATCAGTGGGCAACCAGGCAATCACATCCCCCAGACCTATAAATTCCCCCATCCTGTGCAACATGTCTTCCTGATGATTTCCAAACGCTCCAATCCCGATCCCGTACCGCTGGGAATGAAAGGCAATGGTCTGGATACCGGCGGGATCTGGCCTGGTGTCAAAAAGGCTGCCGGGCGAACCAATGAGCATTCCCTTCAGGCTTTCATTTATGCCGAGGGTTTCAATGGTGTACCTGATCCCGTCAAGGCAGGCTTCACTGACTGGATAAGGACCTTCCTCCTTCTTCCGGCTCTCCTTTCCCTTCATCAGCATCTTCATCCCTGCCATCTCCAGCACCGACTTCACAGGTTCAGATGGATTGACGACCACCAGTGAACCCTGGATCTCCTTCAATTTTCTGAAGTACTGAAACAGGATCCGTATACCTGCCGAACTCATGTACGTAATGCCATTTGCGTCCAGCATAAGATCATAGAAACCTTCGTGGAGGCAGGCTTCCATTTTTTCGCCAAGGATGGCCGACCAGTAGGCATCCAGCCTGCCGCTGAGCACCAGCAGCAAATGGTCTTCTTTTTTTTCTTCCCTGACCGTTAATTGCTCATTCATGTTTCATTTACCGGTGATAAAGGACCTGTATTCCTCAGGAATGGTGATGCCGCATTTAATGGCTGCTTTTTCATTGATCAGAATATCCGTCTTGCTTACATACTGAAATGGGATCCGTGCGGGATCTTCACCGGCGATGACCCTGGCCAGCATGTAAACGCCTTCAATGCCTGCCTGGTAGTAATCTCTGGCCACGGCTGCCGTGGCGCCGTTTTGAATCTGGGGTGAATCAAAAGTGAAGCAGGGCAGGCGGTGGTCCTCGCAAATGCGGATGATCTGGGGGAATGCCGAGCCGGTAGTGTTGTCCACGACCTGGCAGATCGCCCTGATCTGCATCGCAATCAGCGATTCGAGTGCATTGCCGATCTCCGATGTGGAATTAACCGGGACCGACACCAGGGTGATACCATTGGCAGCAAGGAGTCGGTCGAACGATTCCTTGTTGACCACTGCATTCACTTCGGATGGGTTGTAGAGGGTTCCGACTTTATCTGCTCCCGGGATCAGTGCTTTCACCAGCCGCATCATTCCTTCAAAGTCCGACAGGGTTGAGATCCCGGTCATGTTGGGCCTGTGATCCGTGAAATCCTTTCCGGCCCCGGCCACCACAGGATCGGCTACCGTGGTGAAGATCACGGTTTTGTGGGTTAACTTCCGGCAGGCTGCCTGAAGGGTAGGGGTGGAGGTGGTCATCACATAGTCGAAGGGTTTGGTGGCCACCACATCCATGATACTGTTGAGCATGGTGATGTCGCCCTGTGCATTCATGACTTCCAGGAGAAAATCCTTATCCTGCACAAGACCAATCTCTTTCAGGCCGTCCCTGATCCCTTCCTCGGTATATTCAGTGAAGGGAGTATCAGAATACTCGATCAGGGCAAGTCTCATCTTCTGGTCAGGCCATCCCCTTCTTAATCCATCCTTTACGTTGGTCTTGAACTGAGGATTGATCGCACCGCCGGTAAGGACGGGTACGATCTCACCCTGGTAGATCTCTTTACTTACTTCCGTTTGAGGATTCCGGTTCTGACGGTCAGTGTACAGCAGGATCAGTGCCACCAGGATGATCGACACCAGTCCCTTTGCCACCGGCGATATTTTCTTGAAAGAGAACAAGGTACGTTTAAATTTATTTCGGATGATACCGCACCATCATCATGGTAATGTCATCAGATTGCTGGGCACCTGCCGTAAATAGGCCCAGGGATGAATAGACTGACTGGATGACCTCTTCCGGTACCTGGTTGCTGGTTTCCCTGAGCACGGATTCGAGTCTTGCTTCTGAGAAGAGCTCATAACTGGTATTCATTGCTTCGGTCACGCCGTCGGTATAAAGGAACAACGAATCATTGGGCTGCAGCTGAATGCTTTTCTGATGGAAGGATATGTCATCCATCACCCCGAGCACGATATCCCGCGTGGTGGCAAGCCCTGTGACTGTCCCCGATGCAGCGACGATAAAAGGTGGATTGTGCCCTCCATTGGTATACTCAAATTCACCTGTCCTTGTATTGAGGATCCCGTAGAAGACCGTGACGAACATCTGGTTCACGCTTTCTTTGCAGAGCAGCTGGTTGGAGTAATCCATGCATTCTCTCGGGGAAAATCCCTTGAGAGCGGCTGCCCGGATGATGGTACGGCTTACGGCCATATAGATGGCTGCAGGGATACCCTTATCGGAGACATCGGCGATCACCATCCCCAGATGGTCTTCATCAATGAGGAAAAAGTCGTAAAAATCTCCTCCCACCGATTTGGCTGCCACCATATAGGCATGGATGTCGAAGTCGGAACGGTCGGGAAAAGGCGGAAATATCTTGGGAAGGATCGAATGCTGGATCTCCGCTGCAATGTTCAGGTCATGCTGAAGGGCCAGCAGTTCCTCATGTTCTTCATTGGCCCTCTTTAACACCCGTATCTGGTCGATGGTTTTACGGATGGTGATCTCAAGGTCTTCAAAGTTGATGGGTTTGGTGATAAAGTCAAAAGCGCCACGGTTCATAGCCGTCCGTATATTGTCCATGTCGCCGTAGGCCGAAACGATCACTGTCTTGAGTGCAGGATTTTTCAGCTCATTCAGCCTGGCCAGCAGCGTCAGCCCATCCATCTCCGGCATATTGATATCCGAAAGGATGATGGCAGTGTCGGGATGGTTCACCAGCATCTCCAGGGCGTGAAGACCGTTGGTGGCAAATTCAAAATTCCATTCATTTTCCTTGAGTTGCTTGCGGAATTTTTGGCGAAACAGGATTTCCAGATCCAGCTCGTCGTCTACGATCATGATCTTAATGGGATCATTTTTTGCCATTGGAATCGTTTGGTTAATAGGTTTGGTGTCAATGAAACTTCAAAAATAACGAATTGGTCGTACACTCACAAAAAACTTCGTATCCATCGCATTAATCTGCCCAGGCTGCCTGGTTCCCTTTCCCTCCAAAGATAGTGTACAATCCGAACATGGCTGCATACTTATCATAGGTAAAATCGTAATAGGGAGCCGCCCAGATGTGGACCGAGGGCTGCTTGACCAGCGTATAGTCAAACCGTGGGCCCAGTGCCCAGATGGTAAACTCCTTGATCCCTTCCACTCCCACCTTGAAGGATGGAAAATTATAGAAAAGCTGCAGGGCAAAGCGGTCGGATTCCGTTCCAAAGCCATGCCCGAAAAGGCCCAGCAGCGACCAGTGACCTGTCATCAGAAAGAAATTGGGCATGATGCGCATAAAGTGTTCTCCTTCCTTCTGTATTCCCACCATGCACCCCACATAAGCCCAGTCGGTCACCTGGTATCCCAGCCCAACATCACCCTCACCCCAGTTGGGCGTGGCATAAAAATAACTGTTAAACGCCAGCCGGCCCGTGAACCAATGGTCGGCCTTGAGCGACAACCTGGGCTTGAACTCACCCCGGTAGATCAGGTTGAATTCATGGATCATGCATGAGGTCTGACATGCAGCCCTGCCTGTCACAAGGATAAGCGGCAGCAAAAAGTAATAAACTGGTTTTCTGATCAGCGCAGTCCTCATTTTAGCACTCCCTTATTTCACGTCCGGTAGGGTAATGATGAATTCAGTAGACTCTCCTTCAGTGGAAATTACTTCCAGCGTGCCGTTATGGATATTCTTGATGATATCATAGCTCATGGAAAGGCCGAGGCCGGTGCCTTTACCGGTTGGTTTGGTCGTAAAAAAGGGATTGAATATCTTATCAATAATGGATTGTGGGATCCCCGTGCCGTTATCTTTTATGCTTATCCTGATCTGTTGATCTGTTTTTTTTGTGATAATGGTGATGGTAGGGGAGTAGCCTTCCGGTTTTTTCTGTCGCCTTTCAAAAACCGCATAGCAGGCATTGTTCATGATGTTCAGTATTACCCTGCTGAAGTCCTGAGGAACGATCTTTACTTTCCCGATGCTGGGATCCAGTTCTTTCACAAAGGTGGCATTGAACTCCTTATTTTCAGCCCTGACACCGTGATAGGAAAGATTAACGTATTCCTCCACCAGAGCGTTCAGGTCGGTGGCCAGAAATTCTCCTGATTTTCCGCGCGAATGCTGAAGCATTCCTTTTACGATCCGTTCTGCCCTGTTGCCATGTTCATTGATCTTTTTCACATTTGATTCCAGCATCCCGATCACCTCTTCGATATTCTCGACTGCTTCCTGTGACAGGCTCGATTTTTCCTTTTCGATATATTCCCTGAGTTCCCCGGTCAGATCCATCGATAATGAAGAGAAGTTATTGACGAAGTTAAGCGGATTCTGTATCTCATGAGCGATCCCTGCAGTGAGCTGTCCGAGCGATGCCAGCTTTTCAGACTGGATCAGCTGTTTCTGGGTTTCTTTCAGGTTTTCGAGTGTATGCTGGAGATCTTCCAGGATGCGTGTCTTAATGAAGGCCGAGATGATATGCTCCTTGGAGTTCCTGACGAACTCCAGGTCGCGCATGTTAAAGGCGTTTTCCCTGGTCATGCTGATCAGCAGCAGGATCCCTTCCACTTTCTCTTCCACCTTGATTACCATGATGACCATGGATTTCGGAGATCCCAGTTTTTTGAATTCAGACGCCTCAGCGAGATCTTTCAAATCCGACTTGATGAAAATATCTTCATGAATTTCCAGCGTATTTGTCAGGTAACGGTTTTCCGCCTCTTCAAGTTCATACTGGATGCCTTCCAGATCGCTGACATTACACTGGTATCCGGCCTTGAACCGGTAGACCTGTGATGACTGGTCACGTACAAGCGCCAGAGCCTTATCCACACCCTGGACAACGCTCATTTTTTCCAGTACTGTCTCTGTCAGGTGAGCGACATGGATCTCCTCATTGATCGATTTTACGGCTTTAGTGATCCTCTCAAGCTCGTAATTCTTATCCGTAAGCTCCTGGGATTGCTGTTCAAGCTCTTCTTTTTGCCTTACCACCTCCTGTGTACGCTCCTGAATGACCTCCTCCAGAGCCTGTTTTTCTTTCATCAGTTTCCTGGACCGCATCCGCACGATGAAGTAGATGGCGGCGGCAATGATCAGGGCATAGAGAAGATATGCCCACCAGAGCAGGTACCATGGGGTAAGGATACGGAATGCATAGGTGGCATCCTTGCTGATATTCCCGTAAATGTTTTTCGACTTCACGTGAAATACATACTCTCCTTTTGGCAGGTTTGTATATTCCTTCGTGTTTTCATTCCTCCATTCCGACCAAAGCTTGTCGAACCCATCCAGGAAATATTGATATTCATTTTTTCCCATGGCTTTCAGGCTGACGGATGCAAATTCAAATAAAACGGAATTCCGTGAATGATCAATTGAAACGGATGCATGTTCAATTGGCTGGTAAGCGATGATACCATCCCTTCCGGAGAAAGTTCCCCGGAAGATCGTGGAGTCGCCCTTGATGGTCACCTTTCTGATCAGGGTGTTAAAATCCTCCTGGTGATAATCCCTGACCGCCGGGTCATAACGAACCAGTCCTTCAGGCCCGCCAAACCAGATAATTCCCTGTTTCTCAGGGTAAATGATCCATACGACAAAGTCACTGAGAGGAAGAAATGGTGCAGTGATCTGTTCCGTCTCATTTTTATTTTTCCGATAAAAGGAGATCCCCTTCTCATCGCCATTGGTCGTCCAGAGATTTCCCTGATAATCCTCATTGGTCAACCTGAGCCAGATGTTCCTGTCAGTACTGTCATCGCTGAACAGAGAGAAGATTTCGAATGTGTTGGTGGATTTATCATAATGATATAATCCCTGCCTGGTATTCAGATGGATTCCTGTGGACAGCCGGCTTAGATGATTTCCAGTCATGAAGGGAAGCCCGTTGGCCGTGTCATACTTATTGATGTTCACCTGTCCGCCGGGCTGGTACCGGAACAAACCGCTGATGGGAGTGTTCATCCACACGGATCCCTGCTCGTCTTCCTGGATTTCCATGACCTCGCCGCTTATACCAGTGATGACCTCCATCGTTTCCCACTGGCCCCCTTTCTCCCGGAGTATCAGCATGCCATCCGTTTGTCCTGCATAAACGATGGAAGGATCGATCCGGGATCTGCACAATGAATAGCACGTCCCACCTCTCAGCAAGGAAGGATTGACTCCTTTTACCAGGTATATCCCCTTGCTTGTGGCTGCCAGAAGGTCATTATCATACGGGACGATGGTCCAGCAGCCGGTGGTGATGCCGTTGACTGCTTTGAACCGGTTTCCGGGTGGATCATAACAGAACAGGCCCTGGAAGGTGGATACAAAAAGAATGGAATTGACTCTTGCCATTCCGGTCACCCCACCGCTGATCCCGTTGCGCTCGACAAAACCGGAAATCGGTGAGGGTATTTCAATAAGGGCCAGGCCGTTGTTGGAGGCAGCCCACAAATTGCCTTCCCGGCTTACGTAAAGATACGTGACATTATCATTCTTAAGACCTGTCATTTTATCGATCACCTGCCGCAGTTTCCCGTCCGTTTCAATGACAATGATTCCATTGCGCTCAGTTCCAAAAGCGTAGGAGTCGTCCGGCAGTCTGGTACCGCAGGTGATCTGGACCCTGGCGATCATATCACTGGCATCTGAAGTGATCTTTTCGGTGCGGTTACCTGTCAACCGAAAAAGTCCCTGACTTTCGGATCCAATGATGATGGAACTGTCATTCTCGGGTATCATGGCCCTGACTTCCAGTATGCCTGATTCGATGCCTTGTTGTATGACAAACTCCTGTTTGCTGTCATCTACTGCCAGAAGACCCCGGTCCTTGATCCAGAGATAAAGTTTGTTGTTGACATAAAAGGAGCTCACTATCACTCCCTCTACCTCGGTTATTTTGATATTGTCGTAGTTGTAGGAAATGATGGATTTTTCGGTAATAAAATAGACCTCTGCCGGAGTTGCAAAGGTGCCGACGATGTCCAGAAAGTCACGGTGCTGGTCAGGAATGAGATTGTTCAGAGAGATAAATGAAAGATTTCCCGTACGATCAGGTGATAAATAACCAATTTCGCCCCTGGCGCCGGCATAAATGGCCCCTCCCGGCGCAGAGGAAAGGGATGACACCCTGGAAACATTTGCCGTGGGGATAAGCCGCCATTGTTCTCCGTCAAATTCAAGGATCCCTGAAAAATTGCCAAAATACATCACCCCCCGTTGATCCTGTGCGATGGAGAAATTCTGGGAATGTGCATTATAGATTTCAGCACCCAGATTTTTTATGAAAGGATTGCCAATTTCCTGTCCTGCACACCGATGAGCTGAATGGAATCCCCAGGATGCGGACAGGAAGAGGAAAGTGATTATCACCTTCTGCATCAGCCTGATATTCATATGATTATATTTAATGTTCAAAGTAGTGACGAGTACCATTCCAGGAATCTCCTGGTAAAGCCGGGATATTCCCTCATCAGGTCAATGACGCGATCCATATTGATCGCTAACAGTAAACTATCCTCACTGGCCCGGTAGGTTAGATCCTCACCCGAAGGTCTGTTGCTTTCCATCAGAAAAACGGTATCTCTGTAGATATCGGACCGTCGTTTATTCCTCAGCCTGTCAATCTGGCCTGAGAGAACCAGGCAGATATGACTGATGTTTTGCGCTGGATCTGGCACTGACTGATCCTTTGCCAGGGTCATATCCAGAGCCGACAAGGCCATTTCAGCCAGCACGGGATCAGGGACGCCTGTGAAGAGACCTGAATTCTTCAGAGCTTCTGTTTTCTCAGTGATCAGCAGCTTTTGCCGGAAAACTGTCGCCAGCCCGATCTTTTTCGTTACATTCTCCAACCGTTGCTTGTTCCGTGGATGTTGCGCCGAAAGGGTGTCAAAGAACCTATCCGGATCCAGAGCATGGAGGATCCATGCTGCAGTTTCACTGATCATGGGAGAAGGATTGACGATATTGGCACACAGTATCTCAGCGACGTCCTGTCTGTCAAAGTGGATCAGCAGTTCCACGGCACATGTCTTTGTCCAGTTCCTGATGACATTATAATCCTTATTAATAATGTCACAAGCACGTGCAAGGCTGCTCAGCTTTTCCTGGGGGAACCGGTATTTGAACAGGGAAAGTCTTTCCTGCACAGAAATATCATCGAACAAAGGCAGTAAAATATCCTTTATCTCTGCTGAAACGATCATATCGCTTATTTCCAGTGCAAATGCCTTTGACTGGCTGTTTCCGCTTTCGATATGGGTGCGGATGAGACGTATGGTCTGGGCATCGTAGATCAGGCTTAGCAGCAGATAGATATGTTCTTTTTTCTCGGCAAGCTCTGCCTGAAGGGCCTCCAGCAGATGTCTGGCCCTGATCTCCTGTTCCAGGTCCTGGATGCCTGCCATGATCCAGACCATCGTTTCCACATTGCTTTCAATGGTTTGCCGGATCATGGTCTGTTCAGGGTGGCTTGCCTTGTAATTAAGCTTGCTCAGCGCCAGCATTACCTGCATGCGTATTTCGAAGTCAGGAAAATTGATCCTGGAACGAAGATGACGGATCGCCCTGATCCCTCCAATGCTTCGGTAGAGCTTGATGATCAGTATTTGCGTTGCCCTGTTCGTGCCGGTTCTGTTAAATAGCTCCTCCAGCCGGTCAATGACTGGTTCACCGATATTCCTCAGTGCGGCAAAAGCAGTCGATAAGTAATCAGGATGATTCAGATTTTCGATGATCCCCTGCCAGAGTTCTACCCGTTTGATCTTACCGGCAGCCACCAGTGCAGCTATCCTGACCGAAGGATTGGGGTCATGCAACAATTCGGACAAGATCCTGATCGTTCTGTACTGCGGGCTGCCAGCGAGTAACCTGGCGGCTACTTCCCTTTCTTCCGGATCCTTCGAATGTGCCAGGTTGGATAACAGATCCACCGGATAGCTTTCAGCAAGGCTCAGCTCCGATAATGCACTTTCAACCGCGGGAGGCAGGTTCTTGTCGCCAGACGAAAGACGTATCGCGGTCAGGGCTTTCCGTGCTGAAATGACCTGCTTTTGCTCGATGAATTGAACGATCTCAGTCCTTAATGATCCCGTGGACTTGATCAATAAGTCATTAATAGCCGGATCGGCCTCCAGCGGATCAATTTTTTCAATCAACCGGAAAAATTTCCGGAAGTGGGCTGTCTTTTGCCCCAGGATGAAACCGGTGACGTCGGAAATGCATGATGATGTGTGTAAAAGTGTCCTGTCAGATGCAGCGGATTTCTCTTCACTGAGCAATCCCCTGATCCGGCTGCGGTATGATTTGAACATCCTGAATGCAAAATAGATCCAAACCGCAAGGACGGCCAGAAAGAAAACATTGTAATGGACCAGGTTCATGAACGCAATACTGGAGAAGATCCACAGGACAGCACCGGTAAGAATGGTACCCAGCGCTTTTGGGATACCTTCGATCTGGCTCTGAAATGCCAGCCGCTGTTCGGAAGGGACAGGCTGATAAAGCAGTTGAAAGGCCGGTTCATAGATGGCTACCCGCACTGATCTTTCAATAAGCCTGGAGAAAACGATGAATGTAAAAAATATTCCGGCTGGCCCGTAGATGGTCCCGAATAAAACAGCCATCGTGGTGCTGATCAGCAGAGCAAACGGAA
Source organism: Bacteroidota bacterium (assembly GCA_022711405.1). Lineage (GTDB taxonomy): Bacteria > Bacteroidota > Bacteroidia > Bacteroidales > JAGONC01 > JAGONC01. Next base: position 76,777 of record JAKLFC010000005.1, read on the forward strand.
GGGATAATAAACTGGGCTTGAGTCCATACTTATTCAGCAAACGGCCTGAAACGAACAATTTAAAGATAAGCTCCACCACGGCCACAAATCCGAGGACGTACCCAAAGAACCTGGCAATCGTTTCCCTGTCATTATGAAATTCGTATTTTACCTGATGAAGGAACATGTAATCGACATACAGGTATCCGAAGATCGGTAGAAGAGCAAGCAGGGAGATAAGGAGGAAATAAGGCTTCCTTATCAGTGACGTATACTTCCATTGTTTTTTATCCTCCTTTTGAGTCTCCACTGAGGGAACCTCTGTATATTCCAGCTGCTCCCTGAATACGCGGGTAATGATCAATACGATCAGAAAGCACAACAGGAAAGCAAAGGAGGAGAAGAACAGCAGGAAGGGAGTTTTGACGAAATGAAGCATGACCGGGATCGAAAAGTATCCAAGGATGACGGATATCGCTTCGCCCGTACCAATCAACCCAAAAATTCTTTTACCCTGTCGCAGGTTAAATAATTTTCCCGCCAGCCCCCAGAACGTTACCAGGCTGATATAGACAAGCACCCTCACAAAAGTGAACAGGATAAACGCCATCAGGCCTGTATCATACAGCCAGGTACCGATACTGATCGCCACTACCGACACCAGTACAAGAATGTACTTTACAATAATCCGACTGACGACGGGAAGTCTTTTGTCAATCAGTGTCAGCAAAAGCCAGGTCAGGTAAACGGCGACTCCGGAGACCATGTAGGACAAAGAGATCATCCTGGGTTCAAAATGCTTTATAAAGATGGCATTTGAGGCCGTGAAATAATAGGAAAGAGCCATTCCCATGAAAAAGGAGAAAAGGATCAGCAAAAGAACAGGCTTCCCTTCACCGGAGCGGAGGTTCACCATGCTGGAAATCCTATGACCGGATTTTGCAGAAGCGCGTAAATGGCTTATCTTTTCTCTTATCATCGGATTAAAATTTCATCTTTAAATCCATCCTCAAGAGATAAAGAATATTCGGGAGGCGGTAGCCTTCTGACTTGAGCAGGATCATTTTCAGCAGGAACCATGAGCACCTCTTTTACTTTTTGCGGGATGATCCTGTCGAAATCGATGGTCTTCACCGGATGTATGAGACCCTGCTCTTTCGACTCAAGAAGGGCATTCAGCAATCCATAGGTCATCCAACCGCAGACGGAGGGGATTTTCTCCTGTAGTACCAGGAAATTACCCGGATATGTCCCGTCGCTGGTAACGATACTGACCGGTGGGGAAATACCTACAATGGGTCCGCCATCGATGGTTTCCGTAACCATATGCAGGATCATCTTCGAGATGGTCCTGCCTTCCAGGACAGTAGACTCAAAGGGTTTTGCCCCTGCTCCGATATTGGAAGCCAGGTCTGATGGATGAAAATTATACATCCCGCAGGAGGGATAATGATAAATGAAACTGTCAATTTTCTGACCAAAACAGCACATGATGATCAGTTCAGGATCCCACTGCTGCAGCAATCGCTTAAAATAGTCATTCTTGACACTGCCTGTATAACATGGGATTCCGGCTGTACAGGCTTCCTGGATCATAAGGTCCATGAGCTTTCGTTGCTGGAGGGCTGAATAATATTTCCAAACACGTTTCTTGATGCCGATCCTTGCCTTGGGATCACAGGGATTATCGGTAGCCACGGCAGAAAGATCGATTTTGCCGGGATGATTCCGGTTAAATTGTAGCAGCGTTTCCAGGACCAGGTGGCCGGCGGTAGTGCTTCCAAACAGAACCACTCGCAATCCACCGGCCCGTGGTTTTTCTTCAGGGGGTAGAATCAGCTCACCCCACTCAAAAGCCTGTTCCTTTATGACCGTATATTGTTGATTTACCACTTACTAACAACAATAGAACAATTTAACAATAGAACATTTTAATAATTTATTTCTTTACCATTCATAGAACAGCCTGATCATAAAATGCCTTTCCCGCTGCAGGATACTGGTCGGGCTTAGCACGCCATCTGCCGCCTTGGTACCCGGATGGTAATAGGTCTCATTGAGTATGTTGTTGCAGACAACCTGCAGTCGCAAACCTGGCAGCAGATCCCGGTAACTGATGGCTCCATTCAGAAGGACCACTCCCGGGAAAGTATCCCAATTCAGAGGCACCGTAGTACCTTCTCCTGTCTCCCGCTCACTGGTATAATTCAACCTCAGGTTCACATCGAGCTTCTTAAAAAAGATTTTATTTACGCCTGTATTGAATTTATGACGGGAGATGTCACCAATCAAGTTGTCAACTTTTCCACTTTCACTGTAGGTCTGTCTGGGATCCGTATAGGAATAATTTGCATATGCAGACCATGTCCCGGCTTTATACGTAAGAGTGGACTGGATGCCGCTGATCTTGAAAATCCCTATATTGGCATTCTGGGTTTTCCCTGGCTGGTCAGGGACTGAAACCGTTCCCACCACATCTTCGATGAGGGAATGGAAAAATGCAACATCGAAAATCAGATCCTTCCGGATCATCCAGGTCCCGGTCAGCTCATAGTTCCGGATGCTTTCCGTTCCCAGGGTAGGGTTGGGGATCCTGTTACCTGCCGTGGAATATTTCGTCCAGTTGGAAACATTCATAATACCTCTGGAATAGATGGCTTTGAATACAAAAGGACCGGGAGTGTAAACGATGACGAACCGGGGGCTGACTTCCGAGCCGAAGCCACCGCTGGAACGGATCTTATTATAATCGTATCGTGCACCCACGGTTATTTTAAGCTGTTTTATCAAGGAATAGGTTCCCTGTGCGTAAATACCCACATCCCAGGTATTGTATGTATTTCCCCCTTTTGGCTGGGGTTCAAGAATAGCGGAATCCTGTGGATGAGGATAATAGCTGTAGAGGTAACTGCCCTGCAACGAACTGTTTCTCACTTCGATCCCTGAAACCACATTGAGCTTCTGGAAAGGATCATAGATCACCTTGAATTCTGTCCGGAGCTGTTTGGAACTTTCATATGCATAAAGCGTGCTCCATTGAGGAGCGGTCCCATGCACCAGATCAGCAAGATCATAATTGCCCAGTGAATAATTACTGACAGAAACAAATTTTGAATCTTCTGCCAGTGAATGGATCCGGAAGTTAGTTAAACTATAGATATAAAGACGCTTACTGACTTGTTCCTCATATTTGGTGTAGATGAACGAAAGTTGCGGAACCCGTTGAAATCCGTTGTCCGAGCCAGGTACGAGCAGGTCCGTGTACTGGGTAGTGGATCCTTCGCTTTTTTCCCATGACTGGAATCCAAGGGTGAAGTTTCCGAACTGCAGCTTCCCGCTCAGAAATCCACAGAGTGTTTTATTGGTAAAACCGATTGGGTGCCCGTTCACGATCTGGGCATAGCCGGATTTATCCAGCACCCGGGCTTCCTGATCACCTTCCGTGGTGAGGGTGATCGACGAGGAATCAGAGCTGACCAGATAGTAAGGGTGATCAGCAGGTAATTCATTTTCAATTAAATATTCTTTTGCCTGATCCGTGATGCTGAGAAGAGGAACATAGTCAACGGTGTCATATACCACCGGGTCATAATCAAAATAGGGTTGACTCGATAGATCCATTTCATCCGTCCGGTATACCCTGCCAGTGAAAGAGCAATTGAAGTTTTTTTTGCGGGCGGAGAGGGAAAGATCCAGGTAGGCCGTACGATAGGTTCCGTATCCCGCACTTGCCTTGATGCCCGCTTTGTGATCTTCCCTGATAAAGGTAGCGGCATCCTGCGTGATGATATTGATCACACCGGCAAAGGCATTGGGCCCATACATGGTGGATGCCGGTCCGTAGATGATCTCAACCCGGTCGATGTCCGACAGGGGATATTGCCTCGAAATATCGGCCCAGTTGGTCCAGAGATCGTTATCCTCAATACCGTCAATGAGCATCAGTGTTTTTTCCGTGTTATTCTGCCTGAATCCACGTTGATAGATATTGGCATACTGGGATCCATAAAACATGGTCAGATCAAAACCCGGAACATCGCGCAGCATCTCCACCAGATCCCCGTATCCTCTCTGCTCAATTTCTTCCCTGGTAACCACCAGAATATTGGCGGGGGCCTCATAAATGCTTTCCGCTCGCTTGGAAACAGACGTAACCTGCTGGATACGTGTACTTTGTCCAAGCTGATCAATGAGTTTGATAAAACGGGGCAGGTCAAAAAGGTCAGGTTTGAAGTCGGGATAAACATTTAGCAGCTGAGTAGCATAGAACGTGGCGCTTGTCAGGGAGTCCATGGCTATATAGGTAAGGGAGAGCAGCCGGTAAGCTTCCGCTTTTTGAAGGTTGTCGGTCATCTGATCGGCACATTCCGCCAGCATGGTAATCACCTGTTCAAAATTACCGGATTCATATTTTTTCCGGGCCTCTGTCAGTGTTCCTTCGCCGCACCCTGCCTGCGGAAAAACGGGAGAAAGGCAGGTCAGGAGCCAGAACAGGAGGAGGGTAGGTTTGATCAGATTCATTATGAAAATGTTTCTTGTGATCCTGATTAAATTCGTCAATTCAGGGAAGGTTTATACATGTCCTGGAATACTCAATATCGGATCCCACATAGAGGATCCACTCCTCCCTCGTCATATTGCGTGTAATATCTGTACAGAGCCTGCCTGCGAGCGTTTCCATATCAATTAGCCGTATCCGGATGGTCTTATCGGCGCTCCCTGAGACAAGACTTTTACCGTCAGGCGAGAAGGCCATGCAGGTGATCCAGAAATCATAATCGTCCATAACGATGGGAGGCTCTTCCGGCGACCGGAAATTCCACAGCCGGATGGTCCCGTCGTAGCTGCTGCTTCCGAGGATCTGTCCATCAGGGCTGAAAACCAGATCGCTGATCCGGGAAAGATGCCCGATCAGGGAGACGGTGGAATGATAGGAGCGGTCGGCTTCCCATAACCGGATCGTGCCGCTGGCATCGCCCGAGACAAGAATATTTCCGTCTTCACTGAAAGCAAGAGCATATACTGCCATACCCGACGCCTGTATCACGAAGGGAGACACCATCATGCTTTTCAGGTTCATGGCTTTGATCTCTCCTTTTTCGTTCGCCCAGGAAAGCACATTGCCATCCGGCGAGAAACAGGTAACGGTCATCCGGTGTATGTTTTTGTCGATGATGGTACCCGGATCATTTTCTTTGGCTGGATTCCATAGCCTGACGGACCCGTCGGCGCTGGAGGAGGCAAGTTCACCCGTGACGGGATTAAAGCAAAGGTGCGTTACAAGGAAGGTGTGACCATGGTGGATGACTGGCTGGGGATCACGGGTATTGAGATCCCACAGGAGAATGTCCCCGTTATTGGTGCCGGCGGCAAGGTAGCGTTCATCATGGCTCAGCGCCAGTGAAAAGTACTCTTCCTGCCCCTGGTTTGCATCTTTCATTACCCTGACCGAATGGTCAGGATTTTTATAATCGGTGATCCGGACCGTACCATCCAGGCTGCATGAGTAAAGCGATCCGGTTTTCTTTCCGACCGCCACGCTGCGAACCTCATTCTGGTGGATCCACAGGAGGATGTCGCCTTTATTGACCCCGGAAAGGGCTTTGAAGATATCCGGATCCTGCTTCGGTCCCTCATTCTGCTGGTTCATATGATAGGCTTCAAGGGCAAGAAGCGCCGGCAGATCACCTTCGACACTTTCCTGTATTTCGACGGATTTGACTGCCATCGCATTGGCAACGGCAAGGAGCCTAAGCCTTCTCGCATTCTTTTCGGATGCTTCGGCCTTTGCTCTTTCGGCCTCAGCAATTCCCTTTTGCTCCAGTGCAATCTTACCCTGCTCCTGTGCATAGTCGCGGGCCTGCACGGCTTCATTCTTGGATTCTTCGGCGAGCTGCCTCTGGAAAATGGCCTCTTTTCGTTCATTGAAGGCTATCTGCTGCTGCTGGATGGCAAATTCTTTCTGCTCTTCGGTGATGATCTTCTGCTGTTCGGCAATCTGTTGCTGCTGCTCGGATATCCTTCGCTGGATAATGGCTTCTTTCCGTTGTTCGGCTGCTTTCAGGGTTTCCAGCTTAGCCAGGTTCTCTTTTTCCAGTGATTTTTTCTCGCTGGCTTCCGCCTTGAATGTCAGGTTGATGGATATGATCAGAAAGAAGATGGAAATGGCAGAGGCCACCCCCAGGATGATGGCGAAGCGCCTGGCCCTGACAAGTTCTCTTTTTTGGTGCTCTTCTTTGCGTGATAGCGCCAGATCGGCTTCTTTCCGGCTGTAATCCAGGAAGTTGACAGCCCTGTCGAAGGCAGGATCGTACCGGTTGGCCCACGCCTGGTTGGGATGAGTGTTTTCTTTCCATTTTGTGGCCAGGTGGAGCTCAGGGTCCACCCACAGGCCTGTCTTGCCTTCCTGGTATAGTTCCGCAGATTTGGAAAGACGCAGGTAAAGCTGTGCGGAATTGGTTTCTTCCTCCACCCAGGTCCGAAGCCTCTTCCAGATACGCATCAGGCTCTCGTGGGTCATGTCGATGATCGAATCCTCATTCAGTGCCACGTTCGTTGGCGGCATTAAAAAGGATCTGCCCTGGCTGCGGAAGCAGTCCACCACCTCGATCACCTCCTGGGGCTTGGCTTTGGCTATATCGCAGATCTCACCCAGCTGGGTCGGGCGGCGGATCCCTTTGCTGTCCTGACCTACCACTACCAGCGCCTTGAATAGTTTCTCGGCAATGGTTTGCTGCCGCTGATCACCCAGTGACGCAAAGATCTCCTCCGCATGAAGGGAAAGAGCCTGTTGCATCGTCCCAATTGACTCATAATGCTGCTCGTCAATCTGAGGATCGCTTGTGCGGGTCTGGCTCCATTTTTCCCAGGTTCTCATCAGGGCATGCTGCAGAATGGGCAGGTGATCGGGATCCGTACTTACCTCATCCAGCAACCGGTTCACGAGCCTTTCAGCGATCTGCGCTCCTCCTACTTCCACAGGGCCCGCAATGGCTTCCCGGATATCCTGACGGGTCATCCGGGGAACCAGGTAGTACCCCTGGTTGATTTTTTCAGTAAGACCCTGATAGTCAGTACATTGGTCGATAAAGTCTGAACGCATCGAGAGAAGAATGTACACCGGGAGCGTATCCTGACCGAGCGCCCGGAGAAGCAGCTCAACCAGCTGATCCGCATCTTTCTGGGCAAAGGTGGTCGTTGAACTTCCTTTGTACCGGAAAAGCTCCTCAAACTGGTCAATGATGAGCAGTAGTTTCCGGTTCTCCAGGGAGAAGGGAACCATTTGAAAAAGCCGTAGGATGCCTTCCCTGTCCGAGCGAAGGATCTTTTCCACTTCATGCGATGTCTTCAAGGGATTCTGTTCCCCTGCCACAGTGCGGATCATCTGGTATAAAGCTTCTGCCATCTGTCCAATGGGATCATCGCCGGGCCTGAAAATCGCATATTCCCATCCTTTGCCGGTATCTTTTCCCTTTTGTCTGATGAGGGCCGGGATAAGTCCCGCTTTTATCAACGAAGACTTTCCACACCCTGAAGCACCGGTAAGCGCGACAAAATGTGTGGTTGTCATCAGCGTGACAAGCTCCCGGATCACCCGGTCCCTTCCAAAAAAAAGAGATTCCTCCTCGATCTCGTAACTCCTGATACCAGGAAAGGGATTGATTGGTGTTCTGCTCTCATTCATGGGTAAACCGTATTTAACGAATAAAATACAACGCCAATAAACAGTGTTTAATAGCAGGTTCCCGCTTCAGCAAATCCATAACCTGTAAAATCCTTCTAAATTATTTACTTTAGCTCTAAAATCAAAGATACCTTGAAAAACTTATTAACTTTACAGGATGAATAACGTATACATGCCAGGTAACAACCCCTCTGCATGACGACCGCTCGCATCATCATTCGTAACGATATTCAGGAATTGGATAGGATTCGTGAATTTATTGAAAGACATGGAGATGAGTGGGGCTTTTCGACCAAAAATGTCTTCTCCATCAACCTCGTACTGGAAGAACTCATCACGAATATCATCTTTTATGGATTTGATAATGACCAGGTACATGATATTTTAATCGATATGCAGCTACGGGATGATCAGCTGCAACTGCTGATCGAAGATGATGGCAAACCCTTTGATCCATTTAGCGTGGATACGCCTGAGGATCTGGATAAGTCATTGGAAGAGCGTAGGATAGGAGGACTGGGAATTCATTTTGTCAGAGAGATCATGGATACCTGTTCCTATGAACGTACTGGAAATAAGAACCGTTTACTTTTGTCTAAACACGTTAAATAATATCCCAATGGAAATAGTCGACATTTTACAGGATGGTGTGGTCATCCTGGAATTAAAAGGAAGGCTGGACACAACCAATTATAGTTTTCTCGAGGAGAAGATCATGAAACTGATTGATGATAACCAGACCCTTATTCTGGTGGATTGCAGCGATCTGTCCTATATCAGCAGCTCCGGGCTGCGTATCATGCTGATGGGTTTAAAGAAGATCAATTCGGTGAAGGGTAAGTTCATCCTGTGCTGCCTGCAGGATAACATACGGGAGATATTTGAGATTTCAGGATTTACCAGCATCTTCTCCATTTTCCCCACCCGGCAGGATGCCCTGAAACAATTCTGAGGCAATGGCTCAGTGGATTCATGATAAGGATCCCCGGTCTCCGGAAATCACACGTTTGCTCCAGGGTGTACCCAAATGCCCGGGAGTGTGTCTTTTCATCGACATTACCGATTCCACCTGGATCAAATACCATGAACCCTTTACCAGGTGGGGGCAGAAACTGAACAATACCTTTAACTTCATTTCCCTTCTCAACGATTTTCCTGATAATATCGTCAAGGGTATTGGCGATGAGATCATGCTGTACATACCCGAGGGCGAACTGCACCGTAAAACTACATTCCGGACCTGTTTTGCACTGCTGGAGGAGATCTACGCGACGCTTGACAATATCAAGAATTTCCCTGTGGATGGCCTTTTTCTCCCCTGCAAGGTAGCTATCCATTACTGCACCGAGGTTTATAACATCACATTCCTGGAAGGGTATAACGATTATTACGGCAAGGACGTTGACCTGTCGGCCAGGTTGATGTCGAAAGCCAAACCCTACCGGATCGTGCTGAGCGAGAAGTTCTTTCAGAAAGTTCAGGAAGATATTGCTGCTGAAAAGATTTCCCCCGAACACGGATGCCTGAAATTCGTTACAGAGAAATACATTGAAGATTTCAAAGGAGTTCCGCGACCTGTGGAGTACAGGATCATTCAGGTTTGAAGCAATTTCCAGCTACGTATCGTCCGAACCGCCAGAAACAACATCACCAGGCAGAGAATGATCGTCGCCCCCGAAGGGATGTTCAGGTAATAGGATAGAATGAGTCCACCGATATTACCGGCAAGGCCGATAAGGATGGAGAATAGGGCGATACGGTCGAAACGCCGGGTCAGCAGGTTGGCTGTCGTTTGAGGTATGGTCAGCAATGAAATGATGAGAATGATGCCTGCCACCCGTATGCTGAAGACGATCGTAAGTGCAATCATGCTGATCATCAGGTATTTGATCAGTTGGACCGGGATCAGTCGCGTCCGGGCAAATTCCTCATCAAACGCAACGTAAAGGATAGGCCTGTAGAAAAGCTTGAATGCCGCTGCGATGATCACCGTAAGGCAAGCCAGCGCCAGTAATTCAACCAACGAGATCGTCAGAATATTCCCGAAAAGATAGCTCATCAGGTTGGGAGCATATCCGGGAGTCAGAAAAATGAACAGGATCCCCAGCGCCATGCCCAGCGCCCAGAAAATGGCGATCATGGAATCGTTGCGGATATCGCCCTTCCGGGAAAAATATTCGATACCCAGAGCGGACAGCACGCTGAAAACAGCAGCCCCGATCATAGGCGGCATTCCCAGGTAATACCCGATCCCGATGCCTCCGAAGGAGGTGTGCGTGATACCGCCGCTGATGAACACCATCCGCCGCGAAACGATGTACGTTCCTACGATGCCGCACAGAACGCTCGTCAGAACGGCCGCAGCCAGCGCGTGCTGAAAGAACCGGTAGGAGAGTATTTCCAGGAAGATCAATGTCATGGCTCATGTTGTTGCAGGACCGTATGCGGAACGTTCCCATGGGTGATCAGTTGTATCGGGCAGTCGTATGCAGCCAGCTGCTGTTCGGTGATGATGTTCGACCGGTGATAGTGCAGGTTCCGGTTCACGCACGCGATCGTCTTGACATTGGCTGAGATCGTTCCGATGTCGTGCGATACCATGATCACAGCCATGCGTTCATTCAGTTCCCTGAGGATCGCATAGAGATCATGCTCAAACCTGTTGTCGACAAATGTATCCGGCTCATCCAGGATCAACAGCCGCGGATTGGAAATGATGGACCGGCACAGAAACAACCGCTGCCGTTCTCCCCCCGATAATTCCCCGATGGCCTTGTCGCGAAGGTGGAATACTCCCATCTGCTCCAGCAGCTGTAACGCCTGCATCTTTTCTTTCCCGGTCACCCTCCTGATCAGGCGGTTGCCCGCCATGATACCCGACAGGACAACCTCCATTGCCGTGATCGGGAACTTGGGATCAAAATGCATCAGCTGAGGAAGATAACCAATGAAATTATAGCGGTCTTTCCCCTCGGCAAAATAACGTACCGACCCTGAAAGAGGCTTCAGCAGACCGATGATCACCCTGAGAAGGGTGGTCTTTCCACCTCCGTTGGGACCAATGACTCCGAGGAAGTCACGCTCATGGATGGTAAGGCTGACTTCCGTAAGTACAACCTGGTTCCCGTAACCGGCAGTGATCTTTTCCAGCTCAACGAGTTTGGTCATGGTCTTTCAGGATTGATGAATATGGTTCAGTATCCGAGCGATCTCCCGCAAATTATCCATCCAGGAGTAGGCCAGGGGATCGATGACCACAACCTGACCGTCAATCTCAGATGCCACCCCCATGGCCATCTCCCAGTCGATCTGGCGCTGGATAAGGATCGTTGTGATATTCTCCTGCCTGGCCAGATCAACAATTTCTTTCATATGCCAGGCAGATGGACTTTTGCCTTCCTCCTCAATGGACACCTGCCGGAAACCGTAATCCCTTGCAAGATAAGCCAGTGCAGGATGATAAATGATCACGGCTCTGCCCCTCAACGGAGATAGCTGCTGCGACAGAAATACATCGAGCGTGTCCATCTGCTGCAGGAACCTGTCGTAGTTCTGCCGGTAAACATCCGAGTGTGCCGGATCTATCTGAATGATCGCCTGCAGCATAGACACCGCCAGCTTTCTGACTTCATGGCATGATAACCAGTAGTGAGGATCCGTTCCACCATGGCCGTGATCATCCCGGATCAGGGTCAGATCGGCGGGTGGCTCCACCAGTACCATCCGAGGATTGGCCGCCTGAAATTTATCAAGGTAAATCTTTTCGAAATCGAGATACCCAAGACTGAAATATAGCAATGACGACGATATGTCCTTCATGTCCTTTGGAGAAGGTTCATAGGTATGGTAATCAATTCCTGGTGGCACCATCACCTGAATTTCAAACCGATCACCCGCAATCTGCTCCACCCAGTACTTCTGCGGTAAAATGCTGACTGTAACGACGGGTTTGATCACTAGTTCCTGATTCCCGCATCCATTCATGGTAAAAAAGATTACCACCCCGATCATTATCATAACCCACCCCCTATCTCTCCTCTCTCCTCTCTCCTTTCTCCTCTCCCCTCTCATATCCCCGCCGTATTAAGATTCCCCAGGCTGGCCGTTATGGTCCGCATCTGCGTCCGGTCGTCATCATTGTACAGGTTCAGGGTGACCTGCAAATGCAGGTTGTAAATGTTCATCTCAGCCTCCTTCGACTTGATCTTCCCGATCTCCAGCACATCTGAATTGATGATGCCATATTTACGGGAAGGTTCATTTTCAAAGATCTCATCCTGACGTACCAGCAGGAATTCCCTGTCGTAATATTTGTTGAATTCGAAAATGTTGGCAATATCCTGAATGGTAAGGATCTGCAGGTTCTCGAGCCCGTCGATGTTCAGGGTGAACCAGCGGAATACATTTTCATCAATGAGGCAGCGGTTTAAGTTGTCTTTCTGCAGGATGCGGGCATTGTTGATCACGGCACGACCGTAATAGTTATCCTCGAAAGTATAGATCTTATCATAGGTGATCGCATAGCGGAAATTGATCGCCCCGACGATCCTCCTCAATTTGGGGTAATAATGGAATGAGTTGTAAATGCGCAAGATGACTGCCAGGTTGCAGGCAAATACAAGGGAATGAAAGGGGGTGTCGAAGATGAGAAATCCACCGTCACCCGTACTGATGAAACTCTTTTCGATATCCTCCCTGGTATATTTCTGGAAGATATAGGGATGATTTTCCAGGCACAGCTGTATCGTGCTTTTAAAGATCGTTTTGAAGACAAAGGGGAGCAATGCCTGCTCAAACTCACCGAAACCGCTGTACTGGAAAATGTCGATCCCCAGTACCGATTTGAATCCGATCCGGTCGTATTTGACATAGGTCCTGAGCCGGTCGTACAGATCGAAGGATTCGGGAATGATGTTGGTTTTCTCAAACACCACCCGCTTATCCATTTCCGACAGTATGTTCTGGATCTCGCTGTCCTCAAGGATTTTTATTGTTTTCAACATAGTTTGATAAGGATTAATGAGTTGGTTCCATGGAAAGTTTCTGTTTCAGATAATGACCCGTATAGGATCCGTTGGTCGAGGTCATTTCCTCAGGTGTGCCGGCAAAAACGACATACCCTCCTGCTTCTCCTCCTTCCGGTCCCAGGTCGATGATCCAGTCGGCACATTTAATGACTTCCAGGTTATGTTCGATCACCAGGATGGAATGTCCCCGTTCTATGAGTGCGTGAAAGGCATCCAGGAGCTTGTGGATGTCATGAAAGTGAAGACCTGTGGTGGGTTCATCAAAGATGAACAGGGTGGGAACTTCGGTGGCTCCCCTGGCAAGGAAATAGGCCAGCTTGGTGCGTTGCGCTTCGCCGCCGCTGAGCGTGCTGGATGATTGTCCCAGCTTCAGATATCCCAGCCCCACGTCTTCCAGTGGCTGTAGTTTACTGACGATCCTGCTTTCAACCGAATTCTTTTTCCTGTTTCCCTCAAAAAGCTGAATACCCTGTGACACAGTGAGATCAAGGATATCGCTGATGGTCTTTCCTTTGTATATGACATCCAGTACCTCTTCCTTAAATCGCCTGCCATCACAGCTTTCACACTTGAGATAGATGTCGGCCATGAACTGCATCTCGATCTTTACCGTTCCTTCTCCTTCGCATTCTTCACATCTGCCTCCGGGAACATTGAAGGAGAAAAAACCAGGCTTGTATCCCCTGATCTGAGCCAGTTGCTGGTCGGCAAACAATTGCCTGATATCATCATAAGCCTTCACATAGGTAGCAGGGTTGGAACGTGTCGACCTACCGATCGGATTCTGATCCACCATCTCAACATTGCCAATACGCTGGTAATCTCCGTTGAGTTTATCGAATTTACCTGTTTTTTCGGGGTATCCGCCATGGATCTTTTTTAGGGCGGCATAGAGGATCTTTTTCACCAGGGTTGTCTTTCCCGAACCGCTCACGCCTGTGACACAGGTAAATACATTCAGCGGGAACTTTACCGTGATCCCTTTCAGGTTATTCTCCCTGGCGCCGATGATCTCAATATAGTCTTTCCATGTTCTTCGCAGGGAAGGCAAAGGGATATGCCGCTGAAAGGAGAGGTACTGTCCTGTCAGACTTACCTTATCCCGCAGAAGCTCACTGTAGTTGCCCTGAAAGATCAGCTCACCGCCATGGCTGCCGGCCATGGGACCGATATCAACGACCTGATCTGCAGCTTTGATGATGTCTTCATCGTGCTCCACCACAATCACCGTATTTCCAAGGTCTCTGAGCTGTTTCAGCACGCGGATCAGCCGGTTTGTATCACGCGGATGCAATCCGATGCTGGGCTCATCCAGGATGTACATGGAACCGACCAGGCTACTGCCAAGTGAAGTTGCCAGGTTGATGCGCTGCGACTCTCCCCCGGATAGGCTGGACGACAAACGGTTCAGGGTGAGATAACCCAGTCCGACATCCTCAAGAAACTGCAACCGGTTTGTGATCTCCTTCAATAACCTGCCAGCAATCAACCTGTCGGCCTCCGGGAGCTCCATGGCATGAAAAAACGTAAGTGACTGACTGACAGGCATCAGTACCACTTCTGAGATGGATTTACCGCTTACTTTCACATAATTGGCATCTTTTCGCAGCCGGGTACCCCTGCAATCCGGGCAGACGGTTTTTCCGCGGTACCGGCTTAGCATGACACGGTACTGGATCTTGTAGGTCTGCTCTTCCACATACCTGAAAAAATCATTCAGCCCGCTGAAATGCTCATTCCCGGTCCATAAAAGCTGCCTCTGTTCCTCCGTCAGCTCGTAGTAGGGTTTGTAGATCGGAAACCCGAACCGGTAAGCATTCATGACCAGCACATCCTTCCATTCGCTCATTTTTTCCCCTTTCCAGCAGGCAATCGCATCCTCGTAGATCGACAGGCTTTTATTGGGGATGACCAGATCTTCATCAATGCCGATGATGCTTCCAAATCCTTCACAGGTCCTGCAGGCACCGTATGGATTATTGAAGCTGAACAGGTTCGTGCTGGGCTCTTCGAATGTGATGCCGTCCAGTTCATAACGACTGGTAAAGACCTCCTGTTTTGCCGGTTCCCCATCGAAGGATTCCACGATGCAAACCCCGTCGCCTTCATAATATGCAAGTTCTGCAGAGTCGGCAATACGAGCCAGCAGATCCTCATCCTGAGCCTGATACACCATTCGGTCAATGACAAGATACAGGGGCTCATCTTCCTTTACGGAGGTCGATTCTTTAATGAAATCTTCCAGGCGGATGATCTCACCGCCCCGGTAAAGCCTGTTGAATCCCTGTTGTAGCAGCACCGTCAGCTGTTCGTGGAGCTTCCTTCTGGCTTTGATGATCAGGGGACAGGTGATGACAAAGCGGGTCCCGGGTTTGAATTGTTCAATATATTCTACTACATCCGTTACGGTATGCCGTTTTACCAGATGACCCGATACGGGGGAAATGGTTTTGCCTACGCGGGCAAACAATAGCTTCAGGTATTCGTAGATCTCCGTGGAGGTACCCACAGTGGACCTGGGATTGCGGGTGTTGACTTTCTGCTCGATGGCAATGGCAGGTGCTATACCCTTGATATAATCCACTTCTGGTTTGCTCATCCTTCCCAGGAACTGACGCGCATAGGAACTGAGACTCTCCACATAACGCCTCTGCCCATCAGCATATAGGGTATCAAAAGCAAGTGACGATTTACCCGAACCCGATAACCCGGTGATCACGATCAGCTGATTCCGGGGCAGGGCGACGGAAAGATTTTTAAGATTGTGAACCCGTGCTCCTTTTATAAGGATAAAATCATGCGGATCAAGATGTTCCAGCGAGTCAAACAACATTTTCAAAAAATAATTTGCAAAATTACAAAATCTATTTGCAATTTTGTCAGGCGAAAACTATATTTGCACAACCATTCCTGTGGTAACTTTCATTGTCAAATCCCGTACAACTCCCTTGACGGAAGTTGTACACAAAAATAGGAGGAACATTATCGGATAAAATCTACCCTTAACCATAAAAAAGGGTGCTCATGCAAACCAACAGAATTAGCGATCAGGAGCTAATCGGCGCATATTTATCCGGTAACCAGACCAGCCTCGAAATCCTCATTCATCGTCATAAGAAGCGTGTTTACGCTTATATTTTAATGGTTGTCAAGGATTCCGAACTTGCCGATGATATTTTCCAGGATACCTTCATCAAGGTGATCAACACGCTCAGGACCGGAACCTATAAGGAAGAAGGTAAATTCATCCAGTGGGTGATGCGGATCGCACATAACCTGGTGATCGACCACTTCAGGAAATCCAGGCGTCTCCCGGTGGTGGATAACAGCCACGATGATTTTGACATCTTCGACACGCTGCACTATACCGATGCTTCCATTGAAGAGAGGCTCATTACAGAACAGGTACACAACGACCTCAGGAAGCTCGTGGATTACCTGCCCAAGGAGCAAAGAGAGGTCCTGATCATGCGTCATTATGCCGATATGAGTTTCAAGGACATCGCCGAACAGACCGACGTCAGTATCAATACCGCCCTGGGCAGGATGAGGTATGCACTGATCAATCTGAGGAAAATGATAAAGGAAAAGGATTTGATCAGCTAAATTATTCCCCTGATACATCATTGCAGGCTGGATTTTCTTATTTTAGCATCGTAAATACCCCTCCCTTTGTGATAAAGTATTTAATTCTGTAGATCCTATGACCTCTCAGAAATCAAGGAAGGAAGAAAAGTCAAGAATAAAGGAGAAAATGACCCAAAAAGAGGTCCGCAAACAGATGCTCCGGCATTTCAGACCTCTTCTCTATGCCATCATCGCCTGGGGTATCGTCATGCTCGTCCTGCATCTGCCAGCCATCCAGCTTAAGATCGTGGCGTTTTTCGTCCAGTTCACCATACAAAGCGCCCTCATATTTGGTAAGATCTTTTTCATACCTATCAGCAGCCCCGAATTCCCTTTGTTACGTGTGGACGGATACCAGATGGCCATCATTATGGAATGCACGGCTTATAATTTCTATATTTTCACCCTGTTTCTCAGCCTTTTTTCTCCTGTCAGCTGGAAACAGCGGTTGATCACCCTGGCCATCTTTCTGCCCTCGATCTTTGTGATCAACAACCTGAGGTTTGTGACCATGGGATACATTGGTAAATATTACCCTGCTCAGTTTGATCAGGTTCATGATTATATCTGGAATATTCTGTTTGGTTTCCTGGTCTTTCTGATCTGGTTATGGAGATATCAGAAGTATCTGCCGGGAGGTACGAAGGCATCCCGGAAAACGACAGAGGAGCCAACAGCAGATCATTGAAAGGTACGTCAGCTAATCATCCAACCGATGTTAATCACTGAATGATATGACCAGACTGGAATCGAAACGGAGCAAGATCATCCTTCTGCTGGTCATAACGATCCTGGTCTTTGCCGTGTGGCAGATTGGGTATGAGCCAGTGCATGCCCGCATTCTGGCCGGGGGAACCAACGGCTGGCTGAAGATGGTTGGAAGTGACAAGAGCATCAAGTATGAAGTAAAGGACAACAAGTCCCTATTCAGGGTTCATATTACCATGGAGGGCAAGGAGTACACGTTTCCCCAGGAGATTGGCCCACTGCTGCAGCCAACGGTGATCATAGTGTCGTGGCAGATATTCCTTTTCTTTATCCTGGGCTGGCGTAAGGGACTGCGACTGATGCTGATCAACCTCACCATCTTCGTCGGGTTACAGGTGTTTTTCCTGGTTCAGCTCACAGGATTCCATACATCAGGTTTCCAGAAATTCCTCTATGGACTGATGGTCGACAGCTTCTATATCATTGCTCTGATCCTGGTGATCAAGGATACGATTTTTCAGGCAGTGTTCCGTAAAAAGTCAGCTGAGGGATGATCGTTTCAAGGAGCGGAAGGGAATTACCCCTCCCCAACCCCTCCCCTTCAGGGGAGGGGCCAGGGGTGGGGTGCTGGGTTACCTGGTTACACAACTTGAACCGCTACGCGGTATTCATAGCCAAAATCCATTCCTGATAACTCCATTGCCTTTAGTTGTAAAGTATTGGAATTTGAATCCTGGAATTTGTTTGGGATTTGGATCATGGAATTTGGGATTTTCTACCCGTAACCTTCAATAAAAAAGCCACTTCTGATGAACGGAAGTGGCTTTTTTATTAAGAGGTTAAGTAATGTTACAGGATCCTTCGGAAACGGATCATCGTGAATGCAACGATCAGTCCGATGCCCAGGTAGATTGCCCAGTTAGCCACAGGCACGTTATCCAGCTCAATGGGTTCAATGACGACTGTACTGGAGTTATTCGTCAGCACTGGATCACCCTGGTCTTCCTCTGAGATTTCAGCCGTATTTGCCCATTCTCCTCCATTATTCAGGATGGTAACCGTAAGGGTAGCGGTGGCAGTTGCTCCGCTGGCCAGTGGCCCCGGGAACCAGTGACCTGTTGTGGGCCAGTTGCATATCCCTTGTGTGACAGTATGCGAAACATACTGGAAACCCAGTCCCTGAAAATCACTGATGGTAATGCCGGTTGCATTGCTGGGCCCATGGTTGGTCAGAACGATCGTGAAAGTGATGTTGCTGCCAAAATAATAGGGTGGAGCAGCCGGAGAAGTCACCGTTTTAAGAATACTTAGATCTGCCTGGGGGCCGGGAGCCTGGTCATAGTAGATCACCAACCTGCCGTTGGCTCCTCTGCCGCCATTCCCGTTTCTTCCTCCTCCTCCGCCACCTCCTGGTGCTATTCCGGGAGAGCCGTTTCCGTTACCAATCCACGACCAGTTGCTACCGTTCCCGCCATTGCCGCCACCCGTCGGTGCGGTGGCTCCGATTCGGTTCACTGCATTGTTCCCTACGGCTGCGGTTCCGGCCGAAGATCCGCCGCCGCCGCCATAACCACCGAAGGCATACCAAACCCCATCATCGCCATTACCCCCGCTGAATGTAACATCACCGATACTGGAACCTGCTGATCCCCCTGTACCTCCAGTGCCCTGACCCATATAGGGACCGGTAAATCCAGGACCGCCTCCCTTTGCCATGGCGGTTGTGAGTGTACGGAACCAGGAATCTTCTCCGGGCTGATCGGATGCAGGCGCACTCCCTGCTCCTATATGGTAATTATAGGTCTGACCCGGGGTTACCGACAGCGAGCTTCTGGAAAAAGCACCACCACCACCTCCTCCGTTCGTATAGAACCAGGTGCCTGCATCACCGCATCCGCCGCCACCCCAGAGTTCCACCACGATGGTGGAAATGCCCGCAGGAGCCGTCCAAGTACCATCACCCGACGCCGTAAAAACTTCCGAAGCCTGAGCCGATCCCGTGCCACTGATGAGAAATGGAAAACCCTGCTGCGCACCTGATCCTGTATCAAGGGCACCACCCCATGTCCCCGCAAGGTTTTGCTTGCCATTTCCAGTTGTAGACTGCCCTGTAATCGTGATTGGTTCAGCCCATGGGCCGGATGACAGGGAGCCTGTTGCTGAATATTCAACCCAGTAAATTCCCGCAGTCAGAGTAAGACCTGGTGTTGAACAAACGAGACGCATGATTGGACGATTAGTCATTGTCAAATTATCTTCCAGTACACGGTAGATATTGGTCCAGCTAGTGGAGGTTAACCGATTTGTCGTCAGGTCACCCCAGATGACAGAACCACCACCACTTGGATCACCGTTCCAGATTTGCAAATATCCTCCTGTGAATGAAGAAGTTGTGGTTGAGCCCGTTTGATGCCCAAAGAAATCAAACGATTCAATACTCCATGTTTCCCCAGCAGGAACAACAAAATCATCCGCAATACTATAGGTCAGGTTCTGCTGGTATCCAAATCCATAAGTATTCATTGATAAGGTTACATTCTGCAGAATACTTGCATCTGCACCTCCGGCACCCTGCCCGGGGCCGTTCACCAGCGGACCATTGTCATAGAGAATATTGGCCCTGCTGCCTGCCAGGGATGGGATGGGCAGGTTGTCGGGATTGATCACAATGGGTGAGGATGAGAACTCAGAGGGTTGCGCAATATCTGCCCGTAAATTCTGAGTGGTTCGTGCTTCCTGTGCAAGGACAAAGCTTGTCACAGCTGCAAACATCATGAGGATCAGTAATTTTTTCATGATAAGGAGATTTAAAAGATGTGATATTTATACGTTATGGAAATGTAAAAGTTAAGCAAATATATGAAATTAAAATCCATATTTCAAGAGATCCCATAATTCAGGCAGCTATTACAACCGAATAATAGGGTGGTTTCCGGAACACTAAATTGATTTTGATATATAAAATATTGTAAATCAATATTATAAAAATTCATGTATTTCAGAGAAAAATATATCCGGATAAATTTATCCGGACAAAGTTTCTGTTTTCACTGGGAACAGGTTGCAGATCGTCGATGTCACCGGGTTACAAGACAGAACCGCTACGCGGTATTCACAGGCAAGATCCATTGCTGATTACACCACTACCTATTCGTCGCAATGTATTGGAATTTGAATCCTGGAATTTGTTTGGGAGGTGGACCCTGGAATTTGGGATTTTATTCCCGTAACCTCAACAAAAAAGCCACTTCCGGTCAGAAGTGGCTTTCTGTTAAGAGGTTAAGGAATGTTACAGGATCCTGCGGAAGCGGATTACGGTGAAGGCAACAATCAGCCCGATGCCAAGGTAAAGTGCCCAGTTGGAAACAGGCACCATAGGTGAAATGGTTGGTGAGATACTAAGGGTATTTTCATTGTTAAAAGGATTTGGATCCGGTTGATCAGCATCGGTAATTGATACTGTGTTTCCCCAAGGGCCGCTATTATTTACAATAGTGGCTGTAATGGTAACAGTAACTGTAGCTCCGTTGGCCAGATTCCCGACAGTCCAGACTCCATTAACCGGATTATAGGTTCCCTGGGAAGCTAAGTGTGAAACATAGGAGAAACCAGCCTGTAACTGATCCAGAACATAAATACCGGTTGCATCATTCGGTCCATAATTGTGCAGGGTGATCGTGAAGGTGACATTATTACCAAAATAATAGGGTCCCGCACTTACTGTTTTTAACACACCTAAATCGGCTAAAGGTGCTGGAGGTGTTTCCGGAGTAATGCTAACGCAATCTTCGTTATTGGCAGTAACTGGATCTGGCTGATCTGAATCGGTTATCTCAGCACAATTTTCATAATCTCCCGAGACGTCAATGGTGGCAGTAATGGTTAATGTCGCCGTTGCTTCATAGTCCAGTGTCCCAATGTTCCATATTCCTGAACCGCTATCATATAATCCGGCTGAAACAATATGCGAAACGTAAGTAAAACCGGAAGGTAAAAGATCACTTACTTCCACACCGGTGGCATTATCAGGCCCGAGGTTCTCAACAGTGATGGTGAAGGTGACAAGTGCCCCGAAATAGTGCGGTCCTGGACTCACTGTTTTGGAGATCTGCAAATCGGTTTCATCAACTAAACCATTAATGATGAACATCAATGCGCCTGCTCTGTTATAAGATCCGCCACCGCCCGTCCAGGAGTATTGCTTGTCTCCGGTCGATGTCACATTGGTGAAAGATTGAACATCCGCTTCAATACTGGCATAGGTGGATGTATTCTCATATACCTCTGTCATACCAGATGGACCGGTGATGCCGTCAATATTATTATGATGAGAAAATCCAGCAACAAGTAAAAAATTATTCGGGGTTGTAAGCCCTCCGATGGAAGGGATGGCAAGAGGGCTGCCATTACTGTCATATACATTGCTGCTGCTCCCTATAGACGTCCAGCTCGTTACCCGTCCTGCCAAAGCTTTGACATATTGGGAATTATCATTATCCGGGGTCCCTGTCAGAGTGAATGTATATCCAGAAGGTTCAGAAACTGTCGCAACTTTCCAAAACCCTGCCACACCTGAACAATGTCCATCATCCTCTACGCACGTTGTTGATCCGATATATGTCATAGCTGCATCATCACATGTAATCGTCCCGGGGCTGTCATGTGTGAAAATCATGACGATGATCAGATCGCCTGAAACAAGATTATCAGGATGGTTGACCGTGATGGAAGTGGGAGGATTGTCATTGTTGACAATCGAGACTTCCTGATCAGCCGAATGCCACACAGGTGCCTGCGCAACTACAGAAAAGGTAAAAGCTGAAATCATCACCAATAAAAAAGTGATGGCAATAATGGAGAGTCTTGGTTTCTTCATTTTGGGTAAATTTTTGTGGGATACTGATAGTAATTCTCTGAATAAATTTAAGATTTGGGTATTGCAAATGTATAAATTATAAATAAAAAAACAAAATGACGAATTGGATTTAAATAAAGAAGCTGCCTCGAATAATGAGACAGCTTCTCTTTCGTTAAAAGGTGACGAACCGACGCGCTACAGAATCCTGCGGAAGCGGATTACCGTGAAGGCAACGATCAGCCCGATGCCAAGGTAAAGTGCCCAGTTGCCGATGGGCACCTCGGGTGATGTCTCCGGTTCGATGATGGCGGGGCTTTGGTTGTTGGTATTGGTTGGGTCATCCTCATTGGATTCCACTTGTGCGAGGTTATCCCATGGCCCACCATTGTCCAGAATTTTTGCAACAAGAGTACCCGTTGCCGTGGCGCCGTTAGCCAGGTTGCCAACCGTCCAGTCAGGAGGAGTGGGGAAACTGTTCGTACCCTGGGTTGCAGTGAAGGAAACAAATTGTAATCCGGCTGACAGTAAATCAGTCACCAGAACACCAGTGGCCGCATCAGGTCCATAGTTGTGAACAGTAATGGTGTATGTAACATTATCGCCAAAATACCAGGGCTCAGGGCTGGCAGTCTTCATAATCCCAAGGTCGGCATGATCTTCTTCAATCGGAGTGAAACCCTGCGTTTTGATGAACACCCAGGCATCATAGATTTCATCAGAAGCATCGGCGATGGCAAATTTAATATGATTATCCACATTCGGATTGATTGCGCCTGTGGCGGTTAACACTACCGTGAATCCATCCATTTCTGTACAGTAGGGTGCGTCAGGCTGCCACCACCAATCAGGAGGATCATTATCAATATAATAGGATGAATTCGTAAGATGATTGATGGTATTGACAGATACGGGTGTGGTTGTGGAAGGTATTAAAGCTATGTTGGTGCCATTCAGGTAGAATGCAAAAACATCATTATATTCGGAGTTGACATATTCAGTGTACTCATCTGAACCAAAGACAAACTGAATGAAGATGGCGGTGTTTGCACCCGGATTGAAATCAAACTCCAGTACACTGGCATCGTAGGTCGGTTCACCCGCCAGTGCAGTCAGATCGGCATCACCTGGCTCATTGTTATCGCGGCTAATATTTTCCTCTTCATTGGGTCCGATGGCGTTGTTCAAACTCCCGGAACTCATGACAACACCGCTTTCCATGCTGATCCCGGCAGCAATACCGCCTGTAAATTTGCCAGCTGCAACATCATTCCCCGTATAAGAAACACCGGAGTAAGTCATTCCGGGACCCAGGATCTCCTGTACAAGATCATCCTCGTCGAGTGAAGGGCTTGCAAGACTGGTCATCACAAAGCCAACACAGTCCCTACTGCCACCGGATTGATCAGTTTTGTCAGGTCCTGCTGCTCTTTCCTGTGCAAAAGCAAAAAGTATGGACATGCTGAAAAACAGGGTGAGTAACTTTTTCATAATACTAAGATTTTAAGTTGATTGTATTTAATAATTTCAAATTTCTACTGTTTCGAATGGCAAATATATGAACAGTTGTCAATAAAACAATAGGTTTGTTGTAAAAAAATAATCAGAATGCGGAAATATTCTGTTTTATTTTTTTAATACACTGATAATATGATAGTTGTGTATTGACTTAAACGAATCGAGGCTGCCCCGAAGGTACGGAACAGCCTCGGCCGGGGCGTGGTAACCCATCATTTTATAATGAATATTTTGTACATTTTACTGACAGATCCCTGATGCGTATCCCCGGATTTGATCGTCATGGTAAGAAAATAAATCCCGCTCTTCAGATCCATGCCCTCTGAGTGATCCATCCGGTACATGCCAGCTGAATATTGAACCGGCAACCCTCTGTCCAGCTTCCTTCCCGTCAAATCCGCCAACGACCATTCCACAGCTGCTTCCTGAGACAGGCTCATTTCGACTGTAAAACGTCCGCTGCTGGGATTTGGGAATATCCTGACGGTATTCAGCGCATCCAATTCAGGAATTGCAAGTACTTCAAGGTGTTTGATCACTTCCACGGATTCAGCCTGTACATTGCCAGCCAGGATCTCGCCCCAGCCAGGATTTGGGATCCCTTGCGGAAAACGTACTAATTCGATTCTTCCTGCAGGGAGTGACCTGTTGTCGTAACTGAAGATCAAAAGACGCAGCTTGCTGTCCACCCGGCGCTGTACCATTTCAAAGCCGGGGATCATCAGTTCCGGCAGGAGCGAATCCGGTCTCATCCAGTCAATGTCCAGTTGCAATCCGGCAAGCGTTCCGTCACTCTGCAGCTCGATATGATCCGGAGTCAGGTAAACGTGTGCGGGTTGGGAAGGTCCTTCCAGCAAAGCCGACTTTTTCCCTCCCAGGATCATGTTGACCATACGCACCACATCCAGTACGTTGATAGATCCATCGCCGTTGGCATCGGCATTTTCGGGGCAGAAAGGCACAGGCTCCTGACCCAGAATTGCATTTACCACCGTCACGATATCCAGCACATTGACAAAACCATCA
The DNA here is from genome assembly GCA_022711405.1 of Bacteroidota bacterium. GTDB lineage: Bacteria > Bacteroidota > Bacteroidia > Bacteroidales > JAGONC01 > JAGONC01. The sequence continues at coordinate 101,201 of JAKLFC010000005.1, forward strand.
CAGTTGGCATCTCCTGTCACGATATCGCTTAAGGTAGCGAAGGTATATCCCTCCGACCAGCTGCTCATGGATTCATCTCCACAGATCGCCCTGACATAATAATCATATTCGGTCGCCGGATCCAATCCCGTCAGGGTGTAAGGATTGGAAGAGATACCAGCCAATAGGGTCCCTTCGGAAGCTACATCGAAACCATGCAGGCCGTACAGAATATCCCACTCCGTTTCTGTGGTTCCATGGGTCCAGACCAGAACCGCCGAGGTGGTGGTCTGGTCCGAAGCCGTAAGGCCCGTGGGCTGATCACAGGTCACGATGAAATCCGTCAGTGCCGACAGGCCACCGGCGGCAAAAAGTCCGTCGTGGCTGGGGAACGAAGGATCGTAGAGTACATCAACGGGTATGGCGGTGCCTTTCCTCTTGGAGCACAGGATCCATTTGATGGGCTGCCCTATCACAAAGCCTTCAGTGATGTCAGGCGTGGCCGGATCATCGCCATAAGCCATCATCACCCTATCCTCCGTTCCATCCCATTCAACAAGTCCTGCATTGACCAGTTCACCCGAGTCATCTTCATAGAACACTCCGATGGCATCACCGGGATAGAGATTATTGAGGGTATGGGGCATCTGGATGGTATGGATCACGTCGGTGGGGAAGGGATTCCAGTAGGGGCAGAGGTGTACCCGGTAATCCTCCACTTCTCCGTCGAAGGCCAGTCCGGAATAGGTAAGGCCTCCTGTTGTATTGAACCGGAACCTTGTATAGGTGTTCCCTTTAAGAGCGGTGGCAGGGATCGTGAACGACAGCGGATTTGAACCTGCCACCAGGGGCTGATTGATGAAGATGTGCTCAGGAGTCGCCACCCAGTCGCCATTCTTATTGTAGTCGATCCATGCATTCAGAAATCCCGGAACAGAGGCCGTCACAGTGACACTGGCCGTTTTCCCGACATACATCGTACCGATGAAGGCCACCCCGTCCTCATCATCTCCCAGAGAGGGATAAAATATATCGTTATCATCCCCGCTTGCCGGAACATTGGGCTGCCCATCTGTTTCTGCATCCACCTTGCTTCCGATAAAGACACCTGACGATATAAGATGCCGTGCTCCATTGTTGAAAAGGAACGTGGGATAATTGAAGGTAAGTTCGGCATTGTCAGGATCGTCTCCAAAATCCAGAGCGCCCTGTGGATCAACGTCTTCGATGAATACGGCATAGTCCTCTACTTCGCCTTCTGATACCAGTCCGTCATAATTGATCACAGCCTTGAATGTTCTGAACCTGTACCGGACATAGGTATTGCCGGGATTGGCGTTTGCCGGCACGGTGAATGTCAGGGTGTTGGGGCCTGCATTGACAGGCTGGATAGTGAAGATATGTTCTCCGGCATCTGCCCAGCTGCCGTTGATGTTGAAGTCAAACCACCCGTCAAGGTATCCGAATACGGATGCGGTGACATTAATGGTCACCGTGGCACCCGGACTTACACCTGCCGGCATGGTCACCCCATCCTCGTCGTCACCCAGCGATGGGTACACAAGATCAATATCGTCGCCGGTGGAGGGAATGTTGGGCTGACCATCGGGTTCTGCGTCAATGTTGCTTCCGATATAAATGGAGGGAATGATGATATGCCGCGCTCCATTGTTGGCCAGCAGGGTTGGATAGATGTAGTTTCCGTCCCCCAGATCAGGTGCGTCGCCAAAATCAAGCAGGGGCTCAGGCAGGCACTCCCCTACCGTCAGGCAGAAAACACCTGCTGTGTCAACACATCCGTGGCTGTTGGTCACCACCACCGAGATCTGATGGCTGCCGGGGACATTCGTGATGAACGCCAGGTTCTTCCCGGATCCGATGGGCGATCCGTAATTTCCGTTGTCGTACCAGTCAATGCTGGTATAGGCGTTCGCATACGTGTTATTTGGAAATACGGCATGTAACGGCAACGGCATGTACAGGTGCAATGTGTCCGCAACGCAGATGCTGTCGCATCCCAGCGGGAAAAGGCTCAGATCGGGCTTTGCGTAAATGGAGCCTGCATTGACCGTAGTCGAACATCCGTTGTCCTTATCGGTGACCGTCAGGCTGTAAAATCCGGGAATGGAGGCGACGATCACGGGCGTGGTGGCGCCGTTGTTCCACTGATAGCTGAAATTGGCGGTATCAACGGGCGTCGGCGTGAGCGTCACAGGTGTTCCTTCGCACAGATTAAGGGAGTTGATGAATACCACGGGTGACTGGTAAAAAATGATGCATAGCGTGTCACTTGCCGTACATCCTGTGGTTACATCGGTCACATCCACAATGAATTGCTGCGTGGAAGGTAGCGTCCCGGGAAGTGTCAGACTGACCCAGGTCACGTTGCTGTTCGGCGGGGAGAAAGATGCGCCGGCGGGATTGCTGCTCCAATTATACGAGTAATTCGGATCAAAGTAGGCACTCAGGCTGAATGCCACCATACCTCCTGCCGTACCGCATACATGGGCATCTCCGGTCACTTCTGCTCTGGGAGTCCCCAGCATATAGATGAAGATCTTGTTCGATTTACTGGTGCAACCGAAACTGTTGGTGACTTCAACCCAATAGGTGCCTGTCTGGCTGGCGATGAAGGTCTGGCTGCTGGCACCGCCAATGGCATTGCCGTTCTTATACCACTGGTAGGAAGACATCCCCGTGCAGGCGGAAAAGGTCACGGAACTGCCGGGACAGAAGGTGGTGTCGGAAACCGTTATGGTACATGCGGGTGCCGGATTGACCGTGATGGTATTGGTGGCAGTCGCCACACATCCCATCTCATCGGTGATGGTAAGTGACACCTGGTATGTATTGGCACTGGTGTAGGAATGCTGGGTGAGTGGCACGTAGGACGTGGATCCGTCACCAAACGTCCACGAATAGCTGTAATTGGGATTGCTGGGCAGTGCTGCAAATACGGCCGGTGTGTTTTCGCATACAGGATTGGTAAAGGTAAAGCTTGCTGCCGGGAGAAGAATAGTAACGTTCTGCTGTGCTGTGGACAGGCAACCCGATGAAGAAATGATGGTGAGCGTGACCGTGTAGGTCCCCGAATTGGAAACGGTCAGCACGGGACTTGGAACATTGGCATTTGGGAAAAAGGTGCCTGTTCCCGGCCCTGTCACGGTCCATTGGTAATTTGTGATGGTGGATGGCGGGATAACAATGGATTGGTCGATCAGTGAGACCTGGCTGCATACAACGTAGGTGCTGAATTGCGCCAGCACATCACATCCGGGGCCGGGCCCACCTCCTCCGGTGCAGTTTTCAATCTTGATGTTGACAATATTCGATCGTGCACTGCAGCCATTCTGGGTCACAATGACATAATACGGATAGATCCCCGGAGCAGGAAAGGTGGCGAGGTTATTCGTCAGCACCAGGGTGGCACTGGTGCCTCCTGAAACTGGATTTCCGTTCACATACCACTGATAGGAGTACCCTGTTCCGGTGGGAGTGGAAAGTGTGACCACCTGGTTGTCGTTCAGGCAGAAGACAGGCAGGGTGCTATAGGATGCCACGGCCACCGGAGGATCGTTGATGGTGACCGAGAGGGTGGCCGTGCCGGCGCAGTTTGTCACCGACAGGATGGCTGTGGTGGCTGGTCCATGCCAGAGAACGCTGATGGTGTTGGTGCCCTGCCCCGCCTGGATGGTGCCCCGGTAAGACGGAGAAATGGTCCATTGTACATCTCCGGGTGGATTGGAACCCACTGCATTGTAAGTCACTATGTCATCCACACATACCACCTGGGTACCGGTGATGACCGGTGGAGGATACGCGCTGACCGACACCGATTGCGTCAAGGAGGAACAAAAGTTCCCCGGGCTGATCTCTATCTGCTGGTACACACTGACGGTCCAGGGACCGTTGCCCGTGAATCCTACAAGGACTGAATCCTTATCGGCACCCATCTGTGAGATGAGATTCCCGCTGCTGACTGACCAGATAAAGGGGCTGCCGCTGAGGTTGGAGGAGATGCTGTAAACGAATTTCTCACCCGGACATACGGTCAAAGGGCCGGTGATGCTTCCAAGTACCGGCTTTGCTACCACTTCAACATTCTTTACCGCGCTGGCATTGCACCAGGCAGCTGTGTTGAGGGGAACCGCCGTTATGGTATAGGTACCCGGTGTCCAGAGCACATTGATCGAAGGGGTTCCGTTCCCCGACTGGATCACTGGCCCGGAAGGATTGATCGTCCAGTTGGCAGGACCGCTGGCAACATATGTAGTAATATTACCTTCACAGACGGTTTCGTCACCTGAAAATGAAAAGACAGGTAAGACATTCACCTGCACCGAGTCAACGCCATTGCATCCGGCTAACGGATTATCATACTGGCATTTCACCCAGTATGTCCCTGCCGTATTGAACGTAATGTTGACACTTGGAGTATTTCTGTTCAGCTGGTTGAATGTATGGAGTCCCCCCGTAACGGTCCATAAATAATAAGTTCCTGGCAACCAGGGTAATGAGTAGCTCCCGGAAGCACCGGCGCACAACGTCACCGGCCCGCTGACAGGAAGGTTGGGGTACAGAACAGGAACATGGATGGTTGTCGATCCCTGGCACGATGAAGAAGGACAGCTTTGCAGCGTCACGGTCGTAGGAACAGTATAGGTGCCGTTCCATTTGACCTTTATGCAGCTGGTCCCTGCCCCGGAAATGATGGTTCCTCCCGTGACACTCCATGCATAGGTATTACAGACCATGGACGTACAAAATGAGGAGGTGTCCCCTGGACATACGGTCCCGAAGCAGCAGTCCAGATCAATGACCGGACCTTCACCCGGAAGCACGACGATGACCATGGATGCGGTATCGGAACATCCGCAGGGCACTTTCGTCTCACCCTGTGCTCCACCCACATAATGACCCGCTCCCATGTCAGTGGCAGTGAGGATCACTGTATAGGTTCCCGGAGTGGAATACGCATGATCGGGCGGATTGGCAAGGCTGGATGTCGTCCCGTCACCAAAATCCCAGTGGTAAACACTTCCGCCAAGGGAGGCGTTGGTGAAATGGACTGGCGTATTCTCGCAAACTGTGTCGCTTGAAACCTGAAAAGCGGCCTGGGGCCCGTCGATCAGGCAGATTTCCTGCATGATCGAATCCACGCAGGATCCCCCGCTGTTCAGGTCACTGATCACTACCTTGATGAACCCTGAGCTTCCTGAGCCCCACACGACGGTAAGGGGATTTCCGTTATAGCTCGCCGGCGTTCCGCCGGTGACAGTCCATATATAGGTAAAATTCGGATCCCTGGGGTAAACGGTATACACATGCGGGGAGTTCTTGCAGGCTGCCAGCGTGAGTTTCAGGGTACCTCCCGGAGTCCCCTGGTTGCGGGCACAGGCTCCTTCCGCGGGACAAATGTCCACTGCATCCTGCAGTATGAATTCCGGACAACAGACAGATTGTGCGGGTACGTGATAGTGAAGGACGATGAACAGGGTAGCAATTAGTAAATTTCGTAGTGTTTTCATATGTCAACATTTAAACATGAATGGATTGCGGTAACTGGATATATACATTGCTTATAAAATAGGGCGTAAAAGTACTATCCTTAATGTTAAATAATTGTTAATCAATGTGTTAAAAATCTGTTAAGAAATATAATAAAAAACTATCTTTGTCAGGGATTTACGAGGAGTAGATCCTTGGATAGGAAGAGTACCCGGTATATACAGAGTGCGTTATGCTGACTCAGGAGAATCTGATCGTATTTCTATATGCCCTGCCTGTTTATCAGTTGTTGTTTTACACGGTGCAGCTGATCACGTTCAGGAAAGCATATCCGTCGCGCAAGAGCCTCGGTTTATTGCTGCTGCTGATGACTATGGTTCTGATCATGAATGCCATTCATCACTTTGGGTATGACCGGTTGATGGCTGTGCTCTTCATTTTTTTTACTCCACTGCTGCTTTGTCTGCTGCCCGTCTTTCATCGTTACCTATCCACCCTGACCGGCGCAAACCGCCAGAACGGAAGTTTATCAAGGCTGGGTCATTACATCATACCGATCATTGGCTTCGGGATGTCACTGTTTACTTTTGGCATGCTGACGCTGAATGAACGGCTGATGATCATCACCGGTATCAATCCACCCGACGGTGGATCAGGTGCATTTGCATTTGCTGCATGGGATTTTAAATGGATCCTTCCGATTCTTCTCATTGTCCAGCTGATCGTATCGTTCGTTAAGGCCAGCCGTCTTCTTCATCAGGAGCGGTTAGCCACACGTCAGGATCCGGGTCGTTTTGCATATCTTCAGGTGCGCTGGATTTTAATCATTGCCAGCAGCCTGATCCTTTTTATCATGGCCATCGTGCTGCCTTTTCTTTTTCCTGCACAGAGTCCGGTTTCCGGAGCGCTGCTGGCAAATGTGATCCTGCTTCTGACAGGGGGGATCATAGGTTATTACGGGATGAAACAGGACGCATTGCTGGTACAGGTATCCTCTCTTGGAAGGGAACAACAAGCCAGTCCGGAAGCCTCGGGACCGCCCATCCAGCATGTGGAGCAGAAGGCAGCACCCTCCGCCTCCAGTGCTGCCCCCCTGGTTGCAGATGAAGAAGCCCGCAGGATCATCAGCCAGCTCCATTCCATGATGCAGGCAAAAAAACCCTATACAGATGCCCGTTACTCGCTGGGCGAGCTTTGCGGGCAAATGGAAATCCCACGGCGGATCATGACGTACGTGCTGAATGACGTGATGGGGAAAAATTTCTACGGCGTAGTGAATGAATACCGGCTCAGGGAAGCCATCCAGATCATGGAGACCAGCGGCAGGAAATATACCATTGAGGCAATAGCGGAAATGGTGGGCTTTAACTCCAAATCATCCTTCTATGCCTGCTTCAAAAAATTCACAGGCATGTCTCCCAAGGAATATCTCGAAAAGAAATGACCGGCAGAAGTGATCCTTCCCCCCTTGAAAATTTTCTGATTTTTTTATAATAATCTCCTCCTGCTCTGCGTTAAAGGTGTAATTAAATCATGTCCCATCAATCAGTTTGCGTATGATGAAAGCCTTTACGTTTGAAGATCTTTTTTCCCACACCTTTGATGAGCTGAAAGCTGACGGTCTGATCGACCATGAAATGGATGGCAATGCCCCACAGCCAAAAGCAGGAGTGATCCGCATGATCATGGATTACTCCCGTGCACTTTCCGTTCATAAGTCCGGAACAATTGGTAACATCAGCCTTCTGCTGAACTGACCATACCCGGATGACCAGGAAGGAACGATTTGAAGGAGTGATACGGTATTTCACCCTTCATCAGCCTATTGCTGAAACCGAGCTGAGCTACGGCAGCCCCTATGAGCTGATGGTGGCAGTTATCCTTTCGGCACAGTGTACCGATAAGAGGGTGAACCTGATCACTCCTTCATTTTTTGGGCGGTATCCCACCATTGAATCCCTTGCAGCAGCTGAGGTGAACGATGTTTTTGAGATGATCAGGAGCTGTTCCTACCCTAACAACAAAGCCCGGCATCTGGTGGGCATGGCTAGGAAACTGCGCGAAGAGTATGGCTCCATCGTCCCGTCAGAACCGGATGAGCTTCAGAAACTCCCGGGCATTGGAAGAAAAAGTGCCAACGTCATTGCATCCGTCATCTTTCACAAGCCGGCCCTCGCCGTTGATACCCATGTGTTCAGGGTTTCTGCCCGTCTTGGCCTCACCTGGCGTGCAAAGAATCCCTTCGAAGCAGAGAAACAGCTGGTGCAGTACATCCCGCAGGAACTCATCCCGATCGCTCACCACTGGCTGATCCTGCATGGAAGATATGTCTGTCAGGCACGAAGGCCACGGTGCGAAGAGTGTGGACTGACGGAGTGGTGCCGGTATTACATGAGGTCTCTGAATCGATAGTGATGAAGATCCTGGCGTAAGCCGGGACCGGGACCTCATACTAATCAAGAATAGTGATTAATGTTCTAATAACTATAGGACACTCATAAATATTTTTGATCTTTGCTCTTTGATCTTAAAATGACAGAACAATGACAACCCTGAAACAAGGTGACACGGCACCCTTATTCACCGCTACTGACCAGCATGGAAACCAGGTGACACTGGAGAACTACAGGGGGAAGAAAGTGGTCCTTTATTTCTATCCCAAGGACGACACCCCGGGATGCACTGCCGAAGCATGCAACCTGCGCGACAATTACCATCAATTGCTCTCCCTGGGATACCAGGTGATCGGTGTCAGCACTGATCCCATTAAATCACACCTGAAATTCAGCGCGAAATTCAACCTTCCCTTCCCGTTGATCCCTGACACGGACCGAACCATCGTCAATGCCTATGGCGTCTGGGGTCCAAAGAAATTCATGGGAAGAGCGTATGAGGGCATCCACCGGGTTACCTTCGTGATCGATGAGGAAGGCACCATCGAACGAGTTATCACCAGGGTTGAAACGGGGGATCATACAAGGCAGATCCTGGCCCCGGAATAAATTCAAAGAGCAAAGAGCAAAAAGCAAATTTCAAAAGTGGCTTTATAAAAGCTACAAGCTTCAAGCTACAAGCTACAAGTGAAGGTTATAATGAAGTATTACAAATTGCATCCGGCAAAATATAGGTCGATGAAAATTTACTTTTACTTTTTGCTCTTTGCTTTTTGATCTTTGGTTTTTGCTCTTTGATTTTGCGTATTTTTATGGAGATTTTTAAATTTACCGGGTAACATTTTCATACGTTTCCGGATTAACAGAAAAGATACAGTCGGTTCCAAATTAAATATCATTCGGTATGGCACCAGAGGAAAACACCAACAACAGGGAAAAGATGAAGGCGCTGCAGCTGGTCATCGATAAGATGGAAAAAGAATATGGCAAGGGCACGATTATGAAGCTGGGTGATAATGCAGTGGTCGAAGTGGGCACGATCTCTACCGGCTCCATTGCCCTCGACTCCGCGCTGGGCATTGGCGGACTGCCGCGCGGAAGGGTCATTGAGATCTATGGACCTGAATCTTCCGGCAAGACGACGCTGGCCCTGCATGCCATCGCCGAAGCTCAGAAAGCAGGAGGCATAGCTGCTTTTATTGATGCGGAGCATGCATTTGACCGGTTCTATGCCAAAAAACTGGGAGTGGACATCGAAAACCTCCTGATCTCGCAGCCCGATAACGGAGAACAGGCCCTTGAGATCACAGAAAATCTCATCAGAAGCGGCGCCATCGACATCATTGTCATCGACTCGGTGGCCGCCCTGACCCCAAAAAGCGAGATCGAAGGAGAAATGGGTGATTCCAAACTGGGCCTCCAGGCACGCCTGATGTCACAGGCCCTCCGCAAACTCACCGCCACCATTAGCAAGACCCATACAAGCTGTATCTTTATCAACCAATTGCGCGAAAAGATAGGCGTGATGTTCGGAAATCCCGAAACGACCACAGGAGGCAATGCCCTGAAATTCTATGCATCGGTCCGCCTGGATATCCGAAAGACCAACCAGATAAAGGAAGGGGAGAATATTACGGGCAACCGGGCCAAAGTGAAAGTGGTCAAGAACAAGCTGGCCCCTCCCTTCCGTATCGCTGAATTTGACATCATCTACGGCGAAGGCATCTCCAAAACAGGTGAGATCATCGACCTGGGCATCGACCATAATATCATCAAAAAGAGCGGCTCGTGGTTCAGCTATGGAGAAACAAAGCTCGGACAGGGCAGGGATGGCGTAAAAAAACTGCTCATCGATAATCCCGACCTGGCCGCTGAACTGGAAAAAAAGGTCAGGGAAGCGCTGGCTGCCGCATCCTGATGATGACCGTTCCACATCCTGTGGGAATGAAAGTCTGTACCCCATTTGCCGTATGTATCCTGATGGCTGTGCTGTCAGCCTGCACTGACCGGACATCACCGGGAAATCCCTCCGGCGGGAGAGATACATCACCTGCAGGGCAAGCCTCGGTGTATGACGACAGCGCACAGTTCCTGCTGAAATCGGGCAGGATCAATGAAGCCCTCGGCTATGTCAATAAAGCCCTGACCCTGGAACCAGCCAATCCGGAGTTCTTTGTGACCCTGTCGGACATCTACCTTGGCATGAACAACCCGGAAAAAGCAAAGGATGCCCTGAATAAGGCCTCCGACCTGGCTCCCCTTGATGCTGTCCCCAATTTCAAGAAAGGTTACCTGCACCTGGTACTGAAAGATTACACCCTGGCCAGGGAGTATTTTAAAAAAGCGATCGGGCTTCAGCCGGTATATCCCCAATCCTATTTTCATCTTGGGATCACCTACCTGGAAACCGGCGATACCGCCCGGGCGATTCAGGATCTGCAAACTGCCGCGCAGCAGGATGAAGCGTACCTGGACGCTCTGATCCTTCTGGGTTCGCTTTTCGAGCAGCGGGATCCTGGTGTTGCCGCGGCCTATTACCGCAATGCCATCCGGATCGATTCGGCCAATATCCAGCTCCGGTACAACCTGGGCATGCTTCTGCAGCAAACAGGCAACGATTCACTGGCTATGGATCAGTATCTCAGGATCCTGGCTATCGACTCGAGCTATTTTCCCGCCTCCTATAACCTGGGATATCTCTGCCTGGTAAACCGCGGGGATTATGCTCGGGCCATCCGCTATTTCGACCACTCCCTCCGGATGAATCCTTCCTATGTGGATGCCCTGTATAACCGCGGATTGTGCTTCGAGATCCTCGGTGATAAAGAGAGGGCAAGGAGCGACTACCGGGAAGCGCTTCGTATCCTGCCTAACTTCGAACGAGCCGTGGAAGGGATGAACCGGCTGGACGAGTGATGCTACACCAGGAGCGATCCCACCTGGTAGATCAGCAATGCCATCACCCACGCCAGGAATGTGGAGTAAAATACCGTAAATGCCCCCCATCTCCAGGAACCCGACACCTTTGAGATCGTGGCGATGGTCCCGATGCACGGAAAATAAATGAGAATGAAGACCATGAAAGCGAAGGCCACCAGCGGCGTGAATACCTTCTCACCGGCCCGTGGCCCGGTGGTATACACCTGCGAATGAAGCCTGTCGATCAGTGTGGAAGAGGATGGCCCTTTCGGATCAGCATCTGCCTGGTAGAGGACGCCCATCGTACTTACGACGATCTCCTTCGCGGAGATCCCTGTCAGAAGACTGATCCCCATTTTCCAGTCAAATCCCAGCGGCCTGAGCGCAGGCTCGATCCATTTGCCGATGCGGCCTATGTACGACTTTTCATGCATTTCCGCATTTCTCTGCAGGGTCAGCTGACGGATGCTCCGGTCGTATTCTTCGCTGAGCGAACGGATGGCTCCATCATCAGACGCATCCGCCTGAGCCAGGGCGACCTCATGCGCTTTTTTCAGACCTGCTATCTTACCGTCATAATCAACAGAGTAGCTTATGTTGCGCGGAAAGTAGCCCAGCGCCCATATCACGATGGTGGCCACGAGGATCACTCCGCTGATCTTTTTCAGGTACGACACTCCGTTGGCCCACATGCTGCGCAGTGTCTTCCGGACGGTGGGGATGCGGTAGGGGGGAAGGTATTTTTCATAGGGAGTATGTTCGGCCCTGAACAAGGTGCGCTTCAGCACCAGCGCTGTGATCACTCCCAGCGCGACACCGATGAGGTAGATCAGGAACAGCATCGTCCCGGAGTGCCCGGGAAAGAATGCACTGATCAGCAATACGTACACCGGCAGACGGGCACTGCACGAAAAGAAAGGATTGATCAGGATAGTGATCAGACGGCTGTCGCGGTTTTCGATCGAACGGGTGGCCAGGATCGCCGGCACATTGCATCCGAATCCCATGATCATGGGAATGAACGACCGGCCATGCAGCCCTATGCGGTGCATGACCTTGTCCATGAGGTAAACGGCCCTCGCCATGTACCCGGTGTCTTCCATTACCGATATGAAAAAGAACAGCAGCAGGATGTTGGGAAGGAATACGATCACTCCCCCGATGCCGCTGATGATCCCGCCAATGAGCAGATCCTTCAGGATACTGTCAGGCATCGCAGCAGAGAGAACGTCCGACAGGAAACTTACCCCGGTTTCCAGCCAGTGCATGGGATAGGCCCCCAGACGGAAGGTCCCTGCAAACATGATCCAGAGAAATGCAAAAAAAACGGGAAATCCCCAGATCCTATGTGTAAAAATGCGATCCAGCGCTTCCGAAAATTGCTTGCTGCCTGACTTGGTTTCCGACCCTGCCATACCAGGTGACTATTTGTTAAATTTAATGTACCCTACCCCTGCACCCCTCCCCTGCTAGCAGGGGAGGGGACGGGGGAGGGGTATTAAGGATCCATTTCCCAGGGCTTGCCCTGGTGACCATCCTGATTTAATTTAGATTAAATAAACGAATGCAAAATTAGTCATTCTTTGAAATAAAGCAGGCAGGGAAATAATTTTCTTTACATCAAATACCGGAAAGGATCTCATTCAGGTCTTCATTGCCTTCTTGCGGTTCCCCGTGGATCAGCGTATGCACATGCCGCTGGAACTGGGCGATCCGTGTGCCCCAGTGGGATGCAAACAGCCTCCTGGCCTCGCTGGCTGCATTTTCCCCCGAGGCCTGCAGGTTCTTCTGGTAGAGTACGACGAAGTCTTTCATGTCCTGGTAGATATCCGACAGGTGTTCGGCCAGGCTCGCCTTGATAAGGGCGTACTGCCCGTCGCTTTCAGGGATGGCAATCCAGAAAATGTCATCTTTCCCGAAGATCCGGTGCAGCGTAAGGAACATATCTTCCCATTGCTCCTGGGTGACAAAGCGCTCATTGGCTCCGGGATCGGACACCAACACTGTAGGAAGCAACGCCCCCTTGAGGTAAAGAAGAGGTGATATCTTGCTGATGAAGTCCAGCAGGATCTCCCTGTCATAATCCTCTGCTTTCTCAAGGAAAAGGCAGTATTCATTGGCAACGGTCAGGAACTCGATGACCTGACGTGAGCGGTAGGATTCTTCAGTATTGCCGGGATCCATAGTAGTGTTTTGAATCAGTCAACAGTCAGCAATTTAACAATTTAACAATTTAACAATTTAGCCATTTGACCATTTGACAATAGAACAAAATTAATCCCTTTCCCTTAAAATCCACTTTTTTCGAAATAATTTGTAAACCCAGGGCTAATTTTATATTTTAGCACAAATTTGCAGAATGGACAGGCTGGATCTGAAAAGACGGTTGATCGAACAGTGCAGGAAGCTGCAGCAGGAAAGCATTGACAACACGCGTGCTGAGATGGAGGATGCCCAGGACAGCGCCTATGAACATCAGCCCCGTGACCAGTACGATTCGTACAGGGATCAGATGATGGGAAAGCGTGATATGTTCGCCAAGCAGCTGACACAGTCGCTCGAACAGCTGAAAATGCTCGACAAGATCGATCCCCTGAAAAAGGTCAGTGCCGTTGATGTGGGAGCTGTGATCATCACCGAAGACCAGAAGATCTTTGTCAGCATCGGCCTGGGCAAGTTTGAGTTCGACAACGAGACATGGTTTGCCATCTCGCCCTTCGTACCCTTCTTTCACGCGCTCCGCGGTCATAAAAAGGGCGACACACTTCAGTTTCGGGAGAAGAAGATCGTTATACTGGACGTGTTTTAATGAAAGGAGAGAGGAGAGATGAGAAAGGAGAGATGAGAAATATATATCTCAATTCTCCTCTCTCCTTTCTCCTCTCTCATTTCAAGAAAGCCCTAACGAACGTGATATGGCTTCTATTCGCATTTCAAGTTTCCTGTCGGTCGTCTCAAGTTCGTTCGCACTCGCCAGGGTGGCCTTGATCCCAAAGTAGAACTTGATCTTGGGCTCGGTGCCGGAGGGGCGGACGGTGATCTTGCTGCCGTCCTCCAGGAAGAACTGCAGCACGTTGGATCTGGGCTGAGCGATGGGCTTTTTTTCGCCCGTCAGCCGGTCGTATTCGGTTTGTGCAAGATAGTCCTTTATCCGCACCACCCTTGAGCCATCCATGCGTTCGGGCGGTGCGCCCCTGAATTGATCCATCATCCGCTGGATCTCCTCGGCGCCTTCTTTTCCCTTCCTGACCACCGAGATCTGTTTTTCCTTATAGAAACCGAACCGCACATAGATTTCGGTCAGCAGTCCCAGCAGGGTCTTTCCCTGGCTGGCGGCCCATGCGGCGGTTTCCGCGATCATGCAGCAGGAGGTCACCGCATCCTTGTCCCTGACAAAATCGCCGATCATGTAACCATAACTTTCCTCTCCTCCTCCAATGTAGGTCCGCTGGCCTTCCAGCTTCCGGATCAGTTCAGCGATGTACTTAAATCCCGTGAGTACGTCGAAGGTCTCCACCCCGAAATGGCCGGCGATGTCCTTCAGCAGCTCGGTCGTGACGATGGTCTTGGCAATGTATTCCTTTCCTGTGAGCCTCTTTTTCTCCGACCATTTGCCGAGCATGTAATAGATGACCAGTGAGGCGGTCTGGTTGCCGTTCAGGAGGACGAACTCATTCTTTTCGTTCCTCACCGCCACTCCCACACGGTCGGCATCCGGATCGGTGCCCATGACCAGATCGGCCCCGGTTTCTATGGCCCTTTGGATGGCCATTCCCAGTGCAGCCCCTTCCTCGGGATTGGGGGAGTGTACCGTGGGAAAATCCCCGCTGACCACCTGCTGTTCCTTCACAAGGTTCACATGGGTGAATCCATAGGCTTTCAGTGCCCGGGGAACCAGGTGCACACCCGTACCGTGGATCGGCGTATAGACAATTCCCAGGTCGTGATGCCGCCGGATGATGTCAGGTGACAGCGACTGCTGGCAGCTTCTCTCCAGGAAGGCACGGTCGATCTCCTCGCCGATGGTATGGATCAGAGATGGATTCCCTTCAAATGCAACAGCCTCGATGGACCGGATGCGCAGAACTTCATCAATCACATTTTTGTCGTGGGGTGTGATCAGCTGGCCGCCATCGTTCCAGTACACCTTGTACCCATTGTATTCCTTCGGATTGTGCGAGGCGGTGATGACGATACCGGTATGGCATTTCAGGTGACGGACGGCGAATGACAATTCAGGGGTAGGGCGCAGGTCATCGAATAAAAAGACCGTTATTCCATTGGCCGACAACACGTTGGCTGTAATGCGGGCGAACATGGTGTTGTTGTTCCTGCAATCAAAGGCGATCGCGGCCTGGATCTGTTCCTTGTCGCCATACACCTTTTTCAGGTAATTGGCCAGTCCCTGGGTGGCCATACCCACCGTGTACTGGTTCATCCGGTTGGTACCGGCGCCCATGATCCCGCGCAGTCCTCCCGTGCCAAATTCCAGATCCCGGTAGAATGCGTCAGTCAGGCCGGCCGGATCGTTCTGCATCAGGTACCTGACCTGCCTTTTGGTTTCTTCATCATAATTTCCAGTCAGCCAGATGTTGGCCCGGTCAAGAATGGTTTGGTCAATGCTGGTGTTCATAGGTTTTAGATATTTAGAGCTACAAGGTATAAGCAATTTAACAATTTGACAATTTAACAATAGAACAATAGAATATCATTAAATGTACCCCACCCCTGCACCCCTCCCCTGCTAGCAGGGGAGGGGACGGGGGAGGGGTATTAAGGATGAATTCCCCGATGCTTGCTATGGGTCTGGAGTCTGGTGCTTGCGCTGGGATTATTATTGTTTATCTCCTCCAGACACTTCTTCAAACTCTCCTTCCAGTATGGAATCTCCATACCGAAATCCCGTTTGATCTTGCCTTTATCCAGAACGCTGTAGAAGGGACGGCTTGCGGGAGTTGGCCATTCCGCGGTTGGCACCGGCACGACCCGGCAGCTCAGCCCTGCCATGTCAACGATTTCTTTTGCAAAGTCGTACCACGAGCAGATCCCTTCACTGGAATAGTTGTAGATCCTTTTTTCCTGTACCTGATACTGCGGAAGTATGTGCAGGATGGCGCCGGCCAGGTCGGCAGCGCAGGTGGGTGTGCCGGTCTGGTCGCAAACCACCCTCAGTTCTTCCTGCTGGCGGCCTTTTTCAAGGATGGTCCTCAAAAAATTCTTACCGAACGGGGAATACAACCATGAGGTCCTGATGATCAACGCTTTGCCGGCATGCATCAGCACCTGGCGTTCTCCTTCCAGTTTGGTGATGCCATACCAGGAAAGTGGTTTTTCACGGTCTGTTTCACGATAGGGCCGGTACGAATGCCCGTCGAAAACATAATCCGTTGAGATGTGCACCAGCATGGCATTTTGCCGGCTGGCAGCGTGGGCAAGGTTCCTGACGGCAAGGGCATTCACCTGCATTGCTTTGTCCCTGTCGGATTCCGCCTGGTCGACGGCTGTGTACCCCGCGCAGTTGATGATCACGTCGAACGAACTGCCCTGCATGAATTCTGTAACCGCATCGCTATCCACAATATTCAGCTCGCCGACATCGGTAAAGGTAAGGCGGTAGTCATCCAATCCAGGGGCGATCTTCCGGAATTCACTTCCAAGCTGGCCGTTTGCTCCAGTGATCAATATTCTATACATTATTATCTAATATCGTTACATCCTCTGATAAAATACCAAATTCCAAGATCCAAAATCCAAGTAAATCCCAACATCCAACATCCAAATTCCAGGCAAATTCAAAATTCCAACATCCGATCACTTCTCCTTGCGGGGCTATGCTAAAATCCAGTCTAACCACGGAGTGCACGGAGGATTCACTGAGAACACGGAGTTTAATTACTCGTTATCAATCCTCTGTGTACTCTGTACTTCTCTGTGATCTCCGTGGTTAAGTAAAAAATGGCCTTTTTAACACACCCTCCCTGGAAAAGGGTGGAAGGGGCAGATCCAAAACATTTTTTTACAAAGATAGCATTTTGATGTCAAAGATTAGTACTTTTACAGTCTCTTGCTATGAAACAGCAGCGTAGTTCACCCCTTGTTCTGAATGGAAAGCCACATGAAAGGGCGTTCCCTGTGGGCCTGGTAAAAGTTATCAACATGATGAAAACGTAAATGCCTGAAAAAACAGGTATTAACAATTCCGGATTTCAGGAGTAATTATTTGAAGATCAGTATTTTTACAGAAATGAAACCTTGATGGGGAGATTTACGTTAAAAATTCAGGATGATTTTCGTTGCAGCAGGCGGATTTCGGTGAGGTTATTAACAAAAATTTTGTGAAAAAAGAATAGTTTTATTTGCAAAATCGTTTGATTAATGCTTACTTTGCATACGTAAGACATAAAAATTCTTCTTTTAACCAAGCATATAGACAACAGAAATATTCAGTCCATTTTAAAGGAATAGAAAGTAATAAGCCTTTTGTGAAACTTTTTTTTGAAAAAAAGGTTTAAAAAGAGAATAAATTAATTTGTGAATTAGTTAATTTTGTTTTTATTTTGCCCTATGATTCTAAAACCAAACATTGATATCCGGCTGGAGATCGCCAGATTCTCGCGCCAGAGTTTCATCAATTATAAATAGAGCGGAAAACTTTATACATTATATATATATAGCACCAAAAATTAAACAAATCAAAAACAAAAAACAGGTAAAACTTTTTCGAAACAAAAAATTAATGATTAGGGAAAAATGAAATTGGAGTTTGCAGGAGTTACAGGTGATAAGGGTCGAATGATATCAGGCGATACGTATTTTTTACGCAGGTGTCTTATATCCTGTACCGGGAGCTCCTTATCTCCGGATTCCGGTTTCATCCTCTCGATATTGTAATTTTTTACGAAACAATTATTCATTAAACAACTTAATTTTTATGGAAACAATTTACAAAGCAAGAAGATTAAGACGTGCCGGAATGGTTTTGGCAGCGTTGTTTGCAATGATGCTGCTTCTCCCGACCTACACTGCTTTCGGGCAGCCGGGCACCAACAAACTTAATCTGACTATCGAATGTTACGGGATAGTCAAGGTTAAGGTTGCCGGTAACCTGGAAGCGGTGGCCGTCGTCGAGGGGCCGGAGGACCTTTCGGTCATCTATCCTCCCGCCGGATTTCCTGCGAGCGGAGTGTACTACCTGAAGGTCATTCCTTTCCCGGGATATCAGTTCACTGGATGGGCAGGTATGGATGGACCGGATGTGTTCTCGATAGTTCCCACACCGCCTGTTCCATTACCCACTGAAACCCAGGGGTACCAGTATGGTATTACCATGGACACGGAAAAGGATCTGACCGCATTGTTCGACATGATCCCGCTGGCTCCACCAGCTGTCATGCCCGCGAACTATACGGTGAAAACAATCCCTGGCACCAGTGTTAGTGCCAGCGGAACTCCATTTTATACGCCTGTCTCCATTACCTATCCTGTGATCCTCGCAGGAAGCTATCCTGGTGTAAAGGCTGATATGTTACTGCATACTGATCGTGACGGCGGCTTCGGAGGTCTGAGGTTGCTTGAACTGACTCCGAATCCATGCTCACCTACACCCTGCAACCTGACATCAATTTCGCTGGGAGATGTCCCCGGTGTGTATGGCGTAGACGGAAATGATATCCTTCTGAGCACGCTATACGACATGATTAATGGGCCCAGTAGCTATATACCACCTACCCTCGAATCCATGAGCGGAGTGACCGTCAATTACCTGTTTATTTATGACGGCATCATGAATGGAAGTGATTACGATTTTAATATTGAATACAATGCCATAGCTTATAAGGATGCAAGTCTTGACTATGGCGATGAACTGTGTGAAACCGAACTGGCCGATACCGAGGTTCATATCATGGTGGCTCCGGTAACCCAGACTCTCGCTGCCGGTGCGGCCACCGGAAGCGGAACTGCTCCCATCACCATTACACAGTGCGATGGACAATTCGTTTTCAATACAACCACTACTTATCCCGCCATTCAGGCCATTGACCTGGCAGGAGAAATCAAGAACAATGGATGGTTCAAATGCGATAAGTTCATCCCGGCAGGGACGATCATTGCCTGGAACTATAACAGTGGCGCTGCCACGGGTTCCTACACTGTACCTGCAGGTGGATGGGCTGCCAATTCAACCCATTATCTTTCCCTGTTGACAGGTGCCGGCACACCGACACCACTGGTGGGGCATAACGGTCTGACGACCAAATGGGTGTTCACCATTACTCTGCCTGCTGGCGATGCGGCTTCTTTCGGTATCTTCAACCTGCAGATGCAGTCGGTGGCGCAGCTTGGAGGCCCACCGGTGGAACCCCCTCCAGGCTTTGTCCAGGATTATGATTACGGTACCACCTTGAATGTGACTATTGTCAATACGAAAGCAGTGGCCACCGTGGTCATTCCACCTGCAGCCATTGAGAGCCCACTCGTAGGTACCCCGGTCATTATTCCTGTGACCACTACCATTACGCTAAACCCGGCCGCTCCGGATCCTGATTATACAGCTATCTTGCTGAATGGCCGCATAAGCCTAAGTAATTACACCTATGGTGCAAAAATAATCGGAGCCAGAGCCAATGGATCAACTGTGTCGTTGACAACTGCTTACCCAACTGGTGTTGCTTTAGGCGCTGCCAAGACATTTGATCAGATTTTTGCCACAGGATGGGCTAAAGATCTGGGTCTTGTAAGTGTGACCAGCCCTATCAACTGGGAATTTGACCTGGTTACCACACATACAAGTGCACATTCATTCTCGTTAACGGTCGAGTTGTTTACATCGAATGACGGAGTTACCAACTGTGTACTGGCTTCAGATGCAGTGGCTGTTACATTCAATCCGGTCAGTCCTTATACTTCTACGCCAGGAACGATTCAGGGTTGCCTGAATTTCCCGATCAATTTCGCGCTGGGTATGGACTTCCCGAATGTGATTGAAAATGAACCACTGAATGCAGTTGCTCCTTTGCGTGATATTTATACCGATATCCTCTTTACGTTTGACAGGAAAATTGTACAAAATACTAAGCTGGCATGGTCATTAGGTGCCAACAACGGTATTTATACGTTTGCTTCGGACTGGAATGTGGGTGATCCCGCACTATCCATGGTGACGATCGTAAACAATCCTGCCGTATGGCAATTGAACAAGCCACTTGTTGAACTTAACAATGTGACCCTGAACTGGAATTTCAGCATGACCATCCCGAATGCTGACAATGCAGCCGCAATGGTCAATGGTGGAACGTATGTTATTACCATACAGCCTCTCGTAAAGCTTGCGCCGTATAACAATATCCTTTTCCTGACCGCCAAAACCATAACGCTGAACATACCATACAATACGTTGACTATGGCAGCTAATCCGGATTTTGCCGGAACAACGGATCCCGTGGTAGGTGACTACGAAGTTGCATGCGGTGCCATCTGGGCCATCGATGCTGAACCATCACCCCTCGGGGGCTGGGGATTTAATTTCTGGTCAGACATGGCCTGCCCGCACAGCTTCTTTGGAAATCCATGGCATGCCGGCACCACCTATATGATGCCCAATTGCGATGCAACGGTTACTGCCAACTTCCTGCAGAAACTCTATACCCTGACGATCGGTGTGATAGGATGCAACCAGGATGTGGTCATCTGGCCGGAATATGGTTCAACAGCCATTGCCACGTTAAACGGCAACCGCGAATGCGCTATCCTGGATGAAAATGGTGGATGGGATCCCCTGATCCCAAGAACCTTCACCCATGGTGAAACAGTGATCATCGAAGTGATCCCTGAAGAAGGATGGGTGTTCGGCGAATGGCTCTACTGCAGCCCCACCGACGATGAAGATCCATTGAGCGATCCTGACTTCACATACATCGGCGTGAACGATGACGGACACCATATGTATGAACTGATCTTCAGAAGCGACAAGGATCTGAAGGCGAAATTCGTCAAGGTTGTTACCGCCAATCCTGTTGTAGCAAGCAAGACTTATGATTCTTCACCGGTTGCCACCATCACTGGCGGAACCTATGATGGTTTTGTTACGAATTGCCCGACCTTCTGCACCACCTTACCATGGTACCAGGTTGGAGCAAGTGCTGCATTCGTTAATGAACATGTCGGAAACAATATTACCGTTACCGTCACCGGCCTCACCCTGACGCCGACTGCATGGGATTGCGGTTATATCCTGGGTCCGATCACATCGTACAGCACCTCAACGGGTTATCCGATTGCCAATTCGACATTCACCACTTCTGCCAATATCACCAAGCGGTTACTGACCGTGAGTGCGGTAGCAGCAAATAAGGTGTATGACGGCAACACCACGGCGACACTGACATCAACCACCGTTGGTAATATCGTCGCTCTCGATGACCTGACCTATGCATTCAGCAATGCCAACTTTGTCACAAAGAATGTTGGCACCAATATCACGGTGACCTATACAGTTACCCTCAGCGGTACCGATGCAGTGAACTATCAGCTGCCAAGTCCTTTGCAGACATTTGCCAACATTACCTGCAGACCGCTGGTACGTCTTGGTATCCAGGCTTGCCCGAAGGAATATGACGGCACCACGGCTGCGACCATTTGCAACTGGGGTAGCTGGCAGACGGGCGTGACCAACGAAGGTGTCGTGTCCGGCGAATGTGTTCAACTGAATACAGCAGCTGCTGTTGCCAACTTTGAGGATATCTATGTGGACGATGTTCTCAATGTGAATGTGACTGGTCTTAGCCTGTACGGAACAGGATGCCCGACAGGTCATACTTCAGATTACACGAATTATTGCCTGAAGTATTCGACTTCTACAGGTACAGGTACCATTCAGGTTCCACCGTATGCCATGTTCGATCCGAGCTATCAGCTCATGTGTGGCACTTCATGCGAACCGGATATCGTGAACGTACCCATCGAACGTAACTTCACCGTTGCTTTCGACCGTCCGATCTTCACCAACCAGGGTCTGCAACTGCCGACCTCAGGTGCCGGTATGGGTAACTTCATCAGGCTAGAAAAATGGGTTGGCGCCGGAACACCTCCGTGCCATGTCTACAACTATCCGGATCCCAACTGGGTGTATGTACCATTCTGGTCCACCAGGAACGGACAGGTCATTACCGTTTTCCCGGGAACGCCTGAAACCGAAACCAGGGTTGATCTGCAGTGGAATACATTCTACAGGATCAGGTTCGGGGATATCTGGGCATACAACGACATCACTGACGTACTTGTGCCTATTGCACACCGCCTTGACCAGAATGGACTCGGAGTGTTTGACAATACCGTAGACTGCTCCCTCGAGCAGGCACGGCAGATCATCTTCAAGACGATCCCGCAACTGATCTCCCCGGTGGTTGAACCTTCCGGATGTGTTGCCGGCATTGAAATCCCGTACAATGCACCGATCAAGATCACCTTTGTGAATCCTGTGAAGTACACCAACGGTAACATGATCTCCGGAGAAGTGGGAGAACCCACGCATAAATTCCAGCTGCAGGCCAAGTCGAAATATGCAAGCCCACCGGATGTATGGCACGATGTCATCTTCCAGGCCACAGCCTCGCAGTTTGAAGAAGCTTTGCCACAGAATCCGGGAACCTTTGGTCCAAGGGTCATCACCCTCGTACCACTGGCCAACCTGAGCGGTGAGTATCCGACCTACCTGGCACATCCGGGTGGAGAGATGCTGCACTGCTACGACTACCGCGTTGTATGGCGCGACGGTATGGCAGATGATGGTGCCGGCTTCATTGATATGTGCGACTTCGGAAGAGTGGGCGCCAATGCCGACTTCCCGGCGGAAGGATCCTATCTGCCGTGGACATGGTGCACTACCTGCAAGTTTGACGTACAGATCAGCTACCAGGCCAACAGCAATCTCGGCTTCCCGAATCCGGGAACAGCGATCAAGAACAATATGTTCCTGAAGGAAGGGTCGACCACATTGAAGGACCTCAACCTGAACGGTACTAATTATGCACTGAATGGCAAGGAACTCACTTACAAGGTGAACATGCTGACTTACCCGCATACTTACGGATTTGTATCCTTCATTGGAAACGGTTACCATATTAATAACTGGACAAGGAATACCAGTGTCTGGTTCAACGGTAGCAGCTGGAAATATCAGGCAGCTGATCCTGGTATCGCATGGGATCTGTTCACCAACCAGAACCAGGTTCCTGCTCCTCCGGTGTATCCTGTTGCACAGCATCCGTACATCAACTGGGTGGCAGATCCTGCTGTTCCGTTCTCGATCTACAGGTTCAATGTGGTATACGATATCAACCTGTATAACATCTATGCAAAGGCCGATCCGGCACAGTCCTCCAACACCAGCGGTGTGTCATTCACCGGTGGAACGCCATTCTACGGTACCAACAGAACGCAGCAGTTCACCCACAACGACATGGTCAATATTACGGCCCGTCCGAAGGTGACTAGCACAGAAGCATGGTACAATACAGGATGGACCTGGAACCAGACCATAGATAGTAAATCCATACTGCCTGCAAGTATTACAGTTACGGCTACCAACTACTTGTATAATCCTGAGCTGCCTGCCAAACCAACCTTTGTGAATCCAAAGGATGGTACGATCAGCTTCAAGATGGCCGGAACAGATCTTATCCATAACAGCACCTACGGTGTACAGGCCAACTTTGCCCCGTTCTATCCCCGTATCGACGTAACTGTTGAGCCGGCAATGCCAGGCTGCAACTACGTTACCTATACGGCGAAGTTCGTCCAGGGTGAAAACTGGGGTATCAAGTTCGCATCGAACAACTATGCCGTGTTCTTCTATGGAACTCCGATCACGCTGACACCTCACGTATGCGAATGCGGTTGGGAATTCAGCCACTACCTGGTATGGGACGGTGTGAATTCTTCAAGCAGGAACTATGTACCGTTTACCCCGACCGAATGGATGCCGATCACCTCGAACCTTGACATCAAGGCCATCTTCGTGAAGACGGCTTACCATATCAGCGCTGTGACCAATCCGAATACGAAGGGTTCTGTACTGATCGAAGGTGTGAACGCCGACGATGAATTTGTACAGCTCATTGATGCAGCAGCTGCTGCAGGTGATGACTTCATCTTCGAAACTCCTCTCACACTGACCGTATATCCTGAACCAGGATGGGAATGCATTGGATTCAACAATGACAATGTCGTTTTGGTGGAAGAGTACATTGACAGAAGTGTATGGAGCTACGTTGTTGGAGCAAACAGCTGCGAACAACCCTATGCATTGGTTGCCAATCTGGCACTGAGAGAATACGTTATAAAGGGTCTGCCTTACTATAACGGCACTCAGAACACCACAGGCGGCAAGGTTGTCGGTGCTCCTGCAGGAAGCGGACTGAACAAGTTCACGAACAGTACAAGTGCCGGCACTGCCATTGGTACGTTCCAGCACTTCCAGCAGCCGACCCCGTTCACGCTGACGGCAAATGCCAATCAATATTACAAACTATCCTACTGGTACGACGAAACGTACGGTAACATTGGCTCAGCTAATCCGCTGACCCTGCCGATTGTGACCGAAGCGCGCACGATCCGTGCTATATTCGATGTCGACCTGCCGACCTATCCACTCACCGTGAATCATAGCCCGGTAGTGGCTGGCGACGAATCTGTCACGCAGAACGGTTATACAAGGTCCGAGCCGTATCAGTTCTACAAACACAACCAGGTACCCGGATTCCCGTCAGTCATTGCAGTGACGGCAGTACCGGTGATCGGTTGGGAATTCGTCAACTGGACCATTGTCAGCGGCGGTATCACCACCTATTCTGGCTATGGTGTCAACAATATCACGATCAAGTTCGACATGCCGGCCAATGCGGTTGTGCTGAGAGCTAACTACAAGAAGATCGATTATACCCTTGATCTCGTATGCCGCACCTACCTGCGTCCTGTGGATCCGTGTGACTGCAACATCGTTAACTATGGTCTGAACCTGCAGGATATTACTCCAGGCAGCGACGGTATCTATAACTTCGGTGATGTGCTCACCCTGAAGGCAACCCCGATCCCGGGCTTCACCTTCGTGAACTGGATGGTGGGCGAGCTGAGCGACTATGATGGTTGTGGTGACGGTGAAAGATCAGGTGGTGATTGCATCCTGACAGGCTGGGAGATCGATCCGCCCCATGCACCACGTCCGTATCCGCAGTCGATGACCTTTACGTACACCATACCTGCGCAGTGGGACGAAACCGTCGTACTCTATGCTCTGGCTATCGAGTCGGCCTTCCCGCAGTATCCGATCTACTCACTGGTAACATCCGACTATCCTGATGGCAAGGGTGTGACCTGGGGTGATGGAAACTATCCGGAAACCGTTGTTGCGATGGTTGATCAATCCGAAACCACACCGGGTTGGGGCTTCGAATACTGGGATGTCAATTATGTGGAGCAGGAGGCCAATCCTCTTGGTATCTACATGGATGAAGACAAAGACGCAGTGGCTGTATATGGTCTGATCGAATATGAGCTTAATCTGTACAACATTGGCTGTGGTCAAGTCTGGGCTCAGGATTACGACTATCAGTACAACATCGAGGACGACCCGATTCCTATCCATGCCGAAGCAGATTGCTGCAATTATGACTTCGTGGGCTGGTTCTACGATTACAACTGCACAATACCTGTCACCGATGCACTGGGTAACCCTGTGACGGATCCTGATTTCGGATTCATTCCTATCCCTGAAGATGTGACGATCTTTGGATTGTTCGAAGAATTCTATTACGATGTGGAAATCACCCAGGCACGCGATGCGTGTGACAGTGGACTTCTCCCGTTAGGCTGTACAGCTGAGGTCATCTCAGGTGACGGACCTTACGCTCTGGACGAAGTGGTTACACTGCTTGCAACCCCGGGTCCTGGCTACAATTTCGCTTACTGGGCCAACCCGATGTGCGAAATGATCGTTGAAGAAGCTCAGTTCAACCATACGATCCTGTGCCAGTGGAACGACTTCGTGGCTGTCTTCGAAGCGATCCCGTACAATGTAACGTTAACTGCAAATCCAACTGCAGGCGGTAGCGTAGCGGGCGGTGGAGTCTACTACATTGGCGACAATGTGACCGTGACTGCCACACCAACCGTTGGCTGGGTGTTCAGCGGATGGTATCAGGGTGCAACCTTGAAATCCAGCAACCCGTCATACACCTTCACCATGCCGGCAGCTGATGTTGCTCTTGAAGCAAGGTTCACGATCACCACGGTAACGCTGACTGTCACCATTGATGGTCCGTCACTTACCTCGGTCACCGTCAAGAATGGCTCGACCGTTCTGACTGCGCCATACGTTGTGAACTATGGTACTGTCCTTACACTTGATCCGGAACCAAACGGACTGTGGCTGAACTGGACCGGTGACCTTACAGGTACTGCAAATCCTGCCACGCTGACGATGAATGGCAATAAAGCCGTTGTCGCTCACTTTGCAGCTTGCAACCCTGTCACCAGCCTTGCTTCCACCACTACCGCCAAATCGGCCACTGTGACCTGGACAACGCCTACGGGACAAACTGCAGAACTCCGTTACAAGAAGTCGACCGCCGCATGGCCAACGACCGCTCCGTTCGGATGGGCTGCTGCCACGTCACCGAAGACTCTGACTGCACTTACACCGGGTACACTGTATAATGTAGAAGTACGTACGGTTTGCGGTACGGGTATCTACGCTACCACAGTTGCCGGTACCTTCACCACCAAACTGCTTGGTGATGTGAACTGCGACGGTGTGGTCAACGTTCTTGACGTTATCGTCCTTACCAATTACATCATGGGTACTCAGGCCTCTACACCATGCATCCTCGACGGTGGAGATCTCAACGGCGACGGACAGATCAACGTGCTGGATGTGGTAGCCCTGATCAACATTGTTCTTGGCAATAATAACAAGGGAACTGTTATGTCAGTGCCCGCCGATATCTATCTGACTCCTGGCGTGATCATGCTCAGCAGCGATGGAACGATGGCCGGACTGCAGTTCGAACTCACTGGCCCACAGGTCAGAGATCTCAACCTGACGCTGAATCTGGAAGGATTCGAGCTGCTGTACACCGTAGAAGGCAATACCCTCAGCGGTATGATCTACAACCTTGACAACGAGCCTATCCCGACCGGAATGATCAACCTGATCACGATGAAGGGCGACGGCGTCATTGAATGGGGTAATGTGATCGGCGCCAACTTCGGCGAAAGCGAAATTCAGGTGAACAAGCACGGTGCTCTTGATGACGAATTCACTCTGATGGTGTATCCGAACCCGTCGCAGGGCGAGATCAATGCACTGTTCAGCGTGCCTTACGATTCCAAGGTCAACATCCGTCTGCTTGACTTCTCAGGCCGCGTGATCAGCGAACTCACCGATGCGGTTTACACCTACGGTGAACACCTGATCAACTGGACCAATTCCCAGACCCTGACCACAGGGCTGTACATACTACAAATGAATGCTATATCCGACGATGCTCCTGACAAGGTTTTCCGTCAGGAAGTCAAGGTAGTAATCATAAAGTAGGTATAAATGAGTCATGTTCCTGATCTTTAATACGTAGATCAAATACCAGTCTGCCGGCCGCCCGCTTCGCGGAGGCCGGCATGCTGGTTCTTAGACATCTGTAAAATAATTTAAATCTGATTGTGCAGGAACAAGTCAATTCGTTAAACCTAAGAAACATAATAACAATAGCCATGAAGATAATACGACTATTATTGATCACATTGCTCTCATTTGGCAGTTTTGTTCTGCTGGCTGGGACCAATGTCATGCAAATCGACAACGCTCAGGGGGATGCCGGTGATCCAATAACAGTATCCGTTGAGATCACCAATCAAGACGTGTTCGTTGGGTTTCAGTTTGACGTGCCCCTGCCAACCGGGTTCACGTACCAGAGCGGTTCTCTGGCACTTTTCCGTGCCAACGGGCACATGGGGCAGGCATCCGTCTTGCCTGGAAATATCCTTCGGGTACTTGCATTTTCTTTTGTGAATGCTCCTTTTTCAGGTAATTCCGGCGTTGTGTGTACATTTGTGCTGAACACACCTGCTACTCCGGGCAGCTTCCCGATGCATCTGCAGGGTGTTTCCATTGGAAATGCCCTGGGTCAGAACATCTGCACCGGGACCATTGATGGTACCATCACACTGCTTGGTGAGGCCGTAGGATATGATGTAACACTTAGCGTTGCTCCTGCGGGGGCAGGAACAGTGACAGGCGCCGGTGAATATTACCCCGGCGACGCGGTCAGTGTTTCAGCCACTCCGGCTGCGGGTTATCTTTTCGTGAACTGGACTGATGGTGACGGAGTTGTCAGCACAGCCAATCCGTATAATTTTACCATGCCAGCCGAGGATGTAGCTCTTACCGCCAATTTTTCCACCATTCCCACGTATACGCTGACCATTAACATTGCTCCAGCAGGGGCCGGCACAGCTACCGGCGCAGGAGCCTATGTTGCCGGTGCACCGGTTACTGTCACAGCAAGTGCCGGAACCGGTTACTATTTTGTCAGCTGGACAGAGGATGGAGGAATCGTCAGTACCGATAATCCATATAATTTTAACATGCCAGCTGAGAATATTACACTGGTTGCAAATTTCTCGGCAATACCCACCTACACTGTCACAGCATCAGTTGATCCAGCTGGCAGTGGTTCTGTACTGGGAGCGGGCGTTTATGAGGAAGGTGACCTGGTGACACTCATGGCCACTGCCAATCCGGGATACCAGTTCGTGAACTGGACGGATGAGATGGATGTGGTAGTGAGCGCCAACAATCCCTACACCTTCACCATGCCGGATGAAGACGTGGCTCTGACTGCGAACTTCATCGAGCAAACGGAAACTTTTAATATCACGTTCAATGTGGATATGACCGGTGCTGCCGGATTCAATCCTGCCACCGATGACGTGTTTCTAAGCGGCACATTCAACGGCTGGACGATCCCGCCGGTTGATCCCGACTATGAAATGTTTCCGGTCGCGCCGGGATCATGGATCTATACCCTGACCCTGCAGCTGCCTGTGGGTACCTATCAGTATAAATATTACTATATGGACGGCGCCACTCCGGTGGCAGAACCGATTGCCACCAACCGCGTTGCCGTTGTGGAAGACGATATGGTGATCAATGACACATGGGGAATTCAAACCAACATCGCCATTCTGCATGACGCAGAAGTGTTCGTGGATGCTCCTGACATCACCGTGGATGTAGAAATTCAGAACAGCAGCGTTTTTGTTGCGTTCCAGTTCATCATTCAGCTTCCTGCAGGGTTCACCTATCAGCCGGGAAGTATTGCGTTCTCAGGCCGCCAGGCGGATCATACGATCAATGCAGCAGTGTTGCCGGGAAATCAACTGCAGATCCTTGCCACTTCGCTTACGCAATCACCTTTTGCCGGAAATAACGGAAATGTCTGTTCCTTTACGCTGGACTTCACAGCAGGAGCAGGAGCATATCCGCTCAATTTTATTACGGCGATCATCAGTGATGCACTGGCCAACAACGTCCTTTCCGATGTTGACAACGGCGTGCTAACCATTAAAGCACATTCGAATGTGCTGATCATCAATGATGAAGAGGTACTGACTGGAAATCCCATGACCGTTGAGCTGGCGATCGACAATACGCAACAATTTGTTGCGTTCCAGTGCGATGTGCAGCTTCCTGCAGGATTTACCTATGTTCCTGCCAGCATACAGCTGGTGGCAGGCCGCAAGGTGGATCATACGATCAACGCTACGGTCCTTGCAGGCAATAAACTGCGCATACTGAGCTCATCCCTCACCAATGCCTATTTCCTGGGCAATGAGGGACCTGTGGCCACGTTTGTGCTGAATACGCCTGCCAATCCGGGACCCGGCGATGTTGATTACCCGTGCCCGATCGTGGCTCCTTACTTCATCAGTAATTTTGACGGAGAAGACATCTGTACTGGAACCGATCCCGGCGTTTTGACCATCCTGGCGCATCAGAACATTTTGGAAGTTGTTGATTTTAATGGGCTTTGCAACAGAGATCAAACCTTCCAGGTGGCGATCACCAACAGCCAGCAGTTTGCCGGCTTCCAGCTGGATGTCGTAATGCCGGCCGGATTTACCTATGTTCCGGGCACCATCGCCCTGAATCCGGCTCGTAAAGGACCAGACCACGTCATTTATGCCAATGTGTTACCAGGTAACATACTCAGGATCCTGAGCAGCTCACTGACCAATGCACTTTTCCAGGGAAATTCCGGTACGGTAGCTACGTTTGTGCTTCATACCGCAGGTGTACCCGGCACATGCCCGATGTATGTGAATGAAGTGGAAAATGCGCACATCAGCAGCGCTCTTGGAGCAGAACTCCTTACCGGGACCGAAGATGGATGCATCACCATTGCCAATCAGAACCTGTTCATCATTCACGATGCTTCACAGCTGGTGAACCATCCGGTGACCGTTGAGGTTGAAATTGACAATACCCAGGATTTTGTCGCCTTCCAGGCCGACATTGCACTGCCTTCCGGCTTCTCCTATGTGAACGGAAGCGCTACGCTTGATCCTGACCGTAAGGTTGACCACACCATCAGTGCAGCCGTTATGCCAGGCAACATTCTGCGTGTGATCAGCAGCTCGCTGACCAATGCCGAGTATCTTGGATTCAACGGACCCATCTTCACGATCGTTCTTAATACGCCGGGTCTGCCGGGACCGTATAACCTTAATTTCAGCACAACAGCACCCTATAACGTCATTATCATCAGCAGCCCGGCTCCACCGGTCAACCTACTGACAGGTACCGACAACGGGGTGATCACGCTGCTGCCGGATGTCAACTGCCCGGATGATTTCGAGGTGTGTATCGATGAAGAACCGTTCCTGCTTACAGGTGGCACTCCGGAAGGAGGCGTTTACACCGGACCTGGCGTTAGCGACAATATGTTCTACCCGGCCATGGCAGGTGCTGGTATTCATACGATCACCTACACCTACACCTATCCGAACCTGATCTCTGGCTCGTGTACCTTTGAAATTACAGTAAATCCACTCCCGGTGGTTACCTGCCCTGAAAACTTCTCGGTCTGCCTTGAAGCAGAACCCTGGATGCTTTACGGTGGATTACCCGAAGGCGGTGTTTACAGCGGTACAGGTGTCAGCGACGGAATGTTCAATCCGGAAGTGGCCGGTCCGGGTGACCACGTGATCACCTATACCTACACGGATGAGAATACCTGCGTTAATTTCTGCACCTTTACCATCCACGTGTATAATCTGTTTGAAGCCGGCATTGCTGAAGACCAGACCATCTGCTACGATTCTGTTCCGGAAGCCCTGACTTCAACTGTTACAGGTGGTGCCGAAAACTACACCTATCAGTGGTGGACATGGGACGGCGCCCCTGATGTAGAGATCGAAGGTGCTACTGAAGCTACCTATCAACCTCCGGCATTACAGGTGACTACCAGCTATGTTTTGCAGGTGTTTGACGATTGCGGGATGATCATCACCGAACCGGTGACCATCACTGTTTACGAAGAACTCATGGTGGCCATTGCGGCTGATCAGACCATATGCTACGACAGCATCCCTGCCCTGTTAACCTCAGAGGTAAGCGGCGGAGCAGGCAATTACGCCTACCAGTGGTGGACGTATGACGATGGTCCGCTAGCCCCGATCGAAGGCGCTGATGAGGCGACCTATCAGCCCGGAGCACTTCAGGAGACAACCAGCTATGTACTGCAGTTCTTTGATGACTGCGGCATGATCATATCGGATCCTGTTACCATTACGGTATATGACCAGTTGATGGTGACCATCGCAGCGGATCAGACCATTTGCTACGATAGCATCCCTGCCCTGCTGACCTCAGAGGTGAGCGGCGGAGCAGGCAACTACGCCTATCAGTGGTGGACGTATGACGATGGCCCGCTGGCCCCGATCGAAGATGCCACGGAAGCAACGTATCAGCCTCCGGCGCTTCAGGAGACAACTAGCTATGTACTGCAGTTCTTTGATGACTGCGGCATGATCATATCGGATCCTGTGACCATTACGGTATATGACCAGTTCCTGGCCAGTATTGCAGCTGATCAGACGATCTGCTACAATACGATTCCTGCTCTGCTAACCTCAACGGTCAGCGGCGGCCAGGGAAATTATACCTATCAGTGGTGGACATATAATGACGGCCCTGTCGCCCCGATTGAAGACGCAACAGGTCCGACGTATCAACCTCCGGCATTGACCCAGACCACCAGCTATGTGCTGCAAGTGTTTGACTACTGCGGCATGATCATCACTGACCCGGTGACTATCACAGTGTACGATGAGCTGCTCAGCACCATTGCCGCTGATCAGGAGATCTGCTATAACACAGTACCGGAACTGTTAACATCCATTACTACAGGTGGAAATGGAGAGTACCTGTATCATTGGGCAAGTTCCATCGACGGTATCGAATTCACACCGATCGACGGTGCTCACGCCGCAACGTATCAGCCTCCTGCATTGATGCAAACTACGTATTATATGCTTCATGTGAATGATACGTATGAGTGCGGACCCATCACCACCAACGTTGTTACCATTACCGTTTACGCACCCCTGGCAGTGACCATTGCCGCAAACCAGGAGATCTGCAACGCTACACAGCCTGCACCGCTGACATCAGCTGCTACAGGAGGTGACGGAGCTTACACGTATCAATGGCAGTCATCTGTTGATCAATCCGTATGGGTGAACATTACAGGTGCAACCAATGCTACCTATCAGCCTGGTATTCTGATCGGGACGACCTATTATCGCCTGATTGTGAATGACGGTCATAACTGCGGTCCTGTCAACAGCAATACTGTGACGATCATTGTTTATGACATTCTTGCAGGCACCATTGCAGCCGATCAGGTCATCTGCTACAATACCGCACCGGCATTGCTCACATCGAGCATTACAGGAGGTAAAGGTAACTATACCTACCAGTGGCAGACATTCATCGAAGGAGAACAGGAATTCAATGTTGAACATGAATACATGTTCCCCAACCTCACCGATCCCTATGCCTATGAATTGAACTCATGGACTGAGATCGGCTGGGCCGGCGCCACTGTTCCGGCAGGTGAAGACATGATCATTCAGGATTTTGAAATCACTGCCACACAGCTTTGTACCGACTACTGGTATGGTGAAGTTGCATTGTTTGTCAAATCACCGGCCGGTACTACAGTCCAGATCTGGCAGGGTGTGAGCAATAACGGATGCACGAATAACTTCGTTTTCACCACCGATGCTTTCGACGGACAGCATACGCAGGGTCAATGGCAGATTTATTTCACCGACAGCTACGGCGATGGAGGAGGAACAGCATTTGGTCTTAAGATCACCGTGGGTTACACGTATACGATCAGCGGCACATGGATGAACATTCCCGGTGCAACCGCAGCGACCTATCAACCGCCTGTTCTGACCGATACCACCATGTACAGACTGCATGTCAATGATTTCTGTGGTGAGATCTTCACCGATGAAGTGACCATCGACGTTACTCCGTTACCAACGGCAAATGCCGGCGAAGACGATGGATTCTGCGAAAATGGCACTTATACGCTGAATGGTACAGCCACCAACTACGGTTCGGTTGTATGGACAACGGCAGGTGACGGCACCTTTAACGATGCAGCCATCCTAAACGCCACTTATACCCCCGGCGAGGAGGATATTGCAGCGGGTGATGTGGTGCTGACACTGACGGCTCATGCACTCAATGAGTGCCCGGATATTGCCACAGACCAGGTAACCCTCGAAATCGGGTTGTTGCCCACTGTGAATGCCGGCGATGACGGAGCTGCCTGCGAAGACGGATACTACGTGACCCTCGGATGGACCACCAATGCATGGACCACAATGTGGACCACGAGTGGTGATGGCTATTTCGAAGATCCGACATCCACTTTCACCAAGTACTGGCCGGGCGATGGCGATCTGGCAACTGGTCAGGCCATCCTGACGCTGACCGCTACCGCCGTTCCGCCATGTACCACACCGGTGAGCGACAACGTAGTGGTGACATTCATCCAGAAGCCCACTGCCAACGCCGGACCGGATGCAACCATCTGCGGCACGGGCACGCACACGCTCAATGGCGCAGCTGCCCACTACGCAACGATCACATGGACAACATCCGGGGATGGAACGTTCAGCAATGTCCATATCCTCAACCCGGTGTATACACCAGGTGTGAATGACATCACTACGGGCAGCGCAGTTCTGACACTTACTGCCACTGCGATCGCGCCCTGTGAAGGCAATGCCACCGACGCGATGACCCTGACCATCATTGGTTTACCACAGGCCCTTGCAGGACCTGACGGAGCCGTATGTGCAGGAAACTCATTCGTGCTCACAGGAGCCACTGCCTCTCACTACGGATCCCTCGTCTGGACAACCAGCGGTTCTGGTACCTTTGTCAATCCGAACGTTGTCAATGCAACTTACAACCCGAGCCCGGGTGACATTGCTGACGGTACGGTCGTTCTGACACTGACAGCCTACGCCACACCTCCGTGCGGCGGCCTGGCTACCGACGCCATGGTTCTGACGATCACCACTCCGCCAACCGCTTTTGCAGGCGATGATTTCTCGGTTTGCTCGAACCTGACAGTGGTTCTTGACGGTACCGCAGATAATTATGCCTCTGTGAAATGGACAACTGCTGGAGATGGTACGTTCAGCAATTCCAACATTCTGGATCCTGTCTATACGCCCGGTACACTTGATTACCTGGCTGGTAGCGTACATCTTACGTTAACTGCCTATGCAGAAGCACCCTGCGGTGAGAATGCTGTGGATGAGGTCGTGGTTACGATCGTTCCCAGCGCTTTCGCCAATGCGGGCCCTGATGATAAGATCTGTGCCAATGAACTGTATCAGCTCAGCGGCGCGGCAGGCGGTTACTTCTATACGGAATGGACTTCATCGGGCGATGGCAAGTTCAACGACAATACGTTGCTGAACGCGACGTACGAACCCGGTGCCAACGACATCCTGCTGGGTTATGCAAACCTGACCCTGACGGCATGGCCGATCGCACCGTGTCTGACCCCTGCCAGCGACCTGATGGTGCTGCTCATCGATCCTATGCCAGCTATCCCTGGCATTCCGACGGGTTCAGACACCGTTTGCGTGCTCACATCCGATACAACCTGGTTCTCTACCATCGGAGCTGAAAATGCCCTGTCGTATGTTTGGGATATCTTCCCGGCAGAAGCAGGTACCATATCCGGAGAAGGTACCATAGGGATTGTCGACTGGAGCGGTGAATATTTCGGACCGGTCTTCATTAAGGTCAAGGGCGTGAATGATTGCGGCGAGGGTGACTTCAGCGAGCCATTCGTAATTCTGGCAGATCCTTGCCCGGGCGTCCCCGGACAGCCATCCGCCGAGCTTACGGTACTCGTATACCCCAACCCGTCTGACGCCAGGTATAACCTGAAGATCACCAATATCACAGGTAAAATGGATATGTCGATCATGGATATTACGGGCCAGATCCTGAGACAGGAAGCTGTCAACAGCGTGAGCGGCCTTTACAAGACCGAGATCGACCTGTCTACCTATCCAAAGGGAGTGTACTTCCTGAGACTGCAGGGGGACAACATTTCCAAAGTGGAACGTCTGATCCTGCGCTAATGTGACGCAGCGATGAAAAAAAGAAGGCATCCGCGAGGATGCCTTCTTTTTTTTTGTGATCCAGCCGGGATTCGAACCCGGGACCCACGGCTTAAAAGGCCGTTGCTCTACCTGCTGAGCTACTGAATCTCCTTTTCAAAAAGGACTGCAAAAGTATAATTTATTCCATTAATTAACAACTTTGAAAGGGGAACTAATTTGATTTATGGCTGACCGGCTGTAAGCTTCAGGCTTCAAGCTTCAAGAATTAACAATTGAGGAATTGAATTGACAATTAAAGAGTTTAACAATTTAACAATTTGACAATTATATTTCCCCTTTCCCTTCCCTGATCACAAAGATCTCTTCCCCGGTACAATCCAGGATGGTGGAGGGCTCATTATCGCCATAACCTCCATCAATCACGATATCGACCAGGTCCTTGAACTTTTCATGGATCAGCTCAGGATCGGTCGAGTATTCAAGGATCTCATCCTCATCGTACACCGAGGTCGTCATGATCGGATGACCGAGTTCCTTCACGATCTCGATGGGGATCTTGTTATCAGGCACTCGAATACCAACGGTCTTCTTCCTGCTCTGGAAGATCTTGGGCACGTTGCTGTTGGCATTCAGGATGAAGGTATACGGACCGGGGAGAGACGCTTTCATCAACTTGTAGACAGAATTGTTCAACGGACGCGTATAATCCGCCAGATGACTGAGGTCGTGACAGATGAATGAGAAATTTGCCTTTTCCTTTTTGATGCCCTTAATTCGTGCGATCCTTTCAATTGCCTTACCCTGGTAAATGTCACAGCCAAGTCCGTAAACAGTATCGGTGGGAAATATGATCACACCGCCATCGTTCAGGCATTCTACTACCGTTTTGATCTGCCGTTCTCCCGGAGTTTCAGGATGGATTCGAAGCAACATGGATTGATAACGTTAAAAAAGGGTAAGCTCCTTATATCGCACCGCTCAACCACCTACCCTTGCTTCCTTCCGAACCTGGGGGAGTTCAGCGGGAGCTGGTCGTATAAGACTTACCCTGTGCAAAGATACGATTCCCGGAGGTTATTTTATTATTGAAAAGGAAATTTTTGATATGCATGGAAGTTTTTTACCTTTGTTCATAAATACATCGAACGATAAAGATCCCTAAAATAGTGAACAGTATAAATCTAAATACAGGAAATATGGAAACAAAACCACGCTCCCTATTTATGCATTCTCTGATCTACGGCCTCATTCTGGGTGCGGCCCTGATCGTTGTCAGCCTGATCTATTATATTCTGGATGTGAATATGTTCAGTATCGGATTCAGCATCCTCTCACTCGTGATTTCCCTTACCATTGTTATCATTGTCCTTGCCTTAGGGATGAATTCCTACCGGGACCGCAGCCTTTCTGGGAAGATCGATTTTAAACGATGTTTCCTGATCGGATTGATCATTGGCCTGGTCGGCTTTATCATTTCATCTGCCTACAGTCTGATCTTCATGACCTATATTGAACCTGGCGCCATGGAGGAAGGGATCAACGAGTTCATCGAAAAATGGGGTGACAGGATGACGGCGGAGCAATTGGATGATACCATCAGCAAGATGCAGAAAAGAATGACGCCGTCAGCGCAGGTACGAACCAGCCTGATCAGCGGCGCCATCATTTCCATCCTCCTTTCCCTGATCGTTTCTGCCTTCATCAAGAAAGATAAATCCGCATCGGAGGGTATTTAACAGGATTCCGCTTATGGATCTTTCCATCATCATACCCCTCTTCAACGAAGAAGAGTCACTGAATGAGCTGGCATCATGGATCGCTCGGGTTGTTGATAAAGAGGGTCTTTCGTACGAAATCATTTTTGTGGATGATGGCAGCACGGACCGGTCATGGGCTGCCATTGAGAGACTGTGTTCAGAAAACAAATGCATCAGGGGCGTCCGTTTCCGGCGGAATTACGGAAAATCAGCGGCGCTTGGCCATGGCTTTCAGGTGTGCTCGGGAAATGTGGTGATCACGATGGATGCCGATCTGCAGGATTCTCCGGATGAGATCCCTGCCCTGTACCGGATGATTATCCACGAAGGGTATGACCTGGTGTCGGGCTGGAAGAAGAAACGATACGATCCATTCATCAAGAACAGCACATCCAAACTCTATAACTGGACCACCCGGCGCATGTCGGGCCTGAAGCTGCATGATATGAACTGCGGCCTGAAGGCCTATCGCCAGGAAGTGGTAAAAAGCATCGAAGTACGGGGTGAGATGCACCGCTATATTCCGGTCATCGCTTACTGGGCCGGATTCCGTAAGATCGGGGAGAAGGTGGTTGTCCACCGCAGGCGGAAATACGGTGTCACCAAGTTTGGTATGGACCGTTTCATGAAAGGCTACCTGGACCTGCTGTCCATCACCTTTGTGTCGCGGTTTGGCAGGCGCCCCATGCATTTATTCGGTTCGGCAGGAACGGTCATCTTCATGGTGGGCCTCGTTGCCGCCGTTTACCTGGGCGCACAGAAGATTTATGATCTCAACCATGGCATCAGGGCAAGGCTGATCGCCGACAGCCCCTATTTCTACATCGCCCTTGTGGCCATGATCATAGGAACCCAGCTCTTCCTCACAGGCTTCCTGGCTGAGATGATCTCCCGGGCAGTCAGTGACAAGCCCCCTTATCAGGTTGCCGGGGAGACGGGTTTCGGGGAATGACAGGTATTGCTGCCTGTAAAACCAACTAACGGATGACGGGTAAGAAAAAGATAGTCATTATAGGACCTGCTTATCCGCTTAGAGGTGGCCTGGCCACCTACGATGAACGCCTGGCCAGGGAGTTCACCGACCAGGGCCATGAGGCCATTCTTTATACCTTTCGTCTTCAATATCCGGGATTCCTGTTCCCGGGTAAAACACAGTACTCGACCGATCCTGCTCCTGCAGGTCTTGATGTCCGCGTCAGGATCAATTCCATTCATCCACTGAACTGGATCAGGGTGGGCAGGGAGATCAGCCGCCTGCGACCCGGCATCGTCATCATCCGCTACTGGCTGCCCTTCATGGGCCCCAGCCTGGGAACCATTGCTCGCATCATCAAAAGGAACGGCATCTCCAGGATCATCACCATCGCGGATAACATCATCCCCCATGAGCGGCGGTTCTATGACCGGTGGCTTACATGCTTCTACCTGAAAAGCTCCGACGGATTCCTGTTCATGTCACGTTCGGTCATGAAGGACCTTGACAGGTTCCCGGTCACAGGTCCCCGCAGGTATTGTCCGCACCCCCTTTACGACACCTATGGTGACATCATCGACAAGGTTACTGCCAGGCAACAGTTAGGTCTGGATCAAAAATGCCTTTATTTGCTATTTTTTGGCTTTATACGCGATTATAAAGGGCTGGACATACTTCTGATCACTCTGGCGCAAGACCGCCTTAAATCCCTTCCTATTCGCCTGATCATCGCCGGCGAGTATTATACCGACAGCAGACCTTACCAGGAGCTGATCGAAAGGCTCAGGATCGGCGACAGGGTGATCGCCTTCAATGATTTCATTCCCAATTCGGCTGTTTTCCTGTTCTTCTGCGCGGCCGACCTGGTGGTCCAGCCTTACAGGGATGCCACCCAGAGCGGCGTGACCCAGATCGCTTATCATTTCAACAAGCCGATGATCATCACCAACGTGGGAGGGCTGGCCGAGATGGTGCCCGATGGTAAAGCCGGCTATGTGGTTGAACCTGATCCCATGGAGCTGGCGGATGCAGTGGCTGATTATTTTGAACAAGACCGGGAAGCTGCATTCGTTTCCTTTATCCGTGAAGAAAAGAAGAAATATTCATGGAATAATATGATTGTTAATATTTTTGCCGTTGAAGAAGAAATAGGTAAACTGAAGTACTAGATCATGATCATCCGGAGTAAGGCACCCTTAAGGATTGGACTGGCAGGCGGCGGCACCGACCTCGAAACGTACTCGGACCGCTATGGCGGCGCCGTTCTCAATGCCACGATCAGCATGTATGCGTACGCCACTATTCAGCCGCGCGAAGACGGGCTCATTGTGATCAACGCGGTCGACCGGGGCATCGGGCTACGAACGCCGGTGGCAGTGGATATTCCCATGAAAGAGGGCCTTTACCTGCATGCCGGCGTTTATCACAGGATCGTGAAGGAATTCACAGGTAAACCACTTTCGTTCGAACTGACCACCCTTGTCGATGCACCGCCGGGTTCCGGGCTGGGATCTTCCTCCACACTGGTGGTTGCCATCCTGGGTGCCTTTACCGAGTGGCTGGGGCTGCCCCTGGGAGAATATGACATCGCCCGCCTGGCCTATGAGATCGAGCGGATCGATCTGAAAATGGCCGGGGGAAAACAGGATCAGTATGCTGCCACGTTCGGGGGAGTGAACTTTATGGAGTTCTATAATGACGACAAAGTGATCGTCAATCCCCTGCGCATCAATGCATCGTACCTGAACGAGCTGTCGTACAATCTTATCCTCTATCATACCGAGGTATCCCGTTTATCCACCCAGATCATCGAGATGCAGCAAAAGAGCGTGCTGCAGCAGCATGCATCCTCCATAGAGGCCATGCACGGGATCAAGGAACAGGCGGTGATGATGAAGGAAGCACTGCTCAGGGGTGAGTTTGAAAAGATAGGTGCCATCCTGGATTTCGGGTGGCAGCACAAGAAGAAAATGGCAGAAGGGATAACGAACTCTTACCTTGATGAGATCTATGCGACCGCCATGCAGAACGGCGCTACCGGAGGCAAGATCTCGGGTGCAGGGGGCGGGGGATTCATGGTACTTTACTGTCCAAACAACACCCGAGGGGATGTTATCCGGGCGCTCCACCGCTTTGGCGGACAGGTGAAACGCTATGAATTTACGACGACGGGACTGACGACATGGAGAATTTGAAACGAGGAGTTGTATCATACGAACTTAACCACTAAGGAACACGAATGTCTACACGAAGGAACACAAAGTGTTTTTATTGGTTATCAACAACTTAGTGTTCCTTTGTGAAGTACTTTGAGTACCTTTGTGTTTAAATTGAATTTTTAATACAGCTTCACAAAAACAATAAATCAAGACATTATGCTGATCAGTGGCATCATAAAGGAATCGATACAGGTGAAGGAGCAGATCCTGTTGGACACCCATCTGCTCAACACTATTGAGCAAGTGGCTGCCCTGTGCATCCGCTCGTACCGTCAGGGAAATAAAGTGCTCTTCTGCGGTAATGGTGGCAGCGCCGCTGATGCACAACACCTGGCAGCCGAACTCTCGGGAAGGTTCTATTACGACCGGCCGCCTCTCCCGGCGGAGGCCCTGCATGCGAATACTTCCTACCTGACCGCCGTTGCCAATGATTATTCGTTTGATGAAGTATTTTCCCGGATCGTGAAAGGATCAGGAAAAGAAGGCGATGTTCTTATCGCTCTTTCCACATCCGGCAACTCCGGGAATGTGATCCTTGCCCTGCAGGCAGCACGGGAAAAAGGCATCGCCACCGTGGGCCTGACCGGTGAATCAGGAGGCCTGATGAAACCGCTGTGTGATCATCTGATCAACATACCTTCCAGCGATACACCCCGCATCCAGGAAGCTCACATCCTCATCGGGCATATTATCTGCCAGCTGGTCGAATCCAGTCTTTTCCCGCGATGAGAACAACCGAGGCCATCATACTGGCGGGTGGCATGGGGAAACGGCTTCAACCTGTCGTTGCAGGGATCCCGAAACCCATGGCTCCGGTCAACGGAAAGCCCTTC
Organism: Bacteroidota bacterium; assembly: GCA_022711405.1. Classification (GTDB taxonomy): domain Bacteria; phylum Bacteroidota; class Bacteroidia; order Bacteroidales; family JAGONC01; genus JAGONC01. The sequence goes on from JAKLFC010000005.1 coordinate 142,505, forward strand.
CTGTCGTACCTGATCGCTTATGTCCGCCAGTGGGGCATTACCCGTATCATTCTTTCCGTTGGTCATAAATACCAGGAAATCCTGTCCTTTTTTGGAGAGAAGCATCAGGATGCAGATCTTTTTTATTCCATTGAGGAAGAGCCGCTGGGGACCGGTGGGGGAATTCTCAGGGCCATGGAACATGTACTTACCGATGAGGTGCTGGTCCTGAACGGCGACACCATGTACAGGATCGGACTGGATGCGTTTGAGGATTTTCACCGGTCAAGGGATTCAATGCTAAGCATCGCCCTGCGGTTTCAGGAACGAACGGGCCGGTATGGGCTGGTGGAGACCGACCTGCAGCATCGGATCACAGGATTCACCGAAAAACCAGACAGGAGTGGCGGCGGATGGATCAATGGTGGCATCTATCTGATCAACACTGCATTCTATCGGAAGAACAGCCACGCTGAGCGGTTCTCCTTCGAAACGGACCTTCTGCCCGGCTGCCTTCCCACCGGACGTCTCTACGGATACCAGACGGGGGGATATTTCATTGATATTGGCACTCCTGAATCTTACCTGAGGGCACAGCATGAGCTTAAAGGATCTGAATATTGACAGCCGGTGGACCCTGTTCCTTGACAGGGACGGGATCATTAACCGTCTCAGGGTGAATGATTATGTGAAAAACTGGGATGAGTTTGAATTCCTGCCGGGTGTGCCGGAATCCTTTCCGGTCCTGAACCGGATCTTTGGAAGGCTGATCATTGTGACCAACCAGCAGGGGATCGGTAAAGGGATCATGGAGCCGGGCTTGGTGGAAGAGGTTCATCGCCGGATGCTGGAAGCTATCCGGCAAAAGGGAGGGGATATTCAGGGGATCTATTACTGTCCTGCCCTGGAAAAAGATCGCGATCCCTGCCGGAAACCCGGTACAGGAATGGCTCACCAGGCCCGCAGGGATTTCCCGCAGATCGAGTTTTCCAGATCGGTGATGGCCGGCGACTCGGCAGGTGATATGGAGTTTGGCCGGCGCCTGGGGATGGTCAACGTACTGATCACCGCAGAGCCGCACAAAAAGAACCTGAAAGAAGTTCCATACGACTTCCAATTTTGCGATCTGCCTGCTTTTACTGCCGAGTTGAAAAAATGCTACCTTTGACCCGGGATCCATTGAACTGTAATCTCCCCGCTGCGGCTTGAAACCTGTTGTCATACTGCTGATATTCCTGGCCTATACGGCCCTGTTGTTCTTTGTCACCTGGCTCACCGCAAGGCGTGCCACCAACCGTGCCTTCTACATTGGGAACAAGGAATCACCCTGGATCGTAGTCGCCTACGGTATGATCGGAGCTTCCCTGTCGGGAGTGACATTCATGTCGATCCCCGGCTGGGTGGGGGATACGCAGTTATCTTACATGATGGTGGTGTTCGGATACCTCATCGGCTATTTTGTCATCGCCACGGTGCTGCTGCCCCTCTATTACAGGCTCAACCTGACCTCCATCTATGCATACCTTGAAAAACGTTTCGGTTTCTGGTCGTACAAGACCGGCGCTTTTTATTTCATGTTGTCGCGGACGATTGGCGCCTCTTTTCGTATGTTTCTGGTTGTTAATGTGTTGCAGATATTTGTATTTGATACCTGGGGCATTCCTTTCATCGTGACCACCTCCATCTTTATCCTGCTCATTCTTTTATATACGTTCAAGGGAGGTATAAAGACCATCATCTGGACGGATACGGTACAGACGACGTTCATGCTCCTGGCTTTGATCGTTTCCATTTACCTGATCATGAAGAACATGAACCTGGATTTGGGAAGCATGATCAAGACAGTAGCCAACAGTGACTATAGCCGGATGATCTTCGGGGACTGGCACGACCGCCGCAATTTCATCAAGCAGTTCCTCAGCGGGATCTTCATAGCCATTGCCATGACGGGTCTCGACCAGGAAATGATGCAGAAGAACCTCAGCTGCCGTTCACTGAAGGAGGCTCAGAAAAATATGTTCTCCTTCAGTTTTTCGGTAGTCTTCATCAACCTCATCTTCTTAACGCTGGGAGCTTCTCTTTACCTGTTTGCCACCTACAAGGGGATATCACTGCCGGTGCGTTCCGATGATCTGTTCCCTGTCATTGCCATTCAACACCTTGGCCCGCTGGCTGGTCTGGTGTTTATCATCGGGCTGATCTCTGCCGCGTATCCCAGTGCCGACGGAGCGCTGACATCGCTGACTACTTCGTTCAGCATTGATATCCTGGGATTGCCAGGGAACCATCGGTTGTCAGAGAAACAAAAAGAGAACATACGGTACCGGGTCCATTTCTGTTTTGCCCTTCTGTTGCTGATGGTCATTGTGGTTTTCAGGGCGATCAACGACCGGGCCGTGATCGACAAGCTCTTCACCATTGCGGGATACACCTATGGGCCACTGCTGGGCCTTTTTGCCTTTGGACTGTTCACACGGTTTTCGGTCAGGGATCGCTGGGTTCCGTGGATCGCCCTGGCATCGCCGGTCATCTGTTATGTACTGAGCACTCATTCTGAGGAGTGGTTCAGTGGGTATAAATTTGGTTTTGAGCTACTTATCCTCAACGGGCTGATCACTTTTGGTGGTTTATTTCTTGTTAATAAAGGCAAAAGACCGGCAGAACAATCCTGATCTTTTGGATATATCTTTACCGGGAAAATGACCCCTCTCCTTGCCCCTCCCCTTGGTCCCCGCGTAAGCGGGGATTAGGGGAGGGATTGGGGAGAGGTACTAAAAACCATCCCATGAGCAATTCCCGTTTTACAGCGTTGGACTATATTCTGAAAAGGGAGCGTCAGACCTTTTCGTTCCCTGAAGGCAAGATATCCGATTTTTTTGCCGAGATGACCTTCAATGATGCGGCCATGCGTGATTTCCTGACCCAGGAAGCGTATTCGGCGGTCAGGGAGGCCATGGAAAGCGGCAAGAAGATCGACCGCCGGATGGCGGATCAGATCGCTGCGGGCTTGAAGGCATGGGCGATGAGCAAGGGAGCCACGCATTACACGCACTGGTTCCATCCCCTGACAGGGGGAACAGCCGAAAAGCACGATGCCTTTGTCATTCCGGTTGCAGATGGTAAGGCCCTTGAAAATTTCAGGGGAACGGAGCTGGTCCAGCAGGAGCCGGACGCATCGAGCTTTCCAAGCGGCGGCATCCGCAACACGTTTGAGGCGCGTGGTTACACTGCCTGGGATCCCTCTTCCCCGGCCTTTCTGATGGACAGAACCCTATGCCTTCCCACTATTTTTGTGTCCTACACCGGTGAGGCCCTGGATTACAAGACACCTCTGCTGAAAGCACTTGCGGCTCTGGACAAAGCCGCCACCCAGGTATGTCATTATTTCGACAGGGGAGTGACAAAGGTATCTGCCACCCTGGGTTGGGAACAGGAGTATTTCCTGGTGGATACCGCCCTTTACCAGGCGCGGCCCGACCTGATGCTGACCGGGAGGACCCTGTTCGGCCACGCTGCGGCAAAGGATCAGCAGCTGGAAGATCATTATTTCGGTACCATTCATGAGCGGGTGATGGATTTCATGAAGGATTTTGAGCACGAGGCCTACCGGCTGGGCATCCCCATCAAAACCCGCCACAATGAGGTTGCTCCGGGGCAGTTCGAATGTGCCCCTGTGTACCAGGAGGTCAATGTAGCGGTCGACTCCAACCAGCTGCTGATGCCTCTGATGGAAAGGATCGCCAAACGCCATCACCTTACGGTACTGCTTCATGAAAAACCCTATAAAGGCGTCAATGGCTCAGGGAAGCATAACAACTGGTCGATGATGACCGACCGGGGAGAGAACCTGCTGACACCTGGCAGGACAGCCTCCACCAATCTTCGTTTTCTTGTCTTTCTTGTCAATATTCTCAAGGCGGTTGACGAACATGCCGGTCTTCTCAGGGCCTGTATCGCTTCGGCTTCCAACGACCTCCGGCTGGGGGCACACGAAGCTCCCCCGGCCATTATCTCGGTGTTCCTTGGCTCTCAGCTCACAAAAACCCTGGACGAAATTGAGCACAGGCACAAAAAAGGAGTGGTCAGGGCGGGCAACGACTATGAACTGCCGCTCGACATTCCCAAGATCCCTGAGATACTGCCCGATAACACCGACCGGAACCGGACCTCCCCGTTCGCATTCACCGGTAACAAGTTCGAGTTCCGGGCCGTTGGATCATCGGCCAGCTGCGCCCATCCCATGATCATACTGAACACGATCGTGGCCGACCGGCTTACGAAATTCAGTGAGGAAGTGGATGAGCTGGTGCGTGGCCATGTGAAAAAGGGGGATGCCATTTTTCAGGTGCTCAAGCGCTACATCACGGAGTCAAAGCGAATCCGGTTTGAGGGAAACAGTTACAGCGAGGCATGGGTGGAGGAGGCATCAAAACGGGGACTGCCTAACATCCTTTCGACACCCCGGGCGTTGGAAGCTATGATCACACCAGCGTCCATATCCCTGCTGGAGCGCAACCATGTGCTGACCGAACGTGAATCCAGGGCTCGGCATGAGATCTACCTGGAAAACTACACCAAAAAGATCCAGATCGAGGGCAGGGTTCTCGGCGATCTTGCACGGAACCACATCATTCCGGTTGCCATCAAGTACCAGAATATTCTGATCGAGAACGTGAAAGGACTCAAGGAAGTCCTTGACATGGAGTCGTACGAAGCAGCTTCTGCCTTCCAGGTGAAACTGATCCGGGAGATATCACACCATATCGAGCAAATCCAGGAACAGGTGGACATCATGATCGGGCAACGCAAGGTCGCCAACAGGATCGAGGGTGCCGAAGAAAAGGCGCTGGCCTACCACCAGAACGTGTTACCCTGTTTCGATATTATCCGCAGGCACGTGGATAAGCTTGAATTAAAGGTAGATGATGAACTCTGGCCATTGCCCAAATACAGGGAGTTATTGTTCCTGCGCTAACAGGAAACGTCACATTACATTTTCAGCAGGGTAGGCTTGAGAGTGATCATCAGGTACGCCCAGTGCGAGAAATCCTTCGCGTGTCCGCCGATATCATTGATGACCGCCATTGTTTCGGTGGGCTTCATGAAGGAATATCCCAGGTCACAGCTCAGGAATTCGTTGACCGTCCACCGGTAAAGAAAATCCACTTCTGACCCCAGCGGCTTATCCGGATCGGCTTTGACGTTCTGTGCCAGTGAGAAATAATGATAATCCAGCTGGAGGTTGTGTTTCTCAGCGATTTTGAGCCTGGTATTCAGATAGATGTCCATCAATCCACCATTGTCGGTACTTTTGGGTATATTGGTGAAGATATCCATCAGGCCGTAATAGCTGTGCCTCATCCCATAGAACAAATCGAACAGATGGTCTTTATCCACGTAAGATCCTGTCTCATTCCAGCTGTCCTGTCCTGAAATATAATCAATACCGGGTCCCACGGTAAATTTATCGAACGTATAGGCCCCCACCACGGAGAAACAGTAAGCCTGAACCGGTTTTCCGGTTTTATTGGTGCCATTCTGATAATATACCGTGCCTCTAAGTTTCAGGTCATTCTTCTTATAATCGAGATTTACTCCATACGTGCCTCTGGTATAGATAATACGGTAGTTATTGGCTTTGGTATAACCTATTGCCGCAGCCATCACGGATACGTTCAACGTCTTATCCAGCAACGGTTTGTGAAAATGTAAAAAGCCGATCATCTTGATTTTGTCGGAAGTGTATTGTTCATTGAAATAACTCTTATCCAATGAATTGTTCCAGGATCCTCCCAGATCAAGATCCCATTTCTTTTCCCTGTCATATTTCAATACCACCGCATCATAGGTCAGGGCAGCCTGGCCCCAGTTGCGGGTGGAGAAGAGCCGCTCATCGTCGTAAGCAAGGAACTGTCTCCCGGCCCTTACCGTAAGGGAAGGTGTGATGTACAGGTCCAGCCATCCTTCCGACAGGTTAAGGGAAGCAGTATTCCCTGCAGTTCCAGTGGAGGTGAACACATCATCGCTGCCCCACACACGTGCATCCTGGATGCACACACCAATTCCGAACACCTTGTGAGTATAAACCGCTTTGAGCCGTGTACGCTGAGAAATGATGTAGATGGGATCGGTGGTATCATTGGCCAGGTTCCCGTAACCATTCCGCATCTCAAACCGTGGACGCAGTTCTGCCGACAGGGTGAGCTGCCCGAACACCTGGTTGCCGGATAAAAGCAGCAAACAAATACCCGTTAGCAAGTAGATTTTTCTCATAATCTTTGATTTTTAGTCTTTGATCTTTGATTTTTTAATTTTAGTACAGTCCTCCCTTCAGATAGGCTTTGGTCTTCTCTTCCTGTGGATTGTTCAGGACTTCATCGGCGGGTCCCTGTTCGATGACTTCTCCCAGGTACATGAAGACAATGTTGTCGGCGATGCGTTTGGCCTGTCTCAGGATATGGGTTACTACGACAATGGTATAATGTTCTTTCAGTTCGACGAATTTTTGTTCGATGATCTGTGAGGAAAGTGGATCGAGTGCGGAGGTTGGCTCGTCGGCCAGGATGATCTGCGGATCGACGGCCAGGCCCCTTGCCAGGCAGAGGCGCTGCTGCTGGCCGATGGACAGGGTGGATGCCGGGTCTTTGAGTCTGTCTTTGACCTCGTCCCAGAGGCCTACCATTTGCAGGTAACGTTCCACTCGCTTATCAATTCCTTTACGTCTTTTCCTGCCGCTGATCCGAAGTCCGTAGGCCACATTTTTCTGAATGTTCATGGGCAGGGGATAAGGACGCTGGGAGAGAAGTCCCATTTTTTGTCTTATCATAGTGATGTCTTCAATGGGGTGAAAGACATCCTCGCCGTCGATCAGGATCATCCCGGTGACTTTCATCTCCGGATACAGATCGGTCAGGCGGTTGAGGCTCTTCAGAAGCGTTGTTTTACCGCACCCGGAAGGTCCCATGATCACCGTGATCTTGTTGGAAGGGATGCTCACGTTGATATCTTTCAGGATATGCTGCTTCCCGATGTACAGGTTCAGGTTTTTCACTTCTATCTTGGTATCCTGCTGCATATCATTTGATTTGATTTTTCTGAAATTTCCTGGCGAAAATCCGTGATAGAATACTGATGATCAATATGATAAAGACAAGGATCGCAGCGGAAGCATAGGCGCGGTTCTGTACCTCCCTGATGGGTACGGAGAGCTGGAAAAAGATAGCAAGAGGAAGAGTAGCCGTGGGCTGCGTCAGGGAGGTGGGCATGTGATCAGTATATCCCGTTGTGAAAAGGACTGATGCTGCGTCGCCGATAGCACGGCCGAAGGAGAGCAGGATGGCGGTGACGATACCGGGGATGGTTTGCCGGAAAAAGATCCGGTAGGCTGTTTCTGATTTGGTGGAACCCAGGGAGTAAGAAGCTTCCAGCAGGCCGATGGGGATGGTTTTGATCACCTCGTCCATGGCACGGACCATGATGGGCAGTATGAACAGGGTGACGGTGATGATACCTGCCAGAAGGGAGGTTTTCAGTCCGAGGTAGATCATGAGGGTGAAGCCGAAGGCTCCGTAGACGATGGAGGGGATCCCCCAGAGCAGGTCAAGGAAAAAGCGGATGGCGTTGACCAGCCGTTTCTTTGACACGATGTTGATGTTAAGGAACAGTGCCAGGGGGAGGCCGATGGCAAGGGACAGGAGGGTGGAGCCCCCGGCCAGGTAGATCGAGCCGACGATTGCATTGAGAATACCCCCTTCCTTCCCGAAATAGAATCCTCCTTTGGGCGTCTGAGAGACCATGTCCCATGACAGCGAAGGAAGTCCTTTGTAGAAGATGCTGAAGATGATCAGGAAAAGCGTGGCGGCAATGATCATGGATGAAAGGAACATGATCACCCGGAAGAAGACCTCCTCTGCTTTTATGAGTGTTTGTCGCTTCATATTATCGATATCGTTCGGTTCTGATGATCAGTATCCTGGATGCGAGGTTGAACAGCAACACCACGATAAGCAGAACAAAAGCGGCCAGCATGAGCGCCGAGTCGTACAGAGGTATCGACAGCATCTCTCCGTAGTTGTTGGCAATCAGTGCGGGCAGGGGGTATCCGGGTTCAAACACTCCTCCCGGGATCTTGGATACATTGCCCACCACCATCAAAACGGCAATGGTTTCGCCAAAGGAACGGCTCAGGCCCAGACCAAACGCTGAGATGATCCCAGGGAAAGCTTTCCGGATGTGCACGAGTTTTATGGTCTGCCACTTGCTTGCGCCCACCGATAAGGATGCTTCCGTCAGCTCGATCGGGATGGTTTTGAATACCTCAATGAGGATATTCAGGACGAAGGGGATGATCATGACCGCGAGCACCACACCGCCGGCCAGGATGCTGTAGCCTGATGTATCGGTGTGGAAAAGGGGAGCAATATGGTTGGAGATCAGCGGTACGATGACGAGGGTTCCCCAGACGCCATAGATCACCGATGGAATTCCTGCCAGGATGTCGATCACCGGATGCATGATCTTTAGTACCCAGTTGTCGGCATACTGTGTCAGGTGAATGGCTGTCAGCAGGCAGATGGGACCGGCAATGATCAGGGAAAGGACCGTTACCCAGAGGGAGCTGACAATGAACGGGAAAAAGCCGAATTTCCCTGAGAGCGGTCTCCATTCCGATGAAAACAGCAATTCCCATAGCGAAACATCCTGGAGGATAAGTCGGGATTTGAGGAACAGACCGATACCGATGACAAAGGGCAATATGATCACTAATACCAGAGCGACCCGCATCCAGGATTCGTGAAGCTGGTTTCTGAACTGGCGTGTTATGGATAGCCCTCTCACAGAATGTACCCGTTATAGTTTGGCGAGTTCCGACTGTATCTTTTCACCCGACAGTTCCACATAGCCTGATTCGTTCACAATCTTCTGTCCATCGGTGAGGATCCATTTTAAGAAGGCGACAGCGGCCTCATTGGCTGGTTTTCCTTTGGAAACAAAGTACAGGTCCCTGGCGGGAGGCGAAGGATAAAGATTGTTCTTAATGGCAGTGATGATGTCATCCTGGGTTTCATAGAAATTCTCCTCAGGATCAATGATCTCGTTGGCATTCAGATCGATGGGTACGACCTCCAATCCCTCATATTTTTTCCGGGTTGACATATCATATGCATAGTTAATATTGTTGAATCCGATGCCCACGGGGTCATTTTTGATGGCTTCTGCCATTCCCGGATCGCCATAGACGCCCACACCGTTCAGGCTTTCCTGGTCTTTACCAAGGTACTCTCCCCACATCTGAGCTGCCCCGCAGGCGTCAGATCGTGTGTAAACGTTGATTTTCCTGCCTCCTGTCGGGAAATCCGGGTAGATATCCCAGCTCTGCAATTCTTGTGTGAGGTAGATCTTCATGAATTGTTCACGTGACAGTCCCCTGGTTTTAACGGCCTGGATCACAGGATTACCGGCGTTGATAGTAGGTACCACGGCGTCCTTCACCACAGCGATGTACCAGGCGCCCTTATCGATCTCGGCCTGGGTGACACCGCGGGAGAACATCCCCAGGTCGACCATGCCCGAGAGGGCATCGGTCATACCCTTGCCGGCACCACCGGCGGATATGTCGATACGTACCTTAGGATTCAGGTTCATGAACATTTCAGCCCATTTCACCGTCATAGGATACAGGGCAAAAGCACCTGAAATTGAAATAGTGCCTTTCAGCTTGCTTTTGGCACCTTCTTCCTGTGTTTTTTCCTGACGCGGCTGGCAACCCGGGAAGAATAGCATGATGCACGCTAATCCCAGGCAACAGGCAGGGGATAAGATCTTTTTTGTTTTCATGGCAGTTGATTAAAGTCGTTGATTCGTGTGATATTCTTATTTATAATATTTTCATCCGGAGCGACATATCCGGCATCCTCGATCGTTTGCCGGCCATTTTCAAAGATCCAGATGATGAATTCGTTGACCAGTTTGTTGACAGGCGGCCTGCCGAAGATAATGAAGAGTGTCCGGGCTGGCGGTGATGGATAGGAGCCGCGTTTGATGGCGTATGACAGATCCTCCAGGTTGTTAAAGAAGTTCTCGTATATGTCGATCTTTCCATTCTTATCCAGGTCGATAGGGATCACGGCCAGGTCTCCCATGGGCTCAAATGTTTTCCGGTCGTAAATATACCGCATGCTTGCATAGCCGATGCTGTATGTATTCTTCCGGACTGCCATGACCATCCCGGCTTCACCGTAAACGCCCGTGCCGGTGAGGTGGCTCTGATCCGTACCGAGGAAGCTTGACCAGATTTCACCGGATTCACAAAGGTCGGTGCGCGTGAATGGATTGATCTGGTATGAGGAATCTGCTTTTGTAAGTTGTCCCCAGTGATCCAGTGTCGCATCAAGAAAGATGTACCTGAACTGATTCTGCGTGATACCGCTGGATTTCAGCTTCTCCAGGTAAGGATTGGTTTTGTTGCCAAAAGGCAGAATGGCATCGTATGCCAGTGGCATCGAAATCAGGCTGGTATCCCACGAACCTTCCTTGATGGTATTGGCAGGATTCTCTGAATCCATCATCCTGAAACAAATATCCGGCTGGTTGTGTATGGAACTACCGGGTGTAACATCAATCCTGACATCCGGATAGATCCTGTTGAATTCGAAGGCCAGCTGGGACAGCAAGGGGTAAAGTTCCAGCGAACCGGTAATCGTGATATACGGGATTATTTTACGCGGCCGGTGTTTCTCGTCCTGGCTGCCTCTGTTCGAACAGCTGCCGGTCACCAGATACAGACCGAGCAATCCAATGCAGATGACTGAAAATAAACGGAGTAACCTTTTCTGCATTAAAACAGGTATGAGATTTTAACGAGCAAAGTTAAAAAAACCATTTTGTTATTCCTTCAAAGTTTAATACTTTTGATACATAATCGTATTTTATGATGAAAGGAAAACACTTCATCCTGACGGCTGCACTGTCCATCGTACTGATCTTACAATCGGAAGCACAGGTAAACGTTTCAATGGTTACCGACCCTGCTGCTTTTGAGGGTAAGGAAGGCAGCTTCTATTACCTGCCCGGGACCTATCTTGAGCTGGAGGTTTGCTTTGATCTTGTTGAAAAGATCAGGGGACCGTATGCGGATTATGCCTATAAGTTCCTCGGGCTGGATTCTGTGATCACGATCAATGAGCGATTTTACGAATTGAAGGGCATCCGCTGTGACACCCGTACAGGTCCGGATCCCGGACAGCTGTATTTTGTGGAGTTCTTGCAGAAGCAGAGCAAAGATCCCCTGGAGCTTCACATGGTGTTTTCAGAGGAGGGATTTCTCACGGAGGCTGCCATGGGGATGGACATGACTTCCGTGCCCGTTACGGTTCAGCCGGAGAACGGGCCCGGGGTGATGCCCTGCAATAAGGTGGATCGAGAGGGCTTGTTCCGGTACTATGCCACCAGCAACCAGGTACTGAAGATAGACACCATCATTAAAATGGTCACCATCGATACCTCCACTTTCAAAGACATCAGTTACAAGAGATCCATGATCTACAAGACCATGGAAGAAAGGGCAGGAGAAGCTGCTGAGCTCATCTCTTCCATTCGGGAAGACCGGCTGAAGCTGCTCACCGGCTATCAGGAGGTTGGTTACAGCCAGGGAACCATGGAGTATATGGATGCCAGGCTACTGGGAATGGAAGATGCCTACCTGTCGCTTTTTAAAGGTTATGTCAGCCGTGAAGGATACAAGGTGCGTCTGGTCTATTTCCCCTCTTCGGAAAAAGTTGGACAGGCTGATGAGATCTGCCGTTTTTCTTCAACCGCAGGGATATCAGGATCGCATGATCCGCAGGGTGAGCCGGTACTGATCAGAATTGAACCTGTGGGAGCCTCCGGAGCTGTCCCATCGCAGGTATCAGGCTCTCCATCCGCCGCGGGCCAGGGCTTCGTATTCAGGACGCCGGGATTATGCCGTGTGAGCATCCAATGGAAGGAAAACGAAATGCTGAACAAGGAAATTCCCATTCATCAGCTGGGAATCCTGAGTCATTATCCCGCCACATCCAGATTTCATGTACAGATGCATCCGGCAGGCGGTTCTGTAAGGCAGGTAAGCGTACGATAGGAGCTTCATTTTCATTTATAGAGCAGTTACCGTATTTCTAACCTTAAACACACAAAACCATGAACCTAATTGAACGTGCAAAAAACATTCTGTTCAAACCGAAGGATGAATGGAAGGTGATCGCAGCAGAAGAGCCGAACACACAATCACTCATCTTTAGCTATGTATTGCCTCTTGCCCTGATACCTGCCGTGGCGCGGTTCATCGGGTTCGGGGTGTTCGGATTCCATGTAGGCCGCTTTGCAGGGATGACGGGAATAGGATGGGGTCTGTCATCAGGTATCATCTCTCTGGTCACCACCATACTGGCCCTCTTTGTTGCGGCTTTCATCATTGATATCCTTGCTCCCTCCTTCAAATCAGAGAAAAACTTCGGCCGTTCGATGCAGCTTGTGGCGTATTCGTATACACCGGTATGGGTCGCCGGAATATTGTACCTGATCCCCATCCTTGGCATCGTGGCTTCGCTGGTGGGTCTGTATGGTATCTATATCATGTACCTCGGCATGGGCGACATCAAGAAGACGCCCGACGACAGCAAGGTGGGGTATATGGTGGTCAGCGCTATTGTCGCCATTGTGATCATGTGGATCATTTCGGCCATTCTCATGGCGATCGCCACTTCGATGTTCTTTGCCGGAGCCGGAACGCTCAGGTTCTTCTAATTAGGTAGGATAGAGGTAATATATTTAATGTACCCTACCCCTGCAGAGGGTGTATCAAAATGCTTTTCTTAAACACAAAGGTACTCAAAGTACTTTACAAAGGAACACTAAGTTATTCATAATCAATGATAATGCTTTGGGCACCTTTGTGAAAACCTTCGTGTTCCTTTGTGGTTAAATACATTTGATACAACCTCGACGGGGGAGGGGTAAGATAGAAAAAATCCCCCTGCTTGCACCCGAATCAGGTTGTAGCACTGCTTTTCAGCGGGATTCCGCTCAATTGCGTTTTGGTCAACCTGTAGCCTAAATAATCGCTTCCCGTATTCTCAGCAATTTGACCAGCAGCGCCTCCAGCTGGTTCAGCGCTAACATGTTGGCACCGTCGGACCGGGCTGAAGCGGGATCGGGATGGGTTTCCAGGAATATTCCGTCCACACCGGCTGCAATACCTGCTTTGGCAAGCGTTCCGATCATTTCCGGCAGGCCTCCGGTGACACCAGTGGGCTGGTTGGGCTGCTGAAGAGAGTGGGTCACGTCGAGGACCACCGTGACCCCGAATCGCTTCATCTGCGGAATCCCCCTGAAATCCACCACCAGATCCTGGTAGCCGAATGTGGTTCCTCTTTCCGTGACCATGATGTGATCGTTGCCGGAATCCCGGACTTTTTCAATGGCGAACCGGATGGCATCCGGGGAGAGAAATTGCCCTTTCTTGATATTTATGCATTTTTCCGTTTTTGCAGCAGCTACCAGGATATCGGTTTGCCGGCACAGGAAAGCCGGAATTTGGAGTATGTCGACATAGCGTGCGACGAGTTTTGCCTCATCAGCCGAGTGAAAATCAGTGAGTGTCGGAATGTCGAATTCCCTGCCCACTGCCTGAATGGTCTCCAGTCCTTTTATATCACCTATTCCGGTAAAGGAATCCAGCCGCGAGCGGTTCGCCTTCCGGTAGGATGCTTTGAAAATATAAGGTATACCGAGCTTGTCTGAGATTTCTTTTACCTGCTGTGCTATCGTGAAGGGCATAATGCCATCTTCAACAACACAGGGCCCGGCGATAAGGAAGAAGGAATTCTTCTCTGTATGTTTGATTTTAGGTACCAATTGCAAATTCATGGTAATTCTTAGAAATAATGGTTATTCATTGTTCTGTTGTTCTATTGTCAAATTGTTAAATTGTTAAATTGTTATTTACCCTTTACCAAATACCGTTTACTGTCAACCGTCAACCGTCAACCGTCAACCACTTCAGTACCCATACTTCCCCTTCCACAGTGCTCTGAGCCATTTCCTCAGGTCATTTTCCCGTGGATTATCCTGTGGATCGTAGATCTTTGTTCCTTTGATCTTATCCGGCAGGAATTCCTGTTCCACGAAGTTACCTGAATAATCATGGGCGTATTTATAGTTTTTTCCATAACCGATCTCCTTCATCAGGCTGGTGGGTGCGTTACGGATGTGCAGGGGAATGGCAAGGTCGCCTGCCTGATGGACCAGCCCGATGGCTTTCTCGATGGCCAGGTATGAAGCATTGCTTTTTGGAGAAGAAGCCAGGTAGATGGCGGTCTGGGATAGGATGATCCTGCATTCGGGATAGCCGGTCTTCCGGACAGCCTCGAAACAGGCATTGGCCAGTAAAAGTGCGTTGGGATTCGCGTTGCCGATGTCTTCCGATGCCAGGATGACCATCCGGCGGGCGATGAATTCGGGATCCTCACCGGCCTCCACCATTCGGGCCAGCCAGTAAACGGCTCCGTTGGGATCGCTTCCCCGCATGGATTTGATGAACGCAGAGATGATATCGTAATGCATTTCCCCCTGCTTGTCGTACAGGGCAAGGTTCTGCTGGATCACTCCGATGGTCTTTTCATTAGTAATACCGACCTCTTTTTGCCCTGGCTTCTCTGCGTTGAGGATCAGTTCGACGGCATTGAGCAGTTTTCTTGCGTCTCCTCCAGAGATGCGCATCAGTGCCTCATCTTCCGTGATGGTCACCGTAATGCCGGACTGCTTTTTGATATAGGAGCAGGCTCTCTGCAGCAATACGCGGAGATCTGCCGCGTCGAAAGCTTTCAGGATGTATACCTGGCACCGGGAGAGGAGAGGGGAGATGACCTCGAAGGAGGGGTTTTCGGTTGTGGCTCCGATCAGGGTGATGATACCCTTTTCCACTGCACTGAGCAGGGAATCCTGCTGTGATTTGCTGAAACGGTGTATCTCGTCGATGAAAAGGATAGGACGCTGTTCACTCCCCGTCGCCTCATCGATCACCTGTCTGACCTCCCTGACACCGGAGTTCACTGCGCTCAGGGTATAGAACGGCCGGCTCAGCTGCCTGGATATAATGTAGGCCAGCGTAGTTTTGCCCACTCCCGGAGGACCCCACAGGATCATGGAGGGGATATTGCCCGTCCGGATGGCTTTTCTCAGGATCGAATGCTCCCCTGTAAGATGCCCCTGTCCAAGGAAATCCTCCAGCGTCGAAGGCCTCAGTTGTTCTGCCAGCGGGGGTAAGGTGCCCATGGATCATTAAATTAAATCGAGCATCCAGCGGTCGATCTCTTTTGCCCAGGCATAAATGCCGTCCTCAAGGGTGTATATGTTCCGCATTCCATGGTCAATTTCCAGGGCGGTAGTGACTGGAGGGGTTTTGGTCCCGTATCTGCAATACATCACCACAGGGATTTCCCGGGCGACCTGATTCAGATGATCAAAGATCTCTTTTTTAGGAATACACACCGCTCCCGGGATGTGACAGACCCCGAAGTCAGACTGCTCCCTGATGTCGACGATCTGGATGTGTTCCCCTTCATCGATCTTTCTCTTAAGCTCAAAAACCGTTATCTTTTTCATAACCGCTTATTAACCTAATACAGGCAAAGATACGCATATCGGCAGATCAAATATAGGGTGTAATTTTATTCGCTGGCATGCTCCGTACATATAAAGCCCTATTTTTGCAGGGATTTCTCATCGAATCCATCGCTAAATCCGGTTGCATGCCTGTTATCCATGATTCGGTTGAACTCCTGCCGATATTTGCCGTTACTGCATTCACGGCAGGCTACCTGCTTTATTCATTTATCGCTGGATCCCGGATCTTAAAGAGTAAGATGGAGGTACGCCTTGGTACGGAGAAAACCAACGTGTACTGGATCCTTCTGCAAAAACTGGCCGGATTTCTGTTCCTGGGGCTCCTGCCAGCCCTCGCGATGCTCATGATGCCGGTGACCCTCAGGCAGGTTGGTGTTTCCTTTGTCAACATTCCCCAGAGCCTGTTATGGATTGGCGGAATGGGAGCAGTGATCGTTCTGGTCAATTTGATGGCCGCGCGAAAGCCGGGAAATCTTGCCATGTATCCACAGATGAGGATCACCCGCTGGACTCCGAAAATACTGGCCATCAGTTCCATGGGCTGGATGCTGTATCTGCTGGGGTATGAATTCATCTTCAGGGGGGTGCTGTTATTCTTATGCATCCCCGTCATGGGGGTCTGGCCTTCCATCGTACTGAATGTTTCCCTTTATGCCCTGGTGCATCTTCCCAAGGGCCCGCGGGAAACCATTGCAAGTATCCCCATGGGATTGATCCTGTGCCTTCTTACCCTGAAAACAGGTACGATCTGGGTGGCGTATTTTTCGCATGTGATCCTTGCCCTGTCCAATGAATACCTTTCCATCCATTTTCACCCGGAAATGAAGTTGGAGATCAAAAGCAAAGGATCATGAACGTATTTGTCACCGGAGCGACCGGATTCATTGGTGTATCGCTGTGTCATGCCCTGGCTCAGAGGGGTCATACGGTTCACGCCCTGGTTCGCGATCCGGCGAAGGCCGGTCAGATCCTGCATGACCGGATCCGCGTAGTCAGCGGGCATGTTCTTGATCCGGAATGCCTTGCACAGGGAATGGAATCGTGTGATGCCGTCATTCATATGGCGGCGTTGGCAAGGGTATGGTCCCGGGATCCGGATGAGTTTCATGCTGTCAATGTCCATGGTACGGTAAATGTCATGGATGCGGCCGTGCGGGCAGGCGTGAAGCGGGTCCTGGTCACTTCCACGGCGGGAGTGTATGGCCCTTCCACCGATGGCAAGCCTGTCAGCGAGAAAACGACGGCAGGAATGGATCATTTCACACCCTATGAGCATACCAAGGCCATCGCTGACCAGGAGGCCGGAAAATATTCCGCCATCGGGATGGATGTTGTCTTTCTTCATCCCACCAGGGTGTTCGGGCCAGGCCAGCTCAGTGAGAGCAATACCGTGACTGCCATGATCGATGGCTACCTGAAAGGCAAATGGCGTATTATTCCGGGAAATGGAAAAAGCATGGGGAATTATGTTTATGTGGATGATGTGGTGCAGGGTCATCTCCTGGCCCTGGAGAAAGGGACCGGAGGCGAACACTATATCCTTGGAGGAGAAAATGTTACCTATCATGAGTTTTTTGATATCCTGAAAGAGCAATCAGGGATCTACCACAGGTTGTTTCACATACCTTACTGTGCCATGTTATCTGCCTCCACGCTCATGGGCATTTTTGCCCGTTTTGGATTCAAACCTCTGATAACCAATGGTTTTGTCAGGAAATATAATTACCACTGGATCAACGATAGCCGAAAAGCGATGAACGAACTGGGATACCGCCCCATTTCGCTGAGAGAGGGGATGGACAAAACCATCAGCTGGATCCGGGACATGAATGCAATATAAATGAATAATCATAAACTTCCAATAAATGTTACAAAGAATCTGTCTTTCGATCGTTGTTTGTCTGGCAGTGATACCATTTCTCACTGCTCAGACAAAGTACGGTAGCGGTGGGGAGTACTGCTCCCATGCCAAGTCATCCCGCCACCATGTGCTCCAGCCACGGGGTCCTAATTCTCCAAGTCATCCGTATGATGTGCTGGAATATAAGCTGGATCTCGACCTGTATTCCAATTTTGTCAGCCCTTACCCGAAGTCCTTTTCCGGTTCGGCAACGATTCATATCCGGGTGGATTCCATCCTGAACAGCATCGACTTCAATGCAGGTAATTATTCTTTACAGATCGATTCGGTCGGTATGTCAGGTTTGTATTTTGAACATGCTAACGATACGCTCAGGGTGGACCTTGACAATATCTATTATCCGGGTGATTCGCTTTATGTGCAGATTTTTTATCAGCATAGGAATGTGACCGATAATAACTTCAATGTCGGCGGCGGGATGGTTTTCACCGATAGTGAACCACAGGGGGCGAGAAACTGGTTCCCCTGCTGGGACCAGCCTTCGGATAAAGCCAGGCTGGATCTGACAGCCAAGGTCCCTGCGACGGCTAAGCTTGGTTCCAACGGCAGGCTGGCCGACTCGACCCATGTTGCAGATACGATATGGTACCATTGGATCTCAAAGGATCCCGTGGCTACGTACCTGATCGTCATGGCCGGCCGCAACAATTACAACCTGGATATCGTCTACTGGCCCCGCTTATCCAATCCGCAGGACACCCTGCCCATCCGTTTCTATTCTAACCCGGGAGAAAATCCCACCGCCATCAAGAACATGATCGGATCATTGGCCGATTTTTTCGCTCAGACCTATTGTGATCATCCTTTTGAAAAGGATGGATTTGCCACGCTGAACAACCTGTTTCAGTGGGGTGGCATGGAAAACCAGACACTGACCTGCCTGTGCCCGAACTGCTGGGATGAGATGCTGATCGTCCATGAATTCAGCCATCAGTGGTTTGGCGACATGATCACCTGTGGCACCTGGGCCGACCTGTGGCTCAACGAAGGATTTGCCAATTTCAGTGAAGCGCTCTGGCTTGAGGAAAAAGAGGGGTATGGAGCCTACAAGGATGAAATTGAGTCCAATGCCTCCAGTTATCTCTATGGCAATCCCGGCTGGCCCATCTATAACCCCTCATGGGCCGTCACCCCTCCAGGGGATAACATTCTTTTCAATTATGCCATCACATACGCCAAATCAGCATGTGTCCTGCATCTTTTTCGCTATGTTGCCGGCGATTCCCTCTTTTTTGAATGCATCCATCAATATGCAGGCGACAGCGTCCGTTTCAGGTACCAATCGGTAGTTACGCAGGATTTTATTGATAAAATGAACGAAGTGACGGGTAAGGATTATGCATGGTTCTTCCATCAATGGCTTACGTACCCCGACCATCCTGTGTATGCCAACACCTACAATTTTACAAAGATCCATGATCAGCTATGGGATGTATGGTTCAGGGCCAGCCAGGTGCAGTCTGACGGGCAGTTCTTTGCCATGCCCCTGGAACTGCAAATTGGATTCAGCGACGGATCCGATACCCTGGTAAAGGTATTCCATTCAGCTAATAATCAGGAATTTATGTTCGCATTTGCGAAAGAGCCCGTATCACTGGTTTTTGACCCTGACAACCAGATCGTACTGAAACAGGGCACCACTGTGGTAGGAACCGGTGAAGGCTCCTTACCGGGCCAGAGGCTTGAATACACGCTTCATCCCAATCCTTTGGATCAATCGGCACAGGTGATGATTAGAACCACTGAAGAAGCCCCGCTGATGGTAACATTGCTTGACGGAACCGGGATGACCGTTGCAGTTCTGATGAATGAGAACAAGCCTGCCGGAGAATATTACCTGATGATCGAAAGGGATGGACTGCCCGGTGGTATCTATTTTCTGAGGATGGAATCGGGGATTGCCAGGGCTACCGCAAAGCTGGTCATACGATGAACAGTCGCACGAGGGCGTAAATTCCTGCCGCTACAGCCATGCTGCCGGGAATGGTAAGGATCCATGCGATCACGATATTACCGGCAATTCCCCACCTGACCGATGACAAGCGTTTGGTCATCCCCACCCCTATGATAGAGCCTGTGATGGTATGTGTCGTGCTTACAGGGATCCCGCCGAGGGAACTGCCGATGATCGTTATGGCTCCTGCCGTTTCTGCACAGAAACCCTGGAAAGGCTTCAGGTTGGTGAGTGACAGACCCAGCGTTTTGATGACCTTCCATCCACCGGCCAGGGTACCAAGAGATATGGACGAATAGGCTGCAATGATTACCCATGTGGGGATGTGAAATTCAGACCCAAGATGCCCTGTTGTGTATAACAGTACAGCAATAATTCCCATCGTTTTCTGCGCATCGTTGGTTCCATGGCCGAGGCTGAAGACTGCTGAGGAGAAAAGCTGCATTACCCTGAAAAGGGAATCCACCCGGCGTGGAGAAGACTTTCGGAATATGAACAGCGTAGCAATGGAGATAAGGTACGATAGAACCATCCCGATCAGGGGAGATAGCACAATGAAGAGGGCTACCTTTAAAACCCCGGAGGAGATGATGGCATCGGAACCGCCAACGATGAGCGCCGGTCCGATCAGGCCTCCTATCAGGGCATGCGACACACTGATCGGTAACCCGATGTGGGTACAGGTATAGGTCCAGATGATCGCACCCACCAGGGCGGAAAAGATGATGTACTTGTCGATCATATCCGGATCAACGATTCCCTTGCCAATGGTTGTGGCAACGTGAACCCCAAAAATGAAGACGGCTGCAAAGTTGAAGAAGGCAGCCCATGCCACTCCCATAAGGGGTGTGAGGACCTTGGTGGACACAACGGTGGCAATGGAATTGGCAGCGTCGTTCATGCCGTTCAGGAAATCGAACAGTAACGCCAGCGTAATGGTAATGATGACAAGGATATCCATCGGAAGAATTTATGGTCAGGCAACCTTGATGATAATGGTCTTCAGCACGTCAGAAACGTCCTCAAGCCTGTCTGCAGCCCGTTCCATAGTCATGATGATCTCTCTTTTCTTGATCAGCTCAATCGCGTCTTTCTCATTGTCGAAAAGATCTGAAAGAAAGATATGATACAGATCGTCGGACGCATTTTCGATCTCGTTGATCCGGATGCAGGCCTTGGATATTTTTTCAGGTCTTTTCAGGTTCTTCAGCTCCTTGACTGCATTATTGAGTTCAGTGATGCCTTCAATGAGCAGATCTGTAAATTTCACGAATTCGGGAGGAAATTTTTTAGGCTTGAACAACCGGATCCGCTGGCTCGAGCCGTTGATGAAATCCAGCACGTCGTCGGAAGTGGAAGCCAGTTTGTGGACATCCTCCCTGTCGAACGGAGTGATAAAGGTCTTGTCCAGCTCATCGAAGATCCGGTGCGCGATCTCATCCCCCTGGGTCTCCAGGTCTTTGATATGGGTGAAAAGGATTTCTCTTTCTTCCTGTAATTCTGTAAGGAACACTTTACGCAGTGCTACTGCGGCTTCAAGGGTCAGGGCAGCCGATTCTTCAAATAAAGGAAAGAATTTTTTTTCCCTGGGAACCAGTTTTCTGAAAAACGTTTGAAAACCCATGGTCAGATCGAAATTAGAAAATGAATACTCCGGAAAGTGATCTATTGATTGCGGGCTTCAAATATAAAGAGAGGAGTTCATTCCATCCCTGAATTCGCAAATAACTTATTCACAAATTAGGAACAGTTTTCCTTTTACCGTACCATGATCTTCCTGACCAGCGTGGTGCTGCTGTTTTCCAGGTAAAGAACATAAGTGCCGGAAGAAACATCTTTCAATCCGATCTCCATCTCCTGTGTCCCTGTCCAGGTAACGTTCTTTTTCTCATAAACAACACTATTCAGGGCATTGAGGACTTTCAGGTCAAAGATGTCTTCGCGTGTCGTTGTCATCCGCAGCGTGAAGGTACCGTTGCTGGGATTCGGAAACAGGGTGATCTGGTCGATCGTGGTCTTTTCTTCCAGTCCGCCGCAGATATCCAGGATTACCTGGATGGATTCCGACCACGCGCCTTCGCCACAGTCATTCACTCCCCTGACAGTGACATGGGCAATACCTGTCCATTGTTGATTCCAGGCTATTATGCCTGTGGTGTCACTGCCGGTGATGACTCCTGCCTCCGGCGGGTTGATGGACCATTCATACAATGAAGCAAATTCAGTTACGGACGTGACATAATATGATGTATCGACAAAATTGATGCAGACATAGGTTTCTCCCACGGGTGCCGCTGGTTGCAGGGGCAACGGTTCAAGGGTTACCTGCAGGGGCTCAGAGACGGGACCTTCACCGCAGTCGTTGACTCCGAGTACCGAAAGTTCCGCCGTTCCCCAGAATTCAGGGGTCCACACCACGGAAAGGGATGTGCCATCGGCAGTGAGGACACCTGCTTCCTCCGGATTCAGGTTCCACAGGTACGATGACGCACCAGCGATGGAGGTAACAGAGTAGGTTGTTGTTCCGGCATTCTGGCAGAGCATTTCCGGGCCAGCGGGCGTCGAGGCCGGAGCAGGGAGCGGTGTGACCGTGACAGTCATGGAACCGGAGACGTCCCCGCAGGGATAAAGCCCTGTGAGAACCAGTGTGAGCCCGAAGGAGCCGTTCGCGATATCACCGGGCCCTGGCGTGTATGCAGCCGACAGGAGGGTGTTATCATCAAAGGTTCCATCGCCTGATGTTGTCCATGTCAGGGAGGCATAATTCTCCGCAATGGTCCCCTCTGTGGAGAAAATCTCACCGGCACAAATCGTAAAGTTTTCTTCCATTTCAAGGAATGGCGTTCCCTGGATGGAAAGCTGCATGTCGTCGCTCACCTGGTCGGTTTCATCAAAGGCGGTAAGCGTCAGGGTGACGTCGCCGTTCTGGATATCGCCTGGTCCGGGCGTGTAATCCGGTTTGAGGATGGCCGGATTGCTGAAGGTGCCATCTCCGGAGGTGGTCCACAAAACCGATGTCTGGTTGTTGGCAGTGCCCGAAAGCGTAAAGGGGCTTCCCTCGCAGATCGTTGCATTGGGGCCGGCATTTGCCAGGAGCTGCTCCAGCAGCGGGAAGGTAACATAATCTATCCAGACCCGGTCTTCGCCGCCCGTACTGCCTCCATCCTTGGTGTATCTCCACTCAAACGTATGGATGCCTCCTGTGGTGATAATGAAGGATTCTTCAGACCAGTCCGTTTCCCCCGACCATTCGCCCAGAACAGTCCCATCCATGAGGAATTGGAGGATATCCGCACCCGGCTGGGTGCTGGTCTTTTTCCAGAAACTCATGGATGTGGCAAAAGGAGAAAATTTGACCTCCAGGTCTATCATGAGGGAGGAAGACTGGCTATGTCCAATCTGTCCTGATGCTGCAGAATAGGTGCCGTTTCTTTTTTCCTCTGTATTGATCACCCAGTTGGCGTTACCGCTGAAGGACCATTCGTTTTTGGAAAAATTTCCTGTTTCAAAATCTTCATCAGGCCGTGCCTCCGTTGAAAATGACCATATTGGGCTTAGCGCTGATCCGAATGAATTGATTGATTTCACTCTCCAGAAGTACTGTTCCTGAAAGTTGAAATCGGCCTGGGGGATATAGAACGTATCCTGCACAGTGGCGCCATTGACAATATTTGTCGGCGGATTGTCGGTTCCCAGGTACAGCCTGAAGGAGGAAGAGCGGTTATTGAAATCCTTCCAGTGCAGGGCAGCAAACGGTTCGACGTTGTTGGCCCCGTTGGATGGTATTGGATCTGAGGCGGGGTTGGGTGTGGTGGGTGTGGTGAAGGGAGACACATAAGTCATGGCGGCTCCGGTACGGTTGTCCGTCCAGCATGGAACGACCACACCACCCCTGGCAGAGATGCCCAGGTAATCGCCGAAATAACCGCTGGCTGTTCCGGGGATCGGGGTGGGTGAGAAGGCTACATCGCTTACCCTGAAGTCATCCCAGGTCTGCCCGCCATCCATTGAGTTGGCAACCCAGGTCTCCACCTGATTGCTTGACACATTGCGGTCATCATAAAAAATGACACTCAGTGTCCCGGTCACCGGATCACAGGCGATCCAGGGGAAATAATGTTTCTTACCGGTACTCATGGGATCCTGGTTTACTTTGATGGGTGTTGACCATGTAGTGCCGCCATCGGTGGATCTGATCATGTACACATAAATGTCAGGACCCTGGTTGGTGCCGGGGACGCCCACATTGGGCCATACGACATAGATGTTTCCTGAGTAGGAGCTGTTGCTGATGTCAACCGCCATGGAGGGAAAGGAGTTCACACGGTGGTTCTTACCGGCAGTTGTATTCCGTATCCCCTTGATGTTTTGAATAATCCGCTGTGCGGGCTGGAAGGTGGCACCCCCGTCCAGAGAAGCGGCAAATCCCAGTGCATTTTCATCGCCAGGCCAGTTGTCATAGATGGCCCATACCGCATAGACCTCACCCGCCGGGCCGGTCTGCAGGTTCACTCCCTGGTTGTGGCTTCCGGCATTGATTGCTTCGCTGATCATGATCTTTTGCTGCCAGCTCAGTCCCCCATCGGTGGACCTTGCCACTTCGATCTCATTGTCGCTGGAACCGCCAAAGGATGTCCAACCGGAATACAGATTGCCCTCGTACGGGCTGCTGGTACTGTTATCAATCGTCAGATGGTTCTTGTCGAGCAGGCTGCTGAAACCGGAGGGTTTGGGAGCAATGGTCACCGAAATCCACGTCTGTCCCTGGTCGGAAGAGTAGGAGCAGCTCTGCCCGCTTCCACTGTTAATGAATCCGTTATAGAACCATCCGTTGGTGCCAATGGCTACGGACGGGTCCCCTGAATTGGTTCCGCCTGTGCCATAGATCGTTCCTTCCCAGGATTCACCCGTGTCGAACGAGTAAAGTCCGTCGGCGCCATACAGCGTGCCTCCGGATGAGGAGAGTGAATTATTGGAGTTCAGGATCGTTTCCACTTCTCCCGGATCAATGAACACAGAATTTTCGCTCTGCGTCGAGCCTGCATCCGTCACAGCTACATCAGGCGAGTCCTCAATGGTCACGCTTCTGGACTTAATGGATGAACCCTTATACTGTGCCGGTTCAGAGATCACATTGGGATTCAGCCTGGTGAGCCCAAGACGGGCCATCCGCAGCCAGTACCCCTGGTTGTCAATGTAGGTCTGAACCTGGTAGCCCTCTGGCACGTTCTCGTCATCAGCGGATGAACCGGCATTTTGTGCGGAAAGGGTGAAAGGGATGATGAAAAACAAACAGAAGGAACCAATAAGGAATGATGTACGCATAATTTGTGAATTTAATGACTCTCTGAAGCACTCATTGAAATTGGGTGCAAAGATAATCTTTTAATAATTATGTCCGTGAAAAGTAGAGTGGATCCTATGAGGGTTTGCCTAAGAAAAGGATATTGTTCTGAAGGTTCTTCCCTGCGCCGGACAGGCAGAATGCGATGCTCTCTGCAATGTGGACAGGCGAGACCCACCTTGCGAAATCGGCCTGTGGCATGGCTTTTCTGTTGGCCGGAGTGTCAATGGTCGTGGGTACGATGACCGATGCGGTGATGTTCTTATCCGCCCCTTCCGCATTGATGTATCCAGCCAGCCCGACCACCATGGCTTTGCTGAGGGAATAGCCAAAAAAAGCGGTTCCCTCATGAGGGATAAGCGCAGGTCGTGAACCAGTGAGAATGAATTGCCCTCCTGCGTTGCTTTTCTCAAACCAGGAAAACAAGGGCCTGACCATGTGAAACGCCGTAAAGAAATTCAACCGGATCATATGCTCCAGCATCTCATCGCTGGTTTGCTGAAGTCTCCCCATGGCAAATCCCCCGACAAGCAATACCGCGGCCTTTATGTCAGGATACTGGTCAGCCAGTGATGTGACCAGTTCATCCGTTTTATGTTCATTGCCAAGATCCGCTTCCTTAGTGATCAGGCTGGAATGTCGTGGCAGCTGACCGGCCCCTCCGGGCCCTGTTATCGCAATGATCCGATAGCCGACTGACAGGAGATGCTCCGTGACAACCAGCCCCAGGTTTCCGTTGGCACCTGTGATAATGACCGTTGACATATCATGATGAATTTATGTTTATTTAATAGTAATGACCCCGCCCCCTTCACCCCCTCCCCTTCAGGGGAGGGGGACAGGGGGAGAGGTCATCAAGGGTAAATTCCCCGGTGCTTGCACCGGAATTAGAGACCAGGGCTTGCCCTGGGGTTCGTACGTGCGATCATATTCCTCCCGGAAATGCCCATAGCTTCAATCCGTATTTTCCGGTCTTTGTATTGAACACGATCTCATTGGTACCGGTTTCCTCAATGTAGGCAAGGGTTTTCAGATACTGATCCGTACCCTTTCGCAACCATTCCGGGAGATCCGTATCCTGTTCGATCTGCATCAGCGCTTTCATTTCTTCCACCAGTTCGTCCAGTTTTTCCACAGGGGTCTTGATCCCCAGCAGGTCCTTTGTCCGCATGGATGCCACAACGGAGAACGTGAGCTCTTTCACGGATCGGGTGATCGCCTGTCCGATCAGGTCCATTTTCGCAAGATGCTCGATCCTGTGCTTTCGCAGGATGATCTCTTCCTCCGAAAAGATGAAACTCAGCAAGTCCCCGTAGTAGGCCAGGCTGATGATGACCATATCCCGGAGTTCGGGAAGTTCGTTGCCCAGCACCAGGTCCCTGACCCTGGATTTAATTTCCCTGATCTCCCGGTCGTCGGCTACAGGATATTTTTTTGATGCATATCCGAGGAAGATGTGCTGTTTACTTACTTTAAGTATTTTTTTGTGCAGGAGGCCCTCGAGGACAGACTTTCTGATATGTTCGGCCCGTTCGGTTATTCTTCTGATCCAGTACGTGATCGTTTCCTGCCTCGGAGCGTGAAAGATCCAATCCAGCACCTCATCCAGCAGTTCATCACCGGTGGGAGTTTCCTGTTCAGGGATGATATGCTCCATGTCGGTGTCGATGCGATGCCGGAGTGCCAGATCCATCAGGATGGAGGCAGCCAGTGTGATCTCGAATTTTTTATGCTTGAAGTCGATCTTCTGGCCCCCTCTTTTATGGATTGGCAACAGGTAGATTTCTTCAGGGATCGAAAGAAGGAGTTCCATATCTTGATGGTTTTATGATCGTAATGACAGGGATGACTTCATTTGTATCTCGTTGTTAATCAGGATATTTCTTTGGTGTCAGCCGCTGTTCTCTTGCGGCACGTATCCAGATGGGCAATGAATCCCACACGATCACCACCAGACAGCCCATAATGATGGTTGTGAGCAGCAGGTTGATCAGGCCCTGGACAAACTGGTCGGGCTGTGAGAGCATGGGTATATAGATTCCAGTCACGTTCTTGATCCCGGCCACACAGGTGGTGATTCCGACAAAAACCATGGGGATCAGGGTCACCCATGCATAGCGTATCTTTCCCCGGTTGGCGATGTAGGTGGTGCCAACTGCCAGTGCGATGGTTGCCAGCAGCTGGTTGGCGCTGCCAAACATAGGCCAGATGGTGGCTACACTTCCGGTATAGATGAAATACCCCCAGCAAAAGACCACCGCGCCGCTGGCGATCAGGTTACCGGGCAGCCAGTCGGTGCGGCTGAAGGGTTTATAGAACTTGCCAAGGGTTTCCTGAAGAATGAAGCGTGCGATACGGGTTCCTGCATCAATGGTCGTCAGGATGAATAGTGCCTCGAACATGATGGCAAAGTGATACCAGTACGACATGAGCCCCCGCAGCCCGGGGATGGAGGAGAATATCTGGGCCATGCCGACCGCCAGTGAGACCGCTCCACCGGTGCGGCCTGCCACATTCTCGCCCACCTCAGCAGACAGCGTCGCCAGATCCGATTCAACAAATCCCATGGCCTGGAGTTGCGGCAGGATCTGCTGAAATTTTTCGGGAGTGACATTGATCTGGAAATAGTCGAGCGGATAAAGGCTCGCGGCAGCAATCAGCGCAAGGATACTGACCACCCCCTCCGAGAGCATGGCTCCCACAGCGATGGGCCGGATATGCGACTCCTTCATGATCATCTTGGGAGTGGTACCTGAACTGACCAGGGCATGAAAGCCTGAAATGGCACCGCAGGCAATGGTAATGAACAGATACGGGAACAGTGTTCCGGGGATGACGGGTCCGTTTCCTTTGATGAACTCCGTGAATGCAGGCATTTTCATGTCCGGCATCACTACAATGATACCGACGGCCAGCATGGCCACCACCCCCAGCTTCATGATCGAGCTCAGGTAATCCCTGGGTGACAGCAGGAGCCATACAGGAAGTACGGAGGCAATGAATCCGTATGCAGCAATGAGAATGGTCAGCGTTTTATGGTCGAAAGAGAACCAGTGGGCAATGGAAGACTCAGGGATATGTTTGCCGAAAATGACGGCCAGCGAAAGCAGGATGACCCCGATCACCGTGGCTTCGACTGTTTTTCCTTTCCTGAACCGGAACATCCAGAGACCCATAAAAATGGCAATGGGGATGGTGGATGCGATCGTAAAGGTGCCCCAGGAACTTTCCGACAACGCATTGACCACGACCAGTCCCAGGCCGGCCAACGCAACAATGATGATCAGCAGGGTGGCGATCGAGGCCGTAATCCCGCTGGACGCTTTTTTGATCTCATCCCTGGCGATCTCAGCAAGTGAACGGCCGTCATGCCTGATGGAAGCTGTCAGGATCACGATATCATGGACAGAGCCTGCCATGACTGCCCCGATGAGCATCCATAAAAAGCCGGGGAAATAACCAAACTGGCAGGCCAGCACCGGCCCAACCAGGGGCCCTGCACCGGCAATGGCTGCAAAATGATGCCCGAATAGGATCCACTTGCTCATCGGGTAGTAGTTCTGCCCGTCATAGAGCCTTCCGGAAGGTGTGATCCGTTTGTCGTCAAGCGACAGGACTTTTGCGGTGATGAACCCGAAGTAAAAGCGGTAGGCGAGTGCAAACAGGGCCAGCGCAGCAATTACCAACGGCATCGCATTCATGGGCAGACATTTTAAGCCATCAAATGTATGGTTTTTTGGAAAAATTTCGATACTCCGACCAACTATCCGCCGAATAATTTGAATATGACAGGTCGAGTTTCATACATTTGTGCGGTATAAGGCACAATGCCGGAAGATAACACGATCCTGATCTTTCTTCATCCCTAACAAAATACCACCATGAGCATTGAAATTCTGCCAGTCACTACCCGGAAGGAACTACGTACATTCATTCACCTGCCTTTTATACTTCATAAAAACGATCTTCTCTGGGTTCCGCCGCTTTTTACGGATGAGTGGCAGTTTTTCAGTGCCGGTAAGAATCCAGCATTTCAAAAGAACGATACGATCCTCCTGTTAGCCATAAAAGATAAAAAGGTCGCCGGAAGGATCATGGGGATTGTGAACAGGGAGCGGAACCGGATGTTTCATGAGCAGAATGCCCGGTTCGGTTTTCTGGAAAGCATCGAAGATGAAGAGGTGGTGAATGCCCTTCTCAGCGGAGTTGAGCAATGGGCGCGCGATCTTGGAATGGTCAAGCTGGTGGGACCCATGGGATTCAGTGACCAGGATCCGGAAGCTTTCCTGATCGAAGGATTTGAATATGAACCAACCCTTTCAACGATCTATAATTTTCCCTATATACCCCGGCTGGTGGAAGCATGCGGTTATTCAAAGGAGATTGATTATGTATGTTATGTAATGGATATCTCTCATCCCATCCCTGAATTCTATCAGAAGGTAATTGATAAAATTATTGCCAGGGGTGAGTTCACCTTTAAGAACATGAAGAAACGAAAGGAGCTGGAACCTTACGTGAAACCGGTGCTGGAGCTGCTGAGCGAGACGTATATCGACCTGTATGGCTTTGTCCCTTTGACGAACGAAGAAATTGAGGCGCTGGGTAAGAAATATGTCCCCATCCTGGATCCAAGGCTGGTCAAGATCGGTTTGAAGGGTGACCAGCTGATCGGCTTCCTGATCGGAATGCCTAACATGAACAGGGGATTCCGCAAGGCAAAAGGCAGGTTGTTTCCCTTTGGTATCTTCTATCTGCTGCGGGAATCGAAACGCTCCAAACAGCTGGATCTGTTGCTGGGAGGAATCAAGAAGGAATACAGGAACATCGGGCTGGATGCCCTGGGGATGAAATGGATGATCCAGACTGCCAGGGAGATGGGATTCACTACTATCGACAGCCACAATGAGCTGGAAAATAATCTGGCTGTCCGGTCGGAAATGGAGCGGCTGGGCGGAAAACTGTGCAAACGGCGGAGGATTTATCAGAAGGGGCTCCAGGAGAACTTTAAACAATAGAACAATAGAACAGTAGAACAATTGAATACCAACGGTTAACCAAGAATATCGAATTATGGAGAAAAGCATCAAAGGGACCCGGACTGAACAAAACCTGCTGAAAGCATTTGCAGGCGAATCCCAGGCACGCAACCGGTATGAATTCTTTGCCAAAGTGGCCATTGAAGAGGGCTATCAACAGATCAGCGCCATTTTCCTGCTGACTGCCTCTCAGGAAAAAGCCCATGCCAAGCGGTTTTTCAGATTCCTCGAAGGAGGGGAGGTTGAGATCACGGCCATGTACCCGGCCGGCAGGATCGGGACAACTTCGGAGAACCTCAGGGCATCCGCCATGGGTGAGCATGAGGAATGGACCACACTGTACCCTGAATTTGCTGAAGTGGCTAAACAGGAGGGATTTGTTCAGGTTGCTTCTGCATTCAAGGTGATCGCCAGAGCAGAAGCCGAACATGAAAAACGGTACCTTCAGTTACTGAAGAACATTGAGGAAGGCACCGTCTTCGAAAAGAAGGAGAAGGTCCGCTGGGTGTGCCGTCACTGCGGGTATGTCCATGAGGGTCAGAAACCACCCGAAAACTGCCCGGCATGCCTGCACCCAAAGGCGTACTTTGAAGTCTTTGACGAAAACTATTGAGCTTCAATGCTTTAATGTACCCCACCCCTGCACCCCTCCCCTGCTAGCAGGGGAGGGGACGGGGGAGGGGTAAAAGGGTAAATTTTCCGGTACTTGCACCGGAATTTGGGTCCAGTCCCGATAGCCATCCTGATACCACGAAACTCGTACCGGTATTTTTTTGCTGATTATGCAAACGGAGGAATATATGATTGCATTTTTTGCAGGAAATATGTACTTGCCGTGGCTGGTTTGTCAAATAATTCACAAAAAAGTCCTGATGATTCACATTATTTCGCATCTATTCCTTTAACCGTAATCACCCATTCGCTTTTCCGTTTTTTAGCTGGATCGCCCCTGCTTACTTTTAACCGGGAAATCAAAAAGCAGGAAAATGCGAATCCTATTGATCTATCCTCCGAATAATCCGCACGTTCTGGCTCCTTCCAATTTTGAACCGCTTGCCCTGGAGATCCTGGCAGCACTTGTTCCGGATCACGATGTCCTGATCCTCGACATGCGCTATGAATCCTATCCTTCGCTGAAACATACGCTGGACCATTTCCGGCCTGATATAACTGGACTGAGTTGCAACAATACCGTACAGGTCTCCAGGTCGGTCGAGGTCATGAACTTTATCCGTTCCCATGATCAGGCCTGCGTCAACATCGTAGGGGGGCACCATGTCACGCTGATCCCCCGGGATTTTTACCTGCCCTCGGTCGATTTTATTTTTACCGGCTGGGCTGAACGTTCATTCCCTGAATTCATTGACGCGGTGGTCAGGGGAGATTCTACTGACACGATCCAGGGGATCATCACCCTGCAGAATGGTCGGCCTGTCAGGGAAATGGAAAACCTTTTTGATCTTCAGGCTGGTGAAATTCCTTTTCCTGACAGGAATGTCACCCAAAAGTACTGGAACCAGTACCGGAATGAGATCAGGTATCCTACGGCACTGGTCAACACTTCCCGCGGATGCCCGTTTCGCTGTACCTTCTGCTCCAACTGGAAAGCCACCCATGGCCATTACCTCACCAGGCCTGCTGAAGATGTTTTTTACGAAATATGCGGACTGCCTCGCAAGGTCAGCCGTATCTTTTTTGCAGACGACAATTCTTTTATGGATACAGTCAATGCGGAGAAGTTATGTGACTTGATCCGGATGAGTGGTATAAGATACAAATATTCAGGTTATTGCAGGTCAGATACCATTGTAAGACATCCGGCGCTTCTAAAAAAATGGAAAGAGATCGGACTTGAAAATCTATGTGTGGGTTTTGAAGGGATTGATGAAGAAGGGCTGAAGAAGGTGAACAAGGCTACCAGGGAATCGACCAATGCCGGTGCAATAAAGGTACTTCACGAGGTGGGCGTCCCTTTCAGGTCATATTTTCTGATCGATCCTGATTTTGAACCTCAGCAATTCAACCGGATCCTTGCCTATGTGAAAAAACACCACCTGGTCAACCCGATGTTCACCATCATGACTCCCCTTCCGGGTACCGATTATTACAATCAGGTCAGTGACAGGATCCATAGGAGCTTTGATTATTTCGACAACATGCATGCAGTCGTACCCACCCGCATGAATCCAAGGGAGTTTTACCTGAGTACGGTAAAATTGTTTCTGACATCCTATTCTTTCCCGAGACATCTCAGCATGAGGCTGTTAAAATTAATGAACTGGATTACCGGGCAGAAGGAGAAGAACCGTTACCTGCAGCTGATGCCTCTGATGCGTCTGGTGTTGCTCAGACTCTATGCCATCTTTCTCATTCGCAGGCTGCGGAGTTTCGCCCGTAAAAATGAGGATTAAAAATTCTGAATGATCGAAGCATCTATATATAAAAACTTATCCTTATTTTCGCCGTGTTGTTCCATCCATAAATAATTATTCCATTGCCAAAAATTACCGATGTTTCCGAATTCCGCAAGGGCGACAAAAAAGTGATCAGGGGCTGGGTGATGTACGACTGGGCCAATTCCGTGTACCAGCTGACCATCTCTTCCGCCATTTTTCCGATCTATTATAATACCGTTACCCGGTCGGGGAATGATTTTACGGTTTCCTTTTTTGGAGCCAGGGTCATCAACACCGTACTTTTCTCGTGGGCCATTGCCGCTGCATATCTCCTTGTCGCCGTCTTCTCCCCGCTTTTTTCCTCCATAGCGGATTATACGGGCCGCAGGAAGGCTTTCATGCAGGTGTTTACATGGATCGGCGCCCTTTCCTGCGGGACGCTGTTCTTCTTTAACTCATCCAATGTGGAGCTGGGGATCATTGCCTTTGCGCTGGGAACCCTTGGCTATGGCGGCAGCATTGTCTTTTACAACTCTTTTCTGCCTGTCATTGCCG
Source organism: Bacteroidota bacterium (assembly GCA_022711405.1). GTDB lineage: Bacteria > Bacteroidota > Bacteroidia > Bacteroidales > JAGONC01 > JAGONC01. The sequence goes on from JAKLFC010000005.1 coordinate 175,356, forward strand.
AGCCAAAGGACCAGGACCGCATCAGTGCCAGGGGCTATTCGTTCGGATACCTGGGAGGAGTGGTGCTTCTGCTCTTTAACCTTCTGATGATCATGAAGCCTGGCCTGTTTGGCATTGAGGGCGATTCCAGCCTCCCGGCCCGGATATCCTTTGTGACAGTCTTTTTATGGTGGATCGGTTTTTCAATGATCACTTTCTACCATTTACCCAAATATACATACCGGAAACGGACGGGGCAGGCCAATGTGTGGACCAACGGCTACAAAGAACTGCGCGCGGTGTTTCATTATGTCAGGAAATCCTACAAGCTGAGCATGTACCTCATCGGCTTCTTTTTTATGATGATGGGACTGCTGACGGTCATGTTCATGGCAGCCACCTATGGTGAAAAGGAATTGGGACTCAAGGAGGATGTCCTGATACCCACTATTTTACTGATCCAGCTGGTCGGAATGTTCGGCGCCTGGCTGTTTGCACGGCTGTCGGGCAGGTTTGGGAACCTGAATGCCCTGATCCTGTCTGTGGGTTCATGGATCATCATCTGTATTGGCGCTTATTTCATTACTGATTCGATCGGATTTATGATGGTGGCCTTCTTTATTGGTATTGTGATGGGCGGTTCACAGGCGCTGGCCAGATCCACCTATTCAAAGATGCTTCCTGAAACAACAGACCACACTTCCTTTTTCAGTTTTTATGATGTGATGGAGAAACTGGCTACCGTGCTGGGTACCTTCAGCTTCGGGGTCATTGAGGCACTGACGGGCTCAATGCGGAATTCGGTGATGGCCATCACGATCTTTTTTATCATCGGCATGATCTTCATGTCGCTTCTTCTGATCCGGACCTACCGGGAAAAGAGATCAATGATGTCTCCGCTTTTGCGGGGATGACGATGACAATTTATTCCTCTCCCGGCTAAGCGTTATTCCTGAGCATTTATTGTCAATTAGCGTAATTCCGGAAAAATTGTTTTTTTAAATCATCATAATTTTATAATATTGCAGGTTGAAATCTACAATATATGGAAAAATTGCAGGTTAAATCAACAAGAATAATTCAATCCGTCAGCCAGTATTTCTACCGTTATCTTTTTAATGAAATTGATTGGAACAGCCGGTTAATACTTATTAAAGGAGCCAGAGGAGTCGGCAAAACGACCCTGTTACTTCAATACATCCGGAAGAAACTTAAAATATCCCCTGAAACGCTTTATATTTCTCTTGATGATCTTTATTTTTCGCAAATTACTTTATCCGACCTAGCTGAGCTTTTTGTGATCAGAGGTGGGAAGCATCTTTTTATCGATGAAGTTCATAAATATCCGGGCTGGTCACGGGAGTTGAAGAATATATATGATTTCTACCCTGAATTACAAATGGTGGTGACCGGTTCTTCAATGCTGGAAATTTTCAAGGGGGAAGCAGATCTTAGCCGGAGAGCATCTGTCTATATAATGAATGAACTCTCATTCCGTGAATACCTTCATTTGATGCATAAAATCAAAGTGCCGGTTGTAGCATTGAAGGATATTCTTCAGAATCATATCCATTATGAGATAGAGATCAATCAGAAGATCAAACCGTTGAAGTATTTTGGAGAATACCTTAAGCAGGGGGTATATCCGTTTATTGTTACCGATAAGGCGTTGTTTTATGAAAAACTTGAGAATATTATCCATTTGATTGTGGAAAATGATCTGCCTGCTTCGACGAGCATATCCTATGAAACCGTGACCAAGATTAAAAAGCTGCTTTATCTGATCTCCACATCCGTACCTTTCAAGCCCAATATTACGGAGTTGAGCAGAAAATTGCAGACGAGCAGGGATCAATTATTGAAGTATCTATTTCTTCTCGAAAATGCTGGTTTGATCCATGCCCTTCATCGCCCTGGCATTGCAACTTCCATGTTAACCAAACCTGATAAAATTTATCTTAACAACACAGCGTTAATGTATGCACTGGATGAAAGAGTTAATCCTGGTACGCTCAGAGAAACTTTTTTTTTGAACCAGGTATCAGCTAAGCATAACGTCGCTTATTCTGTCCAAGGTGATTTTTTGGTTGATAATATCCACACCATTGAAGTCGGAGGGCAAAACAAAACATTCCGTCAGATAGCAGGTATGAAGGATTCTTATATTGCAGCCGATGATATGGAGTACGGGTATCAGAATAAGATACCTCTATGGCTTTTTGGATGTACGTATTAAGATTGCGCGATTGCCGGTAGCATGAATTTCGACGTTGGATATCGGATATAGACATTTGTTCAACCGACAATCGTTTAATCTTAATTTGTAGGTTTGTAAAAAGAATAGAATGATTTTACATGCTTAACAATATCATAAAACGTTACGCTCAATATGTATTGCTTCTGACTATCTTGAGCTTCAGCAACAGGGTCCAGTCCCAGCAGTTCTACTTCGGCGCCGATCTGTCTTATGTGAATGAAATGGAAGACTGCGGGGTGGTGTACACCGAAAATTCATCCGCCAAGGATCCATTCCGGCTCTTTGCCGATCATAACTGCAACCTCGTACGGCTGAGACTATGGCACACGCCTTCTTGGTATGACGGTCTGAATGCGGGCATGCGCTATTCTGACCTGCAGGATGTGAAGAAGGGCATACAGCGGGCCAGGGAGAAGAATATGAAGGTGCTGCTGGATTATCACCTTTCAGATGACTGGGCGGATGCCAGCCATCAGCTTGTCCCTGATGCATGGCTCAGCGTTGTGGATAATCTGCCGCTCCTGAAGGATTCCCTTTACAACTATATTTTCGGTACACTTCTGCAACTCGATGAGGAAGGACTTCTCCCTGAAATGGTCCAGATCGGCAACGAGACCAACAAAGGCATCCTGCTTTCGCCGCAGGATGACCAGTCGGGCTGGGTACTGGACTGGAACCGCAACAGCCAGCTGTTCAACACGGCCATACAGGCAGTCAGGGATGTGGAGTCGCAGACAGGAAAACAGGTCCTGGTTGCCGTGCATTTTGCGGATCCTGCCGATGTGGCCTGGTACGTTTCACAGTTCGTCGCCAACGGCGTGACCGGTTTTGATGTCATTGGCATTTCCTACTACTGGCAGTATCACCAGCCTTATACCATTGACCTCACAGGCAATGTCATCGCAGCGCTGATCTCGGCCTACCCGCCCTACAAGGTGATGATCTTCGAAACCGGAGCCATCTGGACCACTCAGAGCCACGATAATGCGAACAATGTCCTGAACACGGTTGATCCTTCCTATTCACCGGCCAGTACCGAAAACCAGCAGAAGTGGATGATAGATCTCACGCAGAAGGTAATCAATAGTGGCGGCAGCGGGGTGATCTACTGGGAACCGGCATGGATGTCGTCCGACTGTTATACACAGTGGGGGAAGGGATCGCATTACGAGAATGCCACTTTTTTTGATTTTGACAACAACCTGATCACTGCCGGCGGCATTGGTTTCATGCAGCATGATTACGAGAATCTTTCCGCGGAAACTGTGGCCATTCCGGATTACGGCATACGGGTCATCCCCGACAGCAGCCGGCGGAGAATTATTTTGCAGTTTGGCGACGGCGCCCCGCAGGGAATCTACGGGCTGATGCTCGTGGATCAGGGTGGGAGAGAGGTGTTTTCCGGCGAAATTAAAAAGCAGGACGTGGCATCCTTACAAAGTTCCATTGACATGCCTCTGCTGCCGGCCGGGATATATGTGTTGGCGGTGTGGCATGGGAATACCGTTATTGCGAGAGAAAAGATCTTCCTTCATTAGAATCCTTTCTTATTCCCTGATGACCCAACCGGCATCACTCCACTTCCCCGCTGCCTGCCGCAATCTCCTGGCTCCCCTCCTTACTGAACCAGACTGGCACTACGATCACCACCCGCGTTCCCGGATTGAAGGTCCCTGGCAAAGCTTCAGCGATGGATACGGAAGTCTCTATCCGGTACTTCCTTCCGATGATCTCCAGCCGCTTGAGCGTCATGGCCATACCCATGCGCAGGTGTGCCTCGCTGTTGGAAGTGTAGGTGGCCGCCCGTTTCATGCCGATGCCGTTATCCTCAACGGTGATCTGCAGCACATTTGGCTTTAGAAGCCGGAACAGGATACTGATCCTTCCCATTTCCTTCAGAGAGGAAAGGCCATGCCATACTGCATTTTCAGCGTACGGCTGAATGATCATGGACGGAATCCTCATCCGGAGCTCCCCAACGGTCTCATCCTTTTCAATCACGTAGTCGAATTTGTTGCCCATGCGCAACCGCTCCAGGTCGAGGTAATTTCTGAGCCTTTCGATCTCGTCTTCCAGGCTGACCACCGGGGCGTTGATCGTGGTAATGTTCTGACGGATCAGCCTGGCAAATTTTAAAAGAAAGGTTCCTGCTTCGGCTGACCTGTTCTGCAGCAGGAAATTCTGGATCGATCCCAGCACATTGAAGATGAAGTGGGGATTCATGATGGATTGCAGCGCTTTCTGTTCCAGAATGACCATCTGATGATCCAGTTCCCTGCGTCGTATCTGGGCATTTTTTCTGAGAATGACACCAAGGGACAGCAGCCCCCCCCAGCAGGATCACTACGGCCAAAAGGAACAATGGATGACGCCAGAAGGTCGGCCTGACATGAAATGCAAATTCCACAGGCTCACTCCAGTCAGAAGAAGTCTTACGCACCCTCATCCTGAACGTATAATCCCCCACGGGAAGATTCTGATATAACAGATCCGTTTCCTGTCCGGATGACCATTGTTTGTCGGCTCCTTCAAGCATATATGAATAGATCGCCGGGCTGTAGGAATAATTGATGCTACCCGGCTGGATCTGGATCCTGCTACGGCCCCGCAGAACGATCCGCGAGTAGTCATGGGTTAGATCCCTGTCATTGATCTGGATCGAACGAAAGTATGGAAGTGGAGGTTGCGTGATGATGTCCTGTATCCCTGAGCAGGGGATGGCTGTCAGCCCGTCATCGCTGGCCACCCACAACCTGTCGTCATCAATGAGGATATCATGGATGTTCCGGAATTTAAGATCCAAGGGTTGTATATGAACCGTGTCTCCTGTCAGGATATTGAGTGGATTTTCGCAGGTAAAGATTTGCTGATTGGTTGTCAGAAATAGGTTCGGATGATGGTATGCCATGTTTCTGATCTGCAGTTCAGCCGTATGACCGAATCCCTTGGTCAGATTGAACAATTTCTTTTGATAAAACAGAAACAGGCTGTCACCTTCAATATTGAGCAATTCGACTGTATCGTTTAAAATGAGATGATCCGTAATGATCTTATTTTCGAAGCAGGATAATTCATCATAAACAATAAGACTGTCGTTCCTGTACAAATAATTTCTTTTTGCATTGACAAGTAACTCATCATTCGTGTTATACATGGTATTGTAGATCCTTTCACCCAGATATACCTGTTGTACTTGATGAAAGGGATCCAAAGGATCAAGAAAAATGATTGAATAGGTAGTATAGGCACTGACTTTATCCTTTGAATGATTTGCAATGATCTCCTTCATCGGTGAAGGATAGAGGTCAGATTCAAGGTAATTGATTTTTCGTGAAGCAGGATCCAGGCTGATTCCCCTGAGCGCATATTGATAGGCATTTTTCTCACCCACGATCAGGGTGTTCATTTTGGTATGCAACAACTGATTGAAGGAGCTTCTGATATTTTGAAAATCAGTTGTATATAATTCATTGTCCTGCAGCAGAAAGACCGTTCGTCCGTTTGTACACCATATTCCATTCTCCGGATGATCGTCCAGCGTCAGGATCCCCATATCCTGGAACAGGCTGTTTTCGTGATGAGTATGCTGGTTGACATAGGGACTGATCTTATAAACTCCGTCTTTCAGTGAAGTGACCCAGATATTATTCTCATGGTCCTGTATCCCGGCCTGTCCCTCCCTGATGTCAATATGGCGGATGAAATTGCCGTTCCTGAAACAAAGAATTCCCTTATCGTAGGTCGAGATCCATAAAATACCATCGGAGGTTTCCCAGATACACATGATCAGGAATGATCTTGATATTAAAGGTGTTGTTGCAGGATCGGGAATGAATCCATCCAGAAATTTTCTAATGACCCATGGATTTTGCTCGGTTTCTGTATGTAACTCACCGGTAATGACCCATGTATTTTGCTGAGAGCCCTGATAGATATTCTTGTAATTGAATGTATCGGTAACAAGAATGGGTTGATCGGCAAGGTTTTTCAGTGTATAAAGCCCGGCAATGGTCCAGAGATAAAATTCACCTGTGTTGGATTTTTTCATGTACCGGATCACCATTCCTTCACGGGGTATATTTCCTGGTTTAATATAAACGGTAACGCCCGGGTAGGTATATTTTGTTATTATATTTTGGGAATCAAGGGAATAGATCTCCGGTTGAAAATTGTAATAGAAGTAGATCGTTTTATTTTCATCCTCGTAGAAGTCACGAAAAAAATCCTTGCTTCTTAATGAATCCAGAAAGGGCGTATTCTTCTCGTTATAAAGCGAGTCGTTATATAAATAGTTCAGGGATGCATTCAGATTAAAGAACCAGATCCGGCCCCGGGAATCTTCTTTGATTTTTATCACATCGTTGCTGCTGAGACCATCCTTTTTGGTGAAATAATCGAACCTGGATCCATCGAACCGGGCCACGCCGGCATCCGTGGCAAACCAGATGAATTTCCGGCTGTCCTGATACACATGGTAAACAACATTTGAAGGCAATCCTTCTGTTGTTGTATAATGCTGAATATAAGGACTTTGCGCAGTGCCTCCAATGCTAAATAGAACCAGCAATACAAATAGTATGGTGAACTCCTGTTTGCTGATTTTAAGGAAAGCACTCAATGTTTTCATGAAAGGAATTTACAGGGGTAAAGATAGCATTATTAACCAGCTTTTGATTCCCTTCTGACAGGAATCTGTCTATCCTGCCATATGCCATCCCTGAAGGATTGAGATAAATTTTGAATTTTGTAATTTGTAATTTGTTTGGAATTTGGTAATTGTATATTGGGATTTATCACATTATATTATATCTCAGTGCATTTAAAGATTCCGTGATATTCCGGCATGATTTTTATGTGAAAAATCTCCCCGTTTGATTTTATTTTACCTTTACGGGAAGTTACATCGCTTATCCTTTTATTAGATTTAAAATTGTTATGATAATGAAAATGATTGTAAGACTGACTGTTGTATTATGCTTGCTGTTGGCCGCTCCCGGTATCCATGCCCAGATCAACATCGGGAAAAAGATCACGGATAAGGTCAAGGACCGTACCGTTCAGAAAACGGACCAGGCCATTGATAAAGGACTTGATGAAGTGGAAAAGGGTATCGAGAATCCCCAGGGTGAAGACCAGCAAAATCAACCCGCCACTACCACCGAAAAGAAGGAACAGCAAAAACCTGCCGAACAGCAGGCTCAGCCAAAAACAGAACCTGCCCCACAGGAGCAGCCCGCCCTGCAGACCTATTCCAAATACGATTTTATTCCAGGCGAAAAGGTGATCTTTTATGAAGATTTTAGCCAGGATGCCGTGGGGGATTTCCCTGCACTGTGGAACACCAATGGATCTGCCGAAGTGGTCACCACGAATTTGTTTCCCGGCAACTGGATGAAATTCGATGGATGGGAGGCCATTTGGACGGATGCCCTACTTGACCTGCCCGATAATTTCACACTGGAGTTCGATGTGATCCCTGTGAAAGATAATGAAGGTCATGTGCATGGATTTATGATGCGGTTGATGCAGGCTAAAAATGTAAAAGCATGGGATGGGGGTACAGCCCCGGGAAAAGGAGGATTTCAGTTCCATACTGATTATGGCAGGCCTTTTTACAGCACCTGGCTGTATGGTACAGAATGTGAGCAGTTGAAAATAGATGGTTACAAGGATGATGAAATGTACAAACAAAAAGTTGACCAGAAATATCACATGGCCATCTGGGTGCAGAAGTCCAGGCTTCGCTTATACCAGAATGAGTATAAAGTGTTTGATCTGCCAAAAGCTTTTCCGACTGGATGTGTAAAGCCCGACAGGATCAGGTTTGAAAATGGTGCCGCCATGGTGACCAACATCCGCGTGGCTGTCGGCGCCCCGGACACCAGGAACAAGCTTCTTACCGAAGGAAAATTAGTTACCTACGGCATCTATTTCGATGTCAACAAGGACATTGTGAAACCGGAATCCAATGGAACCCTGAAAGAAATTGCCACTGTACTGACCGAAAATCCGGATGTAAGGATCAAGATCATCGGCCATACGGATTCCGACGGCGCGGATGCCTCGAATCTCGACCTCTCCAAACACCGCGCTGCTTCGGTTAAAAATGAGCTCAGCAAGAACTTCGGCATTGATGCATCGCGTATGGAAACCGATGGCAAGGGAGAGACTGAGCCGGTCGCTCCGAATGATACTCCTGCTAATAAGGCGCTCAATCGCAGGGTTGAATTTATTAAGCTATAAGGAACGTCATCTCTGCGCAAGCAGGAATGTCATCCCTGCGTAAGCAGGGACCTACCACCACGATTAATGCATCAATATACTTATTTCACGCACCGCACGCTGAATCCGTTTGTCTTATCGCTTGCAAAACGGCTGACACGTGCATCATCGTAGTTCAGGTACCTGCTCCAGGCGGTTTGAGCATCATTCTGCGTGGATGACCAGAAGGTACCCAGTTCACCCATATCAAAGAAGCCCCCGTCATAGATGTTCCGGTATCCGCCGGGAAGTCCCGTAAACCCGCTGCTGTTCGTGGCCCCCGTGTTGGGTTCTTCCCAGTGGTCCAGCCCGGCCTCCTTCATATGGCCCCCCGCATCCAGGCCACACTTGCCCACTTTGTCCCATTCCGGATGACCTGCCGGATACTGGCTGTCGATGGTGCCTGTGAGCGTTTTCAGCTCACTGTCGGTGGGGATGTGCCAGTTGGGCGGGCAGATGCCACGGGTACCCTGCTGGGTGACATACTGCATGGCTTCAGGCCATTCGTACAGGGCTCCATAGGTCTCACACTGCACAGGATCGTTGTTGTAACAGTATTTCTCGATGAGATCGTTGTCCGTCTGCTGGTACCCCTCTTCATCGCTGTTGATCCTGGCTCCGATATTGAGGTTCTCCGACATCCAGCACTGAGTTCCGACCTGCACGGTGGAATAGACCTGGCCGTCGCGGAAATCGGTGAGAGGATCCCCGCAGTTGAATACGAAACTGATCATCACTGCATCCGTTGAGCTGCTGCAATCTGTGGTGATGGTCCATGTAAGGTGATAGGTGCTGTCGACAAGGCCCTGGAAGGTGCTTGCCGGATTCGTGGTGTCCTGGATCGTTCCCCCGGTGCCGTTCACGATATGCCACACTCCGGTACCGTTGATGGGGGTGTTGGCAGCCAGCGTGGTCATGTTTCCCGGAACGTTAATCTGATCCGGACCGGCGCTGGCAGGAGTGGGCTGTGGTACACAGCCGCGTATGCATCGGATCGAATATCCCGAAGGAGGGTTGGCATAGCTGTAGCGTAAGATGCTTTTATGCTCAAAGTCGAGCAAACGCAGCACGATATAATTCGTGTCCACCCGCGAGGAAGTCCAGAAAAAGGCCGAACTGTCCTTTTCGATGAAAGAAGCCGTGGATTTATCCCTTCGTCCGCCGGGCAGGCCGGTAAAACCGTATATGTTGGTTGCGCCTGTATTGGGTGCAGCCCACATCACCGTGGTGGTATCCTTCAGGTTCCCCCCGGCATCCAGTCCCCGCCACCAGTCGTTATCCCAGACCGGATCGCCGGCAGCATACTGGCTGTCGGTAAATCCTTCGAGCACTTTCCATTCGAAGTCGGACGGGATGTGCCATCCCAGTGGGCAAATTCCCTGGCTGCTGGGAAGGGTGGCATACTGCATGGCTTCGCCCCACTGGTAAAGACCTCCGAAAAGGGTACAATTGGCGGTATCATTGTCATAACAAAACTTTTCGATGGTTCCATTGTTCGATTGTTCAATGGTTCCTGCGATCATGGCGCCCACGTTCAGGTTTTCCTTGAGCCAGCATTGATTGCCGATCTGGACCGTGTTATAGGTACGGCCTTCGAAAACGACTTCCTCGATGTCCTCACAGGGCAAGCCGAAGAGTTCCGCAAAGCTGATTTGGACAGTGTCGGCTGAGTTGCCGCATACGGTGCTGATGATCCAGGCCAGGGCATACTCGTTGCCCTGGATGCCCTGAAAGCCGCTAAGCGGATTCAGTGTGTCGGCGATGAATCCTCCGGTACCGGTAATGATACGCCAGACACCTGTGCCGCAATCGGGCGTATTTCCTGTCAGGAACGTATAGGTGTTCTGTACATCTATCTGGTCGGAGCCTGCGCTGGCCTGGGAAGGCTGCGGCACGCAGTTCTTCAGGCACCTTACCGAGAAGCCGTTTCCCTTCGGGGAGCTGCTTCGCGTCGCATCGTCGGTGGTATAGTACATATAACGGTCCCAGCCACTGGCAGCGTCGGCAGGGGAGGAGGACCAGAAAATGCCATATTGCCCCAGGCCCGTAAACGAACCATCGGTGCTGATGCGGTATCCTCCTGCAAGGGCAGTGAATCCGCTGGAGTTCGTGGCTCCGGTGTTAGGAGCCTGCCAGTGGGTGAGGCCAGCTTCTTTCATCCTGCCTCCGGCCTCTCCCGCGCCACCGAGGAAGGTTGTCAGTACCGTGTAATCCATGTCGGTGGGCAGGTGCCATCCGGTGGGGCAGATGCCCTGCGCGCCGGCGGTTCCCTGGTATTTCATGGCTTCAGGCCACTGGTAAAGGCCACCGTAGCTGTTGCAATTAGCCAGAATATTACCATAGCAGTACTTCTCGATGGTTCCATTGTTCGATTGTTCAATGGTTCCTGCAATCATGTTACCCACGTTCAGGTTCTCCCTGAACCAGCACTGATCCCCGATCAGCACCGTGCTGTATGTTTTTCCGCCGTAGGAAACTGCAGGCGTGCCCGGGCATTGCATTCCCGGTGTTTGCAGGATGAGACTGGTGACAGAAATGACATCAAGGATGTTGATGATCCCATCTGCGTTCATATCGGTTGCTTCCAGGTCGAACGGATCGGGGCTGCCACCCATGATATAGCTTACCATGGCAATGACATCCAGCACATTGACCTGGCCGTCTTCGTTGGCATCTCCAAAAATGGTGTATTCACATTCAGGAGGGGAGGGTGAGGGTTCAAAGAGGCTGGCCGCCTCTGAGCCCGGCACATCCAGGCACGACAGTGATCCATATATCCGGGTGGTGTATAGGGATAACACTACTGTCATAAATGCAATGAAAAGTAGCGAATTTTTCATGATGATGATCTTTTTATAAATCGAACCATAAAGATACCGTTTTTTTATACGGAATTCAATTTTTTTGGTTTTTAAGAAATCGGCACGCTATTGACCTGCCCTATTATTAATGAGCTTCGTTAAATAACTCCGGAGGTTCATTGATCTTTTGGCGGCCTTCATAAAATAAGTTAAACATCAGCAGGTTAAACGGTGCATACAGCCATTCGGGCTGGTTTTGCTAAATGATAATTACATATATTTGCTGTCATGTGTAGTGGCAATGGAGAAGCACCCAACGGTCAGCAAATTACAGAAACGGGTAACCCATCTTGAAGAAACCCTGGAGCGGAGAACACAGGAACTGGTAGATGAAATGATCTACTCGGTGAGGTTTATTGAAGATATGGTTGTAAATTCACCCTACCTGGTGGCCATCACGGATGCGGATGGCAGAATCCAATTCGTGAATGAAGTGTTCATCCAAACCATGGGGTATTCGCTGGAAGAATTGCGGGGAAAGGTCAGGATCTTTCACAAGGGATACCCCGAAGATACGAAGGGCCTTCAGGAGATCAGCGAAGCACTGAGCAGGAACGAAGCCTGGAAGGGCGCTACGGAGGTGAAGACACGTGACGGAAGGATACTCACCCTCCGGGGGATCATTTTCACTGTGATGTCAGAAACGGGAATGCCCCTCAGGATCGCCATGTTCTATGATATCACCGGTGAACGGCAACGTGAAAACCTGTTCCGGATCCTTCATGAGATCGATTCCCTCAGCAATGTTTCTGTCACCCTGGATGCATCGCTCGAACTGGCGGGCAACTACCTGCATCAGATCGAATGGATCGATCTGTTCTCGATCCATTTGATGAACGAGGCGTCAGGTTATCTGGAAATGGTCTATTCCAGGGGGACATCAAAACAGTTCGAAAACACTGTCATGCAATACCCTGCATCCAGCAGGACCGTGGCTGATGTGATCGGACATAGGGCCACCTATATCGATCACACCCTGTTTGATCAGTTGGTGGATGAGAACTTAAAGGATGGTTTCAGGAAAGAAGGATTGCAATATATTGCCAGCATTCCGTTGATATACCAGGATAAAGTGATCGGAGCCCTTAATCTCGGATCCAAAAAAGATCACCCTCCTGATGAGCTCACACGCACCGCCCTGGAGGCGATCGCCTCCAAGCTGGCCACCCTGATCGCCCTGGTCAGGACCCGTCAACAGCTGGAGGAGACTACCATGGAGCTGAAAAAACACATCTATGAGCTGAACACCAAACAGCAGATGCTGATCCAGAAATCCCGCCTGGAATCGCTCGGGGAATTGTCGGCCGGCTTCAGCCATGAGATCAACCAGCCGCTGGCCGTCATCTCGCTGGTGATGGAAAATATACTCCACAGGGTCAGCGATGGCAAAGCAGGCAAAGTGTATCTGACCCGGAAGCTGAACACCATCAGCCAGAACCTTACTAAAATACAGCAGCTTATTGATCATATCCGTATCTTCTCCCGCGACCAGGCCGTGTTGTCGCTCGATCGTCTCGACGTCAACGAACGGATCCACAGTGCCCTTTCGATGATGGGAGCCCAGCTGCGGAAGCACCAGATCCGCGTGATCACAGACCTGTGGAACGGTGAAGGCTATACGGTCGGCAATCCCTCCCGTTTCGAACAGGTGATCCTCAACCTGCTCACCAATGCCCGTGATGCCCTGGAAGAGAAAGGAAAGCTTCATTTTGGCAACATTCAGCCCAAAGAGATCCGGATCACCACTCAACCCAACGCGAAAAAGATCGAACTAAAAGTGTGGGATAATGGAATTGGCATTCAGCATGAAAACATTGACAGGCTCTTTGACCCGTTCTATACGACAAAATCCGGGGGGACAGGCCTGGGATTGCCCATTATTTATGGCATTGTCACTGAGATGCACGGTGAGATCACTGCCCGGTCAATCCCTGGCGAGTTCACGGAAATGACCGTCTTATTGCCATTTCATCATTCCAGGATCGAAGAAGGGAGCGCTGTGCCATGAAATCAGTGAAGATCCCTGTGCTGATCCTTGACGATGAGCCTGAAATAGGCCGTGAGATAAGGGAGTTCCTCACCGGCAGCAGCTACCGGGTCAACGTGGTACTCACACCATCGGAGGCATTTCGATTCCTGGAGAAGAATCCTGTGGAGATCGCGCTTCTTGACATCTGCCTGCCGGAGATGAGCGGCCTGGAGGTGCTCAGAAAGATCCGCCAGAAATATCCTTCCACCGAAGTGATCATGATGAGCGGCCATGGCGATATGGATTCGGTGATCATGTCGCTGCGGCTGGGTGCCGTCGACTTTTTCAAGAAACCGTTCCACATGCCGGAGATGCTGGAAACACTGGATAAGACCAAAAAACTGATCCACACCGTACGGCAGTCCAATGGCGATCATTTCCGCCATGTCCTGGATGAGGATTTCGGAAAGGAACCTGCCTCGCCGCTGATCGCTGTCAGCCAGGCCATGCAGGCCGTGGTGGACCAGATGCGGCTTGTCGCCCATTCCTCCGACACCACTGTCCTGATCACCGGCGAAAGCGGCACCGGCAAGGAGCTCATCGCCCGCGGCATCCATTACCTGAGCAGCCGAAGCGACAAGCCCTTTCATGCCGTCAACTGCTCCTCTGTGCCCGACGAGCTATTCGAAAGCGAATTTTTCGGCTACCGGAAGGGTGCGTTCACGGGAGCCCTCACCGACAAGGCCGGGTGGTTCGAGGTCGCACACCAGGGATCTCTTTTCCTGGACGAGATTGCCGATATGAAACCCGGCCTGCAGGCCAAGCTGCTGCGCATCATGGATGACCGGAAGATCAGCCGGCTGGGTTCCACCACGCTGCAAGCCGTTGATATCCGTGTGATCGCCGCCACCAACCAGGACATCGAGCGGCTGGCGCGGGAGGGACAGTTCCGCTCCGACCTGTACCACCGGCTGAACGCTTTCTGCATCCACGTCCCTCCCCTTCGCGAGCGCCGCGAGGGTATCCCGCACCTGCTCCGGCATTTTGTCGAATGGTACTCCAGGAAGCTGAACCACGATGTTCCCCGGCTGGATCCTTCGATACAGGACGCCATGCTCCGGTACGATTTCCCCGGCAATGTCAGGGAGCTGAAACACATGGTGGAGCGGGCGCTGATCCTTTGCCAGGGCGAGACGCTCACCTTCGATCATTTCGACCAGTTGAAGATCAAGCTGCAGGCCACCGGTGCTTTTCCGGCCCATGGCAGCGCCTCCCGGCGCCTGTGCACGACCGAGAAAGAATCCATCGAGGCCGCGCTGGCCGCCTCCGGCGGCAACAAGTCGAAGGCCGCACGGATGCTGGGGATATCGCGCCAGGCATTGGATAGAAAGATAGTTAAGCTGAAGATTCAGCTTCCTTAAATTCCAAATCACAAGCACCAAAATCCAAGCAAATTCCAAATTCCAGGATACGAGTGTTCAAAACATTAAAAACAAATATTTAAAGCATCCATTATCAATAAATGTTCTTTGACATTTTGAGAATTAAGGTTTAGCGTTGATAGCTATCGAAAAAACGTGTTTGGGTCTCCACCACTCTGTTCAATCATGACATCATCGATGATATCGCCTAATTCGATGGCAAATCGTCTTTTAGCTGTTTTATAGCCAAACTCGTTAATTTTTTTGTAAATCAGGATTAACATCGCAAGAATCAGGGTCATGTAAAGGAGTATTTTAATTCCATTCTCATTGACGCTGATAAGGTGAGAAAAATTTAACTCCTGTTTGATAAACCGGAAAAAGACTTCAATATCCCATCGGTGTTTGTATATCAGGATGATCTCCTGGCAGGTCAAATCAAACCGATTGGTCAGAAACCAGTATTGTATTCCTTTTGCGTTTTGTGTCTGGATTAATCGAAACGGATGTTCCAGCACATGATTTCCGGATCGATACAGGTATACGCACTGATCTTTCAAAACAGTAAGATTCCTGACAACAAGGCCTGGTGGAAAGGCAATATCATTCAAAACAACATGACGGGCATCTACCTGCAATCGGGTAACAAAGGAACAGTCATGTGTGTCCAGTTCGTAGAAGACATCACGGCTTGAAACACCCCTGTCAAAGACAAAAACATTGTCTTTGCTTTTATCCATGACCTTGAGGATGACTTTGGGGATGGTCAGGCTCTCGCAGATATACTTTTGTTGAGTAAAGATCTCTACGCTGCTGGGAAACATGTCTGTTAAACTGATGGTGTACTTGACCTGCTTTTTACCATCTTTTTTCACCCCGACACGGATTCCCTGCTCAAGTTTGGCAGCGGTTTGACAAACCATGGTTGAATCAACCCGTGTAATCCTATAGTGTAGAGATAAAGTCGGTTCATCGTATAAAAGGCTGCATTGCTCATGGATGGCCTCATAAGCCTTCTCGAAATAACTGACATTCATGGTTGCCAACCGGGCAGAAAGAGAATTGTACCTGGCATTCGGCGGGGTGCCAGGTAATTTGAACATAGCCTTAAATTTCCGGGAGTTGTAGAAGTCCTCCAGCGACCTTAGTCCCACTCGCTCCCCGGTAAGAAGTCCATATAACAATAAATTAAACACATTACGGCCATAGAGCTTTTTGACCTGATAATCCACCTTGGTTTCCTTAGCTAAATCAAGCAATAGATCATCCGGGATGAGTTTTAACAGATCGCTGACTCCGATGCCATCTTCCTTGAACTTCATTATGGTAAAGAATAGCATCAAAGGTAATGACGAATAGTGTGGTAATCGACTCAAAATCAACAGATTTTATCAACACAGCATGAAACAAATTGTTGATAACCAGTGATTTAGATAAATATACACAGATAGATAGTTAATATCATCCTATATATTGTTAACAACGCCTATTTTCTCAAAATGTCAAAGAACGTTAAGTATGATCTAGAATGTTTTGAACACTCGTAATTCCAGGATCCAAAAGCCAAATAAATTCCAGGATCCAAATTCCAAACGAAAGTCGCACTCCCATTACTTATCGTGGGAGTGGGATCATTTCATATTTTTTCCCTCCTCTGGTCAATCTCCTTCTCCTTTCACCTCAACTTCTATCTGGGTAATCAGTAATGGTTATTCCTCCTGCCCGTTTGCCCATTTCCGGGCATAAAAAATCGCCCGCTTCTTTCTCCTCTCTCCTCTCTCCTCTTTCCTTTCTCCTCTCATTCAACGCTTTACAAGCTTCGGCACAGTAATTGACTTTCCTGACCCCCAATTTTTATCCTTCACCCATATGAAAAGATCCCTTCTTTTCATAGGATACGATGCTCAGGTGGAGCAGGAGATCCGAGAGTCGTTATGCGATAAAGTATCCGAGTGTTTCTTTGTCCAGACACCTGTGGAGGCTATCCGCACGGTGGATGATCACGCGGTGGACTGCGTGGTGCTAAATTTTTCGGCTTTCAGCGACGCGTCGCTGATACGGTACTTCAGCCAGTATCATCCGGGCATCCGGTTGGTGTTATCGGCCAGCAGGGAGTTCGACGAGGTGATCTCCATCTTCAGCGAGAGCACCTACTCGCGGTTGCCTCGTCCCTTCCGGCTGGAACAGCTGCGGGAGATGATTTAAAAATCAAAGATCAAAGAGCAAAGATCAAAGATCAAATAACAATGGAACAATCGAACAATGGATAACAATTTAACAATTTAATATTTAACAATTTATAACAAGATATAATCCAATCATTTAGAATCAACCCAAATCTTAGAATTATGAAAAAGAATTTTACTCTTGTTATGCTGACAGGTATGTTGATGTTCAGCATATTCAGTATTGCTCAAACTACGTACACATTTCCTGGCGGGACTTTAAGCGGATCCTTCGGAGTTTGGGGGGGTACAGGTTATTTTTACCCACCCTCCTTCAATGTGAATGCACCCGGGGGGATTGATATTACATATTTTGATATTGATGTATCCCAATTTACGGAGGCAAATGTTTGGTCTACAAAAGGTGTCGCAGAACCTGGAATAAGTGGCTCAAATTTCATGAATAGTATTGATCCAGAGAATAATAGCGTATGGTGCAATATTTTAAACATGGAAATTGCTTCTGGTGTCGATTGGGACGGTCACTCTTTATCAACTTTGGGTCCTGATGGAATCGTTGGGACATCTGACGATTCAAGACATCAGGGTACTCAGGATTGGTACAGGAAAGCCACTGACGGTAAGATTGACGGTCCGGCTGCTGGTCCGTATTATAATAACGAAAGTTATGTAACGCCTAATCCACGCCACCCTTCTGCAACGGCATACAGTGCTTCTCAATTGAACAGTTACGATTTTCGTTTACGGGTTTTGCCAACAGGAGGAAACACCTATACGTATGAGATGTGGTTCAGGATGCATAATTCTGCTGCTGAGGTTGAAGGAGCCTATTGGGCCTACAATACCGCACTTAATAACACAGCAAAACATGGGACCGATGCCTGGAGAAAATTTGCTCAAGGGCCGACGGATGTATTTCCTATAACAGATATTGATCTATCCTCAGTCTATGTTTTTATGGGTCTGGGGAATTTCGCAGATCCTGCCTCTCACTCACTAGCCTGGGGTCAGATACAGGTCACGGGCACTTATGCCGCACCTGCGGAGGTTTGGGTAGATGATGGCTATACTTCCAGCGGACCGAATGACGGGCACTGGTGGGGATATGACGCATTTGCAACCATACAGGACGGTGTCAACGCGGTGGCCACGGGAGGTACGGTGAATGTGGCAGCGGGGACGTATACTGAGCAAATAAATGTAATAAAAGCAGTCATTATTAAAGGGAACAATGCCGGAGTAGCCGGTTGCGGAACAACAAGAAATACAGAATCAATCGTTAACGGAGGATTTTACCTTACCGCTGCAGCCACCATCGACGGATTTCATATTCAGAATGGATACCATTTCGGATCTTTTTATGACGGTCTAGCTGTAAATACCGACGATGTAACCCTTCAAAACAACATCATCGAATTATGTGATGATGCTGCACAAGGCAATGGTATAGAGATGGTCAGCGGATCTGACAATCTGGATATCGTCGCGAATGATATCAGGAACAATTGGAGAGGGATTTATCTCAATCCTGCAACTGGCATTACTATTACTGCTAACTGCATTCACGACAATAACGGTTGCGGGGTTGGCATCGGTTCCGACGGACAAAACAACCTGACCGTTACCCACAATTTCTTTTACAATCAGACTGTGGAAGGATGGGGTGCCAGTGCAGTTGGAGCCAATGTGGTTGCGCATAACAACTCTTTCATCCAAAGCGGCACAGCCAAGATGGTTGCCCACTACGGTGGTTCTGCCATAGACGCCTCCTGCAACTGGTGGGGGTCAGCAAGTCCTGATTTTACAAGCCTGATCACTGGTTTAGTAAATGCTGACCCATGGTTGGTGGATGGGACGGACAACAGTGCTGAAATCGGATTTCAACCTTTGTATGACGCCTGTTCCGGTACAAATAATCCTGTGACCTATGCCGCCAAGGAAGTCAAGCCTACCGGCAGCATCAGCCTGCCCGTCATGGTGGATAATTTCAACAATGTGGCTGCTATCTCTTTGTACATGAACTTTGATCCCGCCATACTTACCTTTACAGGATTTACCCCGCATGGTTCCCTGCCGTCACTTACCGCCACAAATCCTTCTTCAGGCCTGATCATTATCGGTTGGAACAATGGCGCCGCTGGGGTGACCATACCGGGCAGCAAAGTGGAAATTGTCATGCTCCATTTTACTTTCGCCGGAGGCACTTCCCTGCTTGCGTGGGATGACACCGACGATTGGCCTTGCGAGTATGCCTATCCGGTCAGTTCCTGGGAAACAGCAGTGTATCCCGATGATCCTGCCTCCACTTATTACATTCCGGGCTGGGTGACCAACCTGGGGGTGACTTTCACCCGGACTTACACTCCGGCACCCGGGACCATCACGGCGGTACCCCAGGGAGGTACAAGTCCGTTTACTTATTCCTGGACAGGACCGGGTGGATTCACTGCCGGAAATACGGCAACCATAACCCCCACCAACGAGTATGGCGACTACGTGGTAACGGTGACCGACGCCCTCGGAGCAACAACAACGGGCACTTATTACTACGGCCCGGTGCATAATATCGATACATATATTGATTATGCGTTGCTGAATGATGCCATTGATGCTGCTGCCACTCTTGACGGGCACACCATCACCATGGATCCGGGCACTTATGTCGAAATCGGGCAAATTGTCGTGGACAAGAATCTGACCATCATCGGTGACAGTAAGACGACAACCATCATCAAACCAAATGCAGATTATACATCATCTACCGACGGATGGATCAAGGTGGTTGGAGGAAAAACGCTGGATCTTTCCAATGTCCAGCTTGACGGTACAGGCTATAATATTTTTAATGCCATGTATTTCCTTGGAGATGGTAATGTCGATAACTGTACCATCACAGACATACAATATCAACCTTCAGGGCCGGCTTACCGCGGGACAGGAATTCTGGTGGAAAATGGCTGCGATGTGGATATTACCGGTTGTGATTTTACGTATATCGGACGTGACGGTATTCGCCACAGGGGTACAGGAGCCGTACAGAATAACACTTACACCGGCAAAGGTGCAGGCGATTGGATGGATTATTTTATCCTGGCCGAATACGGCTGCAACATTTTGATCGAAGGCAACACGGTGACTAACTGTGTTGGTGTAGCCACGGTAGATGGATCAGGTTCTGCAGCCATAGCTGTCTGGGATGAGGAAAATACCACTGCAGTCATCACAAACAATATTCTGACCGGTAATTCAACAGGGATTGGAATAGCAGGAATAAACAGCGCTACACTTCCCTGGCCATGGCCTGTTGTTACCATTGGCAACGGAAACGTAATTACGGGAGGTGAATTCGGGATCACCATGGACGTCTATTCCGGCTATACCTGCAATCCCCCTGTCACGTTCGGCACAACAACCATAACAGGACAAACGGTTGCTGCAATCAGCATCGGCGATGCTGTCAGCCCCGGAACCAATTATGATATCAGCAGCATTACTCTGAGTACGACGGATAACTGCAGCAGGGAAGACCTGGTAATCCATGCCATTGATGCGGGGAACAGGGCCCTCCTGGTTTGGAATCCCAACAATGTGTATGTGACTGTTAACAGCTTTGTGGCGCCAGAAACCGTACCAAGCATCCAGCGTGGTATTGATGCCGTGGGAGCCACAGGATGGACAGTGAATGTCTGCCCGGGTACCTATGGCATTACCACGCAGATACTGGTCAATAAAAGCGTTGACATTGTGGGGGATGTAACCAGCAGGCCTGTCGTGCAGGCTCTGAATGATCTGAACGGAGGCACAGCCGGATCCTATATTTTCAGGGTAGACAATGCGGTAAATGCCAACGTGGACATAAGCAATCTGGTTCTGGATGGAAACGGATATAATGTGTATGGCGGAATGAAGTATAATTCGAACCATACCGGTGTAGTTAATAATTGCAGGTTCCAGAATATTGTTGCTCCCGGCTATTCAGGATTTGGGATCGTCGATTATGGTACCATGACCATCACAAATAACGTGTTTACGAACATCGGCAGGGTCGGTATGTGGATCGGAGGCCCGGGAAATAACGTATCGTACAATACCTACACCGGGAAAGGCGCCATTGATTGCCTTGATTACGGTATTGAAGTCGGCTTCGGGGGAGATGCTGACATAACCTTCAATACCATAACGAATTGCAAAGGGACAGCTTCAGATTTTTCAACTTCAGCTGGGATCATGGCTACCACTTATTTCGGACCCGGAACTGCAGCCATCATTGAAAACAACGTGATAACCGGAAATACGGAGGGTATTGTGGTTGGTTATGATGAAACTGACGGCAGTACAGTGACCGTTCACAACAATGACATTTCGGGTAATACAAATTATGGGATCATCAGCACTGCACCCACCGTTAATGCCACGTGCAACTGGTGGGGAACTGCGGACGGCGACCTTGTGCTGGATGAGACTTCAGGAAATGTCACCTATTGGCCATGGCTGGTGAGTGGAACAAATGAAGTTCTGGCCGGGCCCGGTTTTTACCAGGCCAGCCCGATCTGCACCGGCACCCCGGTGGTCGCCTCTGCCGTACCGACTCCTGTGTATTGCGGCCCGACACCCGGATCCATCCTGGTCATATGGACAGGAGGAACACCCAATTACACCGTAAGCTGGACCGGAACATCCAGCGGCTCGGCACCGGGCCTTGCTTCATCACCCTATACGATTGCAGGGCTGACAGCGGGTTCCTTCACGGTTACCGTAACCGACGCCAACGGATCTTCATCCACCGTGGATCCGGTTGTGGTTCAGTACCTGCCGGTGCACAATGTGACGCAGAATACCTATTATGCTACGATACAGGCGGCCATTGACGCTTTATCTACGGTCGATGGTGATGTGATCCAGGTATGTGCAGGAACATATAATGAGGCTCTGAACATAAACAAGGCTCTGACAGTACAAGGAGCAGGGTTATCCACAACTACAATTGATGCGACAGGTAAGCTTGCCTCAGCTGTGACAATAACAGCCACAGGCAGTGTTAAACTTGATGGATTTAAAATCTTCAATGCAACTACTTCTGATGGAAACCATTTTGAAATTACCCTCAGTGGTGGTAGCCTAGGTAGTACAATAGAAATCTCGAATAATAATATTATCGGTGCAGGAGATGCAGATAATGACGACTATGGATTTTATTCTGGATTATGTTCTTCCAATCTGATCTTCAGAAATAATACGATCAGCAACTGTGCCTCTCATTCCCTTTTCCTTGAAAGACTTCTAGGAACCTCTGATATCAAGGACAACACGATCAATTCACGCTCTGATGCAGGTCCGGCAATTGGATTAATGACATATAAGACCTCAGGAGATCCGGTTAGCAATTACGAGATAACAGCCAAACAATGGATCCATAATAACACTATTGACGCGAATGGCTCTAGTGGTATTTTATTAATGGCACCTTACGGATCGAGCTATGATCAGTATCCTGGAGGTAAATACACCAATATTGAAATATCAGGTAATATAATATCTAATGTCGGTGGTAATGGTAAGGGGATACAACTTGAATCAGACGGTGACGGTGGCAGTATTGAGAATGCAATAATAACTCAAAACAGTATCAGCGCACAAATTCCTGGATCAGGCACATCACGCGGAATCAGAATGCTTGGGAATGTCATTAATACGAACATTACTGAAAATACTTTGAATGGTTTTTACAGGGGGGTTTATCAGAGCTATTCCTATGGTCAGCCTGGAATTCCTGGTCCAAGTAATAATCTGGTCAATAACAACTCAATAACCGGCTGTACCTATGCAGTCGAGAATCAATACACTGACATATTGAATGCCACCTGCAACTGGTACGGCACGGCCGATGGTGACCTGATTGCCCCGATGATTGCCGGGCCGGTTGATTACGATTCCTGGCTGTCCGATGGTACCGATAACGACGGTGCAACCCCGGGTTTCCAGTCGGTCCCGGGATCCTGCAACGGCACGTCCATAGTGATCGTATCGGCCATACCGGATGATATCATCTGTGGGGAGACCATGGGATCGATTACGGTGACATTCACAGGCGGGGTTGTCCCTATTGGCATCACATGGACCGGTCCCTCAAGCGGTTCGGCCTTTAATATCACAAGCCCCTATACCATTCCATCCTTGGCCGTGGGTCCTTACACCATCACCCTGACCGACGCCAACGGCTCCTCGGCATCGGCCGGCCCGCTGAACATCCAGTACCTGCCGGTGAAAAATACTACCGACAACCTATTCTTTGCAACCATCCAAGGTGCGATAGATGCGGCGACAACCGGCAACGGCGATGTGATAGATGTTTGCGCGGGTACCTATAACGAGACGGTGCTGGTGAATAAAGAGCTGACCATACAGGGACCCAATGCGGCCATTTCTCCCAACACCGGGACCAGGGTGGCTGAGGCGGTTATTATTCCACCGGCGGGCGATGCTGCTGTCAAAATCGCTGCGAACAATATCACAATGAATGGATTGAAAATTACCGGAGTTTCA
Organism: Bacteroidota bacterium; assembly: GCA_022711405.1. Classification (GTDB taxonomy): domain Bacteria; phylum Bacteroidota; class Bacteroidia; order Bacteroidales; family JAGONC01; genus JAGONC01. Next base: position 198,833 of record JAKLFC010000005.1, read on the forward strand.
GGTTCTGCACCAGGTTGTATTGTTGGAGGCAACAATTTTAGTGGTTTGCCTTCCAAAACCAATAATGTCAATATCCTGAAAATGTTGATTGAAACTAATGCTGCAGCGGGGATTTATACTAACGGCAGCGAATTATCGACCAACTGGACCATCAGCGACAACAGGATCAAAGACCTGACCGGTTCAATCAGTTCCGGGATCAATCCCTGGAAACAGAGCAACCTTACGGTCACCGATAATGAAATTCTGAATACAGGGTATGCAGGGATCCAAATCGTTGATGTGACCACTGCTCTGGTAAGCCGTAATAAAGTAACCAATGTTCCTCAACAGGGAATCCAGGTTGGTATTAATACAGGAAATACAACATCGGACATCACCATTTCATTCAATACTGTTGACAATGCCAATACGTCTCATGCTTCAGACAAAGGAGCGATACGGTTGTATGGGAGCACCAGTATTTTCGGGTATGTCAATATTACGAATAATTTCATGAACAACAGTTACAACGGAGTGGCTGTAAAGGACGGCGAGGCTATTCCTGCCGGTGTTTACCATGTGAATAATAACTATATCACAGGCAATACGAATTATGCGATCTATCACGGAGGAACAGGAACGCTGGACGCCGCATGCAACTGGTATGGCGTGATCTGCCATCCTGACCTGATACCTGAGATCTATTATCCCGGTGGGACGGTCACCTATTCTCCCTGGCTCGTCAACGGGACCGACAACAGCGGAGATCCCGGATTCCAGCCGGTACCGGGAAGTTGCGCCGAACCGCTTACAATCATTTCTGCAGTTCCGACTAATTACTACTGCGGTTCGACTACAGGATCTATAACCGTGACTTACACCGGTGGCACAGGACCTTATTCAATTTCCTGGGAAGGCCCAACACCAGGTTCAGCTTCAGGCATCACCAACCCGTACACCATCGCATCGCTCTCAGCCGGAAACTACAGTATTACAGTGACCGACGCCAACCTTTGCAGCTATGTGGTAGCCAGTGTAATCCTGCAATACCTGCCGGTGACCAACGTAACTCCCAATCCGGACACATACTGGCCTACCATTCAGTCGGCCATTGATGCTGCTACTGCAGGTGATGAGATCCATGTGTGTGCAGGGACCTACTATGAAAATCTTTCGGTTACAAAAGGAATCAGTCTTATTGGAGCCGGCAGAAATATCACTTTCGTAAAGCCTGCAACTGCAGATTACACCCTGAAAATTAAAGGAAATGCTGGTATGACCGGTAATGTTCTGGTTGAAGGATTCACATTTGAAGATACCGACCATATGCACTGGTGCATCGTTGAAACAGACCATATTCCTTCAGCATCAACCTTGACTTTCCAAAATAACAGGATTACCGATTGCACTGAATATGCCTGGTGGGATTATCATTCTCATGGAGCACTTTTATGTCAGAATAATATATTCGATCATGTATGGGCAGGCATTCAACTTGAAGGATGGGATACTTCTCCGGTTACGATCCAGAATAATGAGTTCACAGCATTGCATTATGCGGATGGGGATCCTAATTATATTCCATTCGCGATTAATCCCTTTACTTATGGAGGATTAAATTGTACTAACGCTTATACCATCAGCGGCAATTATATTCATGATTTCTCCGACGGCGGTGCAGGTATCGTTTTCAATGGTGGTTACTCAGGAAAAACTCCGGCAAATTATACTAATGTTACGATTAATGCAAATACAATTGCCAATGTCGGCTTAGAAGGGATAAGACTGAGAAACCGTCCTTCTTCCGGAATAGACAGTGAAGATCCATTGGGAGGCGTTTACGATGCATCAATAGTTAATAACTTTATTTCAGGGTGTGGAATTGATGTGAATATTCGTGGAAGTAATCCTGGAACCCAGGTGCATAATAACAGCCTTACTGCATTTACTTCCTATGCAATTTCAAATAACAGCACTACCTCATCAGTGGATGGAACCTGCAACTGGTACGGAACGGCTGATGGCGATCTCATTGCGACCTACATCAGTGGTTCGGTGACCTATTCACCCTGGCTTACGGGTGACACAGACGGTGGCGATCCGGGATTTGTACCCACAGATCCCTGCAACGGATCTCCCATTGCCATCACCGAGACCCACGTCAATGTAACCTGCAATGGGGGCATCGACGGAAGCATTGACATTACGGTGTCGGGAGGAGTTTCGCCCCTCACGTACCTTTGGTCTCCGGGTGGTCAGACAACAGAAGACCTGACCGGTTTGACCGCAGGTACATACACTGTTACTGTTACCGATGCCAACACCAGCACTGGGACAATCACTGTGACCATCACCGAACCGGCAGTTATTTCTATCAGCGGAGTGCTCACGTATCACAACACGGCCAACACCCCGATGAATAATGTTTCTCTTCAGCTGAAACAGGGTGCATCAGTGATCTACTCTTCCACTACGCTTGCAAACGGATCATACACCATTACCCCGGTTTGCCCTGGCACCTACGATGTGGTATTGACTACAGTGAAACCTGTGGGTGGTATCAACTCAACCGACGCAGGGCAAGTGAATGGCTGGTTTGCGGCAGGGCCCTCAGGGACATATCCTTCCATTGAAAGAGTACGCTACCATGCGGGCGACGTGGACAACGATACATGGCTTGTAACTACAGATGCCGGACTGATTCAGTCATATTATATCAATAATTATTCACCACCTTTCAATCCCTTATGGGAATTCTGGAAACAGGGCGAATCAGTTACATCCCAGCCTCAGGCAGTGACATTGCCGCAGATTGTTGTTCCTGTCAGCAGTCCTCCAATAATACAGAATTTCTATGGTATGGTCAGTGGCGATTTCAACCGAAGCTTTGTTCCCGGTACTGCTAAATCAGCCAGCAGTACCCTGACGCTGATTGACGGGCAAATTGTACAGGCTGTTCCAGGTATGACCATTGACCTCCCCGTTAGGATTCAAAGCAGCACGCAGGTCGGGGCCATCTCCCTGATCCTTGATTTCCCCGGTGACTATCTAACGGTGGAAAGTGTTTATCTTCAGGATAATCCTGCACTCCTGGTACAGTACAATGTTACGGGCAATGAACTGCGTATCGGATGGAATTCGGTCACTCCACTTTCATTGGATGCACTTGATGCTATGATCTCCGTAAGGGTAAAAATTACCGATCTCTTAACAGCCGGGGATATTCTGCGGTTCAAACTATCTGAGGATCCGCTCAACGAACTGGCTGACGAGACCTTTGAAGTAATCCAGGACGCGGTGATCATCATGGACATGATAGGATACTCGGCAGTTGGCATTGGTAATCCAGTCAACGACAACTCATTATCCCTTGCCGCTTATCCGAATCCATTTAATGGGATGACCAATATCCTGTACAGTGTGCCCGTCGATGGAAAAATTACACTTGAAATTACCGGTCTGGCTGGCAACAGGATAACTATGCTTGAAAATCAACGTCAAGTCACAGGAAGTCATCAAATGAGCTTTAATGGTGATATACTGCCACCGGGAGTATATCTGCTTACCCTCCGGTTGACAAGCCAGAATGGAATATTTATGAAGACAATCCGGATTGTCAGTCAATAAGACGTACCTGATCGGGAAACGGGAAGTGATTCCCGTTTCCCTTTATATTCTATTCATAGTACCCGAATTAGTCGTTTTTAAGTCTTTGAAAGATGAAAATGGTAAGAGCTTTATCGACAATCATGTTCATTGGTATGGTCATACAGTTACAGGCCCAGAATGCACCTATCACAACCGCAGGAACAGTCACAACAAGTGCCAGCACTGCCAGTGTACCAATAACAGCAGAGGATTTTCCCGTGCTTGGCATCGGTACCATCGCTTTGAGGGTGCTGTATGATCCTTTGATTGCGAGCGCCACATCCGTTGTTGATAACCTGGGAGGTAATCTGGCTACCAATCTTACCGTACCAGGTCTTGTACTTATTTCATGGTATACGGCTCCGTGTCTGACGAGTTTAAATGATAATTCGATACTGTTTTACATCAATTTTAATAAAGTCACAATAGGAACTTCATCCCTTACTTTTGATTATACATTTCTGGGAGGTAATGGCTGCCAATATTCATGTGGTTCCACAATCTATAATGACTCTCCGGGGGATACGTATTATATTCCTGGATCTCTGACCTTTGAAGGGATCACCAGTCCTATTACTACAGCCCCGGTGCTTCAGGCCTGCCCGGGGGCGAGTATAAGTGTACCAGTTACCGTCACCGGTTTCAGTAATATTTGTGCCATCTCATTGCATATGAATTATAATTTCAGTGTATTAACTTTTGTTTCCGGTTCCAATACCAGTGGATTTCCTGGCCTGACCTTTAGTGGATCAACACCGGGTCTGGTCATAATTGGTGGGAATACCACAACAGGTCAAAATCTTTCTGACGGTTCAACACTGTTTACACTGAATTTTACATATATCGGTGGCAGCACGGCTTTAACATGGGATGATGATCCCGATGAAAACTGCGAGTATGCTTATCTTGATACAGAGTGTACGGCATTTAATGACGATCCACCTGGAAATTATTACATTGCCGGTTCTGTCTCCCCCGCCGCCAATGCCAATGCCGGTACGGTCAGCGGCACCTCACCTTTATGTATCGGAGGGACCGCCACCTATTCCAGTAACGGAGATGCCGGGGGTACTTGGACCAGCACTAATACTTCGGTTGCAACTGTGAATTCCTCCACCGGATTAGTAAGCGCACTGGCAGCGGGTACGACCAATATTACCTACACTGTTAACACAGGCTGCGGGGCACCGGTCAGCGCTTACAAGGCTCTAACGGTGAATGCGAATGTCTCAGCTGGTACGGTTAGCGGCACCTCTCCACTATGCATCGGGGAATCAGCATTTTATACTAGTAACGGAACCAGTGGCGGCACATGGAGCAGCAGCAACGAGACGGTTGCATCCGTGAGCTCTTCAACAGGTTATGTGACAGCAGCTGCTGCCGGAACAACGAATATTACCTACACGGTAAGCACAGGCTGCGGGGCGCCGGTCAGCGCATTTAAGACACTGACGGTCAGTCCCGATGTCACGGCTGGTACGGTAAGTGGAGCCTCACCGCTTTGTATCGGACAAACTGCGGCATATACCAGCAATGGTACTTCCGGGGGTACCTGGGCCAGCACACAGCCTGCAGTAGCCTCCGTGAATAGTTCTATGGGTTTGGTGACGGCACTGGTGGCAGGTAACACTGACATCACCTATACGGTGAACACAGGCTGCGGAGCACCGGTTAGTGCATATAAAACCCTGACAGTAAGCCCTAACGCCAATGCAGGCACTGTAAGCGGCGCCTCTCCCTTATGCATTGGTGCTACAGCTACCTACAACAGCAATGGTGATCCTGGCGGATCATGGAGCAGCACCAACACCGGAGTTGCCACAGTGAACCCCGCAACAGGGGAGGTATCTGCTTTATCAGCTGGCACGACGAACATCACCTATACCGTCAGTACAGGGTGCAATGCACCAGGCAGTTCGTATAAAGTACTGATAGTGAATCCAGATGCTAATGCAGGTACCGTGAGTGGTACATCTCCGCTCTGCATTGGAGAAACAACTACATACACCAGTGATGGTGATGCAGGGGGATCCTGGTGGAGCAGTAATCCGGAAGTCGCTACAGTGAATTCCACTACTGGAGAAGTGACGGCACTAATGGCAAGCTCGACCTTTATTTACTATAGCATAAGTACAGGCTGCGGTGCACCGGTTCATTCATTCAAGCTACTACAGGTGAATCCGAACGCAAATCCAGGCTCCGTTTCTGGCACTACACCTCTGTGTGTTGGACAATCTGCTACTTATAACAGCAATGGTGAACCAGGTGGGACGTGGAGCAGCACCAACCCTGCGGTTGCAACGAGGGATTCTCAAACTGGCCTCGTAACCGCCTGGGCAGTGGGGACTACAGATATCACCTATACGCTTTCCACAGGTTGCGGTACCCCAGTCAGCTCTTTCAGGACGCTGACAGTAACTCCTCCTTCTGTAGGTGGAACAGCCCAAGCCATACCTTCTTCTATATGCTATGGAAGTAGCACAAGTATTTATTTATCTGACGAAGAAGGATCGATTCAATGGCAGTGGTCACCAAACGGTTATGATCTATGGTCTAATGTTACGGATGGAAATGGGGGAACGACAGATATTTACACAACGTCAAATCTTACGTCAACTATTTATTATCGTGCTCTTGTATCGTTAGGCAGTTGTGCCCCGGCATATTCAAATGTAGTGATGGTAACAGTACATGCTTTGCCTACAGCAGGCATTACAAACAACACGGGTACGACTGTACTGACCTGTACTACAACTTCAATCAGCGTTACGGCCACCGGTGGTGTTAGTTATCAATGGAATGGAGGTTCCACGCCGACAACAGCCAATAATACTTTTACTGCACCGGGTATTTATACCGTTATCGTGACTGATGACAATGGCTGTTCCGATACAGAAAACATCACGATCACCCAGAACATTACGCCACCAACCGCCGGAATCACCAACAACACAGGAACGACGGTACTTACGTGCACGACGACTTCGATCAGTGTAACCGCCACGGGCGGTGTAAGCTATTCATGGGACGGGGGAGCGACACCGGCAACAGCTGCCAACAGCTTCACCTCACCGGGCACTTACACGGTGACGGTAACAGGTGCCAACGGTTGTACGGACACGGAAAGCATCACCATCACCCAGAACATCACCCCACCCACGGCAGGGATCACCAACAATACGGGCATCACAGAGCTGACCTGCACGACGACATCGATCAGTGTGACAGCCACAGGCGGGGTGAACTATCTATGGGACGGAGGAGCGACACCGGCAACGGCTGCCAACAGCTTCACTTCTCCTGGGACCTACATGGTAACAGTGACGGGAGCCAACGGGTGTACGGACACGGAAAGCATCACCATCACCCAGAACATCACCCCACCGACGGCGGGAATCACCAACAACACCGGCACCACGGTACTGACTTGTGTTTCGACATCGATCAGTGTAACAGCGACAGGCGGGGTAGACTATCAATGGGATGGGGGAACTACACCAACGACAGCTGCTAACAACTTCACATCACCAGGTCTCTACACCGTGACGGTGACGGGTGCCAACGGGTGTACCGACACCGAGAGCATCACGATCACCCAGGACATTACCCCTCCTACGGCAGGTATCACCAACAATACGGGCATCACAGAGCTGACCTGCACGACGACTTCGATCAGTGTGACCGCCACAGGCGGGGTGAACT
>JAKLFC010000006.1 GCA_022711405.1 Bacteroidota bacterium
AATACTCCTGGGCAATGGTGATGGCACTTTTGACACGGCTGTAAACTATGGTGCAGGAACTACTCCATCCTCCGTCACCTCGGCCGATTTTGATGGTGACAATAATCTAGACTTGGCTGTGGCTAATTACGCCAGCAATGATGTATCAATACTCCTGGGCAATGGTGATGGCACTTTTGACACGGCTGTAAACTATGGTGCAGGAACTACTCCATCCTCCGTCACCTCGGCCGATTTTGATGGTGACAATAATCTAGACTTGGCTGTGGCTAATCGGAGTAGCAATGACGTATCAATACTCCTGGGCAATGGTGATGGCACTTTTGACACGGCTGTTAACTACGGCGTGGGAACTTGGCCATACTCCGTCACCTCGGCCGATTTTGATGGTGACAATAATCTAGACTTGGCTGTGGCTAATTGGAGTAGTAATGATGTATCAATACTCTTGGGCAATGGTGATGGCACTTTTGACACGGCTGTAAACTATGGTGCAGGAACTACTCCATCCTCCGTCACCTCGGCCGATTTTGATGGTGACAATAATCTAGACTTGGCTGTGGCTAATAAAAGTAGCAATGACGTATCAATTTTAATCAATGCAAGAGTTGCAGAAGAGCCAGAATCTCCTTTTGCTGGTGGAACTGGAACAGAAGGTGATCCTTTCCAGATAGAAACCTGTGAACAATTACAGGATATGAATTACTATGATGGAGAAACTTATCCATATCTTACAGGTAATTATTATTTCATTTTAAACAACGATATTAATTGTTCTGATACTGTAAATTGGAACGATGAAGCTGGCTTTATGCCGATAGGATTAACTTACGATGGTGGACAAGAATATGGTACTTCATTTATTGGGATATTCGATGGTAATAACAAAACAATTTCAAATCTATACATCAATCGACCAACGTATCGGTCGGTTGGTTTATTTGGTACTATTGGCTCTGGAGAAGAACCTTCTAATATTAAAAATGTAAATTTGACTCATGTTAATATTGTTAGTGCTTATGATAGTGTCGGTGCTTTGGCTGGAAATTCTAATGCAGAAAGTACTATTATTAATATTTCAATTTCTGGAGAAATAAGTGGAAATGAAAATGGTGGATGTTCTGTTGGTGGTCTTGTTGGAGATAATCACGGTTATATCGAAAAATCTTATACTTCTGGTAATGTTTCAGGTTACTGTGGAGTTGGGGGATTAGCAGGAGCTTCATACAGTTCTGAGACAGCGACGATAATTAATTCATATTCAACAAGTGATGTTTTCGGAATTATTTATGTCGGCGGACTAGTTGGCTTCAATGAATGCAACGTGACAAATTCTTATGCTACAGGAAGTGTTACAGGCACTACCTCAGAATCTGAAGAAAGTATGTATGGTTCTGGTGGTTTAGTTGGGGTTAGCGATGGTGGTTATATTAAAAATTCTTACGCCACAGGAAACGTTATAGCTTTTACTGCTGGTGGTTTAGTAGGAACTTTATTTCACAACGAAGGTGATCCCATAGATACAAACATCTCAAATTCTGGCTGGTATAAATCAAGAGACAATAATAATTTACATGGTATAGGCCTAGTAATGTATGAGGAAAAAAATCCTGTATCAGAAGGTTCTGCTGAAGTAACCTACACTGAAACAGACAACGAAGTATTTTATTCTTCAGATCACGGAGTCTACGATCAAGGTGGAGAAGACGAATGGGGTTTCAACGGTAATCCCTGGTATGAATATGACGATAATTATCCTCAATTTGTTGAACCAGAAGAAGAAGAACATCACTCAGGAGTCTCATCTGGTACCGGTACTTCGATTGCTGTCCTCGCTCAGTTCCAAGCTGAACAACAAGCCAGAGCTTTAGCGGCTGGAATAGTTATGTCAACATCTACTCCTACTTCGCCAGAAACCACACAGAACACTCCAACCTTCACTCGAATCCTAAAATTAGGTATGACCGGTCAAGATGTCAGACAATTACAGATATATCTAAATACTCACGGTTATGTTATTAATACTGAAGGTGGTGGTTCTCCAGGAAACGAAACAAATTATTTTGGTCTTAAAACCGAAACAGCCGTCAAAGCTTTTCAAACAGCCAATGGATTAACAGCTGATGGAATTGTTGGAATTAAAACAAGAGCTTTATTAAAATAATAACAACTAACTACCTCGAATCAAATGCTGAATAATTAACTTTATTCCCGTAACCTATAATAGCTTTTTCATATCCCTGATAATATTGCTTAACCACATTATTCCAATTCCAGGATTGACCAAGAGTATGGTTATAGTGCATAATTTTCTCCCAACTACTTTTTCTTTTTATCAAAGTCAGAATTCCTTTGGCAAAATCACTTGGAAGAAATGTCTCGGATATTATACCGGATTGTTCCGTTATTTGAGAATCTGCAAATTGAAAAGGAGTTGCTATCACCGGTCGCCCACAGGCAATCATCAATGCTAAAACTCCGCTTGAACTTTGTTCCTTTTTGGAATAAGGTAATAGACAAACATCAGCCATCTGAATCAACTCAATTAACTCTTTTTGCGGTAGAAACTTATTAATAAATGTTATTTTATCTTGAAAATCAAATTCATTGATTAGTTCAATTATATGTTTCCGATAAATTTTAGAAGTTTCGTTTTGGGGATGATCTGCACCGATTATGTAATAATGAAAATTGCCTATAATATTCTTTAATTTATTCAAGGCATTTATTGCCATATCATAACCTTTTGTTTCACGCATATAACCAGAAGAAACAAAAATCAAAACGTCTTGGCTATATTTTCTTTCTTGGATTTCCTTTGGCAGACGAAAGGGGATTAATGGAGTTCCATGAGGAATAACTTCTATTTTAGATTCCTCAACATTATATTTGTCAATAATACAACTTTTGGCATATTCTGAAAAAACAAATAATAAATTGCTTCTTATTATGATTTTCTGAAAAATACTTTCTCTGTTCTTTGGATGTTCAATGTTTACTGTGTGTAAAGTAGTAACGATTGGTTTCGTTACATTTTCTAATAAAATATTTATATTCTCTCCGTCCGGTTTTCCAAATATTTTAAATTCATGCTGAATATCAAGTAAATCAATATCTGAAGAATTAATAAATTCATAAGCTTTAATATAGTCCTCCGCTTGATAATTTCTTATAACAAATCTTTTAGAATTATTCGTTTTCGGATTAAAAGATAGCTCAAACTGATGAAAATTCAAAAATGGATATTGAATTTTAAGATAATTAATAAGATCATCTGAATATGTAGCGATACCACATTGAGTGGGAAGGCAGGTGCTGATAATTCCTATTTTATTCATTTTCAAATTCGATTTCGATATTCTCGACTACCATCTGAAATTCATTTCCGTCACCCCAGGCAAGCATATATACTTGTTCACGGATTTCCTTATTTATAAGAAATTTTAAAACTTCACTTCCATTCAATAATAGGTAAAGGATATTTTCATTATCAATAAACAATTCAATTAAAATCCGGTTGTCTAACGGCTTAGCTTCAGTATATCTATCAGGTCGTTGGCGTATGCCATTACGATAAGTTGTAAAAAATATTTCATTTGATAAAATATTTTTTCCAATATGAATTAGAAAATTGTTATCCAAAGACTGAATAGAGCCATCGCCAAATAGTTTGCCATTTTTTCTAAATAATTTAAAGCCAAACCGATAATATTCCGAAGTTGTTATTATTTGACATCTAATCCTCTTAATAAGTCCATTTTTAATTGGAATCTTTATGTAATTTGCCCATTGAGGAGTAGAGAAATTAGCAGAAGCATTCCAATTTTCAAGGGTTATTGTTCTTAAAACCTTTTCTAAATCTGTATTTTTTATTACTTTATCCGATGCCTCACTATTTATTAAGTCTCCATTTCTATCATAATATTGATTATAAACAATTCCCCAATCTGCACCATAAGCAGCAATAATAAGAGCCTTTATTAATTTTTTCTTTCCTTTAAAGGGCGCTCGTATTATTGCATTTTTAATAATATCATGAGTAATATTACCTTTCTCGATAAATCCTCCTTTTGAGTCTTTAATTATATTGACGTGTTCAAAAATGATTCCTTCTCTTTTTAAAATTTCAATACTTTGATTCAAGTAAAAGGTAAATCCAACTATAATATCTCCTGAATAACTTTCTTCTATTTTCTTCTTTAATATTTGGACAAGCTCGACTGGAAGAGGAATTGTTTTCTTCTTCATAATAAGGTCAATTTGTTGTAGTGTATTTTAGTGTATTGTTATGTAATAGCATGCATTTCATACACTTAGGAATAAATTAGTATTTTCTTTGTGTTCAAAGATAAGAAATGATAGGCACTTAATAATGTTTAGTAAATAGTTCTTTAACAGCCTGTAATAAAAAAAGCCCCATTTCAATTAGAGTTGAAATAGGGCACCCAAGAATATTAATCTTGGGCCCATGTAATGAAAAGACCATTGCATAGGATAGAGACATTTTATACCTTTTGGAAAACAAAGTCAAATTAACCTTTCAGGCTTTTCCAAAATAATCTCCCTCCTATTTCCTTTTCATTTCCTGGGTTCATAAATAAGTACAAAACCTAACATTTGTATTATGAATATCGAACGTTTAGCGGAATTGCAGATTAAACATTTTAATCTGAGTAATTCAATGACTTATTTGAACAATAAGCCAAATAACAAGCCTACAGCTGAACAAAAAGTTCCTGTATTTAAGATTACTTTAAATGACTGAAGAACGTCTTTACCTCCAGGACTTACTTGGAGAGCTTCGTTATCGTGATCGCAGATCAGTACGGAGGTGGTGCAAGAATAACAATGTTCGTATTTTATCCGATATCGGTTCAAATAGACAGTTTGTATTAAGAGATGAATTTGAGAAAGAGAAAAATAAAATTTACAGACTGCGCTCTATTACTAGCTATGCCTCAAAGAAGTCATTCTATCGGAATCGCAGTAGCCACTCTGAAAAAGCAGAGGAATATAAACCACAAGGGGAATATGAAAAAAACCTTCTGTCAATATTTACAAATATAATAAGCGCACGCTATGATAGCCACGATGGAAAATAAACCTTTGTATATTCCAGAATCAAAAAAATGGAAAGGATTAAAGGTTTTCTGTTATAAATGTAAAACAAGTGTCTCAGAAATTTGCAAAATGTCTGGCAAGCCCCTTTGGCAATGTAAGAATGGAGATAAACATGTTTTTAAAGTAATTATCCATGTGCCAGGTACAGACAATCAGAGAAGAACAAAAAAATTAGATACACGAGACATTAACCAAGCGATAAAACAGGCAATTGAATTTGAGAGAGAAGTAAAAAGTGGAGTTTATCAGGAAAATAAAAATAAAGCACTAAAACATGAAATTAGAAGGGAAGATCAAAGCCAAAACAAGCCGTATCTTCTGATTCATGCCTTGGCTCGATATATTGGCTGGTTAAACAACGAAGGTGTTCCGGCCCATTTGATAAAAGTAAGAAGCAGGGAACATATCAAAGATGTCGAGCGAGCCTTAAAAAGTCTCGCAGAATGCTTAAAAGATAATAGATACAACCTTGCAACCTTCCTGACGGAGGATATAGATAATGAGATGGTAGGTATGATTTTCTCATCCTTGGAAAAGAGAAAACTTGCACCCAGGACATTCAATAAGTATTTCAGTTATTATACCTCCTTTCTGAAATGGTATGCGGAAGAATATGATTGCCCGATCAGAAATTATTTCGAAAAAGTCAAACGGAAGAATTTAAATCCAAGACCCGAAGCGATAACTTTTCAAGAATATCAAGCCCTGCTTAAACAAATCACGCCCGAGAATGGGATCAGGGAATATAAAAATGGAGTAAAGCCTATGCGAAACCTATTTCGTCCCTGGCTGGCTGATGGTATTCGTCTAGCACTAGAAACTGGCAGAAGGCGAGAAGAGATCATTAACCTAAAATGGAAGGATATTCAGGAAAGCAATGGAATTCAATATATCAAAGTGGAGGATTATAAGGTCAATCGAATTCAAAATAGAATCTCTGATGAAGAAAAAAAGTTCATCTATATTCCTGTTACCGCTTCATTAGAAAAGCTACTGTATGAGCTAGATCCTAATAAATCTTCCAAAACAGATGACTTTATATTGGCTCCTGAAGTAAAAATTAAAAGGGGAAAGGTGATGTCCGATGTTCTTAGTCGAGGTTTTACTCATTACTATGATCAGCTTAACACAGGGAGGAAACTAACTTTCAAATGCTTGAGAAAGACATATATTACAAATTTGGAAATCTTCATGGGGATTGGCAACACTAAAGTAATTACAGGACATTCGGGTGATCAAGTGATAGAAAGTAATTATATAGATAAAAAGGAAATTGCTAAAGCTGCTCACGGGTTTAGAGTCTTTCCAACGGCAGAGGAACGAGATCAAGAGTTGCAAGAGTTCAGAACAGCCAAGAAAAATCACATAGAACAAAAAAATCCAGAAGTATAAAATGAAAGAAAAAAACAGTTTCCGCACCTTATTTCCGCACTTTAAGCAAAATTTTTCAGCCAACAATTCTTTTTTATACTTCCTTCAGGAAATAAAAAAATGCCGAAACGCCTATTTATCTAGCATTTCGGCACTGTACCCGGAGCGGGATTTGAACCCGCACGGCCGCATTGGCCAAAGGATTTTAAGTCCTTCGTGTCTACCATTCCACCACCCGGGCGAGGTGGGTGTGAGTGTGAGTGTCGGTGTGGGTGTGGGTGTGGGTGTGAAGATAACAAAAAATTCGATACTGCGTATCGAATTTTTTGAGCGGAAAACGGGACTCGAACCCGCGACCCTAACCTTGGCAAGGTTATGCTCTACCAACTGAGCTATTTCCGCGTGGGATCCATTTTTGGGATGGCAAAATTAATACATTTTTCCAAATTCGGAAATTTTATCCGGATTTTTTATCATTATGTCACCTCTTCGGGGTTCGGGGTCTACCACCTACCCTATTTGCTAACAATATGGCGCCCCTTCGGGGCTAACATATAGAAGTCTATTCCCTTTTCATTACACTGAACTGCCAACTGTCAACCGTCAACCGTCAACCGTCAACTGCCTAACCCTCCCCCAGCATCTTCTTTATCTCATTCAGCTTCATCAGCGCCTCCACCGGCGTCAGGGTGTTGATGTCGGTCTTCAGGATCTCATCCCGTATCTGCTCCAGCAACGGATCGTTCAACTGTATGAAACTCAGCTGATACCCCCCCGCCTCCTGCTTCTCCCTCGTCGTCCCTCCTTTCGTCGAATCTCCTCGGGACAGGCTGCCTCCTGCTCTCGCCTTTTCTTTCCCTGCCAATTGCCTACTGCCTACTGCCAACTGCTTTTCGTCAACCGTCAACCGCCTACCGCCAACCGCCTTTGCCTCCAACACCCGCAGCATCTCCTCCGCCCTCTCCAGCACGCTGGGCGGCATCCCGGCCATCTTCGCCACATGGATGCCGAAACTGTGCTCGCTGCCTCCCTCCTCCAACTTCCGAAGGAAAATGATCCGGTTATTGATCTCCTTGATCGAAATATGATAGTTTTTTATGCGCGGGTAACGGGTGGCCATCTCATTCAGCTCATGGTAATGCGTGGCAAACAGGATCTTGGGATGGAACAGCGGATGCTCGTGAAGGAATTCGGCAATCGCCCAGGCAATGGAGATGCCATCGTAGGTGCTGGTGCCGCGTCCGATCTCATCCAGCAGGATCAGGCTGCGGTTGGAGACATTGTTCAGGATGCTCGCCGTCTCATTCATCTCTACCATGAACGTGGACTCGCCCGATGAAATATTATCCGAAGCTCCCACGCGGGTGAAGATCTTGTCCACCACGCCGATCCGCGCCGCATCGGCCGGCACGAACGAACCCATCTGCGCCATCAGCACGATCAGCGCGGTCTGGCGCAACAGGGCCGACTTGCCCGACATGTTGGGACCGGTCAGGATAATGATCTGCTGCGTTTCTGGATCCAGCATGACGTCGTTCGGGATATACCTTTCACCCGGGGGAAGCTGGTGCTCGATGACCGCATGACGGCCGCCGTGTATGTCCAGCTGATAACTGTCGTCCATCTCCGGCATGACATAATGGTACTTCCGGGCGATCATCGAGAAAGTCAGCAGGCAGTCAAGCCGCGCAATGAGCTTGGCGTTGAGTTGCACGGGTTCGATGTATTCGGCCAGGCTGGCCACCAGCGCTTCGAACAATTGCAGTTCCAGCTCAAGGCTCTTCTCCTCTGCCCCCAGGATCTTTTCTTCGTACTCCTTCAGCTCTTCGGTGATATAACGCTCGGAATTGACCAGGGTTTGTTTGCGCATCCAGTCGGCAGGGACCTTATCCTTATGCGTATTGGTCACTTCAAGGTAATAGCCAAATACATTATTATATCCTATTTTCAGTGATGAGATCCCTGTCCTGGCGATCTCCCGCTGCTGGATCTGTACCAGGTAGTCTTTGCCACGGTGCATCAGGTTGCGGAGTTCGTCCAGTTCAGGGAAGACCCCGTCGTGCATCACGTTCCCTTTAGCGGCTAAAGCCGGTGGATCGGGATTCAGCTCCAGCCCTATCTTCTGCGTGATCAGGGGGCACGCGTTCAACTGTTCGCCCATTCGCTACAGAAAGGGCAGATCGGAGCTCAGGCAGGCTTTTTTCACCGGTTCGACGGCTTCCAGGGCCCGCTTCACCTGGAGGATCTCACGGGGACTGATACGTCCGACGGCCACCTTGGAGATCAGCCGTTCCATGTCGCCCATCAGCCGGATCTGCTGACTGAGCAAGTCCGCCAGATCCGTATGGGTCATCAGGTGTCCGACCACCTGGTGGCGCTCGACGATCGGTGCCTTTTCCTTCAGCGGAAGCAGGATCCACTTTTTCAGCAGCCGGGAGCCCATGGGGGAGATCGTATGGTCCATCACCTGCAGCAATGTGGCGGCGTGCTCATTGGGCGTGCTCACAAGTTCCAGGTTGCGAACGGTGAACTTATCAAGCCAGACATAACGATCTTCTTCCAGTCGTGATATCTTGCAGATATGCTGCACACGGTCGTGCTGCGTCTCGGCAAGGTAATGCAATATCGCGCCTGCGGCAATGATGCCCTGGGGGAGATCATCCACACCGAAGCCCTTGAGGGAGGTGGTGCCGAAGTGCTTCTGCAAAAGATCCTGTGTGAAATCAATGGTAAAGACCCAGTCATCGAATGTATTGATGTAAAATTTTTCGCCGAACAGGGTCCTGAAATGAGCCTGCATATTCTTTTGAAGCAACACCTCGCTGGGCCTGAAGGTCTGGATCAGCTTATCAATGTATTCAACCGAGCCCTGCGACAGGTAGAATTCTCCGGTGGAGACGTCAAGGAATGCGATGCCTGTGATCTTCTCACCCAGGTGAATGCCAGCCAGGAAATTGTTCTCCCTGGTATCCAGTACTTTATCATTATAAGACACTCCGGGGGTGACCAGTTCCGTGACGCCACGTTTCACGATCTTCTTCGCCAGTTTGGGGTCCTCCAGCTGATCGCAGATCGCCACGCGCTGTCCGGCTTTCACCAGCCTGGGCAGGTAGGTATCCAGCGCATGATAGGGAAATCCTGCCAGCTCGATATAAGTTGCAGCGCCGTTGGCCCTTCGGGTGAGGACAATATCCAGCAATTTGGAGGTCAGGATCGCATCCTGCCCGAATGTCTCATAGAAGTCGCCCACCCGGAACAGCAGCAGGGCGTCGGGGTATTTGGACTTGATGGCGTTGTATTGCCTCATCAAGGGAGTGATGTCGGAGGATGTATCCATTGAAAATTCCAAATCACAAGCACCAAATTCCAAACAAATCACAAAATACAAATTCCAAAATTACGCTTTAAATGGTTTCTTTTTTCCAATGTCTGGAATTTGTCCCGATAGGCTACAAGACTTGAACCGCTACGCGGTATGAATAATGAAAGATCAATTCCTGATTATTGCAATGCCTTTTCGTCGCCATGCATTGGAATTTGAATCCTGGAATTTGTTTGGATTTTGGATATTGGAATTTGTTTGGGATTTGGATCATGGATTTTGGAATTTCACTTCTTCCTGTACCCGCAAACTACCCCACCCCAACCCCTCCCCTGAAGGGGAGGGGCCAGGGTGGGGTGCATATCATTGAGCTACAAGACTTGAACCGCTACGCGGTATGAATAATGAAAGATCAATTCCTGATTATTGCAATGCCTTTTCGTCGCCATGCATTGGAATTTGAATCCTGGAATTTGTTTGGGATTTGGGTCATGGAATTTGGAATTTGCGCCGCACTAAAACTTACCTTTGTAAAAAAGCCAGGCAGTGCGTAAAACAAAGAATGAAGAGCTGGAACGATTATCAATCGGAGAGTACAAAAAAGCATCAAAGCTCCCCGTCGTCATCGTGCTGGACAATGTGCGGAGTACCCACAACGTGGGTTCCGTCTTCCGCACTGCGGATGCCTTCCGCATTGAAAGGATCATCCTGTGCGGCATCACGGCGACACCACCCCAGAGGGATATCTACAAAACGGCACTGGGAGCCACCGAGAGCGTGGACTGGGTCTACAGGGAAAGTACGGCAGATGCCGTCGGAGAACTGAAGGGAGAAGGTTACCGGGTCATCGCGGTGGAGCAGGCCGACGAGAGCATTTGCCTCGAAGATTTTATGCCGGATCCGTCCGGTCGGCTGGCGCTGATCTTCGGACATGAGGTCGCAGGCGTACAGGAAGAGGTTATGGCACTGGTCGACGGATGTATTGAGATCCCACAGGCTGGAACCAAACATTCCCTGAACATATCTGTCACGGCCGGAATAGTGCTCTGGGAGATTTACGGCAAACTTTCGAAAAAATAACCTACCTTCGTCCAATTATTCCAATCATACCAACTCTTTATCATCATGCGGTTTCATCTGTTCTATCTGGCCGTATGGCTGTTCATTTCAGTACCCATCTCCGCGCAGACGGAGAAAGGGATCGATACAGCTGCTATCCACAAAGAATTTGTGCAACGATACATCATTCACGATGAGCACATCATCCTCGCCTCACAGCCTTATGAGGGACGTCTGCAGGAAAGCAGGATGGCCAACCTTTTTTTTGAAAAGGATGATGATCATATTGACCCTGATCTTCCGACTAACCGTATTCCTCTGGTCAGGGAGCATCTTGACCTGCTCTTTCAACCCATAAAGATAGGCTGGGAAATGGATACGGTGGTGGTCACAGCCTATGCCTCTCCCGAAGGAGACATTGCATACAACCACACCCTCTCGGAAAAGCGGGCCAAGGCAGGGGTCAACTATGTCAGGGAGACTCTACGTGAACTGGGAGCAGGTAAACCGTCCTGTGTGATCCTGACAGAAATCGGGGGAGAGGACTGGGAAGGGCTGGCAAAGATCCTCAGGGCTTCGGATCTGGAGGGGAAGGATGAGATCGTAAAAATCATCGAAGATCAAAATACCGAAAATGATAAAGAGCTGGAAGATCTTCTCATGATACCACAGCTTTCAGGTACGTTAAAAGAAAACCTCCTTCCTTTGCTCCGGAGGATCAGTATCCGGATTCACTACAGAGAACCCTTCAAGACCGACCAGGAACTTCTGGAAATGGCGCTGGTTCACCCTGAGGAACTGCGGTTCAGTCAGCTCATGTACGCAGTAACGCTGACCGAAAGCAATGAAGAACGGTTGAAAATATGCCAGGGAGCCTGCCGATATTATCCCGAAGAATGGAAAGCTCATAACAATGCTGCCTGTATCTACCTTGGGATGCAACAGCCAGAAAAAGCGATGGTCTACCTGAACCAGGCCAGCAATCTTTTTCCCCGGAACGGCGTCATTTTAAATAACATGGGAGCCGCCTCGCTCATGCTGAATCATCCCGGCAAAGCGCTCACGTACCTGGAACTGGCGGAAAAAGAAGGTGTAGATGTAGCCTATAACTACGGGATCGGTTACCTTCTTGAGGGAATGTACGAGAAGGCAAGCCTTGCCATGGAAATCCATCCCTGCCATACCAATTCAGGCCTTGCAGCCATGATGGCCGGCCAGCTGCCGAAAGCCGCTGAACGATTCGCCTGTGCCCCTCCAACAGCAACGAATCATTACCTGGCAGCTGTCTGCGAAGCAAGATCCGGGAATGAAGCGGCCCTGAGGAAACATCTGGAGGAGGCTATTAAGATGGATATCAACATGATAAACAATATCAGGAACGAAAATGAATTTTCACCGTATAAAGCTTCAGCATGGTTTCAGCAAATGATCTCCCGATAAGATCAAACGGAGTCGCCGGTAGGTTTATTGGAATATGATCCTTGTAGAACAGTTTTCAGCAATTATAAATAAAAAATTTGCGTTTGGGTTATTTATTCTCTAATTTTGAGCCAAATTTTTCGCCTTGGTTCATTAATCTTCATATCTTTGTTTTTTATTGCAGGAAATAAGTATAAAATATCACTAAAATCATGAGCATATGAAAAAATTAGTACTCTTATCACAAGTAGGGGTGTTGACCCTTTTGTTTTTAGGAATTCCCTTCCTGAACCCTGCCCAGGAAACAAAGGAGCCAAAGCAGGAGAAGGAAAAGAAAACCACTTCATTTGATCCTTACTGGTTCCTGAATATCAATGGTGGATTGTTGCTGTATCACGGTGATATTGCATCACCTGATGATAAGGGTGCTGTATTCCCGAATACGGACGACTGGAATCTGGGATATGGCCTGGGAGTAGGGTATCAGATTGGCTCTGCATTTGGTTTGCGTTTGCATTACCAGGGAGGCAAGCTTGAAGGAACAAAAGCCGACGATGACGTGATCCGGTTCTCAGACAATTACTACAACTGGCATTTTGAAACGAAAAGCTTTCATAATCCCAGGCTGACCGGAGTGTTGAATCTATCCAACCTCATCGGTGGCTATAATCCTGACAGGTTCATCAATTTCAACCTCATCGGAGGTATCGGACTGGTGATGTCAAAGGGTGAACTTCACAGTACGGAAGGCAATGAACCTGAGATCACGATGGCATACCTTGAAGGCGTGCTCGACGAGAATGAGATCAAATGGATCGGGGATGACCTGAAAACACCCGACAACAGGACGACCTACAACATCCCTGTGGGGATTGGGATCGACTTCCGGCTGGCCCCAAAGCTGGACCTCAACCTGGAAAGCACCTTCAGCTTTTCCGGATCGGATGAGATCGACAATTTCGTGGACGATGCCATGCCGGTTAAGAACGATATGTTCAGCTACACTTCTCTGGGTCTGACCTATAAACTCATCTCCAGCGGCAATCTGAACAAGATGGCTGAAAACTATGGCCTGGTCAAGTATGAGGTCATTCCTGACCCGCTGGTCAACACATGCACCGATATTCCGGTGACCATCAAGGGAACCTTCCCGGAAAAATATTTCAACAAGAAAGCGGTCATGCAGTTCGCACCTGTCCTGAAATGGGACGGCGGTTCCTACGCACTTGACCCGATCTATCTGCAGGGCGAGAACGTGGTGGGCGACGGCAAGGTCATCCCCTATGAAGAAGGTGGCAGCTTTACCTACAACACCACGATTCCCTACCAGGAAGGCATGGAAGGATCCGAACTGGTGGTGGATCCCGTGGCATACCTCGTAAAGACTACCTATGAACCAGCCACCCGCGAAGTCATCATGACCGACTATAAATATGTGGTCATGCCCGAGCGTAAGATCGCCGACGGTACGATCATGCCCAAGAAGGTTGTTCACGACGAACAGCTGCTGTACGCTGATAAGGAAACCTATACGAAACTGGGTCTCGATCCGAGCGAATTCTATGAAGGACAGACCTATTCAAGCAAAGAGGCTACTATTTGGTTCATCGTCGACAGATGGGATCTGAACTGGAACATGGCCCTGAACAAGAATGAAGCTGCCAAGGCAAAGCTGGATGAGTTCAAGCAGTTCCTGGCCTCCGGCCCCAGGATCAGAAACATTGAGATCGATGCATGGGCCTCACCCGAAGGGGAAGAAAGCCATAACGAAGATCTTTCACAGAACCGTGCAAAAACTGGCCATAACTACCTGATCGACTTCTACAAAAAGATGGCAAAGGACAAGAAATCAACCGTCAAGCTGGATGCCACCAAGGACATCAAGTTCGATATCCGCGCTCACGGTGAAGATTGGGACGGTTTTGTCAAAGCTGTGGAAGCCTCCGGCCTGAAAGACAAGAACGTGATCCTGAATGTGGTCAAGTCGCAGCCCAATGTTGCCAGGCGCGAACAGGAAATCAAGAACATGGCGCTGGTCTACAAGGAAATCGAAGAAGACATCCTGCCTCCGCTGCGCAGAACCCATATGAAAGCATGGGTCTATGATCCGTTCAAAACCGACGCAGAAATACTGAATTTTGGTAAAACCGATCCATCAAAGCTCACACAGAAAGAACTTCTTTATGCAGCGACGCTGACCAATGATCTGGCAGAGAAAGAAGCGATCCTGAAGAAATATATCGAGCTTTATCCGAACGACTGCAAGGGATATAACAACCTGGCATGGGTGTACCTGAAGCAGGACAAACTGGACGATGCCAAGAAACTGCTAGAAAAAGCGGAAGGCTTATGCCCAAACAATCCTGTTGTGCTGAATAACTTCGGTGCCTATTATTCAAAGATCGGTGACTACACCATGGCCGAAACCTATTACACCAAAGCCAAACAGTATGGCGCCCCGGTAGGTTACAACATGGGAATCATTCAGACGGCCCAGTGCAAATACGATCAGGCACTGACATCCTTCGCAGGCTCAAAGTGCACGTACAACATCGCACTGGCCAAATTCCAGAAAGGTGATTACAAGGGTGCAGAAAATGAACTGAACTGTGCCGAAGCCAGCACAAAGGTTGACTATATGAAAGCGGTCATTGGTGCACGCACCGATAATGCCCAGATGGTCATCGAAAACCTCACCAAGGCAGTGAAGGCCAGTGAAAAATGCAAGATAGCTGCCGGAGCTGACCGTGAATTTGTCAAGTACTGGGATGATCCTAACTTCCAGGCGCTGATAAAATAACAGGACAGGATCCGAAGAGCCCAACGGCTCAAAAACGGGAGCACAGGGATATATACCCGGTGTTCCCGTTTTTTTTTACAGGACGATCCTGGTGATGCCTTTTGGGTATTCCTGTGATATCACATCCAGCAACCGGTCATAATCTTCCCTGAGGCTCACAAAATCGATGAAGTTCGTATCCACGACCAGGATACGTAATTCGGGGTGCTGGTGGAAAAATCCGAAATAGTTCTCCTGGATGCCCTCCAGGTAGGCTGGCTGGATATCCTGCTCATATCCCCTGCCCCTGAGGCGAATGTTCTGAAGCAGTTTCTCCACATCCACATGCAGGTAGATGAGCAGTTCAGGCCTGGGAAGGAACGAGGCCATCAGGTCGAAGAGCCGCTTGAACAGCATAAGCTCATCATCGCGGATAGTGCGCTGTGCAAAGATGAAAGACTTGTAAATGACATAATCCGATACGGTCAGGGAGGTGAACAGCTCCTGTTGCGGCAGCTGGTCCTTCAGCTGCTGAAAACGGGAGGCCAGGAAGGACAGCTCCAGCGGGAATGCATACTTCATGGGATCCTGGTAAAATTTCGGCAGGAAGGGATTATCCTCAAACTGCTCCAGGATCAGCCGTGCATTGAACTGTGCTGCCAGCCGCTGTGCGAGGGAAGTCTTCCCCGCTCCAATATTTCCCTCGATCGAGATATAATTGTATCTCATCCAGCTATCGTCTTTTATTTCGTATTATACTTTCGTACGGTCAATGGGTCCTGATTCTCAGCATAAAGAGCCTTTACCGGCCTGTTCAGAAGCGGGTGCATCAGTTCCGGGGCGATCTCCATCAGGGGAACCAGGATGAAGGAGCGCCGGTGCAGCAGAGGGTGGGGTATGGTTAGCTGAAGGGAGCGGAAAACAAGCTGGTCATAAAACAGGATATCAATATCAATGGTTCTGGGCTGATAGGGTTTCCCATTCCGCGATCTGCCCATACGCTGCTCAATCGCATGGATCTCATCCAGCAGATCGAGCGGACGTAACCGCGTTTCCATCGAAATCACACAGTTCAGGTAAAGTGGCTGGTCAGCAACACCCCATGGCTCCGTTTCATAAACGGAAGACCTGGAAAGCATCTCACCTGCCCTTTCTGCCAGCTGCCCAACGGCGGTTTCCAGCATCCTTTCCCTTTCTCCAAGGTTGCTTCCAAGTGACAGGTACACAACGGCCATGGGTGAGTTTATCGGTTAATCTTACCAAAAATACAATAAGTACATCATCCTCTCGTATTTTTTTTAGTAATTTAATGGCCTGAAATCAATACATCCAATTCCATGAAAGATTTTCTCAAATTCATGCTGGCTTCGATGGTCGGCTACCTGCTACTATGCATCATCCTGTTCTTTCTTTTCATGATCCTGCTGTTCTCAGTAGCATCCCTGGGAGAAAAAGAAACCGTTGTGGTACCAAGTAATGCGGTATTTCACCTGACACTCGACAAAGAGGTAATGGACAGGGGGACCAAAAGTCCGAGTTTCGCTAATTTCACTAGTTTCTCGATGGATAAGACACCCGGTCTGGATGACATCCTCGCCTGCCTTAAAAAAGCAAAAGAAGATGATCATATCAAGGGGATCTATCTTGACCTGACCAACTTGCAGGCAGGGATCGCCACCGTGGATGAGATCCGTACCGGTCTGCTGGACTTCAGGGAATCGGGAAAATTCATCTACAGTTATGCGGACATGTACACCCAGGGATCTTACTACCTGGCCTCGGCCGGTGACAAGATCTACATGAACCCCAAGGGCATGATGCTATTTAAAGGCCTTTACGCCGAGGTCACTTTTTTCAAGAACACGCTGGAGAAACTCGATGTGGAGGCTCAACTCATCCGTCCGAAGAACAACCGTTTTAAAAGTGCCATGGAGCCTTTCATCGCCGACAGGATGAGCGATGCCAACCGGGAGCAGACCAGCCGTTTCATTACCTCCATCTGGGACCGTATGGTCGAACAGATATCTGTTGCCCGTAACATACCCGTTGCAGAGCTCAACCGGCTTGCGACAGCACTGGATGCCACCAGGGAGGCGGATGTGGCTGTGGAAGCAGGACTCCTTGACGGGCTGCTGTACAAGGACGAGTTCATGGCAGAAATCAGAAAAAAAATGGATATCAAGGAAGAAAAGAAGATTCCTTCGGTCTCTCTTAAAAAATACATGGAATATGAGCCTGTGAAGAAAGACAGGGCTTTTGTCAGGAACAAGATTGCTGTCATCTATGCGCTGGGGAGCATTGGCGGCGGAGAGGGGGACGATTATACGATTGGTTCGGAGAAGCTTTCGAAAACGATCCGCGAGGCGCGGCTGGACACTACCGTACGCGCCATTGTGCTGCGTGTCAATTCACCTGGCGGCGATGCCCTGGCCTCGGATGTCATCCTGAGGGAACTGATGCTGGCCAAATTCAAAAAACCGGTGGTGGCATCCTACGGTGATGTGGCTGCCTCCGGGGGGTACTGGATCTCCTGCATGGCCGACAAGATCGTCGCCCATGAGAATTCCATCACAGGATCCATCGGGGTGTTCGGATTCATCCCCAACATGGAAGGCCTGTTCAGGAATAAGCTGGGGCTGACCTTCGACCAGGTAGAGACCAATGCCAACGCAGAGTTCCTGGCCATCAACCGGCCGATGACGGAGAAAGAAAAAGAGGTGATGCAGTATGAAATAGATGAGATCTATGCCACGTTCCTGGCCTATGTGGCCGAAGCCCGTAAGATACCTGTGGAAAAAGTGGACAGCATCGCTCAGGGACGCGTCTGGAGCGGCGTGGATGCCAAACGGATCGGCCTTATTGATCAGTTCGGAGGATTGGATGATGCCATCCAACTGGCCTCGGAAATGGCAGATGTGAAAGAATACAAAATAGTTTCCCTGCCCAAACAGAAGGATCCTTTCCAGCAGATCATGGACGAGCTGATGGGGAAAGACCCGGAGACCAGGATCCAGAAAGAAATTGGTGATTTTTATCCATATTACCGCATCTGGAAAGAGATCTCCGCCATGAAAGGCGTACAGGCCCGTATGCCCTTCCAGCTACAGGTTCAATAAATCATAAAATATTCATACACAATAAGATATTACTAATTCTATGGTGCCTGTCCGTTCATTGCGGGCTTTCGGCACAGCAGCAGCTCGAAAATGCGGGTTTTGAGAACTGGGAGTTTGTCGACCTTCCCAAGGATGAACCCACCGACTGGAGTTCAATAAAGACATCCGATAATCCCATAACCAGTAATGCAGCTCCAGTGGTCTGGGAACAGTCGACCGATGCCCATTCAGGGAATTATTCCGTCAAACTGTTTAACATATCCACCTTTGGGGTCGTGGCCACCGGTACCCTCACTAATGGAAGGGTGCATGCAGATTTCAATCCCGACAGCGGATATGTCTTTACACAGCACGATGATGCACGATGGCACACGGCATTTACCTCCAGGCCCGACAGCCTGGTGGGATGGTACAAATATTACCCGTCAAACAATGATCACGGCGGCATACGGGCAATCCTACACGTCGAAGAGGGATCCCTTCCGGAACGCCAAACCCATGATAACTGGGTGGCAGACGCCAATTTCTCGATGCCGGCGGAGACAAAGGACGCCTGGACCCGTTTCTCGGTGCCGTTCACCTATTTCTCCGATGACACACCGGAATATATCCTGGTGGTCATCAAGGCCGGGAACGGAACCGATGCCATCGCCGACAGCTATGCTCTGGTGGATGATCTGCAGCTTATCTATAACAATTCCGGTGGGATCAGGACGGAACATCCATATCAGATCTCCTTTTACCAGTTCAACCGGACGGTTTACATCATGGATGATTCGCCAAAGGTACTGGAGGAGGGTCTTTTCAGACTGGTGGATATTACCGGCCGGATAATCTTTGAATCACATGGCCTGTCACCCACCCTAACGATCCCGGCCACTATTCCGTCGGGGATCTACCTTGGATGCATCCTTTACAGGAACGGTATCAGCACAAGGAAGATCTGCCTGAGGTAATGATGTAACTTTGTTCTCATGGGATTCTTTTCCAACGTCAACAAAACCTTCCTGCTGCTCGCCCTGCTGGCACTGTTTGTTCCGGTACTGGTCATTGCGCAGGAGAAAGGGATGTTCAACGGGAAGGTAATCGACGGACAGACCGGTGAGAGCCTCATTGGGGCAAACATCATTCTGCGTTCCGATCCCACGGTGGGAGCCGCCTCGGACCTTCAGGGCAAGTTCAGCCTTTCCTTGAATCCCGGTACACACACGTTCCTGATCAACTTCACAGGTATGAAATCCGACACGCTGACCATTGTGCTGAAGCCGGGACAGACCGTGGAGAAAAAAATCGTCCTTCAGCCCTACGCAAGCGAGTTGCAAGGCATTGAGATCAGGGTAGGGAAGTATGAAAAGCGGTATGAGGACCTTACCGTCTCCATGGAAGTGATCAAAGCCACAACGATCGAGAACAGGAACACCCGTACCATCGAGACAGCTCTGGACCAGACTCCCGGACTGAACATCCTCGATGGTGAGGCGCAGATCAGGGGCGGAAGTGGATTTACCTTCGGCGTGGGAAGCAAGGTGGGTGTTTTTGTCGATGATATGCCCATGCTTACCGGAGATGCCGGCCGTTCGCTGTGGGACCTGATCCCTGTCGAAAACATTGAACAGGTGGAAGTCATCAAAGGTGCTTCCTCCGTACTATCCGGTGCATCGGCACTGAGCGGGGCCATCTATATCCGGACAGCCTATCCCAAGCTGAAGCCCCTCACCAAGGTGAATGTCTATACAGGCATGTACACTCCCCCGAAGGACAGAACATACAAATGGTGGTCAGACTATCCATACATTGCCGGTGCGAACTTCCTCCATTCCCATATGCTCGGCAACCTGGATGTGGTGGTCGGAGGACAGGTGAATTTTGATCACGGCTACATCGGAGCGCCTCATCCGAACCAGTGGGTGATCGACACGGTCAGCAATTTTTCGGACAAACAGATGGCCTCCAGCCAGTACCGGATGAACTTTATGCTGCGCTACCGTTCCCGGAAAACACTGGGACTCAATTACGGATTGAACGGCAACATCATCCAGAACAACACGAACATGGTCATGGCGTGGCTCGACGATACGGCAGGATTTTACAGGGCATACCCGGGTTCAGCCATCCTGCAGAATATGTTCAGTTTCTTTCTGGATCCCTTCTTCAATTATTACACACAGACCGGCATACGGCATTCACTGAAGGCACGCATCTTTTACCTGGATAACGTCATGTCGAACGACCAGTCGACACGACAGACCGTGATCACCGGAGATTATCAGTTCAGGAGGAAATACGAATTCCTCAAGGGACTGGAATTCATCGGGGGTTTAACAGGTTCCCATACGACTTCCCATGCGAAGATGTACGGGGGGTCGGGTTCTCCTGACAACACCCTGCTGAATCTCTCGGGTTATGTTCAATTGGAAAAGAACATCCTGGAGACCATCAACCTTTCGTTCGGTGCGCGACTGGAGTATTTCAGCCTGAATGACAGCGTGAACGACACCAAAGGCATCTTCCGGCTGGGAGGCACCATCAAGCTGCTGCGTGAAACATATCTCCGTGCTTCATTTGGCCAGGGATACCGGTATCCCACCATTGCCGAACGGTTCATCCGTACCTCAATGGGAGCCATTGCGGTCTTCGAGAATCCTGACCTGGTACCCGAAACGAGCTGGAACGCTGAGATCGGAATAAAGCAGGGCCTGAAATTCGGTAAATACTATGGGTACCTGGATGTAGCCTTGTTTCAGCAGGAGTACAGGAACACCATCGAGTACCTTTTCGGCTTCTGGGATCCTGAATTCACCTTCGCCGTGGCTGGATTCAGGTTCCTGAATACCGGCAAATCCCGCATCACCGGCATCGACATTTCCCATACCGGCATGGCAAAACTGTCGAAGAACATGCAACTGAACACCATCATCGGATACAACTATATCGTTCCAAAGGCCCTGGAGCCTGACTATGTGTTTGCCCACGACTATAATCCCGGAGGCAACACCGCCTTCAGCTATGTATCCACCAGCGTGGATCCTTCACGGGATATTCTGAAATACCGATTCCTGCATACATTGAAATGCGATCTGGAGTGGAGGTACCTGGGATGGGCACTGGGAGTCAGCGTGAAATACTTCAGCAGGATCGAAAACCTTGACAAGGCCATTGCCGATTTCGAGCAGGCCACCATCAATTCAGGCGGAACGCTGCAACCGATCCTTTACATGGATTATTTTTATCATCACAACAATGGCAATTTCATCCTTGATGGCCGGATGAGCTATCTTTTAGGGGATCGTCATAAGATTGCACTGATCGCCAACAATTTTCTGAACCGGACCTATTCCCTCAGGCCTTTGAAAGCAGAAGAAATGCGGAGTGTCATCCTGCAGTATTCCCTGAAGCTGTAACGGATCGTGGGGTGCCTACTCCCCCATCAGACGTTTGGTTTCCGTATCCATCCATGTCAGCAGCTGGTCTTTTTGATCTGCTGTCAGCCTCGCTTTTTTATGAAGCCTTGCATATCCTTTCAGAGGCATTTGTCCTTTGGCGACCACCTCCCCCATTTCCTGCAGGGCGCTGATCCTTTTACGGTCAGAAAGTGATGCCCATTCCGAAAGATTCAGATGCTCTTTGCCCTCCCTGATATGCGAAGATAGCATCCATGAGACAGGTGCAATATGGCCGTACCAGGGGTACACCGTGTGATTGGAATGGCAATCGTAACAGCTGTTCCTGATCATGTCCTTCTGTTGTGGTGTAAGGCTGGAGATTACCTCCAGCATGTCGTTGCCATCACTCCCGTGGCTGATATTTTTCGGCGACTGGAAGAACTGGATGACGACCAGCACGATTACCAGGATTCCTGCACTTATCCAGAGGGCTCTCATTATTCCTCTTTTTCACCCATTAGTTTCCCGGATTCCTCATCCACCCATTTACAGATCATTTTGATCTGATCCGGTGTAAGCTTACGGTCGGGATAATAGGACAGATACTTTTCAGTGGGCATGCTTCCTTTTGTGATCTCTGTGCATATCTCATCCAGCTTGCCGATCTTCTGAACAGCTGTCAGATCATTCCATGTGTCGAAGTTCAGTTTCTCTTTGGCTTTCGTATTTTTGGATGCAGTGGTGTGGCAGTCATAGCAGGATACCTGAAGTACCTGTGCCACGTTTTCAGGAAATACGGTCTCCTCATTGGTAATACTTCCTGCTGATCCATCCGGTGAAGTGAGAGAGACATAGGCTATCAGAAGACCTATGGCGAGGAGTCCTAATAAAATCGATCTTTTCATAAATATAGTCGTGATTATTGGTTAACATTAGACCAGTCCATGGCGGCCATCCTGACATAACTGTTGTAGCGCCAGCGTGCATTCTTTTCTGCTTCCCTGAACAGGATGACGGCTTCTTCAGGAAATGCCAGCCGGAGCGATGTATACCGGATCTCTCCGTTGAGGAATTCCTGGAATTTCGTCCAGTCGGGTTCCTTCGAATCGAGCTGGAAGGGATTCTGTCCTTCTTTCTCCAGCAGTGGGTTAAAGCGGTACAACTGCCAGTATCCTGCTTCCACGGCCCGTTTTTCTTCTTCCTGGGTCTGGCTCATGCCTGCGCGGAGGCCATGGTTGATACATGGTGCGTAGGCGATGATCAGTGAGGGTCCCGGATACGCTTCCGCCTCCCGGATGGCTTTGAGTGTCTGCGACTGGTTGGCTCCCATGGCGATCTGTGCCACGTAGACATAGCCATAGCTCATGGCCATGGCGCCCAGGTCTTTTTTACGTATCTTCTTCCCGGATGCGGCAAATTTAGCCACCGCAGCCACCGGGGTGGATTTGGAGGCCTGACCGCCCGTATTGGAATAAACTTCCGTATCCAGGACCAGTACATTGATGTCATCACCTGATGCCAGCACATGATCCAGTCCGCCATATCCAATGTCGTAGGCCCAGCCGTCGCCACCGATGACCCACACGGATTTCTTGACGAGATAATGTTTCAGGTCGAGCAGCTCTTTGGCCACAGGGTGGGATTCTTTTTCCAGCAGTGGCAGCAGCTGGCCGGTGATCTCGCGTGAACTCCGTGCATCATCCTTTGCCTCGATCCATTGAAGGAACAGGTCTTTTACCTCCACCGACACACCGTCCTGGATATCCTTCATCATTCTTGCCATGCGTTCCCGGATCTTACCGAGGGCAGTCACCATGCCGAATCCATATTCCGCATTGTCCTCAAACAATGAATTGGCCCATGCCGGTCCGAATCCCGACACCTTGTTTGTGGTGTAAGGCATTGAAGGGGCGGAGCCTCCCCAGATCGAGGAGCAGCCGGTGGCGTTGGCGACCATCATCCGTTCGCCATACAGTTGAGTGATCAGCTTGACATAGGGTGTTTCGCCACATCCTGCGCAGGCTCCCGAGAATTCGAACAAGGGTTGTGCAAACTGGCTGTTCTTGACACTCTTATCCTTTTCCGCAAGATGATCTTTATAGGAAACGTTTGCTTCCATGTAGTCCCAGCGCTCTTTTTCATCCATCTGTGTTTCCAGCGGCTTCATCACCAGGGCGGGTTCCTTGGCGGGGCAAACCTCCGCACAGTTGGCACAACCGGTGCAGTCCAGCGGTGATAACTGAATGCGGTACTGCAATCCTTCATAGGTCTTTGGAATGGCTTTTAGGGTCACGGTGCCTTCCGGTACATTTTTCATCTCTTCCTCGTTCAGCAGGAAGGGGCGGATGCAGGCGTGCGGGCAGACGTATGCGCACTGGTTGCACTGGATGCAGTTCGCAGCGATCCATTCCGGTACGTTCACAGCGATCCCCCTTTTCTCGAACGCAGCTGTACCCGGAGGGAAGGTGCCATCTTCCCTGCCGACGAATGCGCTCACCGGGAGGTCGTCACCTTTCATCAGGTTGATGGGCTGAACCACCGTGCGGATGAAATCGGGCATATCCTCCTCTATCTTTTTACCATTGACAGGTAATTTTGACCATTCCCCAGGTACACTGATCCTGGTCACCTCCCCTCCCCTGTCGACGGCAGCATTGTTCATTCTGACCACCTCTTCCCCTTTGCTCCCAAACGATTTGATGATCGCTTTCTTCATTTCCTTTACCGCATTCTCATAGGGGATCACACCAGCGATCCTGAAGAATGCCGACTGCATGATGGTGTTGGTCCGTGAGCCAAGGCCAATTTCCTCGGCCACCTGTGTGGCGTTGATGACATAGAACTGAATATCATTGTCGGCCAGGTATTTCTTCATGTGGTTGGGCAGACGGTTCTTTGTTTCTTCCTCATCCCAGATGCTGTTCAGCAGGAACGTACCTCCCTTTTTGAGTCCTTTCAGCATATCGTACTTATCGAGATAAGAAGGAACATGACAGGCGACAAAATCGGGCGTGTTGACCAGGTAGGTGGAGCGGATGGGCTGATCACCAAAACGCAGGTGAGAGGTGGTGACACCTCCTGATTTCTTGGAATCGTAGGCAAAGTATGCCTGGCAGTATTTATCGGTGGTATCGCCGATGATCTTGATGGAGTTCTTGTTGGCGCCCACGGTCCCATCGGCACCGATCCCATAGAATTTAGCCTCAAAGGTACCCTGCGGTGCAAGGCTTATCTCAGGCAGTAAGGGCAGGGAGAGGTGAGTGACATCATCCACGATGCTGATGGTGAAACCGTTTTTGGGTTGCGGTTGTTTCAGGTTGTCGAAGACAGCAATGACATGGGCTGGTGTAGTATCCTTGGAGCTCAGGCCATAACGTCCGCCGACGATCAGCGGCCTGTTTTCCCTGTCGTAGAAGATCTCCTTCACATCCAGGTACAAGGGTTCTCCGGTAGCGCCAGGCTCCTTGGTACGGTCGAGCACGGCGATCCTTTTTACAGTGGCGGGGCATACGTTGAAGAAGTATTTGGCAGAGAAGGGGCGGTAGAGGTGGCAGGTGATCAGGCCGACCTTTTCGCCTTTGGCCATCAATGCGTCCACCACTTCGCGAATCGTTTCGGTGACAGTGGTCATGGCCACGATGATATGCTCGGCATCCGGCGCACCGTAATAGGTAAAGGGATGATATTCCCTGCCGGTAAGCTTATAGATCTCCTGCATGTATTCGTCAACCACATCGGCGACCGGTTCGTAAAAGACGTTGGACGCCTCCTTGGCCTGGAAGAAGATATCCGGATTCTGGGCGGTGCCACGGGTGACCGGATTTTCAGGATTCAGGGAGCGCAGGCGGAAAGCCCTGAGCTGATCCTGGTCGATCAGTGGTGCCAGGCTTTCTTTTTCCAGCACTTCAATTTTCTGCAGTTCATGGGAGGATCGGAAGCCGTCGAAGAAATGGAGGAAGGGGATTCGTGTGCGGATGGCTGTCAGGTGGGCCACGGCGGCCAGGTCCATGATCTGCTGTATGCTGCCGCTGGCCAGCAGGGCGAAGCCGGTCTGGCGCACGGCGTATACATCGTTATGGTCGCCAAAGATGGAAAGCGCGTGGGCGGCCACAGTACGTGCACTCACATGAAACACACCCGGCAGCAGCTCACCGGCGATCTTATACATGTTGGGAATCATCAGCAAAAGTCCCTGGGAAGCCGTGTAGGTCGAGGTCAAGGCACCTGCCTGCAGTGAACCGTGGACAGCTCCGGCTGCCCCGGCCTCCGATTGCATTTCCTTGACACGTACCACTTCACCAAATATATTCTTTCTGCCATGGGCAGCCCATTCATCGATATACTCGGCCATCGTCGAGGATGGCGTAATGGGATAGATACAGGCAACTTCACTGAACATGTAGGCAATATGAGAGGCCGCCATGTTCCCGTCACAGGTGATAAATTTCTTTTTCGCAGTCATGACAATATGAATTGAAGTTATTTATAAATGTCTTATTTACAAAGGATTTGATGTCATTTTAAGCAGGTGCAAAATTAAATAATTTTAATGAATCGACTCAATAAAACCCTTTGAATAATATGCCCTGACCTGCTATTTAAAATCATTTTAGATTGGAAGAAAGTCCTGTACAAAATAAAAAAAATAGTACTTTTGTCACGCAGGAAACAACCCTTGTCGCTTCCTTAAAGGCCAAAAAATCAATATTATTGAAATATTCCACACACCTATAATACTACGTCTATGAGTGATCTGAGAACAAATTATATGGGCATCGAACTGAAAAATCCCATCATTGTAGGTGCCTCAAACCTGGTCCTCGATGAGCACCATCTCAAACAAATGGAAGAAGCAGGGGCTGCTGCCGTTGTTTACAAGTCACTTTTTGAGGAACAGGTCCAGCTGGAGAACCTGGCCCTTTCTGAAGCCATGGACGAATATTCGGAGCGGCATGCGGAAATGACCACCCTGTTCCCGGATATTGAGCACGCCGGACCCAGAGAATTCCTCATGAACCTTCGTAACGCCCGCAAGGCAATTTCGATCCCCCTGTTCGCCAGCCTGAATGCCGTTTATCAGGAAACATGGGTTGAGTACGCTGAACAACTGGCTGAAACCGGAGTGGATGGATTGGAACTGAATTTCTACTCTGTTCCTCAGGACTTTCACAAAACGGAAGTGTCGATCACCGACGAACAGATCGCCATCGTAAAAGAAGTGAAAAAGGCCGTTTCAATCCCTGTTGCCGTCAAACTGAGTCCTTATTATACCAATCCCCTGTATCTTATCAAAAAGTTGGATGAGGCAGGCGTGAACGGAATCGTCATGTTCAACCGCCTGTTCCAGCCCGACATCGACATCGATCTTGAAGAGAATTATTTTCCCTATAACCTGAGTCATCAGCAGGACAGCCGCATCGCCCTGCGATTCGCGGGACTGCTCTACGGCAACGTCAACGCGGGTATCTGCGCCAACACCGGCATCCTGACCGGCGAAGATGTGATCACCATGATCCTGGCAGGTGCTGATTGTGTACAGGTGGTGAGCACCCTATACAAGAACCAGATCGAATACATTTCCACCATGCTGACCGACATGCAGGAGTGGATGCATGAAAAACAGTACCAGAAACTGGATGATTTCCGCGGCAAGCTCTCAAAAAAACGCATCAAGGACCCGTTCGCCTATAAAAGAGCGCAATACGTTGACATCCTGCTCAAATCGGAAGAAATCTTTAAACGCTATCCTATGCGTTGAAAGGAGAAAGGAGAGAGGAGAATGGAGAATGGAGAAATATTGGATTAATTTTATCTCTCCTCTCTCCTCTCTCCTTTCTCCTCTCTCCTCTCAAAACGGAAACTCCTCCTTATAATCCACCTCTTTTTCTGTCTCAGTTTCTTCAGGCAGCATGGCTTTGAGATGTACCGTGTTGGCATCCACCACGATGGCCTTGGGATCGGTGGGACAGGCATATTCGCAGGCCCCGCATCCAATGCAGATGTCAGGATTTACCTCGGGAATGGTCAGCCCCTGTTGATAAGGCACCATCTGCACTGCCTTGGTGGGGCAATGTTCCGAGCAGGCTCCGCAAGCCGTGTTCTTTGTAAAAACCACGCATTCCCTCTTGATGAAGCGGGCCTTGCCCATCTGGACCTGCTTTTTCTCGTCAATGGTCAGCGGTAAAAGCGCTGCGGCCGGGCAAACCTTTGTGCAGACTACACAGTCATAGTTGCAGAAGCTGACCTTATAATCCATCACCGGCTGAAAAAGTCCCTGCCAGCCGTATGCTGCCAGTCGCGGCTGAAGCACCTGCGTGGGGCAGGCACTCACACACAGGAAGCACCCGGTGCATGCGTTGACGAAATGATGATGACTGATGGAGCCCGGAGGCGACACAGGCAGCGCATCTTCCCTTGTGCTATCAAATTGTCTTCCTCTGCCATGCCCTCCTCCCCGATGCCGGTGCTGTCCCTGCACAGAGACCAGTGAACCCAGCAGCAGGGCTGAGGTCAGAAAAAAATTCCTCTTGGAAAGATCGGTACCTGGCAAGGAACGATCGCTGGCATTCTTTTTCCAGAAAGGCGTGTAATGAATCCCGTTGGCTGAGCATACGGTCAGGCAGTTGTAACAGGCAACGCAACGGGAGAGATCCACGCTCCTGTTCTTTACATCAATGCAGCCGGCCTTGCAGGCAAACATACAATCGCCGCACCGGGTACACAGCGCCTTGTCAAGATGGATGCGGTACAGTGAGAATTTCGAAAGATAACCCAGCAGTGTCCCTACAGGACAGAGGGAGTTGCAGTACTGCCGTCCTCTGAGGATCGGGAAAATGATCAGGATCCCCAGAAATACCAGGGCGATGAGGAAAGGTCCTGTGGCGAAGCTGCGTACTTCAACGGGTTTGAAGAAATAATTATGGAAGGATTCGAAGATCTGGGATAACAGGTTGTTGACGGATACCACCACCGGGCGGAACAGTTCCACCGATATCCGTCCGAAAAGGGAGTAGGGATCGAGCAGGTTCACCAGTGCCATGGTGCCCGCAGGAACAGAAAGGACAACCACACCCAGAATGGTCAGCCTGAGGATGTTCCTGGCCTTCAGATGACGAAACTTCTTCTTTTTGGAGATCTTTCTCCGGACCAGGATCACACCGTCCTGAAAGACCCCTGCGGGACAGAGGGTGGAGCAATATACTCTTCCAAAGAGCAGGGTCAGAACGATGACGATGAGAAATCCCAGGGAGGTGTGGCCCAGCAGGTGCACAAACTCGACCAGGGAGGGAGTGAACTGGATAAAGGTCATCACATGGTCGACCTGAGGAGGGATCAGACCAGTGAAATCCAGAAAAATGATGAGTGTAAAAATAAAAAAACCGGTTGCCAGTACTTTTCGGATATTTTTAAGCCAGGTCTGCTTCATTCCGGTTTACAAAATGATCCTGTTGATGTTGAGGCTGTTCAGATCCGCCCTGCCAACGCCCATTTGTTCGGCGATACGGATATGCCCGATGTCGTAAGGCTCCTTACCGAAGATCCTGGTTGCAGCGGCATCAATGGCAACCATATCCGCTGAGACCAGCAATTGCTTCTGGAGCGAAACATCTGCCGGGGAGACTCCACGGGGACCATTGCGTGTTAGGATACGATAAGCATCCACCACATTAAGGTCCGGTTTACGGTAAAAGGTGGCATAATCCGCAATGCATTGCTGCAGGTCGTTACGGTGCCAGAACATCCTATCCCATACCACTCCCATCAGGTTTTTCATAGCCAGGGTGAGTCCGGCAGAGGAATGATGCTTGACGACCGGTACATTGATAAACACGTCGGACTGCAGGATCAGCTCATGCACCTTGGTACTCTGCAGTTTCTTACCCAGCTTTATTTCGACCGTCTGGTAATAACTTTCCTGGTTTCCCGGCACCATTTTTCCGCCGGCATCTGTCACTGCCTGCTTGATGCCGCTGGTGGCATAGCACTGGTCCCATTTGTCGCAGGTATTGTCGAAGACATACACAGCGGATGCACCGGCAGCCAGACACTGCTGGACGATCCTTTTCACCAGCAGTGGATTGGTGTTGCCTGCCCGTTCCGGCGAAACATCCCATCCGATGTTGGGCTTGACTACCACCGACTGTCCTTTTTTCACAAAAGCCTGCATCCCTCCCAGGGAAGAGATGGCTTTGTCGAACATCATATCCGGCTCGCCGCCCTTCACCGCCACCAGATCGTATGGCAGCTCGCCGGGCGGTGCCGACCAGGCGGTGAGTTTGCCTGCGCCTCCCAGCATCGCAGCAGCACCCGCAGCCAGCCCGGCTCCAAATCCCGTCTTCAGGAAAACTCTTCTTTTCATAATCAACTATAGATATAGGTTACTAATTAAATGGTCCTGGAGAAATTTGCTTCAAAAATAAATAAAAAAAGACTGTCACCGGTAAATGACAGTCTGTCGTTATCAACATTCTTATGCAGCAAATCCTCAGATCTGGTTGAGCTCCTGCAGAATCCGGATCGCATCCTTCTGATAATCGTGTATGTGGTCATCTGCAATATGCCTGAAAAGATCAACGGCTTTTTCTGTCTGGTTGATCCTCAGGTAACAAAGCGCAAGATACCATTCGGCTGATTTCCGGTACAGGCTATTGGGATTCTGTGCAATCTGTGAAAGGTGAGTGATGGCCTGATCGTACTGACTGGTTTCAATGAAGCATATGCTTGAATAGAAGCGGACTGCAGAATTATTTGGATCCCCTTGCAGGATGAGGCTGAAGTAATCATTGGCCTGCTGATATTCTTTGTTCTGGAAAAGCCTCAGGGCTTCCATCAGGTCAGTGCCCGAGCCTCGTGTGATGCGAATGGGTTGTTCAGAGTTGTAATAGCTGCTGAACAACCTTTCATTGGATGGTTTGTGCGGCATCAGAAAAACCAGGGAAACAGCGGAAATGAGCAGGATGATGACAGCAGCTGCTGCATACTGATAGGGTCTCGAGTAGATATACCGAAGCACGGTGGTCTTCGTCTTCGACTCCTGCATCATCTTTATCAGTTTCTTTCTCAGTTCCAATGTATCCTCATCGCTGATGGCAACTGACAAATCCTGTTCAAACTTGTATTCAGCGGCCAGGTCCTTATCCTCTTTCAGCCTGAGTAAGAAATTCCTGGCCTGTTCCTCATCCATCTCACCATTGATGTAATGCTCGATCAACAGGGAGTAATGTACTTTTTCATTCATTGATCAAAAAATTTTGACTTCTTGGATCATTTATAATCCTTTTCTTCAGTCTTTCCTTGCACAAGAATTTTCTTGTCTTTGTATATTTAACTGATTTATAGCCCATTATTTTCATAATCTCACTCAATGGGATCTTCTTCATGAACAACTGCAGCAGTTTCTGGCAATCCTGGCCAAGAGCCAAAAAATGCTGCTGGAAGATCTTTGTCCTTTCCCGGTCTTCATCGTACACTTCATACATCATTTCATCCGACAGTTCGATAAAATTCTCTATGTCGCCAATATTGGCCGGATTAATCCTGTTCTTCTCAAGTTTCTGGAACCAGATGTGCCTGCTGACCGAGTATATAAAGGTTTTGAAAGAACATTCGAGATTCAGATCCTTATCCCTGACTTTCTCGTAGATGATCAACACTGCATCCTGAAAAACGTCTTCCGCATCTTCATGGGTACCATTGTTATGAGCGATAAACCTTTTGATGGTGTTAAAATGCTCATTAA
Organism: Bacteroidota bacterium; assembly: GCA_022711405.1. Taxonomy (GTDB): domain Bacteria; phylum Bacteroidota; class Bacteroidia; order Bacteroidales; family JAGONC01; genus JAGONC01. The sequence goes on from JAKLFC010000006.1 coordinate 31,310, forward strand.
AAATGTACCGGATGACCTTTTCATCTTTCCGAATCAAACCTACGAGGACTTCATCATCAGAATAATGCAGCATGTATAACGTACGTTAATCCGGTTTTTAGCAAAAGGTAATACGTATATCCCCGATATTTTTTCCAAAGATATTCACAAAGAACGAATATTATACTAACTATCTAAATTACTTCGGGAAAGGGATATTGTTGGACAAATATATAACATTGTCCTGATAGAATCATGATCCGCATTAAAACCGTGTTAAAACCTGAAGGCACCGGAGCTCACCTGATCAGTACTCCTCCCAGCTACGGACCGGGAGGTCGTCGGGATGCACTAGGCACACCGAATAAATGAATGCGCTGGCCAGGCGTGCATTGGTGATCAGGGGGATGTTATATTCAATGGCTCCACGGCGTATCCTGTAATCGTTATCCAGTTCGGTCTTGCTCAGGTCCTTGGGGATGTTAACCACCAGGTCAATCTTTTTTGACTGCAGATAATCCATGGTGTTGGGAGTCATATCCTCATCGGGCCAGTACAGGAGAGTGGATGGAACATGGTTTCGTGTAAAGAAATCATGTGTGCCACCGGTTGCATAAATCGTCAGTCCTTTTTCGCATAGCTTTCGGGCACTGCTGAGCAGTTCTATCTTGGACCGCATCGGGCCGCCTGAGAAGAGCACTCCGGTGGATGGTATGCGGTAGCCAACAGAAAGCATCGCCAGCAGAATGGCTTCATAATAGCTTTCACCAATACATCCGACCTCACCGGTCGACATCATTTCAACCCCAAGTACCGGGTCGGCCTTCTGAAGGCGTGCAAATGAAAACTGAGAGGCTTTTACTCCTACATAATCCAGATCGAACAGATTCTTATCCGGTTTGGTGACAGGTAAGCCCAGCATGATCCTGGTGGCAATTTCGATGAAATTTGTCTTCAACACTTTGGAAATGAACGGGAAACTGCGTGATGCCCTCAGGTTGCATTCAATGACCAGCACCTCGTTGTCCTTGGCAAGAAATTGTATATTGAACGGTCCCGTGATGCTCAGGGAGGAGGCAATTTGCCGTGAGATCCGTTTGATCCTCCGGACGGTTTCCACATAGATCTTCTGGGGTGGGAAAAGCATGGTGGCATCCCCTGAATGCACCCCGGCAAATTCAACATGTTCGGAAATGGCGTAACAGATGATCTCGCCATCCCTTGCCACTGCGTCCATCTCAATTTCCTTGGCGTCCTCGATGAACCGGGAGATCACCACGGGGTATTGTTTTGATACCTCTGTGGCCATCTTCAGAAAGTGTTCCAGCTCACTTTTATTCGACACAATGTTCATGGCAGCTCCCGACAGCACATAGGAAGGCCGTACGATCACAGGGAATCCTGCCTCTTCAGTGAACCTAAAGACATCCACGAGGCTGGAAAGCTCTTTCCAGCGCGGCTGACTGATATTCAGGCGGTCGAGCATTTCCGAGAACTTGTGCCTGTTTTCCGCCCTGTCAATCGACAGCGGAGAGGTCCCCAGGATGTTGACTCCCTGCTCATACAGCCTCATGGCCAGGTTGTTGGGTATCTGTCCGCCAGTGGAAACGATCACTCCCATGGGCGACTCCATCCCGATGATATCCATCACATGTTCAAAGGTGAGTTCCTCAAAATAGAGCCGGTCACAGACGTCATAGTCGGTGGAGACCGTTTCCGGATTATAATTGATCATCACCGACCGGTATCCCTCTTTCTGTAAGGTTTGCAGGGCGTTCACACCGCACCAGTCGAACTCCACGCTGCTTCCGATGCGGTACGCACCGGATCCCAGCACCAGTATCTTGCGTTCATCCGCCGGGAAATCGACATCATGACCATGCCCGTTGTAGGTAAGGTACAGGTAATTGGTCACTGCCGGGTACTCTGCAGCCATGGTATCGATCTGCCTCACCCAGGGAGTGATCCCTCTGAGTATCCTGTGGTGCCTCACTTTCAGGACATCTCCGGTGATGCTGTTCCGGGTGCTTTTCAGAACGAGACGGGCAATCTGAAAGTCCGAAAAGCCCATCTTCTTCGCCATAAGAAGCAACTCATCCGGAAATGCCTCCAGTGACTCGTATCCGGAGATCTCCCGGCTTAGTTCAAAGATATGGTTCAGTTTCTCCAGGAACCATCTGTCGATGTGAGTGAGCTCATATATCCGTTCCGTGTCATAGCCCTTCATCAGTGCCTGGGCGATGACAAATATCCGCATATCCGTAGGAACCGATAGTTCCTTTTCGATCATGATATCCTCAATGTCCTTGTTGGCGACAAAACCGTGCATCCCCTGGCCGATCATACGAAGGCCCTTCTGGATGGCTTCTTCGAACGTACGTCCGATGGCCATCACCTCTCCGACGCTTTTCATACTGGAGCCGATCTCACGCGACACCCCATGAAATTTGCCGAGGTCCCACCTGGGGATCTTACACACCACGTAATCCAGGGCGGGTTCGAAGAACGCTGTGGTTTCCCGTGTGATGGAGTTCTTCAGCTCAAATAAACCGTATCCCAGGGCTAGTTTGGCTGCAATAAAAGCAAGCGGATAACCGGTGGCTTTTGAGGCGAGCGCACTGGACCGGGAGAGCCTGGCGTTCATCTCGATGACGCGGTAGTCCTCCGAAAGAGGATCAAGAGCAAATTGTACGTTGCATTCTCCGACGATGCCCATGTGCCGGACGATCCGGATGGATAATTCCCGCAGCATGTGGTACTCACGGTTGGAAAGGGTCTGTGATGGCGCCACCACGATACTTTCACCGGTATGGATCCCCAGAGGATCGAAGTTCTCCATATTGCATACAGCGATACAGTTATCGAACCGATCCCTGACGATCTCGTACTCCACCTCTTTCCAGCCCTTGAGGGATTCTTCCACGAGTACCTGGCTGGCATGTGCGAAAGAACGCTTTGTAAGGGTCAGGATCTCGCTTTCGTTCTCACAAAAACCACTGCCCAGGCCTCCCAGGGCAAAAGCGGAACGGATGATGACAGGGTATCCCAGATTTGCAGCGGCTTCCACTGCATTTTCCACCGATGTCACAGCCAGGCTGCGCGGAGTTTTGATCCGGATCTGTTCCAGCTTCTTTACAAACAGTTCCCTGTCTTCCGTTTCCTCGATGGCCTGTACAGGGGTACCCAGCACCCTGACGCTATAGTTATCGAGGATCCCCTTCCTTTGCAGCTCCAGCCCGCAGTTCAGCGCAGTCTGGCCCCCGAAGGACAGCAGAATACCGTCAGGTTTTTCTTTTTTTATGACCCGTTCCACAAAATAGGGCAGCACCGGCAAAAAATAGATACGATCCGCCATCCCCCCGGAAGTCTGCACCGTTGCAATGTTGGGATTGATCAGCACGGTACGGATGCCCTCCTCCCTCAACGCTTTAAGGGCCTGTGTGCCGGAATAGTCAAACTCACCGGCCTCTCCGATCTTCAATGCACCTGATCCCAGGATAAGAACATTATGAACAGCGTCTTTCATTGTTGAATTTTATCACCGTTGCCATGAAATCATCGAAAAGAAACTCAGTGTCGACGGGTCCGGCAGAAGCTTCCGGGTGAAACTGCACGGCAAGGAACGGCTGGCCCCTGTGGGCGATGCCCTCACAGGTATGATCGTTGAGATTGGTAAAGATCACCTCCCAGTCCTCCGGAAGGGAATCCATGGCGATGGCATATCCATGATTCTGAGAAGTGATGTAACACCGGTTCGAACGGTTCATCCTTACCGGCTGGTTATGGCTCCGGTGACCGTACTTCAATTTGAACGTCGTGGCGCCAGAGGCCAGGGCCATGATCTGTGAACCCAGGCATATCCCAAACACCGGGATATTCTTCTTAAGTAGTTCCCGAGTGTTACGGATCGTTACGGTGCAGTTGGCAGGATCGCCCGGGCCGTTGGATAACAGCACCCCGTCACAGGGTTCTTTATGGAATGGAAAGTCCCATGGAACACGCATCACCGTGGCATCCCGTTTCAGCAGGCAGCGGATGATGTTGTTCTTGGTCCCGCAATCCACAAGGATTATCTTATAAGTTCCTGATCCATATATATTTACATATGAAGAAGACACTTGCTGAACCAGGTTTTCCGTGTTGGGATCATAAAAGTCAATGTCTTCGCCGCAGACGATCTTCCCCAGCATGGCTCCCTTTTCACGGATCAAACGGGTGATGGAGCGGGTATCCACTCCGCATATTCCGGGGATCTGCTGACCGGTCATCCATTCGGAGAGGCTGCTTTCAGCGTTCCAGTGGCTGTACCTGGATGAATAATCCGAGATCACCAAACCGGTGATCTGAAGGCCTTCGGATTCAAAGCTGGCTGATAGTCCGGTTTCCAGATAGGTACGCGGGACACCGTAGTTACCGATCAGGGGGTAGGTGGAAACCAGGATCTGACCTTTGTAGGAAGGATCCGTCAGGCTTTCAGGATAACCAGTCATCGCAGTGCTGAAGACCACCTCACCCGCAGCGGATCTCCAGGCACCGAAGGAATGCCCCCTGAACACCATACCGTTTTCAAGGATCAGCGAAGCCTCAGTTTTGGGTATCGTTGTCATACGGTCAGCGGATATGGCCATAAAGATAGAATAAATAAATAATCAAGTATCTTTGCAGCGAAATCTTTCAATGTGCTATATCCTTCTGATTTTGAGACGAAAATAGGGTTTGACAGGATCCGTGAACTGGTCCGCGGCCATTGCCTGAGCCCGCTGGGCCGGCGCCATGCCGACCGTATGGATTTCACAGGCGATTATGACCAGGTCATCCAGCGAATCCAGCAGGCCTGGGAATTCAGGGTCATCCTTTCGGATGGGCTGGCGTTCCCGAATGCGGATTATTTCGACCTGACCGATGAGATCAGGCGCCTGAAGACAGCCGGGACATTCATCGAACCGGAGGTCCTGTTCGACATGCGCTCGTCGCTGTTCACCATTGCCGAATGCCTGCGTTTCTTCCAGGGGAAAAGCGGAGAGCGTTTCCCCGCCCTCTCGGAATGCGCCCGCGATATCCGCATTGATCCGGAAATTTTATCCCAGATCGATGAGATCATTGATGAGAAGGGCAATATCCGTGATACCGCCTCCCCTGCCCTGAAAAAAATCAGGGCCGACCTGCTGGCACGTCAGCATCAGATCGACAGGCGGATCCAGGTCACCCTGCAAAAAGCCAAGAAGGAAGGATGGATCAGCGAAGACACTTCCGTGACCATCCGGAGCGGCAGGGCGGTCATCCCTGTACCGGTCACCCACAAACGAAAGATCCATGGCTTCATCCACGACGAGTCTTCTTCCGGCCAGACGGTCTTTATTGAACCCACGGAGATCTTTGACATCAACAATGAGATCCGGGAGCTGGAGAACGCCGAACGCAGGGAGATCATCCGCATCCTGACTGCCTTCACTGACAGGCTCCGGCCCCAGACCGACTCCCTGGAGGAAGCATATCAGTTTCTTGGGATGATCGATTTCATCCGGGCCAAAGGGCTTCTGGCCCTGCAGATTAACGGCGAAAAGCCCATCATACGACCCTATCCCCTCATCCGCTGGATTCAGGCCACCCATCCGTTGCTCTTCCTGGCCCACCAGAAACAGAATAAAAGTGTGGTGCCTCTATCACTTGAACTGGATGAAGAGCACCGTATCCTCATCATCTCCGGGCCGAATGCAGGGGGAAAGTCAATCTGCCTGAAGACCGCGGGCCTTCTGCAATACATGCTTCAGTGCGGTCTGCCGGTTCCCCTGTCGGAGTACTCAGAGATGGGAATATTTCAGCATCTGTTCATCGACATCGGTGATGAACAGTCGATCGAGAACGACCTGAGCACCTACAGTTCGCACCTGCTCAACATTAAATATGTTGTTGATCATGCGGATCATCATACGCTATTCCTGATCGATGAATTCGGGTCGGGGACCGAGCCCCAGCTGGGGGGTGCCATTGCGGAGGCCACCCTGGAGGTTCTGGAAGGCATGGGAGTCTTTGGTATCGTCACGACCCATTATTCCAACCTGAAGCTGCTGGCAGGCAGGTTACCGGGGATCATCAACGGGGCCATGCTGTTCGATCAGCAGCGCATGCAGCCCCTGTACCGTCTTAAGACAGGGAATCCCGGGAGTTCATATGCCTTTGAGATCGCCAGGAAAATAGGATTCCCCGACAGCATTCTGGAACGTGCCGCCACAAAAACGGGTAAGACCCAGCTTGATTTTGACCGGCAGCTTCAACAGCTCGAGATCGAAAAGGAGGAGGTCTCGAAGAAGCAGACCGAATTCAGGGTCGCCGATGAATTTCTGGCCGAGATGATCGATAAGTATCAGAAAATGACCGGTGAGCTGGAGAAGAGCCGTGCATCCATCCTGACGGAAGCCAGGGATAAAGCACGCAGGATACTGGAGGATTCCAACCGCATCATTGAGCAGGCGATACGGGAGATCAGGCAGCATCAGGCTGAAAAAGAGGCGACGAAGGAAGCAAGGAAGAAGGTGGAGATGTGGAAGGAGGAGCTGGCAGAGGGAGAGGTCAGCAGTCAGCAGTCAGCAGTCAGCAGTCAGCAGTCAGCAGCTTTTCCTGACAAGCGGAGCAAAATCAGGATCAGCGGGAAACAGGAGGAGGGAGGCGGGGAGAAGGAAAAGAAAGAGGAATGGAGAACGGCAGGGGAAAAGCTGAAGGTGGGCGACACCGTTCGGATCGCAGGTCAGACAACACCTGGCGAGGTACTTGAGGTCAAGGGCAGGGAAGCAATGATCGCATTCGGGGCGATGAAGGTCAGGGTGGCTACCGACAGGCTGGAGACCCTGGGAAAAAGGCTGGATGAGCTGATCAGCCTGAGGCCGGGCCGCTCGTTCCAGTCGGTGACCAGCGAGATCCATTCACGGATGGCCAATTTCAGGCTGACCATCGATGTGAGGGGCAAGCGTGCGGAAGAGGCGCTGAGTGAGGTGAGGAAATATATTGACGAGGCAATCCTGCTGAATGTCGCCCAGGTGACAATCCTTCATGGAAAGGGTGATGGCATCCTGCTAAAGGTCATCCGCGACCTGCTGAAGGAGATACCAGAGGTGAAACACTTTGAGGATGAAAAGCTTGAGCGTGGGGGGCACGGTGTTACCATAGTGACCTTCCGGTAGCGCCTGAACTTTTGGAATCCTGTCGGGAAAGAAAATTTTTGCATTACGTTGTTAACTATCAATTCATTCCATGACCAGCGGTGGCCGGTCTCATTTTTTTAATTGGCAGATGCGAATTATTCGTTATCTTTGCCAACTCTATTCAAAGGCGTTCACTATTAAATACGGTTTATGTCTTCATTACGAAGGAAAACATCAGACCTGAAGAAGAGGATGCGGTTTGCCCTGAAGGGAGGAGGCACCAAGGCCATAGAGAAGCAGAAGGCGACCGGGAAGATGACAGCCAGAGAAAGGATCATCACCCTGCTTGATCCAAAATCCTTCCACGAATACGATCTTTTTGTCGAGCATGCAGGCCGGGATTTCGATATGGACAAGAAATACCTTCCCGGCGACGGAGTTATCACAGGCACAGGAACGCTGAGCGGTTATCCTGTGTGCATCTATGCACAGGATTTCACGGTAGCAGGCGGTTCCCTGGGATGGATGCATGCCAAGAAGATCACCAAGATCATGGATCAGGCCATGAAACTGAAGGTCCCCCTTGTTGGCATCAACGATTCGGGGGGTGCGCGTATTCAGGAGGGTGTCAACTCGCTGGCAGGATACGGGGAGATCTTTTACCGTAATACACTGGCCTCGGGGGTGATCCCGCAGATCTCGGTGATCCTTGGACCCTGCGCCGGAGGTGCGGTTTATTCGCCCGCCCTCACGGATTTCGTTTTTGTGGTTGACAAGATCTCCAAGATGTTCATCACAGGCCCTGAAGTCATCAAGGCCACCATCGGAGAGGAGATCTCCATGGAAGACCTGGGCGGTGCAAAGGTCCACGCGGAGATTACCGGTAATGCCCATTTTTATGCCGAGAGCGAGCAGGATTGCTTCAACCAGATCAAGCAGCTGGTAAGCTATATCCCCTGGAACAATGAAAAAAAGGCGGAATCGTTCCCAAAACGTCCGCCAAAGACCCGTAATTATAAGATCGAAGAGATCTTCCCCACCAATCCCCGTCAGCCCTACGATGTTCGCGACATTATCAAAGCAGTTGTGGATGATTCTGAGTTTCTTGAGATCCAGGAGTATTTCGCCAAGAACATTGTCATCGGTTTTTCACGGCTGGGAGGAGAAACTGTGGGAATCGTGGCCAACCAGCCACTGGTGCTGGCAGGTGTGCTGGATGTGGACTCATCGGATAAAGCTGCACGTTTCATCCGGTTCTGCGATGCCTTTAACATCCCGCTGGTCACCCTGGTGGATCTTCCCGGTTATCTGCCCGGGGTTGACCAGGAGCATGCCGGCGTGATCCGCCACGGAGCCAAGGTACTCTATGCCTATTCGGAAGCCACCGTGCCTAAAATCACCGTCATCCTGCGCAAAGCCTACGGTGGAGGATATATTGCCATGTGCTCCCATCACCTCCGCTCCGACTTCGTACTGGCATGGCCTACCGCAGAGATTGCGGTCATGGGACCGGAAGGTGCTGCCAACATCATCTTCAGGAATGAGATCAAGAGTGCGGAAAATCCTGAAGAGATGCGCAGACAAAAGATCAGGGAGTACAAGGAAAAATTTGCCAATCCCTATGTGGCAGCAGCCTATGGATATATCGACGCCGTGATTGACCCAAGCGATACGCGAAAACTCTTGCTTCACTCCCTAGAAGTTTCGGCCAACAAGAAAGTGGAACGGCCGGCAAAAAAACATGGAATACCTCCTTTCTGATGGTGTAACCAAACCAATGACCATGAACAAAATCAACCCTTCAGAGAACAACTTCAAAACCCTGACCATCGACAACATCAAGTACCGGACTCGTCTGACCGATAAATTCCTCGCCCGAAAGAAGTTTGTTCCCGCAGACCCTAAAAAGGTCCTCTCCTTCATCCCCGGTTCCATACGGAAAATCAATGTAGAGATTGGAAGCAAGGTGAAGCCCAACGAGATCCTGGTGGTTCTGGAAGCGATGAAAATGAACAATTACATCCTCTCGCCGGTGGAAGGTACGATAAAGAAAGTGAACGTCAAGCCCGGTGATACGGTCCCGAAGGATTTTGTACTGATGGAGTTCAAATAGCAAATCCTGAAACCTCCCTTTTAACCTTTCCGGAAGATCCTGTTGGTATCACTGATCAGACTGAGAATTTCCAGTTTGCCTTCTCCCGTCACGGCTGAGGTCAGGATGTGCTGAGGCAACTCCTCCCAGGTCGACGTGAGCATATCGCGGAAAGCTCCGATGTTCTCTTTCCCCTTCGAATATGTTGTTTTATCCGTTTTTGTAAAAAGTATGGTAAACGGAAGCTGGTGTTCACCCAGCCAGTTGACCAGGTCGATATCCAGTTTCTGGGGCTGCAGGCGGCTATCCACCAGCACAAAAGTATTCATCAGACTGGTTCGCGTAAGGAGATACGATGCGATCATTTTTTCCCATTTGGACCTTTGGGTCAGCGGGGATCTGGCATATCCGATCCCGGGCAGGTCGACCAGATACCATTCATCATTGATCAGATAATGCTGAATGGTTTGTGTTTTCCCCGGTGTTGAGGAGATCCTTGCAAGGTTCTTCCTGCCCGTGATCATGTTGATCAGGGAGGATTTCCCTACATTGGAACGGCCAATAAACGCGTATTCCGGCAGCCCGGGGCCGGGGCATGCTGACACGCTGACGTTGCTGGAAATGAAGACAGCCTGCCTGATGATCATTCCCGGATATTTTTATCTGTTCTTTTATAGGAAGAGACGTGCCTGTCCTTCTTGATATCATAGATATCATCGATCGTCATGAGGATCCCGGATTCCTCCACCCCCCCGAAATGATGGTTGATGCAGGTGCCGAACATGCGCATGGTCGCCGAAAGGTTCATGTAGGCATTCACCAGTGGCGGTATGGTCTCGTTCAGGATCCTTACATTTCTCATCAGTATCCGGTAATCCTCATCATAATTCGAACCTGTAAATATATCTTCCAGTTCGCCTGTGTCAGTGACCAGGGCCAGTGGCTCATAGGGTCGTACCAGCTCATCGGGATCGGGGAAGTGCTTGTGCAGGAAAAACAGGATCATATCCCTTGCCCGTATGTTGAACCGGGGATACATGGTGATCTTGCCAAAAAAATACATGATCTCGGGATAATCGATGGTCAGTGCGCCCAGTCCATCCCAGAGGTTATCCAGTGAATAGATTCCTTTACGGATGTTATAGGCCGGCTGGTAGTAAGGCTGGACAAACGATCTGCCCAGTTCAATGGTAAAGGGCAGGTAGTCGCTTATAAATAATTCAGAAAGCTGAAAGAGCTGTGCGGTGGGTGTTAAGAATTTTCCGTCGGGGGTCCTCCGGATCCTGTTACCCTCCAGGAATCGGTATCCGCCAATGATGGCCTCATCCTGGGGGCTCCACACGATGAGCTGTTTGAACGGTTCTTCGGGATCGGTATCGAACTCATCAATATCCACCTCCTTGCCGGTTCCCCCGCCTGCATCCCGGAAGCTCAGTTCCCTGAGACGGCCCAGTTCCAGCATGGTGTGGGGCGAATCAAAATAGGTGATGATATAGATCTGCTTGTGTCCATTATTCGTGTCACGGACGTATTTATCCTCTGTAAGTTCCTCACTGATGAGGGCAGGGTCAACAGGATCGATGATTCTCTTCATGTTCGTTCTCGCTATCCGGTAGTATATCCTATAATAATCGAAAGTCAGAAGTCATTCATATGGACAGATCGCTGCTGAATTCAGCAGGACCTGGGATTCCATTACCCAGGGCATAGACATGTTCCTTCAGCAGCGCCGCCCATTCCCTGTCCGTATGACGCCGGTCGAAGATCTCCCATGAAAGGGGTTTTCCAAAACGGAACGTCAGTGTCTTATCGCGCTGTTTTGCCATCTCATCCACCAGGTAGAACATTTCCAGGTTGGCTTTGATGCCCAGTCGTTTACGAAAATTGGAAAGGTTGTAGAAAAAATTGGAATTCCGGCCATCAATATGCGCCGGGACAACATATCGCTGGTATTTCCGGGCTCTGGCAACAAAGGTCTTTTTCCATTCCAGGTCGACGATCCTGCCACCCTGCTTCCGCGAACATAAACCGGCCGGGAAATAAAGCAGGGCTGCATCAGAAGCGAAAGTATCCTCAAAGAGCCCTATATTTTCGGTATTCCTCCCATGTTTGTTGATAGGGATGAATAACTGCTTCATATTCGGAATGTTCATCAGCAGGTCATTCACCGGGAAGATGACATCCCTTCTTATTTTTCCCACCACACTCATCAGGGCGATTCCGTCAAGGCCTCCCAGCGGATGGTTGGCCGCCACGATGAACCGGTCGTGGGACCGGAGATTCTCCAGCCCCTCGCAGACGATCCGGGTGCGGAATTCCTTCAGGATCTGGTCCACAAAATCAATCCCGTGAAGATGCCTGTTGCGGAATATGACATCATTGAGCTCGTCCACATGCACGATCCTCTTGATATAACGCAGTACAAATCCCGGAAGGATCTTCAGCAGCAAGGGATTCTTGCCCGCAATGATCTTCTCCAGGTCCAGGAACTTCTCTTCGCCCCCTCCCATCGGCTTCTCGTTATTGCGCCCCATGTCTTCCATGCAGTCCGTCGTTTCTGAGTGATCGTACAAAGATAGCCTGATTCTGCTTGTTCTGGAAGGAAAAGTCCATATAAAAAAGGAAAATAAATGGGTATGAATCCAGGGTGCTCCCGATGGATATCGGAACTGGACCATGACCCCGCGAACCAGGTTCGGGATGCCTATAATTAATTGATTATCAATTAATTAATCCAAAAATAAAAAGATATTAACAAAAAGTTGAAACTTTTTGTGTGAAAAAGTGTAAAAAAGTGTAGAATCGTGTAGTTTGTTACCTATATTTACATCCAAAATCAGCCCATCACGATGCCTTATCTTCTCGGTGAATATGAATGTCTGCTGGATTCCAAAAGCCGCATACTGATGCCGGTTGCATTAAAGAGGCAAATCCCGCCCGAAGCCCAGGACAAGTTCATTATCTGCCGGGGCTTTGAGCACTGCCTCACCGTTTACCCGCTAAATGTATGGAATAAACTGACAGAAAATCTCAGCAGTCTGAATTTTTTCGAACCGGATGACCGGAATTTCGTCCGGTCGTTTCAGAGAGGCGCCATTGAAATTCAGCTCGACAGTGCCAGCAGGCTCCTTTTGCCCAAGCAGCTGCTGAGCTATGCCGGCATAGAGAAGGACATTGTCCTGTTTGCCTATGCCGACCGGTTTGAGATCTGGGATAAGGATGCATACAACCATCTGTTCCTGGATGAGCCTCCTGAGGCATTTTCCGAGAGGGCTAAAAAAGTGATGGGGAACAAAGACAAGCAGCAGCAATGACATGCTTTATCATGAACCGGTATTGTTGAACGAAAGCATTGAAGGACTGGCCATTCATCCTGATGGGATCTATGTGGATGCCACGTACGGGGGCGGGGGCCACGCCCGGAAGATCATCGAAAAGCTGCAAAACGGAAAACTGATTGCCTTTGACCAGGATGTAGATGCCATGAAGAACCAGATCGACGATCCCCGCTTGCTGCTGCTGAACCACAACTTCCGCTACATGAAGCGATTTCTAAGGTACTATCAGGTGGGCCCTGTCGACGGAATACTTGCAGATCTTGGTGTTTCATCCCACCAGCTCGACCGGCCTGAAAGAGGATTCTCAACCCGGTCGGATCATACCCTGGACCTCCGGATGGACCGCAAGAAGGCGCTGACGGCCCTTCACATCCTGAATGAATATTCACAGGAACGCCTCAGGAAGATATTTTCCATCTATGGTGAAGTACCCAATGCAGCCAGGCTTGCCGGGCTTATCGTCCGTACCAGGACAGCCCAGCCGGTGGTACACAGCCGGCAGTTCCAGGATATCATCGCTGAATGTGTGCCGGGAGGCAGTGAAAACAGGTACCTGGCCCAGGTTTACCAGGCGCTCCGCATCGAGGTGAACCAGGAACTGGAAGCACTGCAGGAGCTTCTGCAGCAGTCACTTACCGTCATGAAATCCGGCGGCCGCCTCGCTGTCATCTCCTACCATTCACTGGAGGACAGGATCGTAAAAAATTTCATCAGGACAGGTAACATTGAAGGGCAGCTGGAAAAGGACTTTTTTGGAAAGACAGCAGCTCCGTTCCGTGTGATCAGCAAAAAGCCGATCACACCCGGGGCTGAAGAACTCAGGAACAATCCAAGGTCACGAAGTGCCAAACTCCGTATTGCAGAGAAGATTTAACATGAATGCACATCACCCGACGGGACCGTCATCCACACAGAACCTGAACAGTCCCGCCAAAAAGGTCAGGAAAAGGAACAGGTTCAGCCAGGCAGCTCATGTCATCCTGGATGGCTCATTTCTCACACGGGAAAAAGTGATCAGGCTCATACCGTTCATCCTGTACCTGATGCTGCTGGCCATTTTCCACATCGCCAACTCATACAGGGCCGAAAAGAGCTGGTTTGAGATCAATGCTCTGAAAGGACAGATGGATGAACTCAGGTATCATTATATCACCAGCAAATCAGAACTGATGTCGGTTGGCAGGCATTCAGAGGTCTCCCTGAGGCTGAAGGACACAGGATTGAAGGAAGCCACTGTCCCTCCTGTTAAACTTTCCCTGTCGGATGTATCACTTCAAAATCCTGCCCGTCATGAGTGAAATGAAGAAAGATATCCTATGGAGGGTCATCCTGGTTTATGCCTTTATCTTCCTGGTGGCCGTCGCCATTATCGCAAAGGTGATCATCATTCAGTTCCCTCAGGGAAAGGAATGGAAAGAGATCGCCACGGAAGAGAAGATCCATTTTGAGACCGTGGAGGCCCAGCGGGGAAATATCTACGATTGCCAGGGAAATATACTGGCATCCTCCATCCCCATTTTTGATCTGCGGATGGATGCTGCCTCCACCGAGATCAGCGACGACTATTTCTATGCCCGGGTGGATTCGCTGGCATGGTATCTCTCGGACCTTTTCAAAGACCGGACGAAATTTGAATACCTGAAGGAACTGAAGCAGGCGCGGGAGTCAGGAAACCGCTACTTCCTGGTGAAAAGGAAGATCACCTATGAAGAGTTGAACAAAGTGAGGCATTTTCCCATTTTTGAGCTGGGCCGGTACGCCGGAGGGCTCATTGTGGAAGAATATTCCAGAAGAGAGATGCCCTTTGATGTCCTGGCATCGCGGACCATTGGTTACCAGTCGGAGGAAGCCGGGGTGTACGTTGGACTGGAAGGCGCCTACAATACTCAGCTGCAGGGTGTCGGAGGGCAACGCCTGGTGAAAAAGATCGCTTCCGGGATCTGGGTCCCTGTCAGTGAAGAGTACGACCTGGAGCCACAGCATGGCGATGATCTGATCACGACCATTGATGTGGTATTGCAGGATGTAGCAGAACACGCCCTGATGAAGCAGCTTGAGGAACAGGAAGCGGAACACGGCTGTGCTGTCCTGATGGAAGTAAAGACTGGCCGAATAAAGGCCATTGCCAACCTGGGCAGGAACGCCGAGGGTTTCTATGAAGAGGACTACAACTATGCGATCGGAGAGGGTGCTGAGCCCGGTTCGGTGTTCAAGCTGGCCAGTATGATGGTCATCCTGAATGATCACAAAATAAAGACGACCGATGAAATCTTTACCGGTAACGGGATCACCCATTACGCCAACAGGACGATGCGGGACGTGCACTCCATCGGCGATGGTCATATTACCGTCAAGGAAGCTTTTGAGCACTCATCCAATGTCGGTATTTCCAGGATCATCTGGAATGCCTACCAGGACAATCCCGGGAAATACACCGACGGGCTGTATGCCATTGGCCTGAATAAAAGTCTCGGAGTAGAAATTGCCGGCGAGGCACAGCCTCTCATCAAAAATCCCCAGTCATCTTCCTGGTCAAAGGTCACCCTTCCCTGGATGTCGGTCGGATATGAGGTTAAGCTGACGCCCCTGCAGATTCTGACTCTTTACAATGCCGTTGCCAATAACGGAAAGATGGTAAGGCCCTCTTTTGTCAGGGAGATCAGAAGATCGGGACAGACCATACAGACGTTTGAACCGGTCGTACTGAATCCTTCGGTATGTTCGGAGGATGTCGCCCGTGAGCTTAAAAGGCTATTGGAAGGAGTTGTCGAGAACGGGACAGGCAAGAGCCTGAGCGATGCCAGGTACAGGATCGCCGGTAAAACGGGGACAGCCCAGGTAGCTGATAATGACTCTGGTTACAATAAAAAGAACTACAAAGCCTCCTTTGTAGGATATTTCCCTGCCGAAGATCCTGCCTATTCATGCATTGTTGTGGTCACCAATCCTACGAAGGGAGTCTATTACGGCAGCCAGATCGCCGCCCCTGTTTTTCGTGAGATAGCCGACAAGGTCTATGCAACCCGACTGGATATCCAGTCAGGTACGGAAATGCCCAGGGATACGGTCATGCTTCCCGATACCGCCAGGGGCTACAGGTCTGATCTTGACCTTATCTACGGGATGCTTGGCCCGAAGGTAAATCCATTGCGGCAAGACACCGCGTGGGTCATGTCGGTACGGGAAAAAGACCATTTGCGCTACCGGGGAATCATAGTCAGCGATACTGCTGTGCCCGATATGAGAGGCATGGGAGCCAGGGATGCCATTTTCCTTATGGAAAGTCTCGGAATGAAACCCAGAATCGTGGGCAAGGGCAGGGTAGCCAGCCAGATGCCCGCACCGGGTTCGCCACTTCAAAAAGGTGACTATATCATCCTGACGTTATCTCCAACCTTAAACCTGCCCTTTACCCATGATACCGTTGGATGATCTGATCACCGGATTACACGTCCTGCAAATGGCAGGAAACCTTCCCGCAGAAGTTGCAGACGTCCATTTTGACTCCCGCAGGGTGAGTGCCGGCAGTATGTTTATTGCCATCCGGGGGAGTGCGGCCGATGGTCACACCTATATTGACCAGGCCGTCCGCCAAGGGGCCGGGATCATCGTCTGCGAGGAATTTCCGGAAACTTTCCGTCCTCAGGTGGGCTACCTGCTGGTGGAAGACAGTGCTACCGCACTTGGGATCGTCGCTTCCAATTTCTATGGCAATCCGTCAAAAGAGCTTCACCTGGTCGGAATCACAGGCACCAACGGTAAGACCACGACGGCCACCCTGCTGTACCGGCTGTTCAGATCCCATGGGAAAAATGCGGGTTTGATCTCGACCATCCATAACCGCATCAACGATACCATCATCCCTGCCACGCACACCACACCGGATGCACTCCGTCTGAACCAGCTCATGGTAACGATGCTCCGGGAGGGATGCTCGCACTGCTTCATGGAAGTGAGTTCCCATGGCATTGCCCAGGGACGTATAGCAGGTCTCACCTTTTCTGGCGGGATCTTTACCAACCTGACCCATGACCATCTCGACTATCATAAGACGTTCAAAGAATACCTGCAGGCCAAGAAGCACTTCTTCGACCAGCTTCCTGCCCGGGCATTTGCCCTGACCAACCTGGATGACAGGAATGGGCTGGTCATGACCCAGAATACACAGGCGCGCATCATTACTTACGCATTGAAACACCTGGCCGACTTCCGCTGCAGGATCATTGAGAACAGGATGGAAGGCCTTCAGCTGGAAATTGGTGGTCAGCGTGTCTGGTTCCGTCTTGCAGGGGAATTCAACGCCTATAATATCCTGGCGGTGTATTCAGCTGCTGTTCTCCTTGGCGAGGAACCTTCGGGGGTGCTGACATCGCTGAGCAATACTGAGCCTGTGACGGGTCGGTTCGACACCCTGAACAGTCCCGACGGTGTCACTGCGGTGATCGATTATGCCCATTCGCCGGATGCGCTCCAGAACGTACTGGATACTCTTCAGGCCATGCGGACCAGCGACCGGAAGCTGATCGCAGTGGTGGGCGCGGGGGGAGACCGTGATACCTCAAAACGCCCTGAAATGGGTAGGATCGCTGCCGCCAAAAGCGACCGTGTGATCTTCACCTCCGACAATCCGCGCTCGGAAGATCCACAGGAGATCATACGGCAAATGGTCGAAGGTGTCGAAGCCGGTCATCTCAGGAACGTAGTGGTGATACCCGACCGCAAAGAAGCCCTGAAAACAGCCTCCATGCTGGCGAAAACCGGTGATGTGATCCTTGTGGCCGGTAAAGGACATGAAACGTATCAGGAGATCAAGGGTGTCAGATACCCCTTTGACGACCGCCAGATCATGGAAGAGATCTTTTTAACCCGAATCCCCAATCCTGACTGATATGTTGTACCACCTGTTCAGATTCCTTGATCAAACCTATGACCTACCCGGCGCCGGTGTGTTTCAATATATATCGTTCCGGGCAGCCATGGCAGTGATCACCTCCCTGCTGATCACCATGGTCATCGGCAAGTCCCTGATCAGGTGGCTGCAACGCAAGCAGATCGGAGAATCTGTGCGGGATTTGGGTCTTCACGGGCAGCTGGAAAAGGCAGGCACTCCCACCATGGGCGGGCTGATCATCCTGGGAGCCATCCTCATACCTGCACTTCTCTTTGCAAAACTTGACAACATTTATATCATCCTTATCCTTATTTCAACGGCATGGCTTGGATTCATTGGATTCCTGGATGATTATATCAAAGTGTTCAAAAAGAACAAGAAGGGACTGGCGGCCAGGTTCAAGATCCTCGGGCAGGTTGTACTGGGGCTGGTGATCGGACTGACCATTTTTTTTAATGAGGATATCGTCGTCAGGGAAAAGATTGCAGGAACAGGATCGAACACCTCCATTATCGACGGAAACATCAGCAACGTTCCAGCAAGTTACCATTTCAGCAGGGAATCGATCAAATCCACAAAAACAACGATACCGTTCTTCAAGAATAATGAGCTCGACTATGCCAGGGCGTTGAAATTCCTTGGAGAAGGTTACCAGAAGTGGGCCTTCCTGGTCTATGTTCCCCTTGTCATTCTGATCATCATTGGCGTGTCGAACGGGGCCAATCTTACCGACGGGCTGGACGGACTGGCGACAGGCACATCTGCCGTTGTGGGTGCCACCCTGGGGATACTGGCCTGGGTCTCCGGAAATATTGTATTTGCCGATTATCTCAACATCATGTACATACCCAATCTGGGCGAGCTGACGATCTTCATCAGCGCCTTTGTCGGGGCATGTATCGGATTCATGTGGTACAACTCCTACCCTGCCCAGGTCTTCATGGGTGACACCGGTAGCCTGGCTCTGGGAGGAACGATTGCGGTTTGTGCGATCCTGATCAGGAAGGAGCTTCTCATTCCCGTCCTTTGCGGGATTTTCCTTGTGGAGAGCCTTTCCGTGGCCATTCAGGTACTCTATTTCAAATATACCCGGAAACGGTTCGGGGAAGGTAAAAGGATCTTCAGGATGGCTCCGCTGCATCATCATTACCAGATGCTTGGATATCCTGAACCCAAGATCGTTCAGCGATTCCTGATCGTGGGGATCATGCTGGCCGTAATTTCTGTCATCACATTAAAGATCAGATAGTCAGATTAAATAACCATGTCGTCGGGGAATAACATAGTGGTTCTGGGTGCCGGTGAAAGTGGCGTGGGTGCCGCTGTTCTGGCCATCACCAGGGGACATCAGGTCTTTGTCAGCGACAGCGGCCGCATCCAGGAGAAATACCGCGGCATTCTGCTGGCTCATCATATCGAATTCGAGGAAGGGAAGCACGATACGGACCGGATACGGACAGCAGATGAAGTCATCAAGAGCCCCGGCATTCCCGAAAATACCAACCTGGTCAGGAATATACGTGACGCCGGCATTCCTGTGACAGGAGAGATCGAATTTGCAGCCAGGTACTGCAAGGGAAAGAAGATCTGCATCACTGGAAGCAATGGGAAAACCACCACAACTCTTCTCACGGGCCATATCCTGAACAAAGCAGGTCTGGATGTGGCGGTGGCGGGGAATGTCGGATCCGGTTTTGCCATGGAGGTTGCCCGGGGAGATCACGATTACTGGGTTTTGGAGATCAGCAGCTTTCAGCTTGACAACATGTACGACTTCAGGGCCGACATCGCCATCCTGATGAACATCACCCCTGATCACCTTGACCGTTACGATTACCAGTTCAGCCGTTACATTGACTCAAAATTCCGGATCATCCGGAACCAGACGGCAAAGGATGCTTTTATCTTTTGCCAGGACGATGAGGTGATCAAAAGGGAGATGGATCAACGCAGGATCGTATCTGCCCGATATCCTTTTACCATCCTGGAACGGGGTGCAGGCCAGGGCGGCTGGCTTGAAGAACCATTGGCGGAGTCATCCTCCGCAATGAATAAGAAATCCAATGCGATCGTCATCTATACACATAATGAACCATTTACCATGACACTTGAAAGCTTGGCATTACAGGGACGTCACAACATTTACAATTCTCTTGCCGCCGGGATCGCTTCCAGGATCCTGGACCTGAGAAAAGAGATCGTCAAGGAAAGCCTCTCCGATTTCCAGCAGATCGAACACCGGCTTGAGTTTGTAGCAAAGGTTCACGGCATCGAGTTCATCAACGATTCCAAAGCGACCAACGTCAACTCGACGTGGTATGCGCTGGAATCTGTCGACCGCCCGATCATCTGGATCGCCGGTGGAACAGATAAAGGGAATGACTATTCGATGTTATTTGACCTGGTCAGAAAAAAGGTAAAGGCAATTGTTTGCCTGGGCAGGGATAATCAGAAGATCATTGACGCTTTCCAAGGGATCGTGGAGACCATTGTCGAAACCCATTCGGCCAGGAAAGCGGTGGAAGCTGCCTACCAGATGGGCAGCCATGGCGATGTGGTCCTGTTGTCGCCCGCATGTGCCAGCTTCGACCTGTTCAACAATTATGAGGACAGGGGCAGGCAGTTCAAGGAGGAGGTGAGGAGGCTGTAGCGGGGAGAGAGGAGATATTATTTGATATTTATTATTAAGGATGAGTGATAGATGAAAAGTTTTAAAGGAGATAAGGTGATATGGATCGTGGTGTTCATTCTTTCGATCATTTCCATCATTGCCGTTTACAGTACAACAGGGACATTAGCCTATAAATACAGGGGAGGGAACACCGAGTACTATCTGTTCAAGCATGTCGTCATCCTTTTACTTGCCCTGGGACTGATGTTCTTTGCGCACAGGGTCAAGTACACGTATTATTCCCGGATATCCCAGATAGCGCTGATCATTGCCATTCCTCTGCTGTTGCTCGCCCTCTTTTTCGGTACATCCATCCACGATGCCAGCCGTTGGTACAAGATCCTGAATTTATCCTTTCAGCCTTCCGATTTTGCCAAGCTGGCGCTGATCATGTTCCTGGCCAGGCTGCTCACCAAAAAGCAGGATGCCATCAAAGACTTCCGGTCAGCATTTGTCCCGATCATCCTGCCGGTGATCATCATCTGCGCTCTGATCCTGCCTGCCAATTTTTCCACGGCGGCCATCCTGTTCGTCACCAGTATCGTCCTGATGTTCCTGGGGAGGGTCAACATCAGGTACATCCTCACCCTGGTCGGAATTGGCAGCGTCATTCTGGTGATCTTTTTCGTCATCATTTACAGAAATCCTGAGGTAGGGCGGTTCGGTACCTGGAAGGCACGTATCGAAAGCTTTATCAATCCTCAGGGCGAGGATCATTACCAGTCGGATCAGGCCAAGATTGCCATAGCCAATGGAGGCGTCCTGGGCAAGGGTCCAGGAAACAGTACACAGAAAAACTTCCTGCCTCACCCCTACTCCGATTTCATTTTCGCCATCATCATCGAAAGTTTTGGACTGGTGGGAGGAACCGTCGTATTGCTGTTGTACCTGATCCTGTTCTACCGTACGATCCGCATCGCCATCCGATGTCAGCGATCGTTCGGCTCGTTCCTTGCCCTTGGTCTGGGCTTCAGTATCGTTTTCCAGGCCATGATCAACATGGCCGTTGCCGTCAGCCTTTTACCTGTAACAGGTCAGACGCTGCCGTTGATCAGCATGGGAGGAACCTCTATGTGGTTCACTTTCATTGCGCTGGGAGTCATTGTCAGTGTAAGCCGTGATCTGGAGATGGAACCAGAAGAAGATGAAGAAGATATCACCCATGAATATGTCGCAGGATAAGAAGCATATCCTCCTTAGCGGCGGGGGAACGGGAGGTCACATCTTCCCAGCCATTGCCGTGGCCAATGCCCTGAAGCAACTGCTCCCCGGTTCCGAGCTGCTTTTCATCGGCGCCAGGGGACGGATGGAAATGCAAAAAGTACCCATGGCAGGGTATCCCATCAAAGGGATCTGGATCAGCGGCTTTCAGCGGAGATTATCCGTAAAGAACCTGCTTTTTCCATTCAAGCTAATGGTGAGCCTGCTGATGGTCGGCCGTATCATCAACCGGTTCAAGCCCGATGTGGTCATCGGAACGGGCGGGTATGCCAGCGGGCCGGCGCTGAAGATGGCAACCCGCAAACATCTGCCGACCATGATCCTGGAACAGAATTCTTTCCCGGGGGTGACCAACCGCCTGCTGGCAGGTAAGGTTGATTGCATATGCGTGGCGCACCAAGGCATGGAGCGTTACTTCCCCGCATCCAAGATCATTGTCACAGGAAACCCGGTACGCCAGGATGTGGTCCGGATCGCAGGCAAAAGAGAGGCAGCCCTCTCCTTTTTCGGTCTGAGCGATCAGAGAACCACCCTGCTGATCATCGGTGGCAGCCAGGGTGCGCTATCCATCAACCAGGCCGTGGCGTCCCAGCTCAGCACCCTTCAGGGAAAGCATATCCAGATCATCTGGCAGACCGGCCCGCACTACTCGGCACAGGCGGAGGGACTGGTAAAAAACGGTACATACGAAAATACCCATGTTTTCCCCTTCATTGAGCGCATGGATTATGCCTATGCAGCAGCGGATGTGGTCGTATCACGGGCAGGCGCCATTGCCATCTCGGAGCTGTGCCTGGTGAGAAAACCGGCCATCCTGGTACCTCTGCCCTCTGCTGCTGAAGACCATCAGACAAAGAATGCCATGGCACTGGCCGAACAACAGGCAGCGATCATGATCAGGGATCAGGACCTGGGTGCATTGCTGGCTGAGACGGTGCGAGCACTGATAGAAGACAAAGAGCGTCAGCGCCATCTCAGTGAACAGATCGGGAAAATGGCCAAAGCGGATGCAGCCCTCACGATCGCACAGGAAGCGATCCGGCTGATGAAAAGTAATAAATGACAAATGGACCTGAACAGGCTACATAGCATCTACTTCCTCGGGATCGGCGGCATTGGGATGAGCGCACAGGCGCGCTATTTCCTTCATCGCGGCATGCGCATCGCCGGCTATGACCGGGCCGGTACGCCGTTCATCCGGCAACTGATCCGCGAGGGCATTGCCATCCATGATACGGAAGACATCAGCCTGCTGCCGTCGGACATCGACCTGGTCATCTATACCCCTGCGATCCCGTCTGACCACGCTGAGTTCCTGTTCCTGAAGGAAAAAGGCTATCCCATGATGAAACGTGCGGAAGTGCTGGGAGAGCTGACCAGGGGAAAATTTACCATTGCTGTGGCAGGCACCCATGGGAAAACGACGATCACCTCGATGATCGCACACATCTTTAAAACGGCAGGTATCAGGGTGAATGCATTTATTGGAGGGATCAGCAGAAATTACGGTTCCAACCTGGTTGATGACCCTGACCCTGAGATCATGATCGTGGAAGCCGATGAGTACGACCGTTCTTTCCTGGAACTTTCGCCCGACATCGCCGTCATCAGCGCGATGGACGCTGATCACCTGGATATTTACGGTTCCTATGAGAAAATGGTGGAATCCTACATGGAATTTGCCGCCCGTGTAAAGACAGGAGGACACCTGGTGGTCAACCATGCCATTAGGAATCATTTTCCCCAGGATCATAGGATATGGACCGTATCGGTCTCAGAACCGCAGGCTGACTGCGTGGCCGAGGATGTCTGTTTCACCGGAGGCAGGCAACGTCTTTCCGTCAGGCTTCCGCGCCAGCGGTTCGATGCGTTGCAGATCGGCGTTCCCGGCAGATTCAACGTTGAAAATGCACTCACTGCAGTGGCAGCCGCATCGCTCACAGGTATTGAAGAAGCAGTGATCCGGCGGGCTCTTGGATCGTTTGAAGGTGTGGCAAGAAGGTTCGACTTCCGGGTAGTGACCGATAAGGTGGTCTATATCGACGATTACGCCCATCACCCCCGTGAGATCGCCGCCTGCATCCGTGCGGCCAGGGATCTCTATCCGGGACGCAGGATCACGGGCATCTTCCAGCCGCACCTGTTCACGCGTACCCGTGATTTTCTCGTGGATTTTGCACACAGCCTCGATCAGCTGGATGAAGTGATCCTCCTGGATATCTATCCTGCAAGGGAGCAGCCCATCGAAGGGATCAGCTCAGATAAATTACTGGAAATGATTGACCTGCAACAAAAATGCATCTGTACAAGGGATACCCTGCTGAATGAGCTTGCCATAAGGGAGGTGGATATCCTGCTGAGCCTGGGTGCGGGTGATATCGACCAGCTGGTGGACTCTATCGGTCAATTGTTGAAAATGAGATATGAAACTGTTTAAAAAAATACTGATCATCCTTTTCTGGGTGGTCCTGGCAGGTTCGATGATCACCCTGATGGATTTCATCAACAACAAGAACGGGGAACTGAAAGTGGATTCCATAGAGGTTACCATCCAGCGCGCCACCGACGTGATCCTCATCACGGAGGAAGATGTCATGAACCTCATCGGGAACGAAAACAACAGGCTGGTTGGTCAGCCCTTTGGAGAGATCCGGCTGGAGGACCTGGAGAACCGGCTGAAACACAATGGATATATTGCGGATGCCAACATCCACTCCAGGATCCCGGGTGACCTCTACATCGATATCGTACAGCGCACGCCGCTTATCCGTGTCATCAACGGGGAATATGAGCAGTTCTATCTATCCACCGACGGGCATACGATGGCCCTGCACCCCTCGGTCGTCAGACCTTCCCTTCTTGCTACGGGCCTGTTCCCCGACAGCCTTGATCCGGCAATTTCACTAAGGACACTGCGCACCCTCCCTGAAGATGAAGCAGGCCAGGCATCCGCACTGGAAATCATCTATAACCTGGCCCTGCATATCCGGGGTGATGAGTTTCTCAATGCCCAGATCGAGCAGATCTTCATCAACGGTAAGAACGAAGCGGAGATGATCCCAAAGGTCGGGGATCATCTTATCCTGTTTGGCAACCTGGAGCATATGGAAGGTAAATTCCACAAGCTCATTGCTTTCTATCGTGAGGGAGTCAGATTTTCGGGCTGGGATGCATACGACACGGTCAACCTGAAATATAAGAATCAAATTGTTTGTACCAAATAAAAGCTTTATGGAACCATCAGAAATCATTGTAGGACTGGATATTGGGACCACCAAGATAGCGGCCATCGTGGGAAGGAAGGATGAATTTGGGAAGATACAGATCCTGGGAATAGGCCAGACCGAATCCATCGGTGTACGCCGGGGAGTTGTCTCCAACATTGAGCAAACCGTCGCTTCCATTGAAAGGGCCGTCCGTTCGGCAGAGATCAACTCAGGGGTGAACATTGCCACGGTGAGCGTTGGCATTGCCGGCCAGCACATCAAAAGCCTGCAGCACCACGGGGGAATGATCCGGAGCAACATTGACGAGGAGATCACCCAGGAGGATATCGATAATCTGACGGAGAGCATGTTCAAGCTGGCCATGAATCCGGGTGAGGAGATCATTGATGTGATCCCTCAGGAATTCACCATTGACGGGGAACAGTATATCAAAGAACCCAAAGGGATGTCGGGCATATCCATGGAAGCCAACTTTCATATCATCACCGGGCAGACCACGGCCGCCAAGAACATTTACAAGTGCGTCAAGAAAGCCAACCTGGAAGTGAATGAGCTGATCCTGGAGCCCATGGCTTCGGCGGTGGCTGTGCTGAGCGAGGAGGAAAAAGAAGCCGGGGTTGTTCTGGTGGACATTGGCGGCGGCACATCGGACATCGCCATCTTTCAGGATGGTATCATCCGCCATACAGCGGTGATACCACTGGGTGGTGACATCATCACGGAGGATGTGAAAGAGGGTTGTACGATCATCAAAAGACATGCGGAGGAGCTCAAGATCAAGTTCGGATCTGCGCTGGCCAGCGAGAATAAGGACGAGGAGATCGTGTCCATCCCCGGATTGCGGGGGAGGCCACCCAAGGAGATATCGTTGAAGAATCTGGCAAGCATCATCCAGGCACGCATGGAAGAGATCATCGAGCACATCTATTTTGAGATCAAGAATTCCGGTTATGAGAAAAAACTGATCGCTGGGATCGTCCTCACCGGAGGTGGAGCGCAGTTGCGGCATATTGCCCAGCTCACCGAATTCATGACCGGCATGGATACGCGGATAGGCTATCCCAACGAGCACCTGGGTCCGGATGTCCCGGATGATATCGCCAGCCCCATGTACGCAACGGGTGTTGGACTGGTCATGATCGGCCTGGAAAGGGCCGACAGGGAGAGATCCAAATTTGCGGGGAACCAGATGATGAAAGCCAGGAGGGACCATCGCAGAGAGCGTCCCGGATTCTTTGACAAAATAAAGGCATGGTTCGATGAAGAGGACATTCAGCAGAAGTAATTAACAATGACACTGTGAATAAATAAAGTCACGGTTTTTACGATAAGATGCACACTAAACCTATAATTTTAACATGGAAATTATGAAAGCCCAAATGATCAAATTCGAGTCACCCAAAAATCAATCTTCCATCATTAAAGTCCTTGGTGTAGGAGGCGGAGGAAGCAATGCCGTCAACCACATGCTGGACCAGGGCATCAAAGGGGTCGACTTCATCATCTGCAACACCGATGCACAGGCACTACAAAACAGCATGGTGCCCAATAAGGTACAGCTCGGTTCCAAAGGGCTTGGAGCCGGCTCCATTCCTTCGGTTGGACGCGAAGCTGCCCTGGAAAACATCGACCAGATCAAGTCCCTGCTGCAGAGCAATACACAGATGCTTTTCATCACAGCAGGAATGGGTGGCGGGACAGGAACGGGCGGTGCTCCCGTCATCGCCCAGGTGGCGCGCGAACTGGGCATCCTCACCGTTGGCATCATTACGCTCCCTTTCTCCTTTGAAGGCAGGAAACGGCGCCAGCAGGCTGACCTTGGCGTGGAAGAGATGCGAAAGTATGTGGACACACTCCTGGTCATTTCCAATGATAAGCTCAGGGAACAGTACGGAAACCTCAAGCTATCGGAGGCTTTCGGAAAGGCTGACGATATCCTGACCACCGCCGCCAAGGGCATCGCCGAAATCATCACCGTTCCCGGTTATATCAACGTGGATTTTGAAGATGTCAAAACGGTCATGAGAGACTCCGGCGTGGCCATCATGGGCACCGGTGTGGCAGAGGGCCCCAACCGGGCACGGACAGCCGTGGAATCCGCCCTCAACTCTCCCCTTCTGAACGACAATAACATCAAGGGCGCCAGTAATATCCTGCTGTATATCTCATCAGGGAAAGATGAGATATCCATGGATGAGGTCAGCGAGATCACTGAATACGTCCAGACAGAATCGGGAAACAGCGCTGAGATCATCTGGGGAAACGGCATGGAAGAATCGCTCGGGGATCTGATCAGCATCACCATCATCGCCACCGGATTTGCACCCAGCCGCGCGGAAAAGAAACCAACCATCCTCAAAAAGGAAAATGTTGTGGTCCATAACCTTGATGAAAACGGGCTGAGCACTGAAAAGAAACTCAATCTCGAAAGAGAGGAGCTACTCAACGAGATCCGGCTGATCAACAAATCCCAGGAGGCAGGCACTAAACAAAGCACTCCCTATGAGCCCGTCGTCAGGGAAAAGGCCGCCAATCCCATTGATCTGGGTATCCTTACACCAACAGTCAACGAAAACCAGGAAAAGACGCCGGCATCCAGTGTGAATGAATCAGAGCTGAACGTGGGAGGATCTGCACCGTCGGTACAGAGGACCTTTGCACCTGATCCGGGAAGCATGAGCGAAGAAGAGATTGCCGATATTGAAGCCAGGGCAAAGGAAAGGATAAAGAAACTGAAGGATCTCAGCCTTAAACTGCGCACCCCCGGCGGACTTGCCGAACTGGAAAATGAGCCCGCTTACCTCCGCCGGAATGTCAAACTCAACGAAGTACCGCCCTCTGCCTCCTCCTACATCGCCAAATATTCACTGTCGCTGGATGAGGAACAGAACGGAGAGATCAGAACCAACAATGCGTTCCTGCACGATAACGTCGACTAATATTTTTCCGGGATCGACATTTCACTCACGAGCATCGAAAGCAGGATCAACGAAGAGATCGGACATTTGTCCTAAGCACCCAGCATCAACCGCTTAAAGGCAGTCACCTTCAATTCCTTATCTGTAGCTTCAAGGAACTGCCGGATGGTTTTTGTGTTATCGCGCACGAAATCCTGGTTCATCAGGGTGCTTTCCTTAAAAAATCTGTTCAGTTTGCCCAGGGCGATCTTTTCCAGCATATTTTCAGGTTTTCCTTCCTGCCGCGCTTGCTCCTTGCCGATTTCAATCTCCTGATCAATGATTTTCTGATCCACATCATCCTTGTCAATGGCTACAGGATTCATGGCTGCCACCTGCATCGCCACCTGGTGTGCCGCATCATTCACTGCACCATCTCCTCTCTTATTGAATCCAACGATGGTGGCCAGCCTGTTGCCAAAATGATTATAGGCGGTCACCATAGGAGCCTCGATGAACTCATAGTGAGCGACCTCCATTTTTTCACCTATTTTCACCACCAGGTCCATCAGGTTTTCCTGTACCGATCTTCCGGTGAGGTTCATGTGCATAAATTCGTCAAGGGAGTGCGGCTTGAGGATCATGGAACGTTCTACAATTTGCCTCACAAAGTCACTGAATTCCTGGTTTTTGGCAACAAAATCCGTTTCGCAGTTCACCATAACGTTTACGGCAAAGGTATGTTCAGGATTGGTGGCTGCCAGAACGATTCCTTCATTGGCATCACGGTCGGCCCGCTTGGCTGCGATTTTCTGACCTTTCTTCCTGAGGTACTCGATCGCCTTTTCAAAATCCCCGCCGCTCTCATTGAGTGCGTTCTTGCAGTCCATCATTCCGGCTCCGGTGATCTGTCTCAGTTTCTGCACATCGGCAGCAGTAATATTTGCCATACCTTCAAATTTTATTTAGGTTGAGATTGAATTATTTCCTTGGTAACGGTTTTTTGATGTTTTGGAAATGATCTTCCTGGGTCGTTTAACCCTTGCAGGCTCTTCACCCGGGATTTCCTTCATTTTCTGAGGAACGGTCTCGAGGGGTTTTCTGGCGATCAGACCGGGAGCAACGACCTCTTCTTCATCAAACTCATCGAAGGCAGGCTCCATGCCAGTTTTTTCGTCAAAATCCTCGTCGTGTTCCTCTTCGATCAGCCGTTTTTCCTTATCCACTTTCCGTTCACCAAGTCCTTCCTCAATGGCGCTGATCATCACTCCAACGATAAGGTCGATCGCCTTGGAGGCATCATCATTGGATGGGATGGGGAAATCCACATCGTTGGGATTGGAATTCGTATCTACGATGGCGAAAGTGGGTATGTTCAGCTTGCGGGCCTCAGCAACGGCGATCCGCTCCTTGCAGATATCCACAATAAAGAGTGCCGAAGGAAGGCGGTTCAGGTCGACAATGCTACCCAGCTGCTTTTCCAGTTTGGCCTTTTCGCGGCTGATCTGAAGTCTTTCTCTTTTCGACATATTCTTGAAAGCCGGGCTCTTGATCATTTTATCAAGGGAGGTCATCTTGCGGACCGCTTTGCGGATAGTGGCAAAGTTGGTCAGCATGCCACCGGGCCAGCGTTCTGTGACGTAAGGCATGTTCACTCGTCTGACGTGCTGCGCTACTATTTCCTTAGCCTGTTTCTTGGTGGCGACGAACAATACCTTCTTGCCGGATTTAGAGATCTGCTTCAGTGCGGCGGCGGCCTCATCGATCTTGGCCATGGTCTTGTACAGGTCGATGATATGAATGCCATTACGCTCCATAAAGATATAGGGAGCCATATTGGGATTCCATTTTCTTTTCAGATGTCCGAAATGTACTCCGGCATCCAACAAATCATTAAAATTGGTTCTTGGCATGTGGGTTTGAATTAAGTTTACCTTCTGGTCAAGCAATTGCTGAGTAGCCACAGCGAGGTGAGTCTCAGCAATTTAGATACTAAACTTCCTATACAACTATCGTTTGCTGAACTGGAATCTTTTCCGCGCACCGGGTTGTCCGGGTTTTTTCCTTTCCACCATGCGGGGGTCTCTGGTCAGGAGGCCTTTCGCTTTGAGGGGAGACCGAAAATCGGGGTTCAGATCACATAATGCCTTGGTAATGGCCAGCCGGAGGGCTTCTGCCTGTCCGTTATACCCGCCTCCTGAAAGATTGACGTTCACGTCGTACTTATCCAGGGTATCCGTGATTTCAAAGGGCTGACGCACAATATACTGAAGATTGGGAGTGTTGAAATACTCCTTGTAATCCCTCTGGTTAACGGTGATCACTCCGGTACCTTCCTTCAGATAGATCCGTGCTATCGCTGTCTTTCTTCTGCCCGATGTATTCGTAATTTCCATAAATTATTTAGCCGTGTTTAATTGGACGAATGTAGGTTGCTGTGCCTGATGATGATGCTCGCTGCCCGCGTAGACATGAAGGTTACGGAAGAGCTGGCTTCCAAGCCTGTTTTTGGGCAGCATCCCCTTGATGGCCATCTCCACTACCGCCGTTGGCTTCTTCACCAATAATTCCTGAGGGGTACGGAAACGCTGTCCGCCAGGGTAGCCCGTGTACCGGACATACTGCTTATCGGTCAGCTTATGGCCCGTTAATCGGATCTTGTCGGCATTGATAATGATCACATAATCACCGCAATCAGCATGAGGTGTAAAATAGGGCTTGTCTTTGCCCCTGAGCATGTTGGCTACATGGGTGGCCAGACGACCCAGTACCTGACCCTCGGCATCCACCAGAAGCCACTCCTTGGTAACACCCTGCTTATTAGCACTTATTGTTTTATAACTTAAGGTATCCATGAACGTTTTTTTGTGCTGTAATGACCTTCGTAAAAAGGGCTGCAAAGATAGAACACTATTTTTGAATTAACAAATTTTGCCTGTGACAATTTTTTCATGATGTTTTCGTACTTTCGTTCATGAAACCTATGCATGATCGTTCTCTGTCGGGTAAACTGGCTGTCGTTGCTGCATTTGCAGTCTCGATGGCTTTTTTGGAGGCTGCTGTCGTAGTCTACCTCAGGGAGTTATACTACCCTGGCGGGTTCGGATTTCCGCTCGTGGCAATGGATCCGGTCCTGGCCCTGACCGAATTCCTGAGAGAGGCGGCTACCATGGTCATGCTGGTCAGCATAGGGCTGCTCCTGGAGCGGCGTCCGGTGGCGGTATTTGCCGTCTTCCTGGTATCCTTCGGCCTTTGGGATATCTTTTATTATGTGTTTCTCAAATGCCTGCTTGGCTGGCCAGGGTCCCTGCTGACATGGGACATCCTGTTTCTTATACCAGCATTATGGGTTGGGCCGGTGATCGCTCCTATCCTGAATACGCTGGTCATGATCGCCCTGGGATGCCTGATCCTTTTTTATTCCGGAAAGGGACTGAATGCCGGCCTTTCGGCGTCGGAATGGATCCTGCTGATCGCAGGTGCACTCCTGGTTTTTGTCTCCTATACGGAGGAGTTTGCCCGTTATATCATGAACCATATGCAGGCTGGAGGATTCTTCAGTAAAGACAATCAAAAACTGGTCAGTCAGCTTTCTGCCCAGTTCGTTCCCCTGCATTTCCGGTGGTGGCTCTTTCTGTCGGGTTACCTCGCACACCTGACCGTCCTCTGCCTTTACACCCGCAGGATCAGAAAGCTCCGCAGAAGCTCCTTTTTGCTTCCGGGTTAGTACGTTCATCTTTTTTGTATTTTCGCACCATCAATAAAACCACTGCGTATGGCGGTTGAAGTACGGCAGGTTTCGAAGAGGTATGGTGAGCAGTTTGCGCTGGACCATGTCACCTTTAGCGTAGGACGAGGGGAAGTGGTTGGATTGCTGGGACCCAATGGCGCCGGTAAATCCACCCTGATGAAGATCATTGCCTGTTTCATTCCTCCTTCCGGCGGGGAGGTCATCGTCAACGGTCATAACGTCATGACGGAGCCCTTACAGGTGCGGCAGATCCTTGGGTATCTTCCTGAAAACAATCCCCTTTACACCGAGATGTATGTCAGGGAGTACCTTTCCTTCATGGCAGGCATCTTTCATCTTGGCAAAAGGACAGGCGGCCGTATTGCAGAGATCATAGAAATGGCCGGTCTGCAGGATGAGCAGCACAAGAAGATAGGTGCACTGTCGAAGGGATACCGTCAGCGTGTAGGTCTTGCACAGGCGCTCATACACGATCCGGAGGTGCTGATCATGGATGAGCCGACGTCGGGCCTGGATCCGAACCAGATCATCGGCATCAGGGATCTGATCAGGGGCATCGGAAAAGAAAAAACGGTCATTCTCTCCACACACATCCTGCAGGAGGTGGAAGCCATGTGCACCCGTGCCATCATCCTTGATCACGGCAGGATCGTTGCAGATGATGAGCCCCGGAAACTTTCATCACTAATCCCCGATACCATGATCATCATGGCCGAGTTCAGCAGTCCCGTGGCGCTGACCGACCTTGAAAAGATCCCGGGCGCGCTGGAGGCGATCCATGTGTCGGGCAATACCTACCAGATCAGATCCAAAGGGATGGATGATATCCGCCCCCTGGTTTTTCAGTTTGCCGTCCGTTCAGGCATTACCGTACTCTCCCTGAGCAGAAAAGAGCAAAGCTTAGAAAATGTTTTCCAGGAACTGACTAAAAAATAATTGTTACTTTTGCCTGCCCGGACGGGAGTAGACTCAGAAGAACGTTGATCTTCCCTGCCGGTGGGATCCTGTTCAACCTGATTATCACCAAACATCCGATCATCACATGTCATTTCTATTTACTTCAGAATCCGTATCCGAAGGTCACCCCGACAAGATAGCCGATCAGATCTCCGATGCCCTGCTGGATGAATTCCTGCGGAGAGATCCTGATTCCAAGGTCGCCTGCGAAACAATGGTCACCACGGGCCTGGTGGTCTGTGCCGGGGAGGTCCTGACCCACTGCTGGGTCGACATTCAGAAAGTGGTCAGGGAAACGATCCGGAACATCGGATATACCAAAGCGGAATATAAATTCGACGCCGATTCGTGCGGTGTTCTCAGTGCCATCCATGAGCAGTCGCAGGACATTACCAGGGGTGTGATCAGGCAGGAGAAATACGAGCAGGGAGCCGGCGACCAGGGCATGATGTTCGGCATGGCCACTCGGGAGATGGACAATTTCATGCCCATGCCCATCGAGCTGGCTCACATTTTTGTCCAGCAGCTTGCCAGAATAAGGAAAGAGACCAGCCTGATGCCCTACCTAAGGCCCGACTCAAAATCCCAGGTGACCATCGAATATGACGATCAGGGTAAGCCATTGAGGATCCATAACATCCTGATCTCCACCCAGCACGATGACTGGATCCATCCTCAAGGAAAGGGAGAAAAAGCCCAGAAGGATGCGGATGAGAAAATGAACCAGAAAATCAAGGAAGACATTCGCCATATTTTGATACCCAGGATACTGCAATCCCATGACATACCGGAAAGGGTCATCCGGTTGTTCGACGACACCTACAAGCTCCATGTGAATCCAACCGGTAAATTTGTGATCGGCGGCCCACACGGCGATTCTGGCCTTACGGGACGAAAGATCATCGTCGACACCTATGGCGGCAGGGGATATCACGGCGGAGGAGCGTTCTCAGGGAAGGACGCTTCAAAGGTTGATCGTTCGGCGGCCTATGCAGCGCGACATATTGCCAAAAACCTCGTTGCAGCCGGCGTGGCGGATGAGGTGCATGTGCAGATAGCCTATGCCATCGGGATCGCCAGTCCCCTGAGCGTGAACATCAATACCATGAATACGGTCAGGATCCGTAAAACAAACGGTGAACTCTGGAAAGACCATGAAATTGCAGAGAAAGTGCAGCGCATCTTCGACCTGCGTCCCCGTGCGATCATCGAACGACTGGGACTAACGAATCCCATCTTTTTACCCACAGCCACCTACGGGCATTTTGGCAGGGATCCGTACAAAAAGGAAGTGGAGTTTTACCACCAGGACAGCATCATCAAAAAAGAAGTGGAATTCTTCACATGGGAAAAGCTGGATTATATCGATCAGGTCAAAGCAGCCTTCAGCGCCTGATGACCAGCTTGCCGGATGCCACCGACTTGCCTCCGGCAGTCAGTGTATAAAAATACATTCCCTCCTGAAGGTCAGACGTCGAAAATGTCACCTTTCCCTGATTCTGATCAAGAATTGCCTGCATGACCACCGATCCCAGCAGATTATGGATCTCAAGCTTTGCCCCGCTAACCAGCGATGGTATTGAATAATCAAAGGATGTCGCACTGGAGGACGGATTAGGGTATGGCCGCGAAAGCCGGAAATCTGCCATCAGATTGTCATTCATTCCAAGATACCCCGAGATAAAGTTCACCACCACGCATACACTGTCGTTCACATTATTTTCATTGAACAGTGTGTATTTGATCCTGGATGTGCCCTGAACTCCGTTAGGCATATAGTCTGCATAGAACTGGTCTTCCACCAGCTGACCGGCTGCCGTGGAGTAAGATCCCGGAGACTCAACGGTTCCGGGAGGATAACAGGCACCTCCGAAACAGAAATAATGCGTCGTCCCCCCCATCACACTGACTTCATGCATCCTGACTTTGACAGGGACACTGGCACTGCTGATGTTCTTAAATCCAATATGAGCAGTAATCAGTTGTACCGTTGGATTTTCCAATACGACCACATCCTGTCCGTTGGTGAGCAGCTGACCCTGGTGATATAACTCCAGTGACTGCGAAAAGGCCGGTGAAATCAACAGGCCAAAAACACTGATCAGAAGTAGTATTTTTTTCATAAGCTATCTGCTTTTTTAGGTTGATGATCGAACGGACATCATGGCTGCAAAGTTACTGTAAATGCAAGCTCACTGAAGAAAAACGGGCATTTTTTTAGAATTGTTAACAAAATAACGCTTAAAGAAGACACCAAGATAAATTTGCTTATATTTGCATCAAACTTAAACCATCATCCATTATGATCAAAAAATTACTTCTTTTTGCATGCATGGTGCTTCCCTTCTTCGTTTTCTCTCAGAAAGCCGAGAGGGCCAATGTGCTGATGGAGATCTGCACAGGCACATGGTGAAGCTTCTGTCCCGGATCAGCTGTCGGTGTGGACAGCCTGATTCTCGTCGGTCATAAGGTGGCCGTCATCAATAACCATGGTGGCGACACTTATGAAAATGTATACTCTGAGGCAAGAAATGCCTATTACAACCTTACAGCCTATCCCACGGCAATGTTCGATGGTGTCGTGGATGACGGTTTCGGAGGGTATCCCTGCCCTGAGCCCTATGGAAATTATGGCATCTACCTGCCATTTGTAAACGACCGGCTGGCCGTTGCGTCGCCTGTAGTGATGTCAACAGAATTTTTCCCGGTGGGCGTAGATGATTACCAGTTGGTGGCTCACATTACGAAAGTGGGCGACATCAGCAATCCAAACCTTTTCCTGCGGGTGGCCATCACCGAATCGCACATTGTCCAGTCATGGCAGTGCCTGGAAGAGGTCAGCCAGGTCAACCAGCTGATGGTTCCCGACGCCACAGGAACGGCCATCAGTTTCTCAAGCGGCAACGAGGTGACCGTCACACTGAATTTTTCGGTGGATCCCTCATGGAACAAGGACAACCTCAACCTGATATCATTCGTACAGAATGATAACGGAAAGGAAGTACTGCAGGCGCTTACCGCTCCTTTCCCGCTCTTCTCAAGGGATGCGGTACTGGCGGATATGGAAGACATCGAAACTGCCAACTGCACCGGAGTCCTCCAGCCTTCTTTTACGCTTGCCAACAATGGAGCTGAAGTCCTCAGTAGCCTGACGATCAATTACCAGGTCAACAACGATCCCCTGGTTTCCTATGAATGGACAGGCAACCTTCCCTATACCGGTTCAGAAACCATCCAATTGGATCCCATCACATTTTCTCCGGGAAGTAATAATACTTTCAGGATCTATGGATCCAATCCCAATGGCAACACCGACCAGAACTATCTCAACGATACCCTGTTCTCCAGTTTTCCGGGCGGATGGGTCTGCTCCACCTACAAAGTGGCTCTCACCCTCCAGACCGATGACAATCCCGGCGAAACTTCCTACGGGGTTTACAACTCACTGGGCGAACAGATCTATTCCGGAGGCCCCTTCGAGGCAGCCAACAGCATGGTGAGGGATACCTTCGAGCTGATGAGCACCGATTGCTACAACTTCGTCATGTTTGACGCAGGCTGCGATGGCCTGACCGGCGGTGGCTACTATTCACTGAAAGAGGCCAAATCCGGCGGACACATGATCTACTTCCACGGAACGGACGCTGAATTCACCTGCAAAAGAATGACGGAATTCCAGATCGAATGGGTGGGAATCAACGACTACATGGCTGCGGAGCCGGTGTCAATCTTCCCTAATCCGTTCAGCAAGAGTACCGAACTGCGGCTGAACCTTCAGAAAACTGACAAGGTCTCCATTGAGGTGTACAACATCATCGGTAAACAGGTGTACTCCCTTGATTTAGGACAGCTTCCGGCAGGAGAGCGTCTTGTGCCGCTTTCCAGCGAACAGGTCGCCCGGGGGCTCAACTTTGTGAAAATCAGCATCGGTAACAAAGTGTATACGGAAAAACTGGTGCTGGAGTAAATAGATACAGATCATTTAAAAAAGAGAGGTTGCACCCGTGTGCAACCTCTCTTTTTTTGTCATTCATAGTGATTAAGTTGTTACGACCGCTGTTGCACTATCCAAAATGAGCTACTTTTGCCCATCATTAACTGATTTCTCAAAATAAAATTCATATGAGAAAATTTTTCCTTTTATTTCCCCTGTTCATTACCATCGTGATGGTCAACGCCCAGCAGGTGGATCGCGACAAGGTGGTGGTGGAGATCGCTACAGGAACCTGGTGCCAGTATTGTCCGGGAGCGGCCATGGGCGCCGAAGACCTGGTGGCCAACGGTAAAGAGGTGGCCATCGTGGAGTATCATGGAGGTGATGAGTACGAGAATTCCTCTGGATTATCAAGGATCAGCTTCTATAGTGTCACGGGGTATCCTACCGCAGTTTTTGACGGTCTGCTGAAAGTTGTCGGCGGAGACCATACACAAAGCATGTACTCCCAGTACCTTCCCAAATACAATCAGCGGATCGCCGTTCCTTCTTCCTTTACGATTGATGTACAGGGTGAAAACACCTGCCTGGTGAATTACGACCTCACGATCACCGTGAACAGGCTGGAAGCGGTGACAGGAACCCTCAGGTTGCATGTGGCCGTGACCGAGTCGGATATCCAGGAAAGCTGGCAGGGAATGTCGGAGCTGCAATGGGTTGAGCGAATGATGGTGCCCAGCCAGAGCGGGACCTTGCTGGATTTCAGCATCGGCGATACACAGGTGATCAATCTTTCGTTTACCGTGGATGATTCCTGGGTGAGGGAAAATTCCGAAGTGACCGTTTTCATCCAGAATGCAACCACCAAAGAGATCCTTCAGGGAATGAAAAGGAACATGACGGATTTTCCCAATACCACCCTGGTGGATGCCTCCCTGCTCGACGTTTATAACGTGGCAGCAGCCAATTGCTCCGGGGCGGTATCTCCCATCGTTACTATGAGGAACAACGGGCTGAATGACCTGACCGGCCTGGAGATCCATTACCAGGTGAACGACAATGATGAAGGTGTGCTGAACTGGACGGGTGATCTGGCCATGGGTGAGACAGAAAATGTGTCGTTGCCCCAGATCAGTTTCTCGCTGAATGATCAGAATACACTTTTAACGTATTGTGCGAATCCCAATAATGTTCCCGACGAATGTCCTGACAATGATGATGCAAACACTGAATTTTCGGGAGAAGCTCTTCTCGCTGCCAGCACCGTCTATCTGACCTACAGGCTGGATAATTTCCCGGACCAGACCACCTGGGAACTGAGGGATCAGACCGGGGCTGTTCTTTATGCTGATGGCCCTTTCCCGGGACAGGCAGGCCTCTTTGCGAAGGACACCTTCCAGCTGGAAGGGAATCAATGCTATGATTTCATCATTTACGACAGCCAGGGAAACGGGATATGCTGTGAAACCGGTATTGGATTTTATATGCTGAAAGATTCGGATGGCAATATTCTGGTGCAGCAGGGAGGTGATTTTGGCTACAGTGAGGTCATCAGTTTTGAGGTGGCCGGCAATGTCGGAATACCTGAAAACAGAGCAGGCGAAACAGTTCATGTGTATCCCAATCCGGCCCGTGGTGCGGCCAATATTGAAATTATGCTGTTGGAACCGGCACCGGTGACGTTGCAGATCTATACTCTCACAGGTGAAGTGATCAAAACGATCGAAAAGGGGGAGTTAAGTCCTGGAATACATCCAATTCGGATCACCCTGGCAGGATTGGGTTCCGGAGCATATTTCCTTCGGATCAATGCCGGAGAGCTGAAATGGACACAAAAATTATTCGTTCAGAACTAAAAAGAGAGATCCCCCAGTAAGGCTTCATCAGCCCGGTGTGGAAGTGTGACCTTCAGCAGGGGCTCCGAGTCCATTGCCCGGCGGATCGCTGTCATGGCTTCCGCATTCCTGGCCCAGCTTCGGCGGGCAATGCCGTTGTTCACGTCCCAGTGCAGCATCCTGCGCAGGCGGAGCTCCGCTTCATCGCTGCCATCCAGCAGCATTCCGAAGCCTCCGTTGATCACCTCGCCCCAGCCGACGCCGCCACCGTTATGCAGCGATACCCACGTGGCTCCCCGGAACGCGTCGCCAATCACGTTCTGTACCGCCATATCGGCTGTGAACCTTGAACCGTCGTAGATATTGGCTGTTTCCCTGAAGGGGGAATCCGTTCCCGAAACATCATGATGATCCCGGCCCAGTACGATCGGAGCGCTAACCCTGCCATCGCGGATGGCCCTGTTGAAGGCCGCCGCAATTTCGATCCTGCCCGGTGCATCGGCATAAAGAATCCTTGCCTGCGAGCCGACCACCAGCCTGTTCCTCCCCGCCTCCCTGATCCAGTGGATGTTATCGTTCATCTGCTCCCGGATGTCTTCGGGAGCCTTGCCGGCAAGCTGCTTCATGACATCCAGGGCAATGGTGTCGGTCAGCTCCAGGTCCTTCGGATCGCCGGAAGTGCATACCCAGCGGAAAGGACCAAAACCATAGTCAAAGAACAGTGGTCCCATGATATTCTCCACATAGGAAGGATAACGGTATGACCCACTGTCTTTAAAAATATCCGCACCTGCCCTCCCTGCTTCAAGAAGGAATGCATTCCCGTAATCCCAGAAATACATACCCCTGGCGGAAACCCTGTTGATGGCCTCCACCTGCCTCCGTAACGATTCCGAAACATGCGATCTGAACGACACCGGATCTCTGACCATCAATTCATTGGACTCTTCAAAGGTCAGTCCCGCCGGGTAATAACCACCCGCATACGGATTATGAAGCGAAGTCTGGTCTGATCCAAGGTCGATGGCGATATTCTCCCGGGCCAGTTTTTCCCACAGATCGACCACATTGCCCTGGTAGCCCAGGGAAACAGCCTCCTGCGCGCATTGGGCGTTGATCATGCGTTCGATCAGACGGTCGGGATCGGAATATACCTCATCGAGCCATCCCTGTGCATGGCGTTTCTGTGTCGCCTTGGGATTGATCTCTGCGATAACGCCGATACATCCTGCAATCACGGCTGCCTTTGCCTGCGCGCCCGACATCCCTCCCAATCCGGAAGTGACATAGATCTTTCCTTTTATATCGCCCTGTTTCAGCATCCTTGCTGCATTCATAAGCGTGATCGTAGTTCCGTGTACGATACCCTGCGGCCCGATGTACATGTACGATCCGGCTGTCATCTGGCCGTACTGGGTCACACCCAGTGCATTAAACTTTTCATAATCATCACGTGATGAATAGTTGGGAACCATCATCCCATTGGTCACCACCACACGGGGAGCTTCACGGTGCGAGGGAAAAAGCCCCAGTGGGTGCCCGGAATACATCACCAGCGTCTGCTCATCGGTCATGGTGGCCAGGTACTTCATCGTCAGCAGGTACTGGGCCCAGTTCTGGAAAACAGCACCGTTGCCGCCATAGGTGATCAGCTCATGGGGATGCTGGGCCACCGCCTCATCCAGATTGTTCTGGATCATCAGCATGATACCGGCAGCCTGCAGGGATTGATAAGGATATTGATGGATAGGCCGTGCAAAGATCCTGTAATCGGGACGGAAACGGTACATGTAGATACGGCCGTAATTTTTCAGCTCCTCTGCAAATTCAGGGGCAAGGACGGAATGAAATCCGGGATCAAAATAGCGAAGTGAATTCCTTACCGCCAGCTGCTTCTCACCGGGGGTGAGGATGTCCTTGCGCACAGGCGCGTGATTGATGGTGGTATCCCAGGATTTGCTTTCCGGCAGCCGGTCCGGAATACCCTGTAAAATTGCTTTTTTAAAATCCGTGATGGTCATGGTGTTCCTCTTTCTATGTCAGGACAAAATTAAGATAATTGACGATTTCTTGTTGTTGTGGTTTATCTTTGTCTGAAGGAATTATGATGATTACCACGGATTTTCTTTTCATCTCAATGAGAACGACGTATCTTTTACCACAGAGGAATTCACTCTGTACCCCTCCCCCGTCCCCTCCCCTGCTAGCAGGGGAGGGGTGTAGGGGTGGGGTACATTAAAACTATATTACCATGACAGAATTAAAGAACAGATATCTTCTATATACATTTCTTATGATCATGGCAGCAGATTTCAGTAAACCGGCAAGCTCTCAGGAGCTGAAAATCAGGCAACCGGTAGATACGGTCGGCTTTGCCCATCTTGACTGGCAGATGGACAGCATCATGGCTCGTATCATTCGCCTGGGCTATGATGAAAAGGATGGAATCGACGAAGGTGTTTGCTTGCTGAGCAGCCGACTGATACGGTCTGTGATCTGCCCACATGATGATTATTCTTATATCGGAAAGATGTATCCTGCAGTATTGAGTTGCATGAAGACAAAAACCATTGTTCTTTTTGGCGTGGCTCACAAAGCAAAACAATTCGGGCTGGAGAATGTGCTGGTCTTCGACAGTTATGATTCCTGGCAGGGACCCTATGGACCTGTAAAGATATCAAGCGCACGTGAAGAACTCATGCAGGAACTACCCCGTGATCTTTTTCAGGTAAACGATTCATTGCAGACCACCGAGCATTCCCTGGAAGCCCTCATCCCCTTTTTGCAGTACTTCAACAAGGAGGTAGAGATTGTCCCAATCCTGGTACCGTACATGTCGTTTGAACGTATGGATAAAATTTCGCAGGCTTTGGCAGAAGCAATTGATAATGTCAACAAACAGCATGGGTGGCAATGGGGCAGTACTATAGGGATTGTGATCAGTTCGGACGCTGTGCACTACGGTGATGAAGACTGGGGGGGCAGCAATTACGCTTTTTACGGGACCGACTCATCAGGCTACCAGAAAGCAGTAGCCCATGAATGGGAGATCATCCGGTCCATCACGGGTGAATTGGATCCGGTAAACGTCGGGAGGTTCGTGGATTACACGGTACAGGAAAACGATTACAGGGCCTATAAATGGACATGGTGCGGGCGGTATTCAATACCCATGGGATTACTGACGAGCTATTATCTTTCGCAACAGCCCGGACAGGAACCATTGTTCGGGATCCCAGCCGGATATCAGACAAGTATTGACCACGATCCCCTGAAGGTGGATGATCTGCGAATGGGGGTGACGGCCCCGGCGACGATGAGGCACTGGGTTGGGTATGCCGGAATTGTCTACAAATAGAATCATTTAGTTTAACCACGGAGAGCACGGAGGAGTGCACGGAGAACACGGAAATCTAATACACTACCCTTCTCATACCATCCTTTAAATATTTCACGTTAAAATTGATCAATAAACCGACTCTGCAGCCTGATAATTTCATGTATGTAAGTATCTGGGCCAGGTGTACTTCATTGAGCACTTCTACTGATTTGACTTCAACGATGACTTTATTTTCGATTAAAATATCAAGCCGGTAACCTATTTCAAGTTTGACCTCCTCATAAATCAATGGTAGAGCCTTTTGTCTTTCAATTATCAACCCATGTTTCGATAGTTCATAGGCCAGGCATTCTTCATAAGATGATTCCAGTAGTCCAGGTCCTAGATTCGAATGAACCCTGATGGCACAACCTATGATTTTCTCCGTTAACTCCTGATGTATCATATCCCCTTCGTGTTCTCCGTACACTCCTCCGTGCTCTCCGTGGTTAAACTAAAATATCATTAACTATAAAGATGGATCCATATGTATTAATCCGGAATATCCTATTTTTGTTACCCTTGACCCATCATTTTTTTCCATGTAATGAATAAAATTCCTATCCAAAGGATTTCAACGCATTATCGGCATAGCAACTGCATGCCCACCAACTCCCCGATCGTATGGAAAAAACTTGAGCAACTATTTTGATATATCCATATCTCCACCTATTTTTACCAATCCATTTAACCTCACGATTTATGAAGAAAGTATTGACCGCGCTTTTGTTTTTGCTGTTGCCTTCCCTTTTGTTTGCCGGTGGTTCAGGCCAAATCCCGACACTGCTCAACATCCGTGTGGAGTTTATCCTGTTTGGGCTGACACTGCTTGGAGTGGCTTTTTTCCACAAGCAAACGTTAATGGTTGCCCTGATCGGACTGGCAGTGATCCTTGCTTTCAAGTTCATATTTGATCCCGGATTCAATTTACTGGAACATCTTTTCGGACATAATTCCTTCCAGGACCAGATCCTGCATTCACATCTCCGTCAGGGTGAGTGGACGATCCTTCTGAACCTGCTGGGACTTCTGGTGGGATTTGCCATCCTTTCCAAACATTTTGAAGAATCGGAGGTACCTGACTGGCTGCCAAAACTCCTTCCGGATAACTGGAAGGGGCCTCTCTTGCTGCTTTGCATGGTATTCGTGCTATCCTCCTTCCTTGATAATATTGCTGCCGCGATGATTGGGGGTACCATCGCGCTGGTGGTATTCAAGGGCAAGGTGCACATCGGTTATCTGGCGGGGATCGTGGCGGCGAGCAACGCGGGCGGTTCGGGTAGTGTCATTGGAGATACGACCACCACAATGATGTGGATCTCCGGGGTTCCGGCGCTGAATGTACTGCACGCCTACATTGCCGCATTCGCTGCCCTGGCTTGCTTTGCGATCATCGCTTCCTTCCAGCAGCATAAATACCAGAAGATCCAGCGGGATCCTTCAAGAGGGTACAATATACGCTGGAACAAACTGTTCCTGGTGGTGGGAATCCTTGCGGGCACCATCCTGACCAATATATTGTTTGATTTCCCGGCGCTTGGAGTATGGATCGCCATCCTTGTAGGAGCCATTTTCGTTAAAACTCCGTGGCATGAAGCCCGTACCGCGTTGCCCGGCTCGATTTTCCTTCTGTCGCTGGTCACCTGTGCCTCCATGATGCCGGTGGATCAGCTGCCTCCCGCCTCCTGGCAATCTGCGTTCGTACTTGGATTCGTTTCTTCGGTCTTTGATAATATCCCATTGACCAAACTGGCGCTTGAACAGGGAGGTTTCGACTGGGGCATGCTGGCGTATGCTGTTGGTTTCGGAGGATCAATGGTCTGGTTTGGATCTTCGGCAGGAGTTGCGATCTCCAATAAGTTCCATGAAGCAAAATCTGTGGCCCGGTGGCTGGCCAACGGCTGGCACGTAGCTGTGGCATATGTGGTGGGATTCCTGATCCTGCTGGGAGTCTACGGATGGCACCCTGAAGAGATCGTTAAAAAAGAAGGTGCGACGCCTACAGAACAGGTTATTCATTAAAGGCATAAGGCATAAGGCACAAGGGGAAGGTACCTTATTTAAGGTTTCTGATCCTTAGTTCAGTGGATGGGACATCCCTTAAAAGTT
The DNA here is from genome assembly GCA_022711405.1 of Bacteroidota bacterium. Taxonomy (GTDB): domain Bacteria; phylum Bacteroidota; class Bacteroidia; order Bacteroidales; family JAGONC01; genus JAGONC01. The sequence goes on from JAKLFC010000006.1 coordinate 74,730, forward strand.
CAACAAGTACGGTAACATCGGTTTCGCCATAGTGGTATGGATAGAGTATGTCGGGATGAAACAAACGTACTGCCTGGCTGACCATCTCCGGTGTCATGGTATAGGGGAGGTTCATCGGCAGAAAGGCGCAATAGATATCCTTCAGACCGGCCATCTCGGGTATGTTCTCCGTATCCCCTGCCACGTAGATTTTTTTGTCTCCGAAACGAATTACGTAACCGTTGCCGACACCCTTCGGATGAAAAGGTTCTCCGTTGCTTCGTTTATGAACGATGTTATAGGCCGGAACAGCCTGGATGGTGATCCCCTCAACCGTTCTCTCATCTCCGTTTTTCATGGCGATCCCGTCCGGAAGCTTTTCCAGGCAGGATTCGGTACAGATAGCCACCGTCCCCGGTTTGGTGATCTTATCCATGGCCGCTACATCGAGGTGATCCCCGTGGTGATGCGTGACCAGGATCAGATCAGCGTCGGGAAGAGACTCATAATCAGCATATTGATCTACCGGATCAACGTGAAGGACTTTATCATTCCATGTAAACATTAGCGTGCCATGTCCGATGAAGGTCATGGTCAGTATACCGGAGGATGTCCGGATCGTATCGGATTGCAATTTTGTCTGCGCCATGACATGAATACTATTCAGGGATATCAGGATAAAAAACAACAAACGGGTCTTCATGGGAAATCGCATTAGGTTATATGTACCCCACCCCTGCACCCCTCCCCTGCTAGCAGGGGAGGGGACGGGGGAGGGGTAAAAGGGTAAATTCCCCGGTGCTTGCGCCGGAATTAGGGTCCAGGGCTTGCCCTGGGATTCTTCCAGTGATTTGCAATGTCATGTACTGGCATTAAGTCATTTCGTGATAACAGGATATAAAAATACAAGAATTTTCGGGATACTACTTATCCGTCAATTCTGTACTTTTATATCTGGATGCAAAGATAAAACGAATGATAACAACAAGTGAATTCCGGGATCAGGCTCACCGGTTCGTTGACTGGATGGCCGATTTTTTTGAGCAGGTAGAACATCTGCCTGTGAAATCCAGTGTCAAACCCGGGGAGATCTACCGGCAACTGCCGGAGTCCCCACCCGGAGCCGGGGAGACCATCGATCAGATCATGAAGGATTTTCAGCATATCATCATGCCGGGAATGACGCACTGGCAGAGCCCCAGCTTTTTTGCCTATTTCCCTGCCAACTCCAGCTATCCTTCGGTGCTGGCCGAGATGCTGACGGCCACGCTGGGCGCCCAGTGCATGGTCTGGGATACATCGCCCGCAGCTGCTGAGCTGGAAGAGAAAATGATGAACTGGCTCAGGCAAATGACCGGACTCCCCTCCAACTGGGACGGGGTGATCCAGGATACCGCCTCCGCTGCCACCCTGGTAGCCATCTTGTCGGCAAGGGAGAAATATTCTGATTTTCAAATCAATGAAACAGGAATTCATCATCAGAAATCCTTCCGTGTATACTGTACCTCCGAAACTCACTCCTCCCTTGAAAAAGCCGTGAAGATCGCCGGTCTCGGCAAAAACAACCTGATCCGGGTGGCAGTTGATGAACAGTTCAGGATGCGGCCGGAAGACCTGGAAAGAGCCATCGGGAGCGATCTGAGAAACGGCAAAGCTCCCCTGGCCGTCGTGGCCACCATCGGTACGACCAGCTCGACAGCCATCGATCCCCTGGAACCCATTGCAGCGATCTGCCGGAAATACGATACCTGGCTGCATGTGGACGCTGCACTGGCAGGCACAGCGCTGGTCCTCCCTGAATACAGGTGGATGATCCGTGGCATAGAAGACGCCGACAGCTTTGTCTTCAATCCCCACAAATGGATGTTCACCAATTTCGACTGCTCGGCCTATTTTGTCAAAGACAGGGAAACATTGATACGAACCTTTGAGATCCTGCCGGAATACCTCAGGACAAAATCCCGCGGGATGGTGAACGATTACCGCGATTGGGGCATCGCCCTGGGAAGGAGGTTCAGGGCGCTGAAGCTCTGGTTCGTCATCCGGAACTTCGGGGTGCAGGGCATACAGGACAGGGTGAGGATGCACATCACCCTCGCCCGTAACCTGGCACAGGAGATCGGAGAACATCCGGATTTCGAGCTGCTGAATATACCCCAGCTCAACACCGTATGCTTTCGCTACAGACCCTCCGGGATCACAACGGAACATGAGCTGGATGCACTCAACGAGAAGCTCCTGGCCACACTTAATTTAACAGGCAGGATATTTCTGTCACATACACGGCTGAATGGAAAATACACCCTCCGTATGGTCACATCGCAGACATATGTCCAGGAAAAACATGTGATGATGGCATGGGATTTGATCCGCCGGACGGCCTCTCAGCTTGACTAATTCAAATGCAGGTGCACCACGATGGTTGAAATTTACGCCACAAAGATCCTTCCCGCAGAGGAATACCTGGCCATGAAAGATGACCTGCTGTCCATTCTGCCGGAACCTTCTGGGAGGAAGATCAACGCCTTCTTCCGTACCTCCGACGCCCAGCGCTCACTGTTTGGTGAACTGCTGGTCCGCCGCCTGGTCTGCGAAAAACTCGGCATCCCAAACAGGGATCTGGCGATCTCATTCGAAGAAAAGGGGAAACCCTTTGTGATGGGCTACCCGGTGCATTTCAACATGTCGCACAGCGGTGTGTGGGTTGTGGCAGCGGTTGCGTCAGCTCCTGTCGGTATCGATATCGAACAAATGAAACGCAGCAGGCTCGAAGTAGCCAGAAGGTTCTTTACGGAGACGGAGTACGTTGACCTGATGAACAGACCCGAACCAGACCGCACCGAGTATTTCTACACGCTCTGGACCCTGAAGGAAAGCTACCTCAAGGCAGTGGGCAGAGGTCTTACCCTCCCCCTGAACAGTTTTACAGTAAGAATACAACATGGAGAATACAGGATCGATATTAATGGTAATTTTGTAACGATGAACACACGGATCATTCCGCTGGAAAATGGATATAAAATGGCCGTTTGCGCATCGGAACCTCAAATCAGTCAGAACGTTACCCTGCTTCCGGCTGACCGTTACCCGGAAGTCTTTAATAAACTTTAAAACCATTTCAAATGAAAAAGAATATCATTTTGTTTGCAATGTTCTGTGCGTTGCTCACGGGAATGACAGCATATGCACAGGTGAAGGAAGACAACAGCCAGGACTGGATCGAGAAATTCTATTTCATCAAAACAGGCAACCTGTGGTTCAATTCCCTGCGGTTTGATTTTCCGGATATCACCAATACGAGGATATCCACCGATACGATGCCCGTCTACAATGCCTGGGGTCAATCCATGGATCTTTCTTTCAGCGACCTGCCGGAGTACATCACAGCCAGGATCATTCCCTCTACGCTTAAACCAAAGGAAGAGGGCAAGATCATTCTGACCTTTGATCCGGTCAAAAAAGGAGTCTATGGCCCTGTGTATGAGAACCTCTGGCTCTACACGACGGATACGAACCAGGCCCAGAAAAGACTGATCATTAATCCCAACATCGCGGAAGACTTCTCCGTCCTGACAGAACAGCAGCTGGCTGACGCGCCACATATTAAATTTGATCAGGAGGCTTATATTTTCGATACGATCACATCCGGCTCAAATGTCGTTTATGATTTTGTTTTTACCAATGAAGGCAAAAGCGACCTGATCATTCGCAACGTGAAGGCCGGCTGTGGCTGTACGGCCACAAATCCCGAGAAGACACTACTCAAGCCCGGGGAGAACAGCAAGATTGGAATTGTTTTCAACACCTCGGGCCGGACCGGTCACCAGCTCAAGTCGGTCACCGTGATCGCCAATGATCCGAAAAAGCCAGTTACGATGTTGAACATCGAGGGATTCGTAAAGCCTTAAACGGTTATGATGCGCGCTGGACGTGTGTCATACTTCACCACCTGCCTTTTCCTGACATTACGCCTCATCACTGAAGGACAGGGACTTCCCCCGGACTGGGAATACAGGATCACACCTTCCTTTCACCCGGTTGCCATCTCCCTGGATGCCAATCCCTCCCTGTTTGGGTATCCCCTTTCCCCGGGAGATTACATCGGTGTCTTTTTTATGCGCAACGATTCGCTGATCTGCGGAGGCGCCTCCGGATGGGCAGGTACTGAAAACATTGCCGTTGTGGCCTTTGGAGATGATAACATGACCCCCCTAAAGGATGGATTCAGTGTGAACGAGCCCATTCACTGGAAGATCTACTCATGGTTATTTGAAGAGGAGTTCATCGCTTCGGTCACCTATGATCCTTCGATGCCCAACCATGACGGCACCTTTCACCCCGGAGGTCTCTCGGCGCTGACAGGCCTGTGGCACGGAAGCCTGCTTCAGGCAGCCGCTTCGGCCGTTCCTGACACTCTCTGCACCGGTACGACAGCCCAGCTGACTTCTCTGGCAACCGGCGGCAGTGATTCCTACGGCTTTTTATGGACCTCGGTACCAGAGGGATTTTCGTCGGGTGCACAAAATCCGGTGGTGATTCCGCTTCAGACCACTGCCTACGTGGTGCATGTGAATGATGGGTATCACACGGCCACCGATACAGCCCTGGTCGTCGTTGTACAGTTGCCCGGAGTGCAGGCGGGCGGTGATACGGCAATCTGTGAGAACGGACAGGTGAACCTGCACGGCATCCCGACCAATTATCAAAGAATCGGATGGTTTACTGACGGGGATGGTGTGTTCACCGATTCATTACAGGCGACCACTTCCTATTTCCCTGGTTCTTCCGACAAGGACGACGGTCTGGTAAAGCTGACGCTGAAAGCATGGGCAGATCCTCCATGCGTGGACTCTGCGAGTGATTATTTATATGTGACCATCGGACCTTTGCCGGTAGTTGATGCAGGGGATGATGGTGACGCCTGTGCGGGTGATTCCTATCCACTTATAGGTTATGCCGTGCATGCTGCTTCAGTGGAATGGTCCACTTCGGGCGACGGATCCTTTGACAATCCCAATTACCTCGGAGCAACCTACTACCCTGGCCAGGATGACCAGGAATCCGGGGAGGTCAACCTGATCCTCTCAGCTTATCCTGTCGCTCCCTGCCAAATGACCATGAATGACCCAATGACTGTATTCCTCCACCCTCTCCCCTTCGTAGATGCGGGTGTCGACCACTGGATCTCTTATGGAACCAGCACCCAGCTCAACAGCACCGTCACCGGAGGCTCCGGAGAGTATGAGTATTTATGGGCGCCGGCAGAATACCTGGTGGATCCAGAGGAGGAGGACCCGATGACCGTGAATCTTTACCAGTCCACTGCCTTCGTACTGACCGGGACGGACGCTGTGTACACGTGCGTTACTCAGGACACTGCCATCGTGTACATCACGGGCGGGCCGCTCTCGGTTTCTGCTTCGGCGAGTCCTGGCGTCATCTGCACAGGTTCCGCCTCGCACCTGCATGCCCTTCCCGGTGGAGGTTCCGGCAATTATTCGTTCGTGTGGACCTCGGAGCCGCCAGGTTTTTATTCCGAGGAGCCAGATCCATGGGTTTATCCTGAGGTAACACGTCTTTACATCGTAACTGTGAACGATGGATTCAATTATTCCTCTGATACCGTAACGGTGCAAGTTCTTTCCCATCCAAAAGCCCAGGCAGGCGAAGATCAAACCATCCCCTACGGTACCAGCACCCTTCTGGATGGCACTTTCACGGGAGGCTCAGGGGAATTTTCTTGGAATTGGTCGCCTGCGCAGTACCTGGTTGATCCTCAGTCAGAGGATCCGGCGACGGTGAACCTTACCCGGTCGGTGGAATTTGTACTTACCGTGACCGACCTGATGACCCTGTGCCAGGGATCTGATACGGTGAATGTAAATGTGGTGGGGGGGCCGCTGCAGGTGAGTGTCACGTCGACGCCGAAGGACGTGTGTGCGGGGGGATCCTCGCAGCTGAATGCGCTGGCAGCAGGGGGCTCGGGTGACTATACCTACGCCTGGACCTCCGATCCGCCCGGATTCTTTTCAGACCAGGATGATCCCCTGGTGACGCCAGGCATGACCACGGATTATTTTGTGCAGGTCTTTGACGGTTACACAACGGCGTCAGACTACACTACCATCGAGGTGTTTCCTGTACCAGTGGTTGATATCGAGGCGTTTCCCGGCGACACGGTCTGTGCAGGGGAGGTCATTCGTCTGGATGCCAGTACGCCTGGTGGGGTTGAATATTACTGGCTGCCCGGCGGGCATACGGGGCCGGTGATCGAGGTGGATTCCGCGGGGATCGGATTTGGATCCGCGATGTACACCGTTTATGTGACCACGCCGGATGGTTGCACGGGGGTGGATTCTGTTGGGGTGACGTTCGTTGACTGCGTGGGGATTAAGGAGAACGCGTCGCAGGATATGCAGTTGCACGTTTATCCGAATCCGGCGAGGGGGGAGATGTGGATCCGGATCGAAAAAGACCAGTTTGCGACATGTAATGGCACCTTGGGTACCTATCAAATTGAGATAATGGATATTACAGGTCGGGTGAGACTGAATAGTTCCTGGCCAGTCAATGAATCCATATATTCTATTTCCTTTGACTCGTTTCCAGGTGGGATCTATATTGTTTTAGTAAAAAAGGATAGTCTGATTCTTTGGACTGAAAAAGTGGTCGTTTATTAATAAGGATAATAATCTGTAATTCAGTACATTAAAATTTGTGTAAATCTGTGTAATCCGTGAGAAAATGAAATGTATTCTTTTAGCAACTGCATGTTTGTTGATATCTGGTGCATTAAATGCACAGATCAAGGTTTACAAAGGCAACTCCACCTCCTATTCTGACTGCCTGTACACAATTGTTGAAGAGAAAATCTACCATGGTAATTCCACCAGCTATTCGGATTGTCTGTATACGGTTGACAAAAACGAAATCTATCAGGGAAATTCCACCAGCTATTCGGATTGTTTATATACCCTAAAAGGGGATAAGATTTACCAGGGAAACTCCACCAGTTATTCGGATTGTTTGTATACCCTGAAGAACGGAAAGGTCTACCAGGGTAACTCCACAAGCTATTCGGATTGTCTGCTTACCATTGACGGGCAGAAAGTATATCAGGGAAACTCCTCAAGTTATTCCGACTGCCTGGCGACAGTGGATGGCATAATAAAATACTCCGTCCTTGCCGTGTTGATCGGACCGTATTAGTAGAAAATCAATGCGATATACCCTCTAGTATAGTGGACGTTGATCGCTGAACTTTTACTTTTTGAGAATTTTTAGTCGGTTAATCGTGATAACTTTTTTACTAACCGAAATTTGTGTTGTAGTATCTTTGTACTAAATGACTCAATAATGGAAATCTTTACGGATATACGACTCGGGGATTGTAAGGAAGTACTGAAAGAATATCCGGATAATTACATTGACCTGATCATTACATCTCCCCCTTATGCAGATGCCCGTAAAAATACTTACGGCGGCATCCATCCTGACCATTTTGTCGAATGGTTTTTACCTGCATCTGAACAATTTCTAAGAGTCCTTAAGCCTACCGGTACATTTATCTTAAATATAAAGGAACGCGTAGTTGACGGAGAACGGCATACGTATGTGATGGAACTGATTCTGGCTATGCGGAAACAGGGCTGGTTATGGACGGAGGAGTTTATCTGGCATAAAAAGAACAGCTATCCTGGTAAATGGCCGAACCGGTTTCGGGATTCATGGGAGAGGCTAATACAGTTTAATAAGGATAAGAAGTTTAAAATGTTCCAGGAGAATGTGATGGTTCCAATGGGTGAATGGGCAAATACACGATTAAAAAATCTAAGTGAAACAGATAAAACCAGGGATAATTCCAAAGTAGGTTCAGGTTTTGGCAAAAATATTTCCAAATGGCTTGAAAGAGACATGGCCTATCCCAGTAATGTTTTGCACCTCGCTACGGAGTGTTCCAATAAAAACCATAGTGCTGTTTTTCCGGAAAGCCTCCCTGAGTGGTTTATCAAACTTTTTACCGGGATCGGTGATACAGTGCTTGATCCTTTTATGGGCTCAGGCACTACCAATGTTGTAGCTCAGAGGATGCACCGTAATAGCATTGGAATTGATATTCTACCGGAGTACTACACTATGGCCAAAGAAAAAACCAGATCTGTTGAATATATTTTATTTGATAAACGATCCACCTATGGTGAAACAAATGCTTAAAGAGGCTGTCATTCAATACGTTGAACAACATGTCGGTAATTTTCATGAAAAAAGGATCATCAGTCTCGATAAATTAAAGCTCAAAGACGTTCTCAAAAGGAAAAATCCCTACCTGTTTAAAGCAAAGTACATTCTGACTGCTGAACAATTGGTCAGAAGCATTGTGGATGCTCATTTATCCTCCAGTGAAGAAGGAATTTTTGGTGACTGGCTTGAAGGACTTGCCATATTTATTAATAATCAGGTTTATGGAGGGTATAAATCAAGTTGCAATGGTATTGACCTTGAGTTCGACAAAGAAGGCACCAGGTACCTTGTTTCCATAAAATCTGGTCCAAATTGGGGAAATAAAAGTCAGGTAGAAAAGATGATCACGGATTTCAATGATGCGAAGAGGACTCTGTCAACCAGTGGAGCCAAAATCACCATGGTTTTTGTGAACGGATGCTGTTACGGTAAAGACAAAAATCCACATAAATTCCCTAAAAAAGGCAGTGACTACTTTAAATTCTATGGTCAGCATTTCTGGGAGTTTATTTCCGGTGAACCTAATCTTTACCTTGATTTGATCGAGCCGATCGGGACAAAAGCGAAAGAGAAAAATGAAGAGTATCTCCGCGCCTACTCAAAGATGATCAACCTTTTCACCTCCGAATTCAGTCAGGATTTTTGCTCTGATGGGATCATTGACTGGGAAAAATTACTAAAATTCAACTCAGCGAAATAATACTATTAATAATACCTTAGGCACCATAACTACCTCATCCCCTTTCAAATTTATATCATATCTAAAAGGCGCCTCAATTAGCTTTAATTATTTTCCAAATCCAATCTTATATTTCGGGTCTAGCATTTCCGCATGACAGAAGTATGTCAAATTAACTTTCATCTTAATATCAGGTTATCATATTTAGTGTACCCTCTATCTGATGTTGCTAACTTAACACGTTTATAAGTATCAGGCCATTGCAATCCAAAATCGGCTGAGAAATCAGTGGTTGAATAAACTTCAACGAATCCTGAACCTATATTCCATTCAAAGATCAATTTATTTCCAGAAATTCTGGTCCTCAGAGAATATTTAATATCAGGTACATAATTATCCGAAAAAAATATCTGTTGAAATTCTCCATCACTATTGTTAAAATTCACAAACCAACTTGCTGAAACATTATAGTATCCCATTTCAGCTATGGGTGTATGAAAAATCACCTTTACATCCTGGGAATTATGTAAGCTACTTAAAAATACATCGACAGAAGCTTCAGTAACATTAATAAATTGATTTTTTGATATAACGCCATAATCACCATTATTGTCATTATAAGGACCTCTTTCTATAACTAGGGTGTCATCAACATACATATTTAATCCAGTCTCATGGTAAGCGGTATTATCAAAAATATCCCATAGAACTGAATTCAATATATCCCCATTAAATGGCTCAAATAAAATAAATTCACTTTCTCTGAAGGTTATGCTATCAATACTGTTCAACTCAACTGTGAGTACTGATCCATCAACCTTATGAACATACATGTTCTGTGCTTCTAATACAGTGACTAGGCCTATAATCAAAAAGACGCTAAAAAATATTTTTTTCATTTTTTCAAAGTTTAATGTTTAACAATAATTATTTTACTTGCTGAATACTTGTTTTGATGTATTGTACACACATAGTTTCCTGTCTCTAAATAATTTGTTTTTAATTGGTAGGTGTGACTTCCAGCACTCTGTGTTCCGAGATTGAACCTTTTAAGAAGCCTGCCTTCAATAGAAATCAATTCCAAATCGACCTCACCAGTTATTGGAAGTACATAATCGATATTTATGAAACTTGTGTTAGGATTTGGATACAACTTCATTTTAAGTAAAAGGTCAATTAAAGGAGTAAATTCGTTAATGTCAGTCAATTTATCGAATGTTATTTTTTGGATAGTTGAAATTTCTATTTCCACCACCGTTCCATTTTTATAATTGATTCGAAAATATTCTTGCGCTTTTAATTGTGGTACTATGCTTAATGCGACAAGGATCATCAATAATTTCAAAAAGAATCCTCTATTTTCTTTCATATATTTAAGTTTAAAAAAATTAATTATAACTAATTTATATTCAATTATATAAATAAATAAACTGATCAAAGTAAACATACCTTACAATAGGTTACGTGACATTACCAGTAGCTTAAACAGCAATGTAGTTAACCTAAATCAAAACTTAATAAAGTTTAAACTGCTTCAAAAATAATTAGTCTGGATGGTCAATGCAATAGCTTGAAGATGAGATTGTAAGAGAAATGCATTTAATAGGACGAAGTAATGCAATTAATGTAGGAAGAGTAGGTTTGAAAACGTAAATGATATTTTGAAATAACAGTGAACCAAATATGGAAACCAAGAATAATAGAAAAAAATTATCGGTTTTGCAGAAAATTCTCTAGATCTTTAATATTAGTCACTGAAATACGAAAAGTTAATTCTTGCTTCTTTGTTTGCAGATAGCATTGCTTTTTACCTCGATTGATTTCGGAAAGATAATTGATATTGATGATCACTGATCGACTAATACGAAAAAACACAGGATTCTTGCCTAATATCTTTTCGATCTCTCCAATATTCTTTGAAATCGTGTGTTTTCTCTCATCAACAAGATAAACATCAGTGTAATTTGCGTCTGCCTGTAGATATATTATCTCTACCGGATTAATAAGAATAAAGCCACTCGAAGTGTTAAACCGGATCTTATGTGTTTCTTCCAGCCAGGACCGTAATTTGACTGCCTTTTCCTTAAATGGTCCTGATATTTTCTGACGATAGCGGGAAAGTGTCTTTCGCAACTCATCCGGATCAACTGGCTTTTGAAGATAATCAAATGCTGCATGCCGAATGGCATCCAGAATGAACTCATCATGTCCTGTCACAAAAATAATGGTGGGATTCACATCATAAGGATGCAAGTCATTGACTAGATCAAACCCATTTTCTCCTTCTAACAGAATATCCAGAAATACAATTTCGGGATTGAATCTGATGATCGATTTCAGACTGCTGTCTAAATTCCTACACCGGTCCAAAACTTCAACTCCACCGATGGACAACAATATAGCTTCCAGTAACTCAATGGCACTCACCTCATCGTCAATAATGACCGCAGTTATTTTTTCTGGAATTATTTCCATATCGATCTGATTCTGTAAAAATATCCATTATCTTGCAATCTTACAACTTTCACCTAGGTATGAATCATTTATTTCAGCGCTTTTTAAAAAGCTGGGTATTTAATCCATTCGTTCAGGCACTGGTTGTGACCATATTGGTTTTTATTTTCACTATGCAGGGTGTTCACAAGTACAAAATTGAATTAACCGAATATCGAAAGACTGACATTACAAGTGAAAATTATTTCATTGATCTGGACCATGATTTATGCTCGGAACTTATCCTAACAGGAAGAAATATTGCTGGCAATTCATTCCTGACACTTTTTGATGATGACAAAACCAGAGGACAATGGAATTTTATGGGAATATTTGGAACGCATAGTGCTCGACTGATGTTAGGAGATTATAATAAAAATAATGATTTCGAAATTTATCTTTTTACCTTATCTGGAGATAGTATTCTCCTACATTGTATTGAATATCAGCAGGTTCCGAAATTGCTTTTCAATGATAAATTCATTGCCAGAATCGGAAAAAATGAAAATACTCCGGATTATAGGATCGTACCAGGAAAGGTTTCAGATCTTGATGGTGATGGATACGGCGAACTCATTTTTGCGCTGAGTGCAGGATTCTCAAAGCAACCAAGAAACGTTTTTGCTTATGATATTAACCATGACTCGCTTTTAAAATCTCCCCAAAGCGGAAGTTTTATTGCAAAATTAAAAATCTTAGATCTGGATGAAGATGGTAAGGAGGAGATAATCCTTGGAACGACTGCTTCAGGTAATATTTCAGACACTTTAGTGCCGTACTCTGATTATAGCTGTTGGTTAATGGTACTGGATGATAATCTTAAATTCCTCTTTCCACCGATTGAGTTTGCAGGTGAATATGCTGACCTGGTAACTGAAGTAATTTATAAAAAGTCGGGTGATTGTTTGCTGCTAAGCAGCTATACATATTTCGGATCTCTTGACATTAAAGATAGACTTTTTATCACTGATATCAGTGGTCGTATTTTAAAAGAAAAAATAGTTGAATCTACAGATACGCCTGGTCCGACCGTACTGTTTTCAACGAATGAATATAAAAATAGCACTGTCCAGGCAGTTATCAGGAAATTAGGAATATTTACAATTGACACGGCCCTTAGACTAAAATGCTTATTGAAATATGACATCTATGATAAGAAGTATTCAATCATCGATATCGATAATAATGGAACTAATGAGTATCTTTTTTCCAAATTCAATAGTAATGAACACATAATCCTGGAGCAAAATCTAAAAAATCCAATTTATTTCGATGCAAATATTCAGTCGATTGATCCTGTTATCACTGCCAGCTTAAAAAACGCTGAGCTGCCTCGGCTTTCTGTTCAAAGCGATGATGAATATTATCTTTTTACATATGGAATCAATCCGATGTACCGTTGGAAATGGATAATATTCATGGGCATTTACATCGCCTTCCTGGTCTTCATCCTCCTCATCCGCCTGCTGCAGCATATTCAGCTGAAACGGAGATATGAGACCGAAAAGAAGTTGACCGCCTTTCAGCTGAGCAGCATCAAGTCACAAATGGATCCACATTTCATCTACAACGTCATCAATACGATCGGATCTTCCATCTATAAGGAAAACCGCGACGAAGCCTATAAAAGCGTAGTGAACTTTTCTACCATGGTGCGCACCCTTCTTGCATCCTCCGACCAACTCAGCCGTCCGCTTAGCGAGGAACTGGAGTTCACCAGAAGTTTCCTGGAGCTGCAAAAGGCACGCTTTCGCGATAAATTTGATTACTTAATCGAATTGTCATCCGATTGCGACGAGGATATTGAGATACCTAAAATGATCATCCAGACCCACGCCGAGAATGCCATAAAACACGGACTGGCACCAAAAGAATCGCCAGGCAGACTTCACATCAAAATATTCCCTGAAAAGAACTATCTTATGATCGAAATTGAAGATAATGGTGTCGGTCGTGGCTATGCCTCACAACACGGGACAGCCTCAACCGGTAAAGGACTTCGCATTATAGAACAGTTCTTCAAAATGTATAACCGGTATAACAAACCACCCATCCATCAGGAAATCATCGATCTTTACGACGCTCAAGAAAATCCCGCAGGGACAAAGGTGGTGATCTCCGTTCCGCTGAACTATAACAGGAATGTAACGACTGGTTAAACCAAAAAGACCAGCGTAGGGGATAAAAAAGTATATTTGTTTATCAAATCCAAGGTTAACAAAAAATCCAGAATCCATATGAAAGCACTGCGTAATGTACTGATGGCAGCAATGATCATGGTGATCGCCCTTCCCCTGTCGGCCCAGATCGGATCGTTGAAGAACCTGAAAGACAAGGTTTCCTCCGGCTCAAAGAATACGGAACAAACCTCACAGCAGGCTGTGCAGGAAGAACCTGCTGCCGCACAAACCGCAACCACAGCCAAAAGCACTGTCACCCTCAATGCCCAGCCACAGGAGAAAAAGGATATCATCTTTTCAAAAATGCCTATTGATCCTCTGCAGCCCGGTGTATCGGTGACCTCCTTCATGGCGGGTGATCTGATCTACACTGTGGCATACCTTGATAAGACCGTACAGGAGATCTACGATGTCCAATCCACAGCAAAGGTCATGGTGGATGTCTTCCTCTATGAGATCCAACCCCCGCTGTACGATTACCAGCAGCCACAGGAGATGCAGCTCTCCTACAGCAGCTACTGGCTATCCGGCAGCGCCCTGCAGAACAAATACCTGGTTATCGACATCGCTCCCCTCCCCGATCAGACTTCGGCGTATGGTAATCCTGAGATATTTTATCAGATACGATGGTGCAGGTGATAAAGTGGTGATGGATTGCGCCAATGTGAACAATTAGCCAGCTAATCCTGATTTCGCGTAGCTTATCCCGACAAGAAACCGGGGCTCATCAGGAAAACTGTTGACTGCTGACTGTTGACTTTTTATATCGTCTCTTCCCTCCCCTTCAGTATATTATACAGGAACTCCCGTGCGCGGAAAAGCTGCGCTTTGACAGTGCCCAGCGGCAGGTTGAGCTGGACGGCGATCTCTTCGTAGGAGTATTCTTCGAAATACCGCAACTGGATCAGCTGGCGGTAATGCGGCTTTAATTTTTCCACCACTTCCCGCATCAGTTTGATCTTCTGGCTCTTGATCAGGTGCTCCTCCGGATCGGGAGTCTGGGAGGGAATGACGATCTCGGCTGCATCCTCATCATCGGAGGGCTTGTCCAGCGACAGCATGTCCATCTTCTTCTTTCGGATGAAGTCAATGCAGTTGTTAGTGGCGATCTTGAAGAGCCAGGTGCTGAAAGCGTAATCCGGGGTGTACTGGTGCAGGTTCCGGAACGCCTTGCCAAAGGCCTCGATGGTCAGATCGTCGGCATCGTGTACGTCGTTGGTCATTTTCAGCAAAAGGAAATACAGGGAATCCCGGTAATTGTTCATCAGCTCCGCGTACGCCCGCTGGTCGCCAGTCCTGATGGCCTGCTGCACAAGATGATAATCACGCAGTGCTTTTTCCGTCAGATGTGAGGTCAGGTCTTCCATTTATCCTTTTTGTCGAACACCAGCGAGATCCGGATCAGGCCATCCATCACCAGGAGAAATACCTCGTTTATAGGCGAAAGTAATAATAAATTCTTTTCATTCAGACGAATCATGCATTTTTTGAAGATGAACAACTGGCTGAACAGGCGAACGACGAACACTCCAAGAACAGGATAGAAAAGGTATTGTACGATGAGCAGGTACACGAAGGCTGCAAGAAAAAGCACGTAGGAGACTGTGAACGTAGCCAGGAAAAACTTGTCCCAGCGGTGGTAATACCGCCCCGATTTAAAGTACTTTTTCCTGAACCTCCACCACTCGGCAAAGCGCTGGGTTTCACCAAAGACCACCTGACTTTCAAGATCGGGGGCGATGGCAATGTTTCTTTTGGTGGCCACCTGATTCACAAACAGATCATCCTCGCCCACCGGGACCTTGTAATGCGAAACGAATCCCTGATTTCGGTAGTACAGGGATTTCCGGTAGGCCATGTTCTTTCCGATGCCCATGTAAGGACGGCCGGCGAGCGCAAAAGAAAGATAGTTCATGGCGGTGGTCAGGTTGACCCAACGGCGGAAATTATACGGAGAAGATTTCCCCGGAGGAGTGCTGCGGAAATAACCCAGGACGATCTCTTTCTCCTCGGTGAAATTCGATTGGATCTGCTCAAGCCACCGCTCTGAAACGGGCATACACCCTGCCTCCGTAAAGATCATCAGATCATTTTGCGCCGATTTGATGCCGATGGAAAGCGGAAATTTGTTGCCCTTGAAAAAATTCAGGTGCTGCAGCATCCTCACCACCTTGATGTTGGAGTATTCCTTGCAAATATTCTCCAGGTACTCCGCCAGGTCGTCATTGATCGACTGGATCACCAGAACTACCTCATAATCAGGATAATCCTGGGACAGCAGTCGGGGAAGCTGTTCTTTCAGCTTATCAAATTCATCATTGAAGAGCAATATGATGGATACGGATTCTCTGGTACTGACACTCTGTCGTTTACGGTAAAAGGCGAGTTTTCCATAAACTGCCCACCAGTAGATGATCTGTATGATGAAGGTCAGAATAAATCCCAGAAAAATCCAGAAAGGAACTTCATTTATACGGAGAATATCTGCAATCATGTCTGTTTTCAAGAAGGCACAAAATTATTTATTCTTGCCCAAGAAAATTTAACTTTGAAAAAAAATTTGATAACCAAAACCGGTTAACAGGATAGGATCACACAGCATCATGGATTTCAGGGTAATACAGAAGGATAAGGGCTCGGCGGCCCGTACCGGAGAGATCCTGACCGGTCACGGTATGATCCGGACTCCTGTTTTCATGCCGGTGGGAACGGCAGGGACAGTGAAGGCAGTGCATTTCAGGGACCTGCGTGAAGATACCGGTGCACAGATCATCCTGGGCAACACCTATCACCTGTATCTCCGGCCCGGAACCGCCATCGTAGAGGCTGCCGGGGGACTGCACCGTTTTAACGGATGGGACCGGCCCATCCTGACCGACAGCGGAGGCTACCAGGTGTACTCTCTTTCCGCGCAGCGCAAACTGATAAAGGACGGGGTGCATTTCCGGTCACACATCGACGGTTCCAAACACCTGTTCACTCCCGAGAAAGTCATCGAAATCCAACGGTCCATCGGAGCTGACATCATGATGGCGCTGGATGAATGCACGCCATACCCCTGTGAATTCGTGTACGCCCTCAAATCGCTCGACCTGACCCATCACTGGCTCGACAGGTGCCTGGAGCATTTTGAAGCGACCACTGACAGGTACGGATACTCCCAGGTACTGTTCCCGATCGTTCAGGGAAGCGTCTATAAAGAGCTGCGGCAACGCTCGGCAGATTATATCACTTCAAAGGGTGCACCCGGAAATGCTATCGGCGGTCTGTCGGTGGGTGAACCAACGGAAGTGATGTATGAAATGACGGAGGTGGTCTGCCATATACTACCAGAAGATAAACCCCGTTATCTGATGGGGGTCGGGACACCGGTCAACCTCCTGGAATGCATCGCGCTGGGAATCGACATGTTCGATTGCGTGATCCCCACCCGCAACGGACGCAACGGAATGCTGTTCACATGGGATGGGATCATCAACATTAAAAATGAAAAATGGAAAGATGACTTTTCGCCGCTGGATGAGAAAGGTACCTCCTGTATCGATACGACGTGCTCAAAGACCTACCTGCGGCACCTGTTCAGCTCAGGAGAGATGCTCGCTGCCATGATCGCCAGCCTGCATAATCTTGCTTTCTACATGAACCTGATGGATCTGGCACGCGAAAAGATCATGGAGGGTACCTTTGCCACATGGAAAAACACCGTGATCCCGCAGTTGCAGGAACGTCTCTGATCGACGACCGGCATTGAACAATAACTTCGGCATTCGATGAAAACGATCGATTTTTATATCATCAGGAAGTTTCTCGGGACATTTTTTTATGCCATCGCGCTGCTGATCGTGATCGTCATCGTATTCGACCTTTCGGAAAAGATAGATAACTTCCTGAAGACCAAACCCTCCGTAACGGAGGTCATGTTCTCCTACTACCTGAATTTCATTCCTTACTTTGTCAACCTCTTTGTTTATCTTTTCACCTTCATCTCCGTCATCTTCTTCACATCAAAGATGGCGTACAATACGGAGATCATTGCCATCCTGAGCAACGGGATCAGTTTCACACGACTGCTCAGGCCCTATTTCATGGCTGCCACATTCCTGGCCCTGATGTCGTTCCTCCTGGCCAATTTTGTGATCCCGATCACCAACCGGAAGCTGCAGGCATTTGAGGATCAGTATCTTCATAATCCGCGATCCAATCGCGACACCGATATTCACATGAAACTGGATCGTGAGACGTATGCATATGTGGAGAGCTTTAATGCGGAAAACAATATAGGGTATAAATTTTCGCTGGAAAAGATCAACGATACCGGGCTCTATTACAAGCTTACCTCCGAAAAGGTACAGTGGGACAGTGCGTCCGGTGCATGGAAAGCTCAGAATTATTTGCTGCGGCAGTTCAGGGGCAGGGATCAGGTCATTGAAAAAGGGCGGGAGATCAGTCTGACCCTGGACCTTGAGCCGGAAGAATTCACGATCAAGAAGGATGACATGAAAACGATGAACTTCATACGGCTCAACGAGTTCATCAAGGAGGAGAAGCTGAAGGGATCAAAGAACGTCAACACATTCCTGATCGAAAAGTACAAGCGCATTGCCGATCCGTTTGCCACGCTGATCCTGACCTTCATCGGGGTGGCGGTCTCCAGCCGGAAGGTCAGGGGAGGGATCGGTATGCACCTGGGGATAGGGATCACCATTACTTTTTCGTACATCATGTTCATTCAGGTTTCTACCGTTTTTGCCACGATGGGCAACCTATCGCCCGTGGTGGCAGCCTGGATCCCGAACATCATTTTCGGGCTTATGGCTGTTTTCATGATCCGGATAGCACCGAAATGAATCATCATCACTCTCCCCTCCACACAAAACACCCCGGAAACAGGGAAGGATCAGGTGTGGAAGATTCGAAAAGTCCATAGACCGCTGAACCGCTGCCTGTCATGGAAGCATAAACAGCACCTTCCGAAAGCAGGATTTCTTTGATCCTCCTGATCTGCGGATATTTCGGGAATATGGTTTCCTCAAAATCATTCTTCAGGCGGCTTTGCCACTGATCCGGCGCCAGGGACATGAGCTCCCTGAGGGACGTGGCAGATGGCCCGGGGACAACGCCCGCATAGGCTTCTGCCGTGCTGACAGAGATATCCGGTTTGACGAGCATCAGCCGGAAACCTGTCAGATCGACGGAAACAGGCTCAAGGCATTCTCCCCTGCCCGTGCCAAGCATGGGGCGGTCATCAAGAAAAAAGGCACAATCGCTGCCTACACTGGCTGCGATCCGGGACAATTGTTCCTGTGGGATATCCGGATGAAAAAGAGCACGAAGCATCCGAATCGTATAAGCGGCATCTGTTGAGCCACCTCCAAGGCCAGCTCCCGGGGGAATCTTTTTGTAGAGATATATACGTACTGGGGGCAACCTGAATTGTTCTGCCATGACCTGATAAGCCCTGAGACAAAGGTTATTTCCCAGAGGGCCTTCCACGTTCAGTCCATTGAGTTCTAAGGTCGTTTCAGGTACGTCAGATGGAATGATCTCTAAGATATCGGTCAGGGTGATGGGATAAAAAACAGTCTCGATCTGGTGATAGCCATCCGGTCTTTTCCCGAGAACCGACAACCCGAGGTTGATCTTTGCATGCGGAAAAGTGACCATAGGATGCGATTTGATTTCTATCTGTAAATGTAGACGTAATTTTCAAAATATAAATTGTACTTTTGGTTTATAATTGAAAGAGGCGTTTGTCAATGTCAGTGTTCTCCTCCATATATAATTGGTTTGTGCCGAAACGGATCCACCGGATCCATCATTCGATGAACCATCCTCACGATGTCCAGCAGAAATGGTTTCATACGCTGATAGCGACTGCTGCGCAGACAGAATGGGGAAAACGGTACGGTTACTCCTCCATCAAGCATCACAGTGAGTTTGCTGAACGTGTTCCCGTAAGCGATTACGAATCCTTTAAAACCCACATTGCACGCGTCAGGAATGGAGAACAGAATGTGCTCTGGCCCTCACGCATAAACTGGTTTGCCAGATCTTCCGGCACCACAGGAGATAAGAGCAAATTCATCCCCGTCAGCCAGGAATCCCTGAAGGAGTGCCACTACAAAGGTGGCATCGACCTGGTGGCCTTATATTGTCATCAGCATCCCGAAAGCCGGTTTTTTAACGGTAAGGGCTTGATCATGGGGGGCAGCCTCCATGTAAGCAACGTGAACAACCTACCTTATTACGAAGGCGATCTTTCTGCCGTCCTGATCCGGAATCTGCCTTTTTATGCCGACCTTTTGAGGGTGCCCAGCCGGTCGGTGGCTTTGATGGGCGAGTGGGAATCCAAGATTCAAAAGATTGCCGAGACCACTGTTCATAAAAAGGTTACCAGCCTCTCGGGTGTACCATCGTGGACGCTCCTGCTCCTGAAACGTATGCTGGAGATGACTGGCAAATCAAGCATCCATGAGGTATGGCCGGACCTTGAGGTCTTTTTTCACGGCGGCGTGAATTTTCTTCCGTATAAAGCCCAGTTTGACAAGATCATACCTCCGGCCCAAATGAACTATGTGGAAACCTACAATGCTTCCGAGGGTTTTTTTGGCATCCAGGATCTGCCAGGAAATGACTCTATGCTGCTGATGCTCGACTATGGAATATTCTATGAGTTTTGCACACCCGACCAGCTGGATCAGGAACATCCCAAGGTCAAAACCCTGGACGAAGTGGTGCCGGGCGAGAACTATGCCATGCTGATCTCCACCAATGCCGGACTGTGGCGCTACCTGATCGGCGACACGATCATCTTCACTTCTGTGAATCCTTACCGCATCCAGATCTCCGGGCGCACCAAAAGTTTCATCAACGCCGTGGGTGAAGAACTGATCGTGGATAACGCCGAAAAGGCAATATCCATTGCATGCCAGAGAAGCCACGCGGTCATCAATGAGTACACGGCTGCCCCGGTATTTTTCAGCGATTCGGAAAATGCCGCCCATGAATGGCTCATCGAATTTGACAGACCTCCGGACGACATGAAGGAGTTCTGCAACCAGTTCGATGAGGCACTCAAATCCCTGAACTCTGACTATGAAGCAAAACGTCACCAGGACATGGTGCTCCGGTTGCCCATCATCCGCACAGTGCCTCCTGGTACCTTTTACCGGTGGATGAAACAGAAAGGTAAACTGGGAGGACAGCATAAGGTACCCCGCCTGGCCAATAACCGCCAATTTGTGGAAGAGATCCTCCGGATCCTGGAAGAAAAAGCATCGGCATCCTGAAACCATCAACGAATGTATCATCTGAAAATTAAATAACTGAACTCCTATGCACATTGCAGTCGCCGGTAATATTGGATCAGGCAAGACCACACTCACCAGCCTTCTGGCAAAGAATTTCGCGTGGGAAGCCCATTATGAGGCCGTGGAATCCAATCCCTACCTGAACAGTTTCTATGAAGATATGCAACGCTGGTCATTCAACCTGCAGATCTACTTCCTGAACAGCAGATTCCGTCAGATCATCCGGATCCGCAAAAGCGGCAAAGCAGTCATACAGGACCGCACCATCTATGAGGATGCCTATATTTTTGCTCCTAACCTCCATGAGATGAACCTGATGACGACACGGGATTACCAGAATTACCGCGATCTTTTTGAACTGATGAGTTCTTTCATCCAGCCACCCGATCTGCTCATCTACCTTCGTGCGTCGGTACCCACCCTGGTCAGGCAGATCCAGAAAAGAGGAAGGGAATATGAGGCCGCCATCAGGCTGGATTACCTCAAAAGACTCAATGAACGTTACGAGGCCTGGATCTCACAGTATGAGCTTGGTAAGTTCCTGGTATTCGATGTGGATAACATCAATTTCGCCGAAAATGCAAATGACCTGGGGATGGTCATCGAAACCATCAATGCTGAGCTTCACGGACTGTTCAAACAGTAGCCCATGCCGGTACAAAAAGCCATAGGGATCATACCAGCCCGTTATGCTTCTGCACGCTTTCCGGGTAAGCCCCTTGCCATGATCTCCGGAAAGACAATGATCCAAAGGGTATACGAACAGGCGATAAAAGCCAGCAGCCTGGAAGATGTCGTCGTGGCTACGGACGACCAGCGGATCTACGACCACGTCACCGGCTTTGGTGGAAAGGTACTGATGACCTCTCCCCTGCACCCGAGCGGAACCGATCGCTGCCAGGAAGCGGTAAAGATCCTCCGGGAATCGGGAGATGGACACGGGCAGTCAGGGATCGTGATCAATATCCAGGGCGATGAGCCGTTCCTGGATCCCGGCCAGATCGATCGTGTGACAGCCCTTTTCACCCGCCCGGAAGTGAATATCGCCACCCTGGCATGCAGGATCCTGCACAACGAAGAACTGGAAAATCCAAATGTGGTAAAGGTCGTCTTTACTACCGACCGAAAGGTGCTTATTTTTTCCCGGTCTGTCATCCCTTTCCAGCGACAGGTTCCTCTCGGAAGCTGGCTGGATCATCATCCCTACTACAAGCACATCGGCCTGTACGGGTTTCGCATGGCCGTCCTTCAGCAGATCACGGCACTGGAACCATCTCCGCTTGAAGTAGCAGAATCCCTTGAACAGCTTCGCTGGCTGCAGAACGGCTGGGACATTTACCTGGACATCACCGGGACAGAAAGTGTGGCAGTTGATACACCGGAGGATTTATTAAAACTTGCCAACAACACCCGATAGAATACCATCCTTTTATAATTTAGCCATCTGAAAGATTTTGCAAGATCCATTGCCATGAAAAAAGTAGACGGATATATCAGTGATTTGCTGTTTAAGCATGATTGCGTCATCCTGCCCGACTTCGGGGGATTTGTGGCAAGCTACGCGCCGGCCCGTCTCCATCCCTCAAAGCATACGCTCTTTCCACCATCCAAGGATATCATGTTTAACGCACGGCTGCATAAGAACGATGGGCTGCTGGCAAATTACATCGCTGAACAGGAAAAGGTCTCCTATACGGAAGCAATGCTGAGGATAAGTGAGTTTTCAAGCCAGTGCTTGTCGGCTCTCAAGGCCAGGGAGCCGGTGATTTTTGAAAATATTGGAACCTTTGCCATCAACCGTGAAGAAAAGATCGAATTCACTCCCTCACCCGGGATCAATTACCTTGAAGATGCCTACGGGCTGACCAGCCTGGTCGCCCCTCCCCCCAGGGGTAAACAAAGAAAACCAAGGACATTGCCCACTGAGAGAATAAAGATCAGCGGTTCTTCACACGGCCGTAAAAAAACTGTTCCCCGATTGGCCTTTGCAGCTGTCCTTATTGTGGTGACGGCCCTCTGGGGATATTATCATTCACCCCTTCTGAAAGATATCTACACCAACTATTCCGGCATCATCCCCCTCATCAGGGCCACGCACCAGCAGGTGCCCATGATGGATGAAAATGAGAACAACCGACCGGCAGTCAAGGAAGAAATCCCGCCCTCTCCCATACCGGAGCCTGCTCTAATGGATTCCAAAATGGAACAGACAACAGAGATCGCACTTCCAGCATCTCACCCGGCAGAGGAACCTGCAGTTTACTATTACATCATTGCTGGGGCATTTCAGGATCCTGGTAATGCCGAATCCCTGATCGAAAGGTTGCGCAGCAAGGGCTTTGATGCCCGGATGGCCGGAAGAACAAAAGGAGGGCTGTACCGTGTCTGTTATGGACAGTACCCGGATAAAAAGCAGGCCACTCAGAACCTTGAAACGATCCAGCTGAACGAGAATCCCGATGCCTGGATGTTCGTGGAATGACCCCGGATAAGCAGACCAGAAAACGTGGCAAAGAAGAAACGGACAAGATTCTCGGAGAACGATACCTTTCCGAACCTTTTTCAGCCAGCCTACCGACAGGTGATGACTGAAGGATTTCCCCTCAGGGGAAAGTGGAACTCTGATTTTTTCTGCAATCACCAGCCAATCGTCACCGAACTGGGCTGTGGCAAAGGGGAATACACCATCGGGCTGGCGGAAACGATGCCGGTAAAGAACTATATCGGCATCGATATCAAGGGAGCGCGGATGTGGAGGGGCCTTAAGACCGCCCATGAAGCAGGATTCCGGCATGTCGCCTTCATCAGGTCCCACATTGAGCTGATTGAGTATTTTTTTGGTCCCTGCGAGATCGATGAGATCTGGATCACCTTCCCTGATCCCCAGCCAAAGGCATCCAAAGCCAGAAAACGGCTGACCTCTCCCCTTTTCCTGGAACGATACCGCCATGTACTGAAAGAAGAACATATCATCCATCTGAAAACTGACGACAAAGGGCTGTTTGAATATACAATGGAGGTAATTGCCACGGGCAACCACCAGCTGCTCTATCATACTACCGACCTTTACCAGGCCGGACTGAAGGATGCAGCCGCTGAAATTCAGACCTATTATGAAAAGATATGGCTCGAACAGGGTAAACCGATCTCTTACCTGAGATTCAGGTTATGAATAAAATCTTAACTACTAATCCGGATGAGTGACCTGTCTTTTTTTGAGAAGGTATATGCTGTGGTTCGGCAGATCCCATACGGACGCGTCACGTCCTACAGGGCCATCGCCCGTTATCTTGGTTCGGAGGGATCCGCGCGCATGGTGGGCTGGGCGATGAACCATTCTCACACCGCCACCCTGGACGTGCCGGCTCACCGCGTTGTGAACAGGATCGGCATGCTGACCGGAAAGCATCATTTCGGAGGGCCTCATGTGATGCAGCAACTTCTTGAAAGCGAAGGGATCGAGATCATTGATGACCAGATCGTCCACTTCGAGGAACATTTCTGGGATCCCGCCAGGGAACTTTAACTGTACCTTGCCATGCACGAGGTTGTATCAAAAAGAAATTATTCTCCGTGATCTCTGAGCATTCCTCCGTGATCTCCGTGGTTAGTCGCAGGCGAAACATTTTCCTGCCGGTATTTGTTTGTATCTTTGCAAAAACAGCGTAAACCATTTTTATTTTTCATTACGTGGAAAACTGGAACATTTTAGAAGCTGCTGGGAAAGAAGGATTTACGGTCAGGAACACAGAGAAGGAGATCCTTGTGAACTGGTTTCGTTTGATGACCATAGGCCGGATGCTCGACGACAGAGCACCCAATTATCTCAAGCAGGCCCTCGGTTGGTCATACCATGCCCCCTACGCAGGACACGACGGGATCCAGCTTGCAATAGGCCAGGTTTTTGACCGGAAAACCGATCACCTGTTCCCCTATTACCGAGACATGCTGACAGCCATCTCTGCAGGTCTGACCGCCGAGGAGATCATCCTCAACGGCCTGTCGAAAAAACTTGATGTAGCCGGCGGTGGCAGGCACATGTCGAATCATTTTGCCAAGCCGGAATGGAACATCCACAATGTCTCCTCCTGTACGGGCAACCATGCCTCCCAGGCTTCCGGGGTTGCACGTGCCATCAAATACTACCGGCATAAGGGAGTGGCCATATCTTCCCAGGGCGAATCCTCGGTATCGGAAGGATATGTCTATGAAGCCATCAACGGCGCCTCCAACGAAAAGTTGCCGGTCATCTTTGTGATCCAGGACAATGGCTATGGAATATCTGTACCCAAGGCTGAACAAACCGCCAACCGCAAGGTGGCGGAGAATTTCTCAGGATTCCTTAACCTGAGGATCATCTACTGCAACGGCAAGGATGTGTTTGATTCAGTGAATGCCATGGTAGAAGCCAAGCGGCATGCACTTGAGCACGGCGAGCCGGTCATGGTGCATGCCAACTGCATCCGCATCGGCTCCCATTCCAACAGCGACCGCCATGAGCTGTACCGTGACGATTTTGAGATGAACTATATAAGGGAATATGACCCGCTGGCCAAATTCCGGAGGCTGCTGCTGCGTTATGGCCGAATGACAGAGGAGGAGATCGCCGGCATCGAGAGTGAGGCCAAACAGATCGTGAAAGATGCCCACAAGAAGGTACTTGCCTCACCCGATCCTGACCCGGCTAGTATCTTCGATCATGTCTATCCCAAAGCATATCAGCCGGAAAAGTACACCACCGGTCTGCCGGATGGCACAGGCCGAAAACTTAGGCTGATCGAAGCATTGAATGAAACCATGAAAGCTGAATTCCGTCATCATCCGGATACTTTTATATGGGGACAGGATATTGCGAGCAAGGAAAAAGGAGGGATCTTCAACGTCACCAAGGGCATGCAGCAGGAATTTGGAAGGGAGAGGGTTTTCAATGCGCCGATCGCCGAGGATTACATCGTTGCCACGGCCAACGGCATGAGCCGCTATGACAGGAAGATACGCGTAGTGATCGAAGGGGCCGAATTTGCCGATTATTTCTGGCCTGCCATGGAACAACTGGTGGACACCTCCCACGACTACTGGCGGTCCAACGGACAGTTTTCTCCCAACATCACCATACGCCTGGCATCCGGAGGGTACATCGGAGGCGGATTGTACCACTCCCAGAACATTGAAGGTGCGCTCACCACCCTGCCCGGGATACGCGTGGTCTATCCTTCGTATGCGGATGATGCGGCGGGATTGCTCAGGACCAGCATCCGCTCGGAGGGAGTGACGGTGTTCATGGAACCCAAGGCGCTCTATAATGATCCCGCTGCGGAGGCTCCGGTTCCTGAAGCTTTTGAGGTACCCTTTGGTAAAGCCCGTATCCGGAGGCCAGGCAGCGATCTTACCCTGGTGACCTACGGCAATACCGTGCACCTTGCTGTGGATGCCGCCAACAGGCTCCAGTCCGACACGGGTGCAAGTGTGGAAGTGATCGATCTGAGATCCCTCATACCCCTCGACAGGGAAATGATCCTGCAATCCGTAAAAAAGACCGGAAAGGCTCTGGTGGTACATGAAGATAAGGTCTTTTCCGGATTCGGTGCCGAGGTGGCCGCTATGATCGCTCAGGAGGCCTTTGAATACCTCGATGGTCCGGTAAAACGCGTAGGATCAACCTTTACGCCCGTAGGCTTCAACAGAATCCTGGAACGAGCCATTTTACCGGATGTTGAAAAGATCTATGCCGCGGCAAGAGATCTGCTGGCGTACTAATTAAGACAGACCCCACCCCCACCCCTCCCCTTGAAGGGGAGGGGATTGGGGAGGGGTCATTTCCATAAATCACGCGAGGCGCCGCAAGGCGCCGAGCAAATGACCACAAATAACCATGAAACCAATCGGTCTCTTTTACAGCTTCAACACCAGGCATACATCGGATGCCGCTGACCATATTGCCAGGGAACTGGGTGAAAAAAATGTGGATAAGATCAATATCGAAACCATTGAGGATAAGGTCTTTCTGGCATATCCCTATATGATCCTGGGAGTTTCCACCTGGTTCGACGGAGAGTTGCCCAACTACTGGGATGAGTTTCTGCCCGCGATGGAGGATATGGACTTCTCAGGAAAAAGCGTAGCGATATTCGGCCCTGCCGACCAGGTGGGCTATCCGCAGAACTTTGCCGACGGCGTGGGGATCCTTTCCCGTTTCCTGAAAGATAGAGGTGCTGCGATCGTCGGTCATTTTCCGGCAGCGGACTATCATTTTATCCGCTCCAGAGCGCTGGAAGGAGATCATTTCACCGGACTGGTCCTTGATTATGCCAACCAGCCGGAACTGACGGAGAAAAGGATCCGGGAATGGTGCGCTGAACTGAAAAAAGTATTCATTTAGATCATTTACTATTTGCAGGCTTTTTTGGCTACTCAGTACTATTTACCTCCATTTCGTCGTTTATTTCTTTACATAGGGACAGGTAGGATGTATTTTTGCATAGTATTTCTTTAATATAAAATCCCATATCATGAAAAAACAACTGATCCTCTTGATGGGTATCCTATTCCTATGCTCATCAAACGTATTCTCCCAGGAAGAAAAAGAGATGCAATATCTTCTTAGCGGGTCCAACCGGCCTTCCATATCCGGATTCGGAGGCCCGATGGTCGAATTTTCGTCTGTGGAAGGCGATTTTGCGGTATTCGTAGGCGGAGGAGGCGCCATCATTTTCAATCAGACCTTTTATTTCGGAGGGTATGGCGAAGGCCTGACCACAAGTCATTACCGGTACGATTTAAGCGACATCACCGATATTCAGGAGCCAAAGATCTCCCTTGGGCACGGGGGATTCTGGCTGGGGTATGTCAATAAATCCTTTAAAGCCATACACCCCGCTGCCAGCCTGAAGATCGGCTGGGGAAAGATATCCCTCTATGATGACAACTGGAACGATTACAATCCGGAAAATTATGTCGCCCAAGACGGCATCTTTACCCTGATCCCGCAACTGGAAGTGGAGGTGAACCTTACCTCCTGGTTCAAGCTGAATGTGGGCGCTGGGTATCGCTGGATGACAGGGATGGATAAGCAGTACTCCCAGGGAGGAACGATGTATGATTATTATGAGAGTAGCGATTACAGCAGTCCTGTTGGTACAATATCCCTGCTTTTCGGTGGATTCGCTGTCAAATAGCCCGTCATCCCTGCAGAATTACCGGTATGAAGGTGAACTTGCGAACAACTCTTCTTGTTCTGACGCTGGTTATTTCTCCATTCTCCCTGTTTGCAGATGGTGGGGAAGGATCCGTAAAGCGCTTTACGATCAGCGGTGTCGTTACCGATCAAGTGAATGGTGAAACACTGCTGGGGGCAACCATCTACGTAAATGAACTGGAAACCGGTACAGCTACCAATTTATACGGTTTTTATTCCATCACCCTTTTTCCGGGCAATTACTCCCTTACCTTTTCCTACGTGGGTTACCAGACCCTGCAGAAGAACATTGCCCTCAATGCAGACATCACCCTGAATATTGAACTGGCACTCAGGGAACAGGTACTTGAGGAAGTGGTGATTCAGGGTGAAATGAAAAAGGAAGAACTGAAAATGGCTGAAACTTCTGTGTTCAGAATGGATACCCGTACCATCCGGCAGATTCCTGCCCTGATGGGGGAAGTGGATATCATCAAAGCCATCCAGCTGCTTCCGGGTGTACAGTCAGCCGCGGAAGGAACCAGCGGATACAGCGTGAGAGGAGGAAATCCAGATCAGAACCTTATCCTGCTGGATGAAGCCACTGTATATAATGCCTCCCACCTGATGGGATTCTTTTCGGTCTTTAATAACGATGCCATCAAAGATGTCACACTTTACAAAGGCGACATCCCTGCTTCCTGCGGTGGCAGGCTTTCGTCGCTGCTGGATATCAGGATGAAGGAGGGGAACAACAAGAATTTTACAGGTACCGGAGGCATTGGAACCATTTCCAGCCGACTCACCCTGGAAGGACCTATCTCCAAAGACAGGATCTCATTTATGCTCTCCGGCAGAAGAACTTACGCCGACCTTTTTCTGAAACTGTCAAAAAATGAAGACCTGCGGTACAACACCCTTTATTTCTATGACCTGAATGCCAAACTGAACTTCAGGATCAATGACAGTAACCGTCTGTACCTGTCGGCCTATAAAGGCAAGGACATCTTTAAAAATGACGACTTCAGGATGGGATGGGGCAATCAGACCGTTACCATGCGCTGGAACCACCTGATGTCGAAAAAGGTCTTCTCCAATTTTTCAGTGATCTACAGCCTGTTTGATTATAGCCTGGGCATGGCCGAAGGTGAGCCCACTTCATTTACCTGGGAGGCAGGTCTTGAGGATGTGACAGCCAGGGCCGATTTTGGCTGGTACATCTCACCCAGTTACACCCTGAAATTTGGATTGAGCGGTATATTTCATAATTTCCAACCGGGCAGTGTAAAGGGCACGGGCGACGAAACCCTTGTAGCAGACTATGACCTGCAACACAACCTTGCCCTTGAAAGCGGTATATACCTGAGCATCGAACAAAAGGCGGGAGACCGGTTCAACATGAAGTACGGGCTCCGGCTGTCGGTATTCAACAACATCGGATCAGGCACTGTCTATCATTTTGACTCCAGCTATGTAATGATCGATTCAACCCTCTATTCTGCTGGGCAGATGTATCATACTTACTGGGGACTGGAGCCCCGGATCGGGATCAGCTACGCACTGTCGGGAAAATCCTCTCTCAAGGCCAGTTATGCGCGAAACATGCAATATGTGAACCTGGCGTCAAACTCCACGGCAGGCACGCCCCTGGATATCTGGTTTCCATGTTCTCCCAACGTCAGGCCCCAGATCGCTGACCAGGTGGACCTCGGCTATTTCCGTCATTTCAGGGATCATACCATCGAAGCTTCGGTGGAGGGATTTTATAAACATGTCAGGAATGCCATTGATTTTAAGGACCATGCAGAGCTCCTGCTGAACCGGCAGCTGGAAGGCGAACTCCGTTTCGGGACAGGCCATTCCTACGGAATTGAGTTCCTGGTCCGAAAAACGGAAGGTGATTTCAGTGGCTGGATCAGCTACACCTGGTCCAGATCATTTCGCGAAATAAAGGAGATCAACGACGGTCGGGAATACGTCTCGCCCTACGACCGGCCAAACAATGTCTCGGTCGTTCTGAACTATGATCTGAAAGACCGGTTGATCTTCGGGATCAACTGGGTTTACTCGACAGGTTCCCCTGTCACGTTTCCAACCGGTGGGGCATGGTACCAGGGCGTACGTATCCCCGTTTACAGTGACCGTAACTCGTACAGGCTGCCGGATTATCACCGGATGGACTTTTCCCTTACTTACCGCGGGCAGGGGAAACCCGACAGAAAATGGCACGGAGAGTTAAACCTGTCACTCTATAATATTTACAACAGAAAAAATACCTGGGTCATTAATTTTGAGCAGGAGCCGGATGATCCCTCTCAGCTTTATGCTGAAAAGACCTATCTGTTCGGGATTGTTCCTGCATTGACCTATAATTTCAGATTTTAAAATGGAACGATCACGGGCTTTTGTTTTCTCTCTTTTGCTGCTCATCGGGATCCTGACGGGCTGTACCGAAAGGATGGAGCTGGAACTGGACGAAACCTATGCACGGCTGGTGGTGGATGGGGAGATCACCAGCGAAACCAGGGCACATTGCGTCAGGCTGACAACCAGCAGCAGTTTTCTGGGAGAAGAACCGGATTTACCGGTACGAGGAGCCTCTGTCAGGATTTCCGACAGCCATTCGATTCATGTCATGAAAGAAGATCCTGACGAACCAGGGCATTATTATACGGATGCTCAGGTAAAGGGAATACCCGGGGAAACCTACCTGCTGGACATCGTGCTTCCGGAGGAGATCAATGGCACTGACCATTATACGGCTGCCTGTCCTATGTTACCGGTAGCTCAGCTGGATTCAATCGGGATTGTGTGGAAGGAACAGTGGGAAGTATGGGAAATACAGTGCTTTGCCCTTGATCCGCCCACCACTGATTTTTATTTGTTCGATATACTTATCAACGACATCCTGGTGACAGATACGATCAATGAGCGGTTTGTGATCGATGATCGCTTTTTTAATGGCAATTACACCAATGGTGCGGGCATCGGGTACCTTTCGCCGGATGAGGGCGAGAACCTGCAGCCTGGTGATAAAATAACCGTCCGGACATCCAGGATCTCAAAAGAATATTACGATTATTTCTGGGAGGTAGTATCAGAAACAGGCTACAAGAATCCATTGTTCGGCGGTCCGCCTGCCAATATCAAAGGGAACATCAGCAATGGCGGCATTGGTTTTTTCCTGGCCTGTCCGGTCTCGGAAACCAGCGCGATCAATGAAGAGGGCATCGCAAAGTGATCCCTGGGATCAGCCTGGCTGTTCCCTGCATGACGACCGCTGCAGGTATGAATTGTGCACAATTTTACGATCTTTTGGATTTTTATTTTAAACTTTTCTACATTTGATAGTGACTAAATGACTGCATCATGAAACTGTCAGCCCTCACTGCCATCTCCCCGGTCGACGGCCGCTACCACGATAAAACGGAAAGTCTTGCCAGCTATTTCTCCGAAGCTGCACTGATCGGGTACCGCCTCCTGGTGGAAGTGGAGTATTTCATCGCTCTCTGCGAGCTGCCCCTGAAGGAGCTCTCACAGTTCGATCCACTGAGATTCTCCGAACTACGCAGGATCTACATCGATTTTACTCCCGAAGAGGCACAGGAAGTAAAAGAGATTGAACATACCACCAACCATGATGTGAAAGCCGTGGAGTACTACCTGAAAAACCGGTTCAGGAAGATGGGTATCGGTGAATACAAAGAATTCATTCATTTCGGATTGACCTCCCAGGATATCAACAACACCGCCACACCTCTTTCCGTCAAAGATGCACTGGAAGACGTCATATCACCCATTCTGAACGAGCTCCTGCACATTTTGAACGAAAAAGCCAGTGAATGGAAGCAAATCCCAATGCTGGCCCATACCCACGGGCAGCCTGCCTCTCCCACCCTGCTGGGTAAAGAGGTACGGGTGTTTACCGAGCGGCTCGAAAACCAGATCAGTATGCTCGAGGCCATCCCCCATGCAGCAAAATTCGGCGGAGCTACCGGAAATTTCAATGCGCATTATGTCGCCTACCCACAGGTTGACTGGATCGGATTCGCCGATCGGTTCGTCAACGATAAACTAGGGCTGAAACGCTACACAACCACCACTCAGATAGAGCATTACGACTACCTGGCCGCTTTCTGCGATAACCTTAAAAGGATCAATACCATCTTGCTGGATTTCTCAAGGGATATGTGGATCTATATCTCCATGGAATACTTCACCCAGCAGGTACAAAAAGAGGAGACCGGTTCTTCCACCATGCCGCATAAGGTCAATCCCATCGATTTTGAAAATGCCGAAGGCAACCTTGGGCTGGCCAACGCACTGCTGGAGCACATGGCAGCCAAACTGCCGGTGTCAAGGCTGCAAAGGGATCTTACGGATTCCACGGTCCTCAGGAATATAGGCGTCCCCTTTGCACACAGCCTCATCGCATTTAAATCACTGATCAAAGGTATCAGCAAGGTGGTCGTCAATGAAACGAAACTGAGGGATGATCTGCAGTCCAACTGGGCAGTCATCGCTGAAGCCATTCAGACCATCCTCAGAAGGGAAAACTATCCTGACCCATACGAAGCGTTGAAGGAGCTGACCCGAACCGGGGAAAAGATGAATAAAGAAATCCTGCAGGAATTTATCCGTAACCTGAAAGTCTCCAAAATAGTGAAGGAGGAATTGCTCAGGATCACTCCGGAGAACTACACCGGCCATCCATCGTTTTAAGGATACTGCAATGAAAGTCAGCGGATTCACGTTCATACGGAATGCTGTACTGTACGATTACCCTGTGGTGGAAGCCATCACCTCCATCCTTCCCCTGTGCGACGAATTCATTGTGGCCGTAGGTCAGTCCGAAGATGCAACCTATGAGCTGATACGAAGTATTCCATCCACTAAGATCCGCATTATCAAGACGGTATGGGATGATTCACTACGAACGGGCGGAAGGGTCTTTGCCCTTGAAACCAATAAAGCGTTTCAGGAGATAGCCAATGATTCGACCTGGGCTTTCTATATTCAGGGCGATGAAGTGGTGCACGAAAAATACCTCCCGGAGATCCGAAACGAGATGATCCGGTTTAAAGACACCACGCAAGTGGAGGGATTGCTGTTCAGCTACCTTCATTTTTATGGTTCCTATGACTATACTGGTGATTCACGAAGATGGTACCGCAGGGAAGTCAGGATCATCAGGAACCTGCCCGGGATCTGTTCCTTCAGGGATGCTCAGGGATTCCGGCTGAATCAACGCAAACTGAATGTGAAGAAGATCCACGCCAGCATCTATCATTACGGCTGGGTCAAACCACCTGCCGTTCAGCAGCTGAAACAGAGGAACTTCAACCGCTACTGGCATCCGGATGAATGGATCGGCGAAAAAGTACCTGCAGTGGATACCTTTGACTATTCAACGATCGACTCCCTTCAGCATTTCAGTGGTTCTCACCCGGAGGTGATGAAGGACAGGATCCGTACCATGAACTGGGAATTCACATTTGATCCGACCCAAAAAAAATTCGGCCTGCTGAACCGTTTTTTACACGGCGTTGAGAAAACAACAGGCTGGCGCATCGGAGAATACAGGAATTACAGGATCATTTGAACAATTGCGCCCCCTTTTCCAATGGATATTCCTATCTTTGCAGGAAAATAGTACAGCCATGATGGACCTAAGTAAGATTCTGGCAATTTCTGGAAGGCATGGATTGTTCAAAATGATCAACCAGACAAAAAACGGCGTTATCGTCGAATCCCTTGCCGACGGCAAACGGTCGACTGCCTTTGCTCATGAGCGTATCAGCGCCCTGGAGGAGATCAGCGTGTTCACTACCGGAGAAGACATGCCATTAAAGGAAGTATTTAAAAAGATCTATGAAAAGCAGGAGGGTGGCCCTGTCATCGACCCGAAATCGGAAACTGTGAACCTGAAGGAATATTTTGCTGAGCTGGTGCCTGAATATGACCAGGAAAGGGTTTACGCATCGGATATCAAAAAGGTGCTCACGTGGTATAACACCCTGGAAGAGCTGAAGATGCTTGATTTTACCGAAGAAAAGACCGAAGAAGAACCGACCGGAGAAACAATTCCGGATACCGGCGACCTTGAGGAAAAGTCTGCCGACTGAACGGGAATTATTCAATAGTACACCCAGACAAATATCAGCCTCCATGAAGCGGATCCAGGACTGCACGATCAGTAAGATCACCTGGCTGAACACCGACAGCTACCTCCTGGAACTCGATGTACCGGATGAGATACCCGTACTTGCACCCGGACAGTTTGCAGAGATCCGCATAGGCAACAGCCCGGACGTCTTCCTGCGTCGTCCGTTTTCCTTCCTTGACGCTGACGTTGAAAACAGAAAGCTCGTTTTTTTCATCAAGAGGATCGGAAAAGGAACCCGGCACCTCGGTGAACTGCATCCGGGTGAAACCGTGAACATCATCTACCCCCTGGGCAATCATTTCCAGGTACCTGAGAAGGGAAACGTACTCATTGTGGGCGGAGGATCAGGTATTGCCCCGTTTATCCTACTGGGAAAGGAACTGCAGAAAAAAGGCGTCGGAATGACTTTCCTGCTGGGTGGGAAGGCAGGCAGTGACATTTTGCTGACCGACCGTTTCAGCCAGTACGGAGATGTCCTGATCACCACCGAAGATGGATCCAAAGGTGAAAAAGGAATGGTAACGGATCATTCCGTATTCACCAGCGATCCTTTTCCATTCACCATGATCTATGCCTGCGGTCCGGAACCCATGATGAAGGCCGTTGCCCGCATGTCATGCCTGAAGAATATACCCTGCGAGGTATCGCTGGAAAACCTCATGGCCTGCGGATTCGGCGTATGCCTTTGCTGTATAGTGGAAACCACAGAAGGGAACCTGTGTGTATGCACAGAAGGCCCCGTTTTCAATACCAACCGTCTGAAATGGCAGATCTGCGCGTAACTATTGGTCAGATGGAACTCAGAAATCCGGTGACTACGGCATCCGGAACCTGTGGATTTGGGGAGGAACTGGCCGAATTTTTCGATCCCGGCCGCATCGGGGGCATCTTTGTCAAGGGTCTGACACTGAAGCCACGCGAGGGGAATCCATATCCCCGGATGGCTGAAACTGCATCCGGAATGCTGAACAGCGTCGGACTCCAGAATAAAGGTATCGACTACTTTACCGAACATATCTATCCCCGGATAAAGGACTTTGACACGCACATCATTGCGAATGTAAATGGCTCAACCATAGAAGATTATGTCGATTTAAGCGAGAAACTGAACCGTCTGGAGAAAATACCCGCCATCGAACTGAACATATCCTGTCCCAACGTCAGGGAAGGCGGGATGGCCTTCGGGATCAGCTGCCCCTCAGCTTCCGCGGTCACCAGGGCTGTAAGGGAAGTCTGGGACAGGACCCTGATCGTCAAATTGTCACCCAATGTCACCGACATCCGCGACATAGCCCTGGCAGTGGAAGAAGCGGGCGCCGATGCCTTTTCTCTGATCAATACCCTGCTGGGTATGGCGGTGGACGCTGAAAAACGGCGACCCGTGCTGGCCACCATCACAGGAGGATTATCGGGCCCTGCCATCAAACCCATCGCCCTGCGAATGGTCTGGCAGGTAGCGCAGGTTTCACGTCTGCCCATCATCGGGATCGGCGGCATCATGAATGCCACCGACGCCATTGAATTCATGCTTGCAGGTGCTTCCGCCATCCAGGTGGGCACCGCCATCTTCATCGATCCACTGGCACCTGTGAAGATCGCGGAAGGTATCGGGGAATACCTGGTCCGTCACGGATGCAGCAAGGTATCAGAAATTATCGGAGC
Source organism: Bacteroidota bacterium (assembly GCA_022711405.1). Lineage (GTDB taxonomy): Bacteria > Bacteroidota > Bacteroidia > Bacteroidales > JAGONC01 > JAGONC01. The sequence continues at coordinate 110,614 of JAKLFC010000006.1, forward strand.
ATTAAGAGTTGATTAAAAGTCCAAATCCCAGGACCAAATTCCAAACAAATAACAAATCTCAAATTCCAAAAAATTGGGGATTAATCCATTGTTGAATTAGAATGGATTTTGGAATTTGGGATTTATTTGGAATTTGGATCTTGGATTTTGGATTTTGTTTGGAATTTGGTGCTTGGAATTTGGGATTTATAGATATCTTTGACCTTACTTAAGTAGCGCTACCCCATGAAATGCCCGCACTGTAAATCCACCATGATCGTCCTGGAACTGCACCAGGTGGAGATTGATTATTGTTCCCAGTGCAGCGGCATCTGGCTCAACACAGGAGAAATGGAGCTGCTGCTGGAAAGCCCTGATAAAAGGGATCTGGTGCTGGTATCTTTCCGCGTCGATCCGGATTCCTCCGAAAAAAAGCTCAGGTGCCCCATCTGCCGGAAAAAGATGCAGAAGGCCATGGCAGGACTCGATTCGGATATCCTGATCGACAAGTGCCGGAAAGGTCACGGGCTGTGGTTTGACAGGGGTGAGCTTCACCGGATCGTAGAACAGGGAAGTTCGCCGATAAATCATGAAGTTATTGATCTGCTCAGAGATATGTTCGATTATAAACTTAAATAAAATCATTATGGGTGCACTAATCGTTTTAGCCATTATCGTTGTCATTGCACTGTACGTGGTTGGTCTTTACAACGGACTGATCCGGCTGAGAAACCAGGTAAAGAATGCATGGGCTCAGATCGAGGTACAGCTCAAAAGGAGACATGATCTTATCCCCAATCTTATTGAGACGGTGAAGGGATACATGAAGCATGAACGTGAAACCCTGGAAAGCGTGACCAATGCCCGTACGGCAGCCATGGGAGCCCAGACGGTCGGGGAAAAAGCCCTGGCGGAAAGTGCACTGACAGGCGCCCTCGGTCAATTGCGTGTCGCGGTGGAAGCCTACCCTGACCTGAAGGCCAGCCAGAATTTTCTTGCCCTCCAGGAGGAGCTGACCTCCACGGAGAACAAGATCTCATTCTCGCGTCAGAACTACAACGACCAGGTGCTCATGTACAATAACAAGATCCAGATGTTCCCCTCGAACATCATTGCCGGCATGTTCAACTTCAAGCTGGAAGAATTTTTTGAAGTCGAAGTGCCTGCCGAACGAGAGGTGCCCAAGGTCGACTTTGGTACGAAACAATAGAAAAAAAAAGACTCGTCCGTTATGTGGGAGCTTATCCGCCTTAACAGGCGCAAATCCATCCTGCTTTTCATTGGCATGGGTGTGACCCTCGTCCTCCTGGGTTACTTCATTGGATTGTATTTCGATCCAGTGAAAGGTGGCGTCGCCGGTGTGGTGATCGCCTTGCTGATTACCCTGATCCTCAATCTTGTCAGTTATTTTTCAGGGAGTAAGATCCTCCTGCAGATGAGCAATGCAAAGGAAGTGACTCCTGATGTACATCCGCGGCTTTTCAATGTCGTGGAAGAGATGAAGCTGGCTGCTCATCTGCCCGCCATGCCCAAAGTCTATATCATCAACAGTGAGGCGCCCAATGCGTTCGCCACGGGAAGAGATCCGGAGAACGCCGTAATAGCAGTCACCGCAGGTCTGCTGGCCCAGATGAACCGGGATGAGCTGCAGGGAGTGGTTGCCCATGAGACGGGGCATATCATCAACCGCGATATCCGTTTCCTGACGTATGCGGGAATCATGCTGGGGGTCATCGTCCTGCTCTCGCAGATGTTCACCCGTACCATGTTCTATTCCTCGGTCGGCAGAAGCAGATCGGATTCCGGCAAAGGGCAGGGTCAGATCATCATCCTGGCCGTAGCCATCCTCCTGGCCATCCTGGCGCCGATCTTTGCACAGCTGTTGTATTTTGCCATCTCCCGCAAGCGGGAATACCTGGCCGACGCCACGGCCGCCAGGCTCACACGATACCCCGAAGGACTGGCCTCCGCCCTCGAAAAGATCGCCTCCTCCACGCAGGATCTGGAAACCGCCAATAAGGTGACCGCCCCGATGTACATCGTCAATCCCCTGAAAGGCAAAGGGATGAGGATGTCGGACCTGACCAGCACTCACCCCCCTATCAGCGAGAGGATCCGTATCCTGCGAAGCATGTCGGGAGGAGCCAACTTCCGGAATTACCAGGAAGCCTTCTCTTCCGTCAGGGGAACCGGTTCTCCGATCATCCCCGGCTCAGGAATGGCCGACACCGAAACGATCGGATTGCGTACCGGGCTCACAGAATCGGGTGCTGAATTTGACAAACGACAGTACAACAGGGAATTGGGTGATATTATGAAAACCGTGGACGACTACCGGTTCATCCAGTGTGACTGTGGTATTAAACTAAAAATTCCACCGTTATTTTCCAGTGACCGGGTAGAGTGTCCGAAATGCGGGACAATTCATTCTTTATGATATTTAATTTCATTGCAAAACATGGCCAGAATTCTGATCATTGATGATGAAAGAAGCATTCGTAATACGCTCAGAGAGATCCTCGAATACGAAAAGTATGAGGTGGACGATGCCGTGGATGGCATAACCGCCCTTGAAATGATCAGGCAGGTCCACTTCGACGTCATCCTGTGCGATATTAAAATGCCTCAGATGGATGGTATGGAAGTTCTCGAGAAAACCCTTCAGATAACGGATACGCCCGTGGTCATGATCTCTGGTCATGGAACCATTGAAACAGCTGTGGACGCCATCAAGAAAGGCGCCTACGATTATATCGCCAAACCACTCGACCTGAATCGTCTGCTGATCACCGTCCGCAATGCGCTGGATAAATCCACCCTCATTACCGAAACCAAAGCCCTTAAGAAAAGAGTAAACAAAGCCTATGATATGGTAGGCGAATCACCGGCCATCCAGCATGTGAAAGAAATGATCGAACGCGTGGCGCCAACCGATGCCAGAGTGCTGATCACCGGCAAGAACGGAACAGGTAAAGAGTTGGTTGCCAGATGGTTACATGAACAGAGCAAAAGATCTGCCGGACCGTTTGTCGAAGTCAATTGTGCCGCTATCCCATCGGAGCTGATAGAAAGTGTGTTGTTCGGACATGAGAAAGGATCGTTTACTTCGGCCATCAAGCAACGCAAAGGAGATTTTGAACAGGCCACCGGCGGAACGCTCTTCCTGGACGAAATTGGCGACATGAGCCTCTCAGCACAGGCCAAAGTACTGAGGGCGCTGCAGGAGAACCGCATCATGCGGGTGGGCGGTGAAAAGGACATTGCCGTGGATGTAAGGATCATTGCAGCTACCAACAAGGACCTGATGGAAGAGATCCATAAAGGGACATTCAGGGAGGATCTTTACCACCGCATCAGTGTGATCCTGATTAACGTTCCTGAACTCAAAGACAGGCAGGACGATATTCCGCTGATTGCTATGCATTTTCTGAATGTCATCTGTGAAAACGAAGGCAAACCTCAGATGCAGTTCAATACCGATGCCCTGGAAGAATTAAAGACCTATCCATGGACTGGCAACGTACGTGAACTGCGGAATGTGGTGGAGCGCCTGGTGATCCTTTGCGACCAGGAGATCACACTGGAGGATGTCAGGCAGTATGCACAACCCCTGCAGCAACTGAAACAGGGATGAGACCATGAAGCAAATGAATGTGCCTCCATATTATGGATTAAGGATCTATCTGATCTCGACCCTGATCTACTATCTGCTGGTCACTCCTTTCATTGGTGTTCTTTTTCTGAAATATGCCCCACAACTCATCGAGAAAGGCGAAACCAGGTACAGGCGACAGGAAACCGGATCCCTTCTACCGTCAGCTGACAGCCTGGATGAAGTTTTTGATTCACTGACCAATGTGCTGCTGGATACCAGCATTTACTTCAACCCTTCCAAAGGCGATTTCGATACACTGGTCAAACCCAGACCGGGCGCGGAGATACAGGGGGAAGCCAGTGCCGAGTCAGGTTTTCCGAAGCTGAGAAGCGAGAAAAGCCCATTGACCACCTCTTTCAACCTTCAGCTTAAGCTGTTGCTGGTCAGCTTTATCATCGGATTTATCTTTAACCTGCCATTCAAACGCTATTTCACACGCAAGCGCAGAAACAGGAAGATCTCCAGGAAATTGTTCCTGTTCAATAAACGATTACTCCTTTTCACACCCATCATCAACAGCGGCATCCTGTTGCTGGCCTACCTTTCGGCCACCATTTACATGACCGTCATCCTTTCATCGCCCGATAGGTTCTCCGATGAGACCCAGCGCCAGATATTCCGTCAGTTCTTTTACGTTTCCATGGTTGCCTCGGTTCTGGTCCTTCTTTTTGTTTACTTCTGGCAGAAGCACCGTGTGCATATTAAATACCTGGAGCACGTATATACACCCGAAGAACTCCGCCGCAGGATCTTTAACTTCAAGGTGGGCAAGATCCGGAACCGGTTCCTGGTATCCAGCATCATGACGACTTTTCTTCCCCTGACCATTGTGATCCTTTACCTGTTCATCAGTCTTACCCCTGTGGCTGAACTGGATAATGTCACGCCAGAACAGGTGAAGATCCTTCTGGGCAACTATACGCAGCTTTTCGGACTGCCGGAAAGCCTGGATGAAGGCAGTCCCTACCGTAGCCTCTATTATGTGAATGCCATTGATAACATCTCCATGTTCATCGGTATCGGAGCAGGAATCTTTGTTTCATTCATTTACATCTTCCTTTTTGTCCGGTGGACGACACAGGATATTGTCAGCCCGGTGAGCGAACTTCTCAGCAATATGCGCCTCACCGGAGAAGGCAAACTGAATAATTTCACCATTGTCAGGACCAACGACGAGATCGGTCAGCTCACCGAAGGATACAATGATATGTCACAGAAGATCAAAGACTATATCCACAACATCTCACGGATGAACCAGGCTTACTCACGCTTTGTTCCGCAGCAGTTCCTCGACTTTCTTGGCAAGGAAAGTTTTGTGGATATCAAGCTGGGCGACCAGGTACAGCAGGAGATGACCATCCTGTTCACGGATATCAGACGTTTTACGGAGATATCGGAATCCATGACCCCCAAGGAAAATTTCGATTACCTGAATCACTACCTCGGGTACATGGAGCCTGTCATCCGGAACAACAACGGCTTCATTGACAAGTACATGGGCGATTCGATCATGGCCCTGTTCCCAGAAAATCCCGGAGACTCCATCAACGCCTCCATCGAGATGCGCATCAAGCTGGTACAGTTCAACCAGGTGATGGGGCAGTTTGGCAAGCCGGAGATCGACAGCGGTATCGGGATCCATATCGGAAAGCTGATGCTGGGTGTGGTCGGAGGAGAAGGCCGAATGGACGGCACTGTGATCTCCGATGCCGTCAACCTGGCCTCCAGGCTTGAGAACCTGACAAAGATCTATGGATGCGCTATCATCATCAGCGAGGATACACTCATCAAACTGGATGATCCAAGTGTGTATAATTACCGGTTCCTGGATATCGTCAAGGTAAAGGGAAAGAAGCAGGCAGTCTATATCTTTGAGATCATCGACGGTGAACCGGAAGATATCAAGCGGCTGAAGATACAGACCAAGCTGCAGTTTGCCCGTGCCATCAATTATTATAAGAACAAGGACTTCCGGAAGGCCCTCGAGGAATTCAGTGCCATCCATGAGATCAATATGCACGACAGGGCCACCTTTCTATATATAAACCGCTGTGAAAAGATCCTGCGCACCGGGGTACCCAGTGACTGGGATGGAATTGAAATTCTTGATTCAAAATTTTAATCTATGAGCAAAACAATCCTCGTACCCACCGATTTTTCAGAGGTCTGCCGCAATGCTGCGGACCAGGCAGCAGAAGCAGCCCGGATATTCAATTACCAGCTTATCCTGCTGCACATTATCAATCAGGACACCAAAGCCTTTTTAAAGAGGGAATCCGCCGACCTGGCCCTGATTGACCAGATGCTGGAAGAGCAAGCCATTGATCTTCGCAACCGTTTTGGGATCGATGTGGAAACACGGGCCATGGAAGGAAGCATCTTCACCACCATCAGCGAAATCGCGCGTGACCTGGAAGCAGGCCTGATCTTCATGGGCACACACGGAAAGGTAGGTATGCAGCATCTGACAGGCAGCTATGCCCTCAAGGTGATCACCGGCTCCCCTGTTCCTGTGATCGTCGTACAGCAAAGAAAGGTCGAAAGGTACCGGAATATCGTCCTGCCCATCACCAGTGAAGCCGGACCCTGGGAAAAGACCAAATGGGCGGTATTCATTTCCAGAACCTTTCTTGCCACCATCCACATGTACATGGCCGACACCGAAAAGGAAGAGGTCAAAAACGCAGTCAACACCATCGGCCAGTATTTTGAAAAGAACGATGTCCCCTATACATTGAAGATTGCGGAAAAAAGTTCCGGCTTTACCGCACAGGTCATCACCTATGCCACTTCCATCAATGCCGACATGATCATGATCATGACCAATCCCGACAAGAGCTTCACCAATTTCCTGCTGGGCACCTACGATGAGGAGATCATCCTGAATTCGTCACAGATCCCGGTGATGTGCATCAATCCGCGGAGGTTCAATTACGAGATACTGGGGCTGTAGCCGGTCGGCGGTCGGCGGTCGGCGGTCGGCGGTCGGCGGTCAGCGGTCAGCGGTCGGTGGGATGCAAAAATGTTGTATCTTTGCATTTTCCATCACACCCACACCCACACCCACACCCACACTCACACCCACTTCGGGGCTGCACTGGTTTTGACAGCAAGCCGAGTGGATCTGTAAGCATGCCGGGCAATGCAGACACGCCCGTCAACAATTTCTGCGAACCAATAACTGGCGAAAATAACTTCGCTCTCGCTGCCTAATCGAAGTTAGTAGATTAAGCTTAATCCCGGACAAGGTCCGGGAGCGTGACGTCCTGCCGGTGGAGATGCCTGATTCCGGCCGGAGCACAGGGCGCTCGCAATTTCGGGCTGGTCGCGGCAGCGCCTCGATGCCGCGGCGAGATTTCAGAGGATAAGACAGGATCCTGGGTGCCGGCTCCCGAATCCTGTACGAAAATCAACTACCGGATAAGCATGTAGAAAGCACATCTGTTCCTTGTCTGGACGAGGGTTCGACTCCCTCCAGCTCCACCTTTCCAGGATGAATTACTGATTTCATAATGCCGAGCTGGGAGTGATGTACGAAATCATGCTCCCGAAAAAGATCCAGTATCAGGATTTCCTGTTCAATTCCCTGGTCAATGGATTCCGGACCTTTACATTTGCTGGTTATTTTAAGGAAAATCAAGAATCCGTCAGACAACTGTTTGAGGATTACTCGGATGTAATAAGCTCTAAAAAATTTGACCTTGAATTGTTCGACCGGGATTATAAACCGGTATTCCAGGGATATTCCATGTATGAAGTCTATGGTGTGTTTCGTCATGAAGACAGCATGGCTTTTGACGAAGAACTCACGCACATCATCAGGGTGTATTTTATACCGGATTATGCAGAAATGGGCAATCGGTTTCCGGCTTTTTCCCAGTCTGAAATATTTCGGTATGCCGATGCCTTTTTCGCTATGTCAACGAATATGTACAGGCGGCGGCAATCCATTGTGGACATGGGGAAACTCATTGAGGAACTGGGCATTTCTTTCCAGAAGGGGCATGAAGAACTGTTCAACTATTTGAATAACTGGGTTGATTCAGTTGCACTGCTGGTATTTGGTTCCATCATTCATGAGATTTGCAGGAATTTAAGTACATGCTACGAAGAGGATAAAATCAGAGCCCTGGAAAAAGAGATCTGGGTTACCTCACAATGGGGGATCCTCATCAATAAGACCATACTGAAAGAGTAAAGGACGATGATAATATCCATTACCGATTACCCAGGGAGCTTGTCCTGATAATAATCAGTAATGTGAAAGGAGAAGGTGAAGGAAAGGGAGGGAAGGAAATCAGAAATGATCTTCATCTGGATTAGATATTAAAGATTTATGCAATGACAAGGGTCACAAATTGATCAAATTCGTATTAATGATTAGGTAATCCTAAAATTATTTATCATGGAGGATAATCTGGTAAAAAGAGAATTGATCAATTTTATCTTCGAGTTTCGAGGATTAAAAGTCATGATTGATGCCGATCTATCAATGATCTATGGTGTAACAACTAAAGCATTGAAGCAGCAGGTAAAAAGAAACAAGGATCGTTTTCCGGCTGATTTCATGTTTGAACTGACTGATGATGAGAAAAAACAACTGGTCACAATTTGTGACCGGTTAACAAAGCTCAGACATTCTTCAGTAAATCCGATGGCCTTTACCGAACATGGTGTTGCCATGTTATCTTCAGTACTTCATTCCGAGAAAGCCATTTTAATAAATATTGAAATTATGAGAGCTTTTTCCAGATATCGCGCTTTAATCAAGGAAAATGAAGAATTGACCAGAAGAATCGATAAATTGGATAGAAAGATAAATCATTTGTTCAAATTCTTCCTACCGGGACTGCTCAAGCTGTTTAAGATACTCAAAGATCAGCTGGATCTACTGAAAATAACGGAGGCCACCCCAACTTGAGGTGCCAATTTGGTACCTCAAGACTTCTGACTCCTGAATATTTAGTTCAAACATAAAGTCGGGTGGAAATCGTCTGATATTTCTGCGGACAGCACGTTTTAGATATTTGGTCTGGACGCCATATAACATTGCAAGATCCATATCCAGTATTACTTTCTTCCTTCTGAATACGTAGATCTTGCTCATTATCACCTCTTCCGGCACCATCAATTCATTCATTTTATAAAGATCTAAATTCATAATCAAAATCAAATATCAAATATCCGTTAATCGTTAATCAGATATCCTCTACCGGTTAATACGGTAACTATCTGTTTTGTTACCCCGAAGGGTCACTTTTGTCGCTCCGCTCCCCGGCCACGGGGCCGCTTTTAATTTCATCTTACTTTTTTGAGACCAAAAAAGTAACAAAAAAGTCTTTTTCAGGGCGAGGTTCTCCCGACACCTGGCGGTGTCGGGACCGGGCAGTTCACCCTGCCAAATCCCCGTCGCACAGCTCCGGGTATTTGGTACCATCAGGGCTTCGCTGCCCTGAACTGCGCCCTGAATTTTAATACACCCTGATGCACCGTAGGTGCTCTATCCTGGTAGAAACAAGAGGACATGGGACCATTCAAAGCCCCGTTAGAGGTGGCATATTGTTAAATATCCATTACCGATTACCCAGGTAGAAGGAAAAGGAGAAGGTGAAGGAGAGGGAGGAAAGGAAATCAGCAATCAGAATTAGTTTCAGATTGCTCAGATGCTCTTTTAAATCCAATCTTTTTTCGAGATACAGGAGGATGCAGCATTGCGGTCAGGATTTGATAGATTTCGTGAAATTTAAGATCCATTTCGTTCTCGAGTACCTGAATTCTTTCAACAAGGTCTTTATATTCGCACAGGTTCTGCCGAAGCAAAACAAATGCTCGCATGATCATTATATTAACTTCTATTGCCTTATCGGAATGCAGTATGCTCGATAGCATTGCAACGCCTTGCTCGGTGAAAGCAAATGGAAGTGCAGGACTAAACTTAATTTTTACAGGCAGGTTATCACAATTTGTGATAACCTCTTTCCATTCTTCCCTTGTAAGTTCAAACATAAAATCCTCAGGGAAGCGTCTCATGTTTCTTTTTACGGTTTGCTTCAAGGTCCTAGTTTCAACTTGATATAAATCAGCTAAATGAAAATCAAGTATCACACGTAATCCCCTTATCTCATAGATCCTTTTTTTTATTATCTGAATGTCAGGCATATAAGATCAGCTTATCTTGTTCCTTATTATAAATGAGTTAAATGAAATATTGCCGGAATGAATCTCCATTACCGATTACCCAGGTAGCTTGTCCTGATGTAAATCAGGAGATGAATGGAGAAGTTGAAGGAGAGGGAGAATGGAAATCAGAATTCTGAATTCTAATCGCAAATCGCCTTCTACTTTCCCTTCACCTTCTGCTTCGTATGTTCGTATGATGGATATTCATATCGGCTTTTTTACTTTTCAAAATGCTTGATAACATGGCGACACCTTGTTCTGTAAAAGCCATCGGAGCATATCGGGTTCCTCCCCAACTTGAGGTCACAAACTGTGACCTCAAGTTGACAAGCTCCTTATTATCAAGCGTGAACATAAAATCTGCGGGAAACCGTTCAATGTTTCGCTTAACTGCTTGTTTCAGTACTTTGGTCTCCACCTCATAGAGTTTTGCCAGATCGCTGTCCAGCATCACTTTCTCTCCACGGATAACATAGATCTTGTTCATTATCACCTCTTCCGGCACCATCAATTCATTCATTTTATAAAGATCTAAATTCATAATCAAAATCAAATATCAAATATCCCTGGCTTACGCCAGGGCAGGCTGTTAATCATTCATCAGATATCTGCTACCGGTTAATACGGAAACTATCTGCTTTGTGACCCTATCTAATGAATCTTCCGCATACAATGTTTTCTCCTGATTCCTGCTTTCGCAGGAATGACGCATCACCAAAGGGAGAGGAAGAGGGGCGCAGCAGTCATCCTCGCGTAAGCGAGGATCGGAATCTATTTTCGATAATGCAGATACACTGCACTGGTATGTGCTAGCTTTGCAGTTTTCTTCGTAATATTGATAACAGGAAGACATAGAGAAAATTAAATCTGACTGCCATGAAAATACTCCATACCTCTGACTGGCATCTGGGCAAGTCATTGGACAACCAAAAACGTTATGATGAATTCGACAGGTTTCTTGAATGGCTCATTGAGTTCATTGCCCATGAAAAAATTGATATTTTGCTGGTGGCCGGTGATATCTTCGACACCACCACCCCAAGCAACCGCGCGCAGGAACTGTACTACCGGTTCCTGGGAAAAGTTGCCAGGACCTGCTGCGGACATGTGGTGATCATCGGGGGCAACCATGACTCCCCCACCCTTCTTGATGCTCCTAAATCCATCCTGAAAGCGATCGATGTGCATGTAATGGGTTCTGTGACGGATAATCCTGAAGATGAGGTAATCGAACTTAAAAGCAAAAGCGGCGAAACACAAGCCATTGTCTGTGCCGTTCCATACCTGCGTGATCGCGATGTGCGAACGGTTTCTCCCGGGGAAGATCCCGGAGATAAGACCAAAAAACTCCTGGAGGGCATTGCCTCTCACTATGAACACATTGCTCAAATCTCCAGGCGACTCAAAAGTGACAGGACTTCAGTACCCGTGATCGGGATGGGACATCTGTTCACCCGGAACGCAAGAACCATCGAGGGTGACGGTGTGAGGGAACTTTATATCGGGACGCTTGCACATATAGAAGAGAAAAAGATCTCTGAAGGATTCGATTACATGGCCCTCGGGCATCTGCACATGGCCCAGAAGGCAGAAAATTCAGACATTGTACGGTATTCGGGCTCGCCCCTGCCCATGAGCTTTTCAGAAGCCGGTCAAACCAAAAAAGTGATCGTTGCCGAGTTCAAAGGCGATGTGCCTGTCATCACCGAACATCCTGTCCCCTGTTTCCAGGAATTAAAAAGATTATCCGGGGATATCGGGACCCTGACCAGCAGGATCGAGGAGCTTATCAACGAAGGGAGCCGGGCATGGCTGGAAATTGAAATAACCGCCTTCACTGCCGAAGCTAACCTGACCGATTATTTTGATAGCCTGCTGAAAGGATCCTCTCTTGAGATCCTGCGCATTAAAAACAGTGCCGTGGCAGAACGGGTGCTCAGCAGGGTAAATGAGACCGAGACCCTGGAAACGATCGATCCCTACGTGGTTTTCACCCGGTGCCTCGATGCCGGTAATGTCCCGGAAGAAGACCGCGGTATCCTGATTGAAACCTATCATGAAGCCATGAACGCTATACAAAATGCTGATACGAACGCAAACTGATCCCTTACCATGAAGATCATCCAAATCCGGTTTAAAAACCTGAATTCCCTGGTGGGAGAATGGTCCATCGACTTCACGTCACCCGAATATGTTGAAGATGGTATCTTTGCAATCTCCGGGCCGACCGGTTCGGGGAAATCCACCATCCTGGACGCCATCAGCCTTGCCTTATATGGTTGCACTCCAAGGCTGTCAACGATTTCCAAATCAACCAATGAGATCATGTCGCGGCAGACGGGGGAGTGTTTTGCCGAAGTAGTGTTCGAAACGGATGAAGGACAGTTCCGTGCCCACTGGAGCCAGCACCGTGCACGAAACAAGGCAAACGGTGAACTTCAGAATCCAAGACACGAAATATCCGAAGAAGGATCGGGCCACATCCTGGCTTCCCAACTCAGAACAACAGAAGAAGTCGTGGTTTCTAAAACGGGTATGGACTTCAAACGTTTCACGCAATCCATGATGCTTGCCCAGGGAGGATTTGCCGCATTCCTTCAGGCCACGCCCGACGAACGCGCTCCCATTCTGGAACAGATTACAGGTACGGAGATCTATAGCTCTATCTCCAGGCATGTCTTTGAACGTCAAAAAGAAGAAAAAGGAAAACTGGACGCCCTGAAAGCGGAAATGACCGGAATTGTACTATTAAGCCCTGAAGAGGAAGAACAGGTAAAAAAATCCCTGGAAGAGAAAAACGGGGAAAAAGATACCCTGTCAGCAAAGATTGATCAGGTAGGTAAAGCCATTAACTGGCTGAATACGATCGGTGAACTTAAAAATGAACTGAAAAACATATCACTGGACCAGGAAAAGTTGGATCGTGAATTCATTGCATTCGGTCCACAAAAAGAAATTCTCAAAAGGGCTCTCAGGGCCCTTCCCCTTGATGCCAAATTTTCCGCACTAACGGTCCTGAGGGATCTGCAAAAGAGGGATCTCGGGACACTGTCCGGTTTGCAACGGTCTCTTCCTGAACTGACAAAAGAACTGGAGACAGCACAGGAAAATTTCAATCGGGCTGAAAAAGTGTATGGCGATGCAGAAAACGAAAGGAGTAAGCTTCTTAAATTAACCACCCGTGTAAGGCTGATCGATCAGGATATCGCCCAGAAAGAAGACGCCTTGGCTACTTTCAGATCACAGATCGCCACCTTCAACCGGGAAAAAGCAACGGAAGAGGCCAGGAAATCGAAAGCCTTATCGTCGATCGGTCAATTAGGCCTGGAATTGAAGGATATTGATGCGTTCCTGGATGCTTATCAGCCGGATGCAGCATTAGTGAGCGAATTTTCAGGGATCCGGGCGTCCATTCAGGGCCTGCTGGAGTCCCAACGTGTCCTGGCTAAGGCAAGTAGTGATCTGTCTGCCCATGAACGATCCCTGGAAGAAAAGAAGAGCGAAATACAAAGGATTGAACTTGAACTGGCCCAGGCAAAAGAGACCCACAGGACGGACCAGCAAAACGTCACGGATGCACAGTTCACGATAGATCAGTTGCTTAACAAGCAGACAATCCAGGAAATCATCCGCAGAAAAGATGAGCTGTTGCTATATCTTGCTGAACTCAGGAAGATCGCCGACCTCGGGAGTGAACGGAATCAGCTGGAAGACGGTAAACCATGTCCGTTGTGCGGCTCGTTGCACCATCCCTTCGCGGAAGGCAATGTACCGCAGGCTACCGAATCAGAAAAGGAATTTGCAGCACTCATACTTCTGATCAGAAAGCACGAAGAAGCTGATCAAAGGCTTTCACTCCTGATGAAACAAGAGTCCCAGTCGGCTTCTGCGGTCAACAGGAAACAGCAGGAGCTGGAGCTTGCCGTGCAATCAAGGTCAGGCATTGAAGAAAATATCGCAAAAGGCAAGTCTGAGGTAAAAAACACCGCCACGACCGCTGACAGGGCATCGGCAAACCTTGTTCAGCTGCTCGAACCGTTTGGTATGCAAAAAATTCCCGGTAATGAGTCAGAGGCTGCGTTTATGATGAAAAATCTGGAGGTTCGTAGGAATGAATGGCAAAAAAAATCAGCGAGGAAGACTGAGATTGACCGGCTGATCACATCAGAAAAAGCCATTATCGGTGCATCCGATATTATGATCACTTCAAAAGTGAAAGATATCATGGGAAAAGAAAAGGAATCCAGAGATCTGGAAACCTTGCTGAATAAGATCAGACAGGATCGGGCGAACCTGTTCGGGGATAAAGATGTGGATGAAGAGGAAACACGTAACCTTAACAGGTTGAATGAAGCCAGGGATGTAAAAGATAGAATATCAGCATCATTCCATGCAAAGGAGAAGGAAATTGAATCGCACCACCAACGGATAAACAACCTGGCTAAAGAAATCCGGACCAGGAAAGCCAATCTTGAAAAGGATGAGAACCATTTTAAAGAAAACCTTCTTGCGAAAGGATTTGCGGACGAAAAGGAGTACCAAACCTGCAGCATTCCCGCTGAAGAAAGAGCAGAACTTGAGGAGAAGGATAATGACCTCAGGACAAGGCAGGTACAGCTGGCAACCCGAAGGAAAGAAAAAGATGACAGCCTTCAACGGGAGCAATCCAGAAAGCTGACAGAAGAAGGTATGGATACCCTGCAGGAGAAGCTTGGCCTGTTCAAGGCAAATCACACTGCCGTTGTTGAGGAGACCGGGGCGCTGAATCAGAAGCTGAAAGCAAATCAGGAAAACAGGGTCAGGGGGTCGGAAATCAGCCGCAGGATAGACCTGCAGGATAAAGAACACAAACGCTGGGCAGCGCTCAACGGATTGATCGGCTCTGCCGATGGAAAGAAGTACCGTAATTTCGCACAGGGACTAACGCTGGAGATCATGGTCTCCTATGCCAACATCCAGTTGGCAAAACTGAGTGACCGGTACCTGCTGACCCGTGACCGGGAAGATCCGCTTGAGCTGAAAGTGATCGACAATTACCAGGCGGGAGAGATCCGATCCACCAAGAATCTTTCCGGGGGGGAATCCTTTATTGTCAGTATGGCGCTGGCGCTTGGATTATCCGGGATGTCGAGCAAGAATGTCCGTGTGGATTCCCTTTTTCTCGACGAAGGCTTTGGCAGTCTGGATGAAGATGCGCTGGAGACGGCCCTGAGCACGCTGGCCAGCCTCCGCCAGGAAGGCAAGATGATCGGTGTGATCTCACATGTGGGCGCCATGAAAGAGCGCATCCATACCCAGATCGTAGTACGGCCGGTCAGGGAAGGGCGAAGCGCTCTCAGCGGGCCGGGATGCAATAAGATCGATGCAGATCATTCATAAATTCAGTACCTTTAATCCAGTCTTGTGAGGTAAATCACACTGGGATTCAGTAGAAAATTGAACGATGGCTCGAAAGTTCCATTTTATTAGTTGAAACAAACATGGACCTGCCCCTGAAGAAAGACCTGCCCGTTCATTTGCTTGCAGCATGTTTCAACAACACGTCTGCGACGTATAAGTTCTACTGGTTATTGTCCATTCTTCAATCGGTCGAAAGGGGTGAAAGAGTCATTCTGAAAAAAAACCTTTTTGCCAGGATGATTTCCAATGCCTGGTTCACTGTGAATTATTTTCATATTTCTTTCGGGAAGCAGGACAGGCTGCAGCGGGCAATTGAGCTGGTCAGGGAATTAGAATCACTGAACATTGATGATGACAGAGAACTTATTTTCAGTACCCTGGCCGGTACGACCAGGCTGGAAACACTGGAACAGCTGAAATATTTTAATAATCAGGTCCCTCACTGGTTCATCAGTCCCTGGTTTCCGAAACTCAATAAAAATGATATTTACCAGGCTTCCCAGAACTTTGAAAACAACTGCTTATACGCCTTGCATCATGGTTATATCAGGATCAATCCTGCCTGGGAGGATTATCTCACCGATAACGGAAGAATATTAAAGGATTTTTGTTACTGGAACCTGGCTTCGTTCCTGCAGTCAAAAAATCCCAGTGTTCCGGACATCCCGAACAAGCTGATCAAGCCCGCAACACGGATCAGCCTGACGAAGCAGCGCACTGATTTCTGGGATATCGTGATCAGGGAACTGGGCTCCGTTGACTGTATTTACACCGGAGCCAGGCTGACAATCGGAAAGTACGATGTTGAGCATTTCATTCCGTATTCCTTTGTTTCGCATGATCTGATGTGGAATTTGATACCGGCGGATCCTTCGTTCAATAGCTCAAAGAGCAACCGGCTGCCTCCCCTGGAGAGATATTTCAGTTCATTTTACCATTTGCAGCGCACTGCCATTGATATTGTCAGGGACAAGAATCCGAAGAACAGGTTCCTGGAAGATTATCTGACCATTTTTCCGGACCTGGATGAAATCCGAAATCTGCCTGAAAATTTTACTAAAGACAAATTCAGAGGACAGCTTCAACCGCTGATCAAAATAGCTTCCAACAATGGATTCGAATTTCTTGAATGATGTACCCCGATTTCTATGATTAGCTTATTATCAATTCATTGAACCAGGATCATGACTGAACCGAATCATCAAAATAAATCAGATCAACTCCCAGACTGCCCATTTTGTCATCCGTTTGAAAGAACAGACGTAATCATGGAATCCGATTCCGCTTATGCCATTTATGATAAGTTTCCTGTGAGCAGGGGTCATATACTCATCATTCCCAAAAGACACTGTGCCGACTATTTTGATTTGGACTTCAGTGAACAGTCCGCATGTTGGGTCCTGCTCAACGAAGTGAAGGAGATCATTGAAAATAAATTTCATCCGGATGGATTCAACATTGGCATCAACATTAACGAATCAGCCGGACAAACAATCTGGCATGCCCACATTCACCTGATCCCACGTTACCTTGGTGATGTTGTTGAACCGAGAGGCGGGGTGCGGGGGGTGATTCCGGAGAAGAGGGAATATTGATCGGTAAATTACTCGATGTACAAAATAGGATGTATTTTAGATGAAAATTACTCTCACTGTTATTTTTTCGTAATATTGATCAGCCCTTATCGATAAGCTATCAAATGAATTATTCATGAATCCTGATCAGGAAATCAGAATAGCAGCATTCAACTGGCTTTCAGAGAAAAAGGCCTTTTATGATGATGTCTTCCCACGGGATATCCTTGCAAAAGGATTTGAATTCAAAGGGGAACGAATTCCATTGTTGGGTCCTCAGGGTATATTCAAACCCAGGATGATGGAATTGCCGCTTTCGATCACTACTGCACCTGGTGGGCCTTACGACGATAGTTTTGGACAGGATAATTTCCTTCGTTACCGTTATCGAGGAACAAATGTTTTTCACAGAGATAATGTCGGATTGCACGAAGCCATGATTCACAATGTCCCTTTGGTTTACTTCCATGGTATCGTTCCTGGCAAATATTTGGCCGAATGGCCAGTCTATATCATTGGAGATGATCCTGGTGCATTGACGTTTAAAGTGGCCATGGATATTATGAACTTCCTCCCACAACCGGAGGATGTTCTAAGTGACAATGATGTGGCCCGGCGTGCGTATATTACTTCTACCATTAAGGTACGGTTACATCAGAGGAGTTTCAGGGAAAAGGTGATCCATGCGTATCAATCCCAATGCGCATTCTGCAGGTTGAGACACGTGGAGCTTCTCGATGCCGCACACATTATCCCGGACAATGAACCTGATAGCCGCCCTACTGTAGATAATGGTTTATCTCTGTGTAAAATCCATCATGCTGCGTTTGATAAATATATTCTTGGTGTTTCTCCGGATTATTACATTAAGGTCCGCTCAGATGTTTTAGATGAAAATGATGGGCCAATGCTTGTACATGGATTGAAGGAGATGCATAACCAGCGAATCATTATTCCCCGCAAGTTTGAACTACAGCCAAACAAAGAATTCTTGGAGAGGAGGTTTGAGAAGTTTAAGAAAGTTGGCTAAAAATTAGTTAACATCCCAATGATTTTTTTCTCGACTTCATTCATAACCTTCTTGCTGCATTGCCTTACCCCGGTCTTCAGACCGGGGACTCCCAGAAGCCAGCCAGCTAGCAGTAACTTACCCCGGTCTTCAGACCGGGGATGACACGCAGCCAGCCTGGTTAAAGGGCAAAAGGGAACCTTAATCAAACCGGCTGAAATCAAACGCC
Organism: Bacteroidota bacterium; assembly: GCA_022711405.1. GTDB lineage: Bacteria > Bacteroidota > Bacteroidia > Bacteroidales > JAGONC01 > JAGONC01. The sequence continues at coordinate 128,640 of JAKLFC010000006.1, forward strand.
CCCATATATTCTGAAAATGTCCGGATCTTTGAAATATCCTTCTTGTCGAACAACATGTGTTCGCAGTCGAATTTTTTCCGGTCGGCTAAGTTCCTGGCTTTTGCAGCATTCAAAAGAGATGCTTTTAGTTGTGAGGGATTGCTTATTTGGCATTTAGCATCAAGATACATGAAATCTGGGGTTGCAAAATCGATAAGGGTTACTACATCATAAAAATCCCGGTCCTTTTTCCGCTTGATTGCAGCTGCTATCTTAGTGGAAAAAAGTATGTCCAGGGGAACAGTTTTAACAGGAGTAACTATGCCAAAACCAACCAATGTTCTGATGTCCGGCTGATAATCGAAGTTATGCGGTTCGGCTTCAATTTTAATGAAGAATTTTGATTCCTTTTGCTGGCTCAATCCCAATTTGTACCTGAGTTCAGGAAAAACAAAAACTCTGCGAAAAGCCTTTATGTGCTGATCCTTCATCCTGTCCGTGATAATAACATCGTATCCTGATAATCGTAAATCATATTCAACCTGCGACGTCATCTCAAGAAATTGTTCCCGTGTAAAGTTGAAGCAATCAAAATCAAGGTCTTCAGAAAAACGCTTAATACCATAAAAATAACGAAGTGCTGTACCACCCAGGAAAGAGATCTTTTCCGCAAATTTTCCTGAAAAAACCGATTGCAGCATGTAATGATGCAGGTACTCTTTTACCATCGGATCGTAAAACTCCGGCCGTTGCAATTCCTTTGGGTATTGCCTGACGATTTCATTGAGAGCGATCATAGGTTATACATTTTTTGAACACACCTGATCCTTTTTTCCAGCGCCTTGTTATTGAAACGCTTCAGGTATCCTTCCATCTTTTTCCAGTCCACCTCTTCCTCCAGCACAATCTCGTTGAAACGGATCTCCGAAATTTCCTCCTCCGACGTATAGTAACTGTAAATGTAAAGAAAATCCAGGATCGCCTTCTCCCTGCCGGCGATCAGGAAATTCCTGCTGGTACCGTTCACCATCATTTCCTTTAATTCATAACCAAAAAAGTATTCAGGGCTGATCGAATAGTACGTGTATGTACGGTTTATACAACGGAAACGCATTGTTTTTCTCGTTGTCATGGATGTTGAATCCACAATATGTTCGGGTATCAGCCCATAAAATAACAGCGCTTCCTGATGGCTGATATAGGAAGGAGCGTAGATCGTATTTGCTACAAGATAATGATAATCGGTTATGGATGTGAACTCCTTGAAACAATACCATTTATTCCTCAGCTTATAAATATATCCCTTCTTTTGCCAGTGCAAAAGGTTGTCAGTGTTGAAATCAGGAAACACCAAACGAACGTGACCCACAGAGAAAATGCCCTGCTGAAAAAAAGCCTCTTTAAATTGCAGAAAGCTTATATTCATGTCATATTATTTCTAATTATCCGCAAATATACGGATAAAAAGAAATAAAATTTACCTTTAGGTCAAAAAAATTATGCGGTCAAGTATCGAACCTGGAATAAAACATAACCTGTTTGCTAAAGTAACTTACCCCGGTCTTCAGACCGGGGACTCCCAGAAGCCAGCCAGCTAGAAGTAACTTACCCCGGTCTTCAGACCGGGGGTTACCCGCAGCCAACCTGGTAAAAGGGCTTTAGCCCGAAACAAAAACAGCTCCTTTCAGGTTTAGGGCTAAAGCCAGGTAATCTCCTTTCCCTCCTGGCCCCGGCGCTGAAGCGCGGGGTAAGTTATAACATGGTTCTGGGTTTTGAAGCAAAAAATATGAATTATTGAGTCCCGACTTCGCCGTGAGTATGCTAAAATAATCCTAAAAACGTTATATCTTCGTAAAGGATTAATTTAACAAACGGAATATGAAACGGATGCTCTGCCTTTTACCGCTGATCTTCATCCTCGGATTCAACACGTTACGCGCCCAGGACAGGCCATTCGGTCTGGGCCTCATGTTTGGTTACCCGACCGGGATCAGCCTTAAATACTGGATCGATGATAAACAGGCAATCGACGGGGGCATTACCTGGTCATTCTATCATGACGGATACTTCCAGGTCCATTCGGATTACCTGCGCCACGCCTACGTCATTGACGTGAACACCGGGAAACTGCCTTTTTATTACGGCCTCGGGGCCCGACTGGGCTTTGGACATAACGTCCACTTCGGAGCCCGCGTACCCCTGGGAATAGAATACATTTTTCAGAATGAGCCTATCGACATCTTCTTTGAACTGGTGCCCGGGATGGAGTTCCTCCCGGAACCCGACTTTTCATTCGAAAGCGTGATCGGCTTCCGCTATTTCTTCTGAGATCCCTATTGCGGCTTTTTCTTTGAAACGCCCACAACTGCATTGCCCTCTCCACCCATCACAGATAAAGCCAGATCTCCCGACTCCCATGTAATGCTTCCGCCCTGCCCTGCCATATCCATGAATACGGTCTGCATTCCTTTTGCTTTCAGCATGTCGTTGTATTTTTTGAATGCATCCGCCGGCACTTCTTCATAAACAACGGTCCAGATGTACATCTCCGGGTGATCGCTGACCGTTACGCCTGTGATCTTGCCATAGGTGAACTCAGGTATCTCTGCAGGTGCATCTGCAGGCCATTTGTTGGCACTGGCATCGACGTGAGTTGTTACATCCCCTGAATGGATGGTGGCACCCTGGTTCGACAGATTCACATCAGCATCCTCACCCGTGCCCTGCTCAATGGCTTGTTCCATGGCCTGTTCGGCCGTCTTTTGGCCTGCATTCCTGCAGGAATGGTTCATCATGGAAAATGTAAGGAATAACAATGTAATTCCCGTAACAAGAAGGTAGTTCTGTTTTTTCATGGATCAGAAAATTTAATGAATGGATAGGATTGCGTTTATTTGACAAATGTAAAGAAGATCTTACCTATTTTCAAGAAAACATCGTCTTAAAAACAGGCGGAAAAAAATTTCCTTATATAATGGGATTCAGGAAACCTTTGCGCCGCAATTATTACAAAAATGGGCGCCGGGGCTGACTTCCGCACCACAATAATGGCAGAAGGATCCATGATCCAACCGTTCGCCGCATTCCGGGCACCGTTTCGCAAAGGCAGGAATATCAGCTCCGCAGTTCGGACAAAATACCTCCGGTTCGCCGGCAGGCCTCCTTCTGCGGATTTTACCGGGACTGGTTTCCTCAAAGTCATCAAAATCCTCTAAATCATCGAATTCCTGCCGCCCTTTGTGGCTTTTCTTACCCCTGGGCTCTAATTCTTCATCTTCAAATTCGTCGAAATTCATTGTATGATGAGATTTTAGTGGTTCTCGCTTCAAATCCAGGTGCCGCTACTCCAGGTACGTATACCCATACAGTCCTGACCTGTAATTGGATAAAAATTCCTTACCCTCTTCCGCGGTGATAATTCCCGACTTCACCGAAGTAGTCACCCACTTTTCGACCGTTCGGACCATTTTCTTGGCATCGTACTGAACGTAATCCAGCACTTCTGCGACCGTTTCCCCATCAATGATCTGATCGATCTCATAGCCTTTTTCGGTTACGGAGACGTGAACTGCATTGGTATCTCCAAACAGATTATGCAGATCGCCCAGGATCTCCTGGTAAGCACCGACCAGGAAAACACCTATATAGTAGGGCTCGGATGACTTGATCGAATGCACCGGCAGATTATAGGATATATTCCTGGTAGAGATGAAATTGTCGATCTTACCATCGGAATCACATGTGATGTCCTGCAGTGTTGCTGTGCGGTCAGGCCGTTCATCCAGCCGCTGGATCGGCATGATCGGGAAGATCTGGTCGATGGCCCATGAATCCGGCAACGACTGAAACAACGAAAAATTACAGAAATATTTGTCAGATAAGAGTTTAGGGAGATAACGGAGCTCTTCCGGGATATGCTTGATCTTGGATACCATCTGGTTGATCTCGCGGGCTATGGACCAGAACAGACGTTCGATCTGAGCCCTGGTTTTCAGGTCGAGCATGCCCAGGCTGAAAAGGTCCAGGGCTTCCTCACGGATCTGTTGTGCATCGTGCCAGGTTTCCATCAATCGTGGCTGATTCAGCCGGTCCCAGGTCTTGTACAACTCACGTACAAGTTCATGATCACCCTCGGTCACTTCTTCCTCCTCCTCCCATGATGGCAATGTGGCCGTCTCCAGGACCTCAAAGACAAGCACCGAATGATGAGCGGTCAGGCTCCGACCCGATTCGGTAATGATATTGGGGTGGGGTATCCTGTTCTTGTCGCTGATCTCCACAATGGTTGATACTGCGTCATTGACATATTCCTGAATGCTGTAATTCACACTGCTTTCGCTGTTGGATGACCGCGTGCCGTCATAATCCACTCCCAGCCCGCCACCAATGTCCACAAACGCCACATGAAATCCCTGCTGATGGATCTGGGCATAGAACTGGGCCGCCTCCCGGAGGGCGATCTTCACTTTGCGGATCATGTTAACCTGGCTTCCAATGTGGAAATGGATCAGTTGCAGACAGCTCTGCATGTTGCTCCGTTCAAGATATTCAAGCGCTTCCAGCAACTCGCTGGATGTCAGCCCGAATTTGCTCACGTCTCCGCCCGATTCTTCCCATTTACCGCTGCCGGAACTTGCCAGTTTGATACGGATCCCAAGGGCCGGTTTGATCTTCAGTCTGCGCGATATGCGCGCGATCAGCTTCAGTTCGTTCAGCTTCTCCACCACCAGGAAGATACGACGGCCCATTTTCTGCGCCAGCAAAGCAAGCTCGATGTAATCCTCATCCTTGTAGCCGTTGCAAATGATCAGGGAATCAATATCGGTATTCAGGGCGATCACTGCATGTAACTCCGGCTTGGAACCGGCTTCCAGCCCAATGTTGAACTTCTTGCCATGGCCCACGATCTCCTCTACCACCGGACGCATCTGGTTGACCTTGATGGGATAAATAATAAAATTCTGCCCCTTGTAACCATATTCCTCCGCCGCCAGATGAAAACAATTCGACATCTCCTCGATGCGTGTATCCAGAATGTCGGTAAACCTCATCAGGATCGGCGTGGACACATCACGAAGAATCAGCTCATCCACCAGCTCCCTTAAATTGATCTGGATCCCGTTGCTCTTCGGTGTGACAACCACATGTCCCTTTTCATTGATCGAAAAATAGTTCACACCCCATCCGTTGATGTTGTACAACTCAGCGGAATCTTCAATTTGCCATTTTCTCATGGATGAAGGAATAAAAGTGAATAGTAATGCAAATATACTATAAGAAATAATAATCATTTACCGGAAAAAAGAACTTATGCAGCCGAAAATCAGGGAATAGAAATCCATTTGATAATAAATGTTAAAAATCTATAACCAGGTGATTTTCGACATCATAAAAATATTACCTTTGTTTATTCTTATTTAAGAATAATTATTACTTAATAATATTTTCACATGAAAACAGGGGATCTGAAAAACATCCTTGTTTCCAATAACCTGAAAGTAACACCGCAGCGCCTTGCGGTGCTCAAAGCGGTCAAACAGCTCCATGGCCACCCCTCTCCGGAAGATCTGTGGCAGTTCATACAGCGCAGCCATCCCAATATTGCCCTGGGAACCGTCTACCGTGCACTGGAAACCTTTGAGAAAAAGGGCATTATCAATAAAGTCAAAACAGCAAAGGATTTTATGAGGTATGATTCCATCACAGAAAAGCATCATCACCTCTATTGCGCTGAATCTGAAAAAATTGAAGATTATTTCGACGATGAGCTGGACCTGCTGTTGAAAGAGTATTTTGAAAGAAAAAAATTGCCGCATTTCCGGATCCGGGACATCAAGCTACAGATTACAGGAAATTTTATGGATCAACTCACTTAAATCTCTTTGAAGTGGTGTTTAAGGCTCTTTTCAATGAACAATTATCCGCCATAAATTAACATTTAACAATTTAACAATTTAACAATTTAACAAGTTATCACCATGGAAACAAATCAGGAACAAAAATGTGTATCGATGCCCAGGATCAATGATCCGGCACCGTCATTCAAAGCGGTCACCACGCAGGGACCCATTAATTTCCCGGAAGACTTCAAGGGTAGCTGGGTGATCCTGTTCAGCCATCCGGCCGACTTTACCCCGGTATGCACCTCTGAATTCATGACGTTCGCGCACATGGAAAAACAGTTCAACGACGCCAACTGCAAGCTGGTCGGACTGTCAGTCGACGGCCTTTACAGCCATATTGCATGGCTGAGGACCATCAAGGAGAAGATCGTTTACAAAGGGATGAAGGACATTGAGGTGACCTTCCCGCTGATCGAGGACATCACCATGGAAGTGGCCAACAAATATGGCATGATCCAGCCGGGAGAAAGCTCCACAAAGGCGGTCAGGGCGGTATTCTTCATCGATCCGAAAGGGATCATCCGTGCCATCATATACTACCCGCTGAGCCTGGGAAGGAACTTCGACGAGCTTCATCGTGTTCTTATCGCACTCCAGACAGCCGATAATTTCGGCATTGCCACGCCGGCCGACTGGCGCCCGGGTGATGATGTGATCGTCCCCACCGCCGGCTCATGCGGCACTGCCAAGAACCGGATGGAAGGAAAAGAGGGAGAAATGACCTGCCATGACTGGTTCTTCTGCACGAAAAAACTGCCTAAGGAAAAGGTACTCGAGGCGTTGAAGAAATAATTTTCTTTTCTTCAGGACATTCAGCATCCACAAAATCCGGAACTTTGCCGGAAATTGCGAACGATGCACTGGCTGAATGAACTTTTTACCGGCGATTCCGTTGCCCATGCGGTCGTTGTTTACAGCATCGTGATCGCACTGGGCATCGGGCTCGGTAAGATAAAAGTCTACGGAGTATCCCTGGGGATCACCTTTGTGCTGTTTGTCGGCATACTGGCAGGCCACCTTGGATTGACCATCAACCACCACGTGATGGAATTTGCCAGGGAGTTCGGCCTGATCCTGTTCGTATTTTCGATCGGCCTCCAGGTTGGGGCCGGTTTTTTTTCGTCGCTCCGCCATGGCGGTATGATGCTGAACCTGCTGGCACTGGGCATCATCCTGCTGCATGCGGGGATAACCATCCTGATCCATTTTATTGGCGACATCTCCATGCCCATGGCCGTCGGCATCATGTCGGGGGCAGTGACCAACACGCCCGGACTGGGTGCGGCTCAGGAAGCCATCAGGCAGCTGAGCGACGGCGGTGTTCTGACAGAGGCGCCGGATATCGGCCTGGGATATGCCGTGGCATATCCGTTTGGCGTCTTCGGGATCATTCTCAGCATGATCCTGGTTAAAAACATCTTCAGGATCCATCTGACCACCGAGATCGATGCCTTCAACCAGCAGAAATTCCCCATCGAAGAACTTCCTGATCAGATCTTCATTGAAGTCACCCATCCTGATCTTTTCGGCAGGAAGATCAGCGATATCGTCCCGGAGCTCCATACGGAAGTCATATTTTCAAGGCTTTACAGAAAAGGGGAAATCATCTTCCCTGACAAGGACACCCATCTGCTTGAAGGTGACATTGTGTTGATCATCTCCAAGAAGGTGAACCATGAAATGCTTGTCCACCGCATTGGAAAAGAAAGCGCCCTTGATGTGCGTACGATCCCGTGCAAGCTCATGTCGAAGCAGGTCATTGTGACCCGCACCAAATTAGCTGGCCAGACACTGGGATCTCTCCGGCTGCGGTCGAATTACGGAGTGAATATCACACGCATCAACAGGGCCGGTGTTGAGTTTGTAGCCAATCCCAATTTACGCCTACAGGTAGGCGATAAACTGACCGTGGTGGGAGAAGAGGAACATATTGACAGTGTGGCCGGTATTCTTGGCAACTCGCTCAAACGGCTTAACGAGCCCAACCTGATCCCTATTTTCATTGGCATTCTGCTGGGCATCCTTTTGGGCAGTATCCCTGTCTTCATCCCCGGAATTCCTACCCCCATCCGGTTAGGCATGGCCGGAGGACCGCTGATCGTGGCCATCCTGATCAGTAATTTTGGCTATAAAATTTCTCTTGTATCCTACACCACCCCGGGTGCCAACCTGATGCTTCGCGAGGTTGGGATCGTACTCTTCCTTGCCAGTGTGGGGATCAAGGCAGGCGATAAGTTCATTCCCACACTTGCTTCAGGGGAAGGATTTATCTGGATGGCCTATGGGGCTGTCATCACGATCGTTCCGTTGCTTTTAACCGGTATCTTCGCACGCAAATACCTGAAAAAGAATTTTATAGAACTTTGCGGGCTGCTGGCGGGCAGCACAACCGATCCCCCGGCGCTTGCCTATGCCAACTCCATTGCAGGATCCGATGCACCTGCCATCACCTACGCGACCGTCTATCCGATGACTATGTTTCTGAGGATCCTCGTGGCACAGCTGCTGATTATACTTTTTGTGTAATAGGATTCTGCGTGAGGCGCAAATACCAAATTCCAGGATCCAAATTCCAAACAAATTCCAACATTCAAATTCCAATAATTCTGATCCTGATTTCGTGTAGTTTATCCCGACGAAAGTCGGGGCTCATCAGGACAGGCTGTTGACTGTTGACTGCTGACTGCTGACCGCCGACTGGCTACCGCCTACCGCCTACCTCCTACCGCCTACCGCCTGCAACACATCCCCCACAAGGCTGAGAATGGCATCAAACCGCTCCGTAATGGCCGGCGACATCCCCTCCCCCAGCGTCAGGTTATCCACAATTTCGACAGCCAGGATGTGGATCTTTTCGGGCAGTGGGATCCCGAGTTTTTTGCCCAGTGCCAGGGTCTGCTCAAAAGAGGCATCATGCTGGCTCGAGAGATGCAGCGTTTCGTTAAAATCGGGATAAATGACGTGGCTGACTTCACCTGGGGCCGCTTTTCCGGTTTTTACGGTATCCAGCAACACCGCGCAGGAATGACCGCTGAACAGCGGGATCAGTTCCAGGCCTCCAACGGGACTGGTGAGAAAGGTCACATGGTTGAAACGGGGATCGGTGGCTAAATGTCCGATGAGATGGGCAGGCAGGCCATCATCTTTCAGTGCGGTGCTTCCGAAACCGATGAAGACCGTTTTGCCGGGGCAGGTCATTCGCAGACAGACAGTAACTACCGGCTCAGCGACCGGATGATATTTCCGTCCTTATCCCTGAAATTAACCACCAGAGGCATGGTTCCCGGCAGGTGATGCGTGGCGCACGAGAAACAGGGATCGTAGGCGCGGAAGGCCATCTCCACCATGTTCAGGATGCCGTCGGTGACGGTCACCCCCTGCTTGATGATCCCCTGTGCCGCCTTCTTCAGTGACATGCAGATCGCTGCATTGTTGTTGGTGGTCCCGACGATGAGGTTGGCCTTCGTGACAATTCCCTTCTCATCGGTCCAGTAATGATGTGTGAGTGTTCCCCGCTGAGCTTCAACAATTCCAACGCCTTCCGTCGGTACCTTATCGATCCTGGCCCGCAGGTCAGGGCTGGTGATCTCAGGATCCAGGGCTAACTCAAGACAGTGTTCCGAAGCATACAGCAGCTCGACCAGCCTGGCCCAGTGCATGACCAGGGTGGCATGCACCGGTTTCCCGCCCAGGGTACTGTACATCCGTTCGTATTCCTCCTGCGCCAGCGGTGTGGCCATGCCATCGGCGGCATTGAGCCGCGACAGCGGAGTGGCCTGGTAGACACCTGATGTTTGTCCCTCGGTAAAACCATTCCATCCGATCTTTTTTAGATAGGGGAATTTAAGGTAGCTCCACGGTTCTACCCTTTCCGCTACAAATTCGCGGTATTCATTGGCGGAGTATTTGCAAAGTTCTTTTCCTTCGGTGTCGACCACCCTGACCTTGCCGTCATAGAAATTCACATGGTTCTTCTCATCCACCAGTCCCATGGAATGGATCTTCAACGAATAGGGTCCGTTCAGTACCAGGTCGAGATATTCCTTATTGGACAGGACCACATCGTTGAACAGTTTCAGTGAAAATCGGGCGAATTCCACAAATCCTTTCGCTTTCTCCACAACATCCTTTCGTTCTTCCTCCTTCAGTCCTTTCCTGACGCCGCCCGGGATATTGAGGATGACATGGGTCTGATGTCCTCCCAGCAGTGCCTGGATCTCCTGAGCCTTCCGGCGCTGGCTGATCACCTCAGTTCCGGTGGCAACACCCACTTTAGCGATAAGTCCGACAATGTTCCGTTCAGCCTTGGGGGCGTCAGGCCCGACCACAAAATCGGGGGCTGCCAGGGCATAGAAGTGGGCAATATGGCTATGTACAAAATGGGCCATATAGAAAAGTTCCCTGATCTTTTTTGCCGCGGAGGTGGGCTGTACGCCGAAGACGGCATCTGCAGCCTTACCGGCAGCCATATGATGGCAACCAGGGCAGACTCCGCAGATCTTGGTGACGATCTGTGAGATCTCTTCGATAGGGCGCCCTTCGCAGAATTTCTCAAATCCTCTCAGTTCAGGCACCTGGAAATAGACATTTTCAACATTTCCGTCATCCGTGCAGAAGATATCGATCTTGCCATGACCTTCCAGCCTTGTGATCGGATCAATCGTATACTGTTTCATGAAACTTTCCTCCTGAGTTTAGAACCTGGTAAACTAAAGCGGTAAAAGGTGCCTGCAGGATCCACGATCGAGTCGGTGGCCCTGCTGATCTCTTCCGGCTCTTTGCCATCGAGCATGGAAGCGATGGCCGACAGGATCCGTGCGCCTGCATCGCCTATTCCATCCAATGGCCCGTAACATCCCCTGCACGGGGCATTTCCTTCCACACATCTGACCCCGCAGCCTGCCCGCGTGGCCGGACCCATGCACAGGATGCCCTGTTCGTTCAGGCACGTCTCTCCGTCGTCCGTCACTTCCCAGGGACGGTAGAACCGTGTGATCCCCTTTTTGTCCGATTTCTTTCGCTTGCATTCATCACACTGCACACGGATGGAGGCTCCGATGACAGATCCTTTCGGAGGCAAATCCTTTCCGCTGACAATGTCCATGAATACTTCCACCAGCCTTTCGCTCTGGGGGGGGCATCCAGGGATGTAATAATCAACGTCGACCACCTGTCCCAGTGTTAACACATCATTGTAAAACGAAGGTATGTGAAGATGTCCTTCACTGACCTCAGTGGAAGGCTGTGGGTGTATCTTTTGCGGATTATCCAGAGACTCGCTTTCTTCGTAGACACGCCGGAGAAGTTCCTCCCTGGTGGAGAAGTTGGCTAAACCCGGGATGCCTCCCAGATAAGCGCAGGAACCATAGGCAATCAGGATCTTCGATTTTTGACGGAGCACATGGGCCATATGTTCGTTTTCGCTGTTTCGCACTGCGCCGTTGAACAGGGTAATGTCGATCGACCCATCCGGCATTTCCTCCACATCCTTATATTTGATATCCAGGGCGATGGGCCAGAAAACAAGGTCGGCATGAGCCAGTATGTCCAGCAGCTTTTCATGGACGTCGAGCACCGACACGCAGCATCCGCCGCAGGCTGCCCCCCAGTACACGGCCAGTTTGAGTTTGGGTTTATCTTGAGCCATGATGCATCCTCCTCTATTTAATCACGGTTTGAACTACTTCCCTGATGGTGGATGGTCCCAGCTGTCGCAGGGTTTCCGTCATCTCATTGACCACCTCCTGGAGCCGTTTGCCTTCGCTGGCGCTGATCCACTCCAGCCTGAGCCTTCTCTGGTCGATGCCCATCTGGGCGATGACCCTCTGGAGCAGGTGGTATCTCCTGAGGCATTTATAGTTTCCCTCCGAATAATGGCAGTCGCCCGGATGGCAGCCGCCGATAAGGACACCGTCGGCGCCCTGGGTAAACGCTTCGATCACGAACTCCGGATCGATCCTGCCTGAGCACATCACACGGATCACGCGGGTGGAGGGAGCATACCTGAGCCTGGAAACGCCTGCCAGGTCAGAGGCCGTATACGTGCACCAGTTGCAGAAAAAGGCCACGATACGGGGTGACCAGTCTTGTTTCGTTTGTTCTGTTAATGGCATATCTGTATGATTATTCTACCAACAATCCATAAATTTCGCTGAGGATCTGCTGATCCTCGAAGAGGTTCTGTGTGATGGCTCCGGAGCCGCACGCAGCAACGCAGGTTCCGCATCCCTTGCAGAGCGCCTCGTTAATGTGCGATTTGCCTTTTCCATCGTCAAAGGTGATCGCGTGGTAAGGACACATATTGATGCAGACCTGGCATCCGCAGCACAGTTCCTCGGTAATAAAGGCAGTATTGGGCTCCAGTTCGACAAAACCGCTGTCGATCAGTGCCAGTGCCTGTGCGGCTGCCGCTCCTGCCTGGGCGACGCTGTCGGGGATATCCCTCGGACCCTGGCACGCGCCGGCGATATAGATCCCGTCGGTGAAGGTCTCCACGGGGGCCAGCTTCGGGTGGCGCTCCAGGAAAAAGCCTTCGTTGGAACACGAAATATTGAACATCCTGCGGATGTCCTGTGCATCTTTGCCGGGCTCTATCCCCACGGCCAGTACCACCATGTCGACCGGGATCCGTCTGACCATCCCGATAAGGGTATCTTCCACCCGGATCACCAGTTTTCCTTTCTCATGGTCGTTGATCGCCCAGTCGGAAACTTCAGCCACCCTCCCCCGGATGAAATGCACACCCTCGTTGAGCAGCTTATCGTAGAATTCCTCATATCCCTTCCCGGGGGTACGCATATCGATATAGAAATTGTATATCTCGGCATCCGTATGTTCCTTGAGCAGGTGTGCCAGTTTGAGCGAATACATGCAGCAAACCCTCGAGCACCACTTGTTGGTCTTTTCGTCGCGTGAGCCCACGCAATGAATGATCCCGATGCTTTTGGGCTTGCTTTTATCGCGGAGCACCACATGACCGCCCGTGGGACCCGATGCGTTCACCAGCCGCTCCACCTCAAGGGATGTGTACACATTTGAATAACGGCCGTAACCGTAATAGGGCGCCCTGGCTGCATCAAATGGCTGAAATCCGGTGCAAAGAAGGATCGTTCCCACCTCCAGCTCCTGTACCACAGGTTTCTGGTCAAAGTCAAAGGCATTCCTGTCGCAGGCCTTGGCACAAGTCTGGGGACACTTTCCGGTCTTGAAATGTATGCAGGTCTTGTCATCGATCAGTACCACCTGCGGTGTGGCCTGGGGAAAAGGAATATACACCGGTTTGCGCTTGCTCAGTCCTTCGTTGAACTCATCGCTGAACTTGGCTTCCTTGAAGATACAGGCATCTATGCATGCAAAACATCCCACGCATTTTTCTTCAATGATGTACCGTGGTTTACGCGTGACTTTTACATGGTAATTGCCCACGTATCCATCCACCGCAGATACTTCCGAATAGCTCAGCAATGTAATACCGGGGTGTTTCAGCACGGCCGACATCTTTGGCGTTAGGATGCAGGCGGCGCAATCCAGCGTCGGGAACGTCTTGTCGAATTTGGCCATGTAGCCTCCGATGGTGGGTTCTTTTTCGACAAGGTATACTTTCTTGCCGGCATTCGCAATGGTCAGGGCGGCAGATATCCCTGAGATCCCTCCCCCGACGATCAGGACATCCGGATTGACAGGTACCTTCTTCTTTTCCAGGGCTTTATGAAAGACCACACGACTGATGGCTGCCCTCACCAGGTCCTTGGCCTTGAGCGTGGCCATCTCCTTATCTTCATGAACCCAGGATGCGTTCTCCCGGATGTTCACCATCTGAAAATAGAACTGGTTGATGCCCGCTTTCGATGTGGCAGTCCGGAATGTGTTTTCATGAAGCAGTGGAGAACAGGAGGCCACCACAATCCTGTTCAGTTTGAAGACCTCCACATCCTTTGCGATCATCTCCTGACCAGGATCAGAGCACATGTATTTATAATCCCTTGACAGGACCACATTGGGGAGTTTTGCGGCATACTCGGCTACAGCGGTCACATCCACCATATTGGCGATGTTGTGTCCGCAATGGCAAATATAAAATCCTACCCTTGCTTCCTCATTGACAGGCATGATTTTTCCTCCTGATTCTGTTTAATTGAGCACTAATGAAGGTGACAACATTTGTTTAAGTCCCAGCTTTTTTGCAGGTATTCCCATGGCCAGACCCATCAGCTGGGTAAAGTACATGACGGGAATCCTCACATCATCTTTTAACTTTCGTGATATCTTTCCCTGGAAACATTCGAGGTTGAACTGGCAGAGGGGGCAGGCAGTGATGATCACATCTGCTCCTCTGCTCTTCGCCTCTTTAAGGATCACATAGTTCATCCTAAGGCCTATGTCGGTCATGGTGCTTGTCATGCTTCCGCTGCAGCATCTGGATTTGAGTGGCCAGTCGACAGGGGTTGCACCCATGGCCCTGGCAATGTCGTCCATGGTATGGGGATTCCATTGATCGTCAAACGTGGCGTAGGGTCTGATCAGCTGGCATCCATAATAGGACGCTACCTTAAGATCTTTCAGCGGCATCTCCACGGTCCGCGTAAGCGCATCAGCCCCCAGCTGATTGACCAGCAGGTCGAGTGGATGACGAATCTGAACCTTGCCGTTGTAGGAAAGGCCCGAATGATTTAAGATTTGATTTACCCTGTCCCTGATGCCGGATTCTGATTCCATGTATTTCTGAGTCTTCAGAAAGCCCATGAAGCAGGCAGCACAGGGGACGATCACTTCGTCACCACCCTGTTTCTCGGCAATCCCAAGATTCCGCGCCGTGATCTCAAGGGCATAATTTTCGTTGATGGACATGTAATTCGTGGCCCCGCAGCAATTCCAGTTCTCAAGCTCCTCCACCTCGATACCCAGCTTTTGAAGTACGGCCAGTAATGAGATCTCATAATGTTTCCCGGAAGATTTCAGCGAACAACCCGGATAATAAAGATATTTCATGGATTTTTCTCCTTTCCGTCAGGCTACTGGTTTAACATCGATCTGAACTCTTTCCTGTTGGTCATGCCTTTTTCAAAGAGTGACAACCGCCGTTTCATGAACAGTCGGACACCCAGTGAAGCATAGCCCAGCATCTTAAAGATATTGTAGCGCAGGTAATAATTGGTCAGCAGAAAGATCTCATTGATCCTGCCGGTCCTTTTCACCTCACTGTAGAAAGTCCTGGCCAGGATGGGTACCGGGAAGTTCTTTGGATAGATCTTGTTCTCAATGGCTTCCCTCTTCAGGGCATACATGACATCAGTAATCTTGATCCCTTTCGGGCATTCAACGGTACACTGGTAGCAGGAAGCACAGAGCCAGACCGTACGGTTCGACAGGACCTCCTGTTTGAAACCGGCCCTGACCATGGCGATCACTTTCCGGGGCGTGTAATCCATCCAGACACTCAGAGGGCATGCAGCACTGCAGTTGCCGCACTGGATGCAACCAAAGAGCTTTTCGCCGTGTGCTTCCCTGGCAATGGTCTCCCCAAAATTTTTATCCAGGTCGGCTTCCAGCTTAACCGTAAGTCCCTGGGTCAGAATTTCTGAACTTGATGCATTCATAAGGATTGTGCTTTCCTGAATTGAGGGTCAAAAAATGATAATCTGCTGAATATAAAAGTTTTCCAAAAACTGAAAAACGACGCAGAAAGGTAGGATATTCAAAAATAATCACCAAATAATTCGATAAAATAATTTGACATGCAATTAGCTTAATATGTGTATTATGAAACTATAAAAAAAACCTTTGTGTTCCTTTGATAATCCTTTGTGTTCCTTGGTGGTTAAATTTGTTGGCTTAACCACTAAGGAACACGAAGGATCTTCATCAAGGTACACAAAGGTCACGCGCAGAAACGCTCTGCCTTTGATACTAAGATCAGGGGGGTAAAAGGTCCGGAAAAAACGCTTATTTCTTGACTTTCGGAGCTTTTGCCGGAGCTGCTTTCGCTTTGGGTGCTTTGGCTACGGTCTTTTTAGCCGTGGCCGTTTTGGGTTTGGCGGCTGCCTTAACCGGAGCTGCTTTCGCTTTGGCCGTTACCGGCTTTTTCGCTGCCGGTTTTTTCTTATCATCCTTTTTGAAAGCCTCAGCAGCTTTTACAAAGCCACTCTTGAGAGCAGACCATGCATCACCCGCTTTATCCTTGAAATCTTCCCAATGATCCTCGCCAGCGTCCATGATATCGTTCATCTCTTTGGTCATCTTATCCTTCTTCACCTTCAGGTCCTTCATCTGTTCATGGTATTTGACCTTTGCGCTCTCTTTCGCTTTTCCGGCCTTCACTTCCAGCTCATCCAGTTCCCCGTCCCATTTGTCCAGCTGTTTTTTCAGTTTTTCGATATACTCATCGCGTTTACTCATGGCATTCAAATTTTAATAGTGATAAATAATAAAACGATGATTAAATTTTTGTTACCTTTTTAAACGTCAAAATTATAAAATATTGTACAATATGTAAAGCGGAAAGATATCTGATGAACGATTAACCGATATTTGATATTTGATTTAAATCCCAAATCAAATCCCAAATCAGATATCGGTTAATCTTTTCATCAGATATCGCTCAGGGCGTTTCAATCGCATACGACATTTTGGTCAGGTCCACTGTGACCTTGTATTCGCCAGCAGAAGGGCCGGGGATCCCCGGCGGATCCGGAACACTCTCTGTGGGGCGGTAGACCATCAGCCCTTTTTTGCTATTGCCTTTTTCGTTCGTTCCCCACTGGGGTGCCCACTGTCCGGGAACCTCCAGGAATTTCAGGTAGCCTCCTCCAAGCAGGTTCGTGGTGATGGTAAACACATGATCAGGACCTTCCGTCAGTTTCAGCCCGGCCATGTTATCCCATCCTGCGGAGGTGGCATCTCCGATCAGGTATAATTCGCCGGAGGTAAGGAACGTCTTGTAGGTCAGGTTCAGTGTATCGGCTTCAATGTAATAGTTACCCGAGGTGGCTCCCATCGGTACAGACGGAGGATCGGGCGTAGCTTCATCGGGTCGGTACACCAGGGGTCCTGACTCCAGCGTACCGGTGGCATCGGTTCCCCATTGTGGTGCCCATGCTCCCAGCATCGAAAGGAACTTGAACCAGTCGCCGGCAGCATCCAGGTATTCCACCCGCGCAAACACTCCGCTGCCAAGGTGTTCCATTGGGATTGCCTTTGTATTGTCCCAGTCGATGTTCGTTGCATCGCCGATCAGGTAGATCGGTTTGACATAGATGATTTCCGAATAGGGAGTGATCGAAAGCGTGATCACATCGGAATAAATCACCGGATATTCACTGTAGGTATTCAGGAAAGCTTTTACCCTGTATTCAAACTCATAGGCAATTTCAGGTTCCAGCTCCAAAACGCCCAGGAGCTGGTTATTCACCTGACTTATGGTCGTTTCATAGGTGAGTCCGGTCGTACTGACCAGATCCATGGGTTCTGCAAAACTATTCCCGGCAAAGTCCATCTGTAGGATATATTTGATGGATTCCAGATTTGCGAGGTCGTATTTTGCAGCTGACCATGTAAATTGGACAACGCTGTCGGCGTTTTCCTTTAAAAGGATCAGGGATGAGCCGTTTGAAGGGGCCTGGATCGACGACTTCACCGTTTTGCTCATATCCAGTTTCGGATCCCTCAGGTCTTCCTCGCAGGAAATCATGAAGCTGAATCCTATCAATGCTATGATGAAATAAACAAATTTTTTCATAGGATAATCGTTTTAAGCGTTGTTTTAATAACCCTGGTTCTGTTTCAGGTTCAGGTTGGCGGTCATATCGGACGACGGGATCGGGAACAGGTTGTATTTGGCATCTGTTGCCATTCCATCCATGGTCTTTCCTTTCCAGGGCCAGAGGTAATCTCCTCCGGTGAACAGGCCGTAGCGCACCAGGTCGGTCCTGCGGTGGCATTCCCAGTAAAGTTCACGTGCACGTTCATCCAGGATAAAATCAAGATCAATAGTGGACACATTGCCGGATGCATTCCCATAGGCTCTTTGCCTCAGCTCATTCACATATCCGGTCGCTGTTCCCAGGTCACCGCCTGAACCACCTCTCAGCACGGCTTCTGCATACATCAGGTAGGCGTCAGCCAGCCTGAACATGGGAAAATCGGTATCCGTATAGGTCTGGTTGGAACCGGGGGCACCGTCGCGTTTCACATTCCTGAACTTGGTGATGGCGTAACCCTGGTTGAAAAATCCAACATCATTGATCTCCAGAGTTTGTCCATCCGTGTAAAACATGGCCCGGCTGTCGGTATTGCCAGTGATATCGGTGAATTTCTGAACAAAGGCCTTCGTCGTCCGTGTTCCTCCCCATCCGCCTGAGATACCAAAATCACCGGGATTCATCGTTCCTCCCACTGAGGCGCTTATAATGAACGTGGTTCCTCCCCAGGTTCTGGTGTAGGTTCCGTCGAAGGGCACCGCGAAAATGACCTCATCCAGGTGGTCGTTATCGGCAAGGAAAAGATTCTGGTATTCAGGCTCCAGCGTGTAGCCCGCATTGATCACATTCTTGCAGTATGTGATGCACTCGGTATATTTCTGCTGACCGACATACACCTCGGCATTCAGGTACAGTTTAGCCAGAAGCATCCATACCGCTGCTTTATCGGCGCGGCCGTATTCATTCTGCCGTGGATTCATCATCTGGCTCTCGATAGCCAGCAACTCTGACTCCACGTACGCATAAAGGTCCGCCCTCTGGATCTGGCTCGGGAAGAACGATCCAACCGGGTCGTCTTCCGTTACGAATGGAACGTTTCCAAACAGATCCAGTGCATGCCAGTAGCTGAGGGCTCTGAGAAAGCGTGCTTCCGCACGGTAGAATCCTATTTTAGCCCGCAGATCACCACTGATCCCGCGCTCCGAAAGCTTGCTTTCAGATGTTTCGCGGATATATTCATTGCAGATGGAGACCTGGTAGAAGATCCGGTAGTACATGGCAGCAATGAATACATCGCTGGTGCCCCATGTCTGCCAGTGCAGATCCTTGATGGTCTGGTCGTTCCACGCCATGACCGATTCATCCGTGGTGAGTTCCTGGTGATACCAGTACCCTCGCAGATACTGTCCAAAACCTTCATCAATGCCGCTGATGTCACCGGCTCCATTAGGGCCGATCTGCCCTGAGACGGCAAGTCCGGCATAGAGCTTGGCGAGTACCTTTGTGTAGTTGGTCGTATCTTCATATACGCTTGCAGCCGTCACTTCATCCTTATCCAGAGGTACTGTATCCAGGTCCTTGACACAGGAGGTGAATACAAGTATTCCTGCTGCAATTAAAAGGGATATATTGAGTATTCTTTTCATGGTAGTCCTGTATTAAGGTTTATTAAAATGTAAGGCTAACTCCCAGTACGTAAACACGGGGACGCGGATAGATCCTGTTATCAATGCCCGTGCTGACTTCCGGATCAAGACCGGAGTAGTTGGTGATCACAAAGGCATTGTTAACGGTTCCTGACAGCATTAGACTCGCTTTTTCCTTGAAAAGCTTGTCAAAAGTGTAATTGAGCGTGATATTGTCCATCCTGAAAAACGAACCGTTCTCCACGTAATAACTCGACCAGTACCAGGGAAAGTCAAAATCGACTTCAGTAACTTCTGAAGTGACGTTGCCAAGATAGGGTCCTTCCGGCCTGTACATTCTTTCCCAGACGGCATTCTCAGATTTTACATTATTATAAACCCAGTTACCGAAGTTGGCTCTTCCTGAGAACGAGAATCCCAGATTCTTGTACTGCAGGCTTGTTCCAATTCCAAAATAAAAATCCGCTACCGGATCTTTGTAATGGATACGGTCCTTATCGGTTTGTCCTGAACCATCTCCGTCCTGGTCAACAAATGTACCTTCCAGGGGATTTTCATTGGGATCATAGATCTGTTTAAGGACGTAAAAGGAATAGGGAGCATACCCAACGCTGTGGACCTGGATGGTGTTGCCTACACCGCCGGATATTCCCCCGACCAGAACACCAAGATAGTTCGGGTCATCCGTTGCTGTCAGCTTTGTGATCTCGCTGGTGTTGTAAGTGGCATTCAGGTTTATTTCCCAGAACACATCCTTCCTGGCAACAGGACGGGTATTGATAGAAAATTCGACCCCCTTGTTCTCCATATCGCCGATATTGGTCAGGATGTAGTTGGTCAGGTTGGAGCCAGCCGGCACCGGAATGAAATTGATCAGATCGGCTGTCTCTCTTAGATAGAAATCCAATGATCCATAGAACTTATCCCGGGCAAAGCCATAGTCAAGTCCAAGGTTCCAGGTCGTTGTTTCCTCCCATTTCAGGTTGATGTCATATCCTTCCGGACGCAGGGTCTGCCAGTACGTGCTGCCGAAAAGATAGGCAGCGTTCATCTGGCTGTAGGTGTACCTGGGAAGGTAGGGATAGTCACCCTGCCCCAGATTCTGTTGTCCCGTGATACCCCATCCTGCCCTGAGTTTCAGCTGGGAAAGGATGTTTGCATTCTGCATCCATGGTTCATCCACGATCTTCCAGGCAAGCGCCACAGAAGGGAACAAACCCCAGCGGGTATCCTGTGAAAACCTGGATGTGCCGTCATCCCTCAATGTGAACGTAAGCAGGTACCTGTCAAGCAGTGTATAGTTGAATCTGCCGAAAAAGGACACCAGGTAATTCTCCGTCTCATAGTCCGAATCATCCATGACGACAGTTCCTTTCAGGTTTGTCGAATAATTCGATCCCCTCCTCCAGTAATGCTGCCAGGAGTAACCTGCCATGATATTGAAGGAGCTCTTGGCCGAGGGAACATCTTTGGTATAATTCAGATAGAAATCCAGCACTTCATTCCTCTTTTCCTGATCGTAGGAGGTACTGATACCTCCACCATTGACCGGATCAAATTCCCATGGTGCATAATCAGGGACGTAGACATTGCCATCGGTCAGTGAATGATCATAGCCCAGGTTCAGGTTGGCCCTGAGGTCCGGCAGAAAATGAAACGTATAATCAAACTGGATACTACCGATGAGCCGGTTCACGTACGATTCATCATCCCTGAGTTCAAGCAGGGCAACAGGATTCGAAGATCCCTGTGAGACCGGAGCTCCTGTGGCAGCCTGGGTCCAAGCATAATAACCGCCGTAGTCGGTCGTCGTTGTCTGGGGATTCCCATCGGCATCGTTGTAATGGACCGTATAGACAGAATCGGAAGTGACAGGTTTGGTAGGATCGTACTGGATGGCGGCTCCGATGGCTCCCTGATCAGCAAAATGGTTCCTCATGAACATGCCCGTCATATTGAAGTCAATCTTCAGGTGATCGTCGAACAGCGATGGGTTCAGTGAGGCGGAAACAGTGGTATTGCGCATATTATCCGTTTTCAGAATGCCATCCTGATTGGAATAGCCTAACGATACCCGGTAGGGAAGTTCATCCACGGTACCGGAGGCGCTCAGGTAATGATCCATTCCAAAAGCATTCGTGTAGATTTCCTTTTGCCAGTCTGTTTTATCTTTTCCAAGCATCGACAGTACGTTCTGATTTTCAGGATACCGTTTGTTCAACAGGATCTTGTATTGTTCGGCACCCAGAACGTCAATCTTGTTGGGTACAGTGGATAGTGAGAAGGAACCCGTATAATTCAGCTTGATTTTATCGCCTTTCTCTCCTTTTTTGGTTGTGATCAGGATAACCCCATTGGATGCCCTTGAGCCATAGATAGCCGTGGCAGAAGCATCCTTTAATACAGTAAAGGTTTCAATATCATTGGGATTGAGCATGCTGAGTGACCCTCTTGCACCGGAAACCCCTTCAATGTCAATTGGAACTCCGTCAATAATGATCAGTGGATCGTTGCTGGCTGACAGGGATGATCCCTGGCGAATCCGAATGGTGGATCCCTCTCCGGGTGCTCCACCGCCATTGATGATCTGAACACCAGCTATTTTACCGGTAATAAGCCCGGCAGGGGTAGTGATCAATCCTTTATTGAAATCCTTGACAGAAATGGCAGAAATGGATCCTGTGGCGTCTTCCTTTTTCTGGACGCCATAGCCGATGACCACCAGTTCCTGCAACACCGTGGATTTGGTCACAAGAGAGACGTTGACCACCGTGTTAGGTTGCACAACGATCTCCTGGGTTTCAAATCCGATGAAGGAGTAGACCAGGATTGTGCTAGCTGATTGAACCTGGATCTGGTAAGATCCGTTCTCATCCGTGATCGTGCCCATCGTTGTCCCTTTGATCACCACGGTGACACCCGGCAACGTTGACCCATCCGAGGCATCGGTCACCTTGCCGGTAACGCCTCCCCCCTGAGCATATCCTGCCACTGATGTACCCATGTACACCAACAGGAATAAAAGAAAACTGGAAAATAGATGTTTCATCATAATGTTTGAGTTAAATGATTTTCAAAAGATTGCCGGAACATAGCTTTCCGGAATATGAAACAGAGCAGGTGCAAAAATATGAAATTTTTGGTGCAATCAATCCTCAGATCAGGGATTTATTGAAAATCTGACAGTTCGAGGATCATGGCCGATCTCGCGGGAATGACCAGATGATCGAGCGAATGGATCACCCCGGTGAGGACATCCCTTGCTGAGACGGCATCTCCCGTCATTTCTCTGAAGCGTTGGGCACTTAGATGAACATCTGTCATATTCTTATTCAGCACGACCATCACTTTTCCCGTTGCATCGTACCTGAAATAGACATAAACTGCATTCTGAGGAGCATAATGGACAATCTTTCCAGAGTGAACGCAGCCTGTTTCCTTTCTCCAGTTCAGAAGTTTTTTCATGAGTAGCTGAACTTCTGCCTGTTCGCTGGTAAGACCTGCCCCGTTGAACCCATTCACCATGTCATCAGACCAGCCTCCTGGGAAATCACTCCGGATCACTCCATGATCTGTCGTCCCCGGATTTGCCATAAGGATCTCTGTTCCGTAATAGATCTGCGGGATGCCCCGCATGGTCAGGATATAGGCCAATCCCATTTTGAACAGATCAATATCTTCACTGACCTGTGTGAAAAAACGGCTCATGTCATGATTATCAGGAAAAATGACCAGATGGTCAGGATCAGCATATTGAAAGTCATTGGCCAGCATCTCGTACATCTTTATCAGGCCGTCGGAATAGATGGCGTCATCCTCGTTAAGGCCCCTGACCAGTGTTGCCTGCAGCGGAAAGTCCATAAGGCTTCCCAGACAGGAGGGATAACCATCCCTGTTTTCTTTGCCTTTCTGCCAGTAGGAAACGATGGCAGGATTTTCACTCCATTCCTCCCCCACGATGCTGAAACCAGGGTACTCCTCCATGATCCGGCACGACCACCTGCTCATGAACTCCTTATCCGGGTAGGAATAGGTATCCTGCCGGATGCCCCTGAGGTGGGCATATTCGATCCACCAGACGGAGTTCTGGATAAGGTATTCTGCCAGCAAAGGGTTCTGCTGGTTCATGTCGGGCATGACTTCCACGAACCAGCCATCGGGAAAATTCTGCCGGTCGGAGGGAGAAACATGGGGATCCTGCACGGTCGTACGGCGATGGTTGGTTGGGATGAACTGCCCTCCGCCATGGATCCAGTCGGCCGATGGCAGATCCTTCATCCACCAGTGTTCCGATCCGCAGTGGTTGGCCACCATGTCCATGATCAGCTTGATCCCCTTCTCATCCGCCTGCCGCCCCAGTTGCCGGTAAAGTTCATTCGTGCCAAGACGGGGATCCACCCGGTAAAAATCGGTGATGGCATACCCATGATAGGAAGTGCGGGGCATATTGTTCTCCAGGACAGGATTCAGCCAGAGGGCCGTAAAACCCATATCAGCCATATAGTCCAGGTGGTCAATGATCCCATTGAGGTCCCCGCCGTGGCGGCCATCCTTGTCTGTTCTGTCAGTCTTGTCCGGATAGCCATCCATCGTATCGTTTCCCGGATCTCCATTGGCAAAGCGATCCGGTGTGATCAGGTAAATGACATCCGAGGGATCGAATCCCTGCCGCAGTGCCGAACCCGGCTCCCTTTCCAGTAACGCGTAGGGATGGGTCATGAGGGTAACACCGCCCTTTTGAAAATCAATGGTAAAGCTTCCTGCAACAGCCTCCTGTGTGATGACCAGCGTAAGGAACAGGTAATTGGGATTGGTGGTGCAGGTGATCCGGTGAACCTGAACGCCGGTATATCCTATCACAGGCTGGAGCTCCGATATTTTTTCGCCATGGATCATGAGCTGAAGCGTGGGGTTCTTCATGCCGACCCACCAGCAGGGCGGTTCTACACGATCGATGGTGTAGCTCTGAGCAAAGGATAAGCAAAAAGACAGCTGAAAAAAGACGATGAGCAGGAACCGGAGTTTAACAGAACTCCTCAGGTTGATCATAGGTTCCATGTGATCTTCAGGTTTTCCCTGCCGCGGATGAAACAATTTTCCACGATATAGCTGACCGGAACCACGGAACCCTTCTGACCTTTCACACTGAGAAGGATCGTGGAGTTGGCCGGCATAAAGATCCTTTCCGGCGCAAGGGACTTATCAGCTTCATTCTCAATATGTAATGTATAACTGACATCGGATGAATTCGAAAGATAGTAAAACCGCTCCCTGTCCATCTCGTTGAACGGTTTACTCAGGGTAACCGATTGCAGGAACAGCTCATTCAGCCACTTTTCCTGTCCCATGAGCGTATCTTCGAACCAGCCCGCCGTACGGTGATCCAATAGCGCTTCGCGAATGGATTCGAGCGTGCGTTCCCTGGCAAAGACTAGGGTTACGAGCCGGTGTTTCACCCCTGCATATTCCCTGTAGATGTCCGAAGGTTCATGTATATCGGAATTGCAGGATAATGTCAGGTTCTTTTCCATGCACCATCCCAGGGCTTCGGGGTACCATTCGCCGTAGTTGCCCACTTCGATCCCGTGAATGAGGTTCTTCTCCACCAGCCGTGTATGCTCATCATACCAGCGAATGCCATCCTTGGCCTGGGCGATCCAGCCCGGGTGGTTCCAGAAGATAAAGGCACCCTGGTCTGCCAAGCCCTGCAGGGTTTTTTCATAATCCGGATCATCTGCCAGGTCTGCATTTTCTATGAACAATGCATTAAGATGTCCCGGTGGCATCTTACGTGTCACCTCAACGCCTTTGATGAGCAGGATATTCAGTTCCTCCGCCGTGGACTTCATCAGTTCATAGGCGTTATTGCTTACAGTATCAACGTACTTCTTATGTGGCTGATATTCAAGATGATCAGTGATAGCAACGGCATCCAGCCCTTCCCTGAACGCTTCCCATATCCTCACATCCGGCCACACATGCCCATCAGAAAAAACAGTATGGATGTGAAGGTCGCATTTGAGCGTCTGGTAGCCCATGATGTCCGGTAAATGGATCTCTTTGCGGATAAGCTGCTGAGAATGAACAGAATTCGTATGGAAAAGACAGCATAAAAAAATAAGTAGCAATGGGTATCTTCTCATCGTAGAGACATTTAATGAGTTCAATCAGCCCTTTTAAGATCAAAGAGCAAAAAGCAAATTTCAAAGAGCAAAAGTGAATTTTTGATTTTTGCTTTTTGCTTTTTGAAATTTGATTTTATATCTCCTCGAATCTTCCCTGGAAGAACCGCAGATGATCGGGTTCATAGGTAAACCGGAGCCCCCCGATTGAATTCCGTTTTTCGTAAAGCCGTATGATGCCATCGGCGACAGCTTTCATATGGTCGCGTGTGTACACCCGGCGCGGGATGGTCAGGCGGACAAGTTCCAGTGCGGGCCGGAAATTCTTCCCCGTGGCATGATTACGGCCTTTGCTGACATTACCACGTTCCATGGCTCTTACACCTGTTTCGATGAAGATCTGGGCTGCGAGCATCTGTGCGGGAAACTGATCCTGGTCGAGGTGAGGAAGAAAAGCACGAGCATCCAGGAAGATGGCATGTCCGCCATAGGGCAGGACGATGGGAATGCCGGCTTTGTGCAGTAGTTCACCCAGGTAGGCGGTCTGCTCGATACGGGAGTTGATGTAAGCATCATCGACCATTTCGCGGAGTCCCTGGGCATGTGCTGCCATATCGCCGGCAGATGTTCCCCCTGAACAATAGGGTCCTTCAAAGATGTTCAGCAGCTGAAGTGCTTTCCGGCACCACTGTTCATTATCCCTGAAAAGCAGGCAGCCTGAAAGGTTGCTCAGCATATCCTTCTTGCTGGAGATGGTGGCACCGTCGCCGTAGCTGAACATTTCCAGGAGGATGTCAGCAACCGGTACGTTCCGGTAAACCGGATCGTTACGCTGGATAAAACAGGCATTTTCAGAGCAGCGGGTGGCATCAAAGAATACAGGTATATCCCTTGTTTTGCACCAGGCGTACACTGCCTTGATGTTGTTCATGGAAACAGGCAGACCCCCTGCCAGATTCACATTAAACTCAAAGGAAAGGTAGGAAAGTTTCTTTCCTTCCAGTTTGGCTTTTTCGTAAAGTGCTTCCATTTTGGACAGGTCCACATTGCCTTTCCAGGGAAACGTGCAGGTTGTCTGGTGCGCCTCATCCACGATGACATCCACAAAGGTTCCCCCCGCCATTTCCTGGTGTTCACGCGTGGTCGTAAAGTACATGTTACCAGGGACATAGTCACCCTTCCGGATAAACATTTGCGACATGATATGTTCGGCGGCGCGGCCCTGATGGGTCAGAATGATATGTTTGTATCCGTAGATCTTCTGAGCTGTCGCCACCACTTCATGGTACGCATCCGGGGTTGCAGGGGTTTCCCTGGCACGTAGATAGGCCAGCCACTGTTCCACGCTCATGGCGCTGGTCCCTGAGTCGGTCAGCAAGTCGATGGTCACATCCTCTGATTTCAGCAGAAAGGTATTATACCCTGATTCCTTCATGGCATTGACCCTTTGTTCGCGCGTATCCATACCGACATGCTCGATGGAATGGATCGTATAAGGCTCACATGTGAACCGGTAAGACTCCAGCTCAGGGATGATCCACTCAAAACGTTCCTCATACGTGAAAACAGGTTGGTTGATGAGATCTAAAGAAGAGATAAGGCTCCGCTGGTCAAACAATTTTACGATCGCTTCCCCGATCTGTTCCACCTGTGTATTCATAAATGTCCTTCGTGGCAGTAACACCGGTAAAAGACCGGCCATTTTGCTGACATCATCCAAA
Source organism: Bacteroidota bacterium (assembly GCA_022711405.1). Lineage (GTDB taxonomy): Bacteria > Bacteroidota > Bacteroidia > Bacteroidales > JAGONC01 > JAGONC01. The sequence goes on from JAKLFC010000006.1 coordinate 155,707, forward strand.
TGGCAGCGCACACCTGAAATCAGATACAGTGCTGCAGCCAGTGTTTGTGCCGCGACAGGCTCCGCATCGGACAAAAACCTGCCTGCGTGAAGATACACTCCGTTATACCCCCGGGTAAAGGGTACATTCCCTCTTTCAAGGACTCCGGCCAAAACGGATACCTGATGATCAACCCATTGGGCATGCAGCGGATCCGTCATTTCCCTGAGACCTGTGGCAACCACTTCCATGGTCCTTCCAGCCATGCCGCCATAAGTATGCAGCCCCTCGAATATCACGACTACGTTCCGGTAATGCTCATGATCATTTGGATCGCCGGTGGCGAGAAATCCCCCGACATTGCTCATGGCATCCTGACCGCCGTCAAAAAGGAGCGTATGACACAATCCTGCCAGTAAGCGGATCATTGAACCAAGTTCCTTATCCTTAAACGCCGGATCATGCTGAATGGAATGATAAGCGGCTTCAACAATGCAGGAAGCATCCATGACGAGTTTGACCTGATGCTCATCGGCAAGTTTTTTAATTCCTTCCAGGTTTGAGGGCGAAACCGGGCGGTATCCCCCTCCCTGCAAATCAATATAGATCATAGCCACTTTCCCTTTGTTCTGTTCAAGGAAGCGTGCAAGGTTCTTAAGATCGATATTACCTGTGTACAAAGGATCAGGATGGATGTCGAGTAAAACACATTCGCCACCGAATGCCCTGAAGGTCGGGAAAGACATCTCCGTGTTTCCAGCCACTATTTTCCGTTGAGCGAGGTGTACGTAACTGAGCAATTTCAGTCCGCCCATCGTATTATGCACCGGACACAGGTTGTCCAAAGCAAAAACATCCCTGACGGCATCGCATAGCTTATAGAAGTTTCTTGCACCGGCATAGGCTTCATCGCCAATGAATAAATTGCCCACCTGTTCCTGGCTCATGGCAGAGCTGCCCTGTGTGACCATATCGAAGGCGACCTGGCAGGATGGGATCAAACCAACATTGTAACTTGCGTTTCTCAGTGCTTTTTTTCTATCCGGAAAGCTGCGAAACCGAATATTCCTGATCGATTTGATCTTATAAGGTTCATGAAGTGCCATTGTTCTATTCTCTTTGTTGAATTTATGTAATACGCTTAAGATTAATATATTGAGTTTATTTTTAACAACGCGGAGCCCTTCATCACAGGTATTGGGTTACGGATTTCAAAGGTAGAAAAAAATAAGAAATGATATCCGGGTGCAAACTTTTTTATGTTCACCTGAAACCAGATATTGCTGATTACGGCTTACCTTTGACCGGAGAAAAGTAAAAGCAGGCGTCATAAACGGTCAAAAATCCTGATTGGTGAGTAAGTCTTATGCGTTTTTTCTTTCGGTGTTCATCCTGATCTGTACACATGGCAATGCCCAGAGCGCAGCAGAGTACACCCACTGGTCGCTTTCCTTCATACTGCATGATTATGTGGGAACGCCCGACAACGAAACTTTTATCATGGGCGGGCCGGTCATCGGGCGCCTGGATTCGCTGGGGGGTGATCTGTTGTTTTACCTGACTCCCCAGAGCAATCACGACTGCCGGCAGGCATTCCGTGTAGGATGGAATTTTAGCAGATCCATCGGTGACCTGGAGGAAGGGAAGAGTGTGGATGTGGAAGTATTCAGTTACCCGGTCGTCGACACGAACAGAATGATGCTGGATTGTTACCGGGCATCCGGGGAGGCAGCCGGTCATGACGACGGTGTGTGGATACGGTTCATCGGTGGTGATGCAAAGGGCCTGGCCAGCCAGCCGGATCTTGCCTTTTACTGGGAAAAGACATCACCGGCGCTTTTCAGGGTTGCCCAGCCTGTCAGGGCTGCGTCAGGAAGCGGCAGCGAAAGAAATTCGGGGATTATGGACGTGCAGGATCTCGATAAAGATCCCTCCGCCGCCGGCATTTTCTTTGGCACCATGGCGCTGGAGATTGGCATGGAAGGCGTGTTTGAATTCCGGATCCTGTACCTTTATGACGGACGCGAGTCCGACATCTCCCCTGAGGGTGCCCACCGGTTGCTCGTCGACAAACTAGTGGTAGAACATAGTATTACCGGGAGCAGTGCCGTACCCGTGATGAATATTGCGCTGGTAGGTTTGCTGGAACAGGCAGTTGGCCGCAACGTACAGATCGTTATTCATTTCCTCGACAATTACCGCCGGCCCCTTCCGGGCATCGAGGGCGATGCAGCCTTTTGCGATTCCACCGGTTTTGCAGTGGCTTCTTCCCCGGTGCGGCGCATTCCAGGCCGGCAGTATTACCTGAACGAGCTCGCCGTAAGTGTGCCCTATTACGCGTTGAATCTCCCTACTTCCAATACGGGCCATTCAATCTATCTATATGCCGAGATCTTTCTTGATAGAAAAAGTATCGGGATATCGCGGCTTACACAGACGACGTTCTTCTGGTAGAGAAAATAAATCCCAAATTCCAACCTCCAAATTCCAAACAAATTCCAGTATCCAAATTCCAATACTCTCTCCCGCTGACTGTTGACCCTTCGAGCTTCGCTCTCAGGGCAAGCTGCTGATTCCAACTTACGTTGGAACGTCGCTTCGCTCCGCTGCTGACTGATTTTTAACGAATATGATTCTTTTCCGGAATTTTTGTATCTTTGCGCACCTTTTCCGGCGAGGTAGCTCAGGTGGTTAGAGCGTCGGATTCATAACCCGAAGGTCACGGGTTCAATTCCCGTCCTCGCTACTATACGAAAAGCCTGTAGCCGATGGCTTACAGGCTTTTTTCATTCTCCGTCCTTCATCAGGAATTCTTCATCCAGTCACCCCCATCAGGCGAATGAAAGTCGAAATGAGTCTGACTAATGAAACGATCCTTACAGATGGTAATCCCCTGCCGCTTCCGGCTGGTAGATGATCTCATCGATCCTGATCCTGGTCAGGCCGGCGGGAACGATCCATTCGATCTCATCCCCGACCTTGTATCCAATCAGCGCAGTGGCAATGGGTGAAAAAATGGATATTTTGTTTTCCTTCACGTTTGCCAACCTGGGATATACGATCTGAAACTGGACCTGTTTGTCATTGTTCAGAAAACTCAGCCTGACGATCGAATTCATGGTCACCACATTGGAGGGTATCGCTTCAGGTTCAAGGATCTCGGCTGAGTTCAGCTCGTTCATCAGTTTCTCCGCTTCGGTTTTGGTGATGGATTTAAATTGTTTGGCATCCTCGATGCACTTCCTGATCCGCGCGTAATCCAGCTTATTTATAATAATCTTGCTCATGATCAATACGTTATAAATTATCAAATCGACTGACAAAGATACCTATTTATTCGATTAGATCCTTCAAATGGAGGAATCTGTTCAACATCATTTTGACAATTCTCTTTTCTTTTTGTACCTTTCGAACCCTGTTTGCTTGTTACAACTATGTTAAATCAAACACGATGAAAATAAAAATTCTCACAGTTAATTTTTTAATTTCTTTCTCCTCTCTCCTCTCTCCTCTCTCCTCTCCCTTCTCCTCTCTCCTCTCTGCCCAGCCCCCCCCACACTTTCAGCTACCAGGCGGTGATCCGCAACAGCAACGGTGAACCGCTGGCCTACCAGCTGACCAGTTTCCGCGTCAGCCTGCTGCTGGGAAACGATCAGGGACCGGTGAGCTACCAGGAGACGCACCAGCAGGCCACCAACTTTTTCGGGCTGGTGAATCTGGAGATCGGTAACGGTACCGCAGTCAGCGGCATCATGGATACTCTGTCGTGGGGCTCGGAAAGCTATTACATTAAAATTGAGGCAGATACAGCTGGAGGGAACAATTATGTGGCACTGGGCACCACGCAGCTGCTGGCCGTGCCCTATGCGCTGTATGCAGCCACCTCCACCAGAGCAGAAGCTTCAACCCTGATCCGTGACAGCGACAGCGAAACCATGGTCACCACCGAACTGACGCCCGGTGACGACAACATCCGGTTTTTTACAGGAGGTCAGGAACGGCTGAGGCTGACCGGCAACCGGCTGGAAATGGTCAACCATTCAGGAAATATTCTTTTCGGCGACAAGAGCGGTGAGGCCATCACCACCGGCTCGGGCAACATCTTCATCGGGGACTCGGCAGGTGCACACGATACGGAGGGTTCCACCAATACATTTCTGGGCACCTGGAGCGGGGCCAGCAATACAACAGGCAATTCCAACACGTTCATGGGATTTCTGAGTGGTTCCAAAAATACATCGGGTAACTACAATACCTTCATCGGGATGCTCAGCGGTCGATGGAATACGACAGGCAACGTAAATACATTCGTTGGAATGTTCTCAGGACGGTACAACTCGACCGGTCACAGCAATGCATTCTTCGGCTATGAAACGGGGCATGAAAATACGACCGGTGAGAATAATGCCTTTTTTGGCACCTTATCAGGACATAATAACCAGACAGGCTCCCGGAACACGTACGTGGGTACGGTGGCGGGATTTGGTAACCAGACAGGGAACTTAAATACGCTCCTGGGCCATTCAGCAGGCAGCACTTCATCCGGTTCAAACAATGTGTTCATTGGTGCTTATGCCGGTGAGAACACCGCAGGTTCAGATAATGTATTCATCGGGACATATGCCGGTCAACACGAAACAGGTTCCGGCAAGCTGTACATCACCACGTGCGGAACAAGTGAACCATTGATCTATGGAGATTTTACGGAAAACCGGCTCAAATTCTGGGCGGATTCGGTCGAAACAAGCGGTGAAATTCAGGCCAATGGCGAAATCAAAACAGATCAGCGGTTCAGCGCCGAAGGATATGACGGCATAAAAGATACACTCACTCATATTACATCCTTTGACTTTATCAATGATAAACTGAAGTACAGGACCACGATCTTCACGGGAGGGATCGCCACCTGGCTGAGCGATGAATCCGATTGGGCCGACACAGTTGGGGAACCGATCCTTCCTCCCACAATTTGCGGAGAAATATCCATAGTAGGCGAATTCAACGGCTGGGGAGGAGATACGGCCACCATGCCCGATCATATGATGACCAGGGATGACGAAGATCCGAACTTCTGGACGACCATTTTTGAACTCACGGTCGAAGATGATCATTCAGACCCACCGGATAATATCGTCGAATCAAAATTCCGGGAAAACTGCGACTGGAATGTGAACTGGGGTTCCTTTGATTTTCCGACCGGTATCGGTTACCAGGGATATGGAAATAATATCCCGGTACCCCTGAATCCCGGGTATGAAACTACGGTTTATTATGTCACCTTCAATTGCTGGACCGGCTACTACTCGTTCGAGGACATATCGGGTGATGCACCGGTTTCAAACCCGGTCAGTACGGATCCCTTTGGCAATGGAAATGACCGGAAGGGAATCCGGCAAACCAACAGGCATGAGGTCATTGACCCCTAGTACTCCCCCTGTCAGAAAAAAGCAGGCAGGGTCAGGTATGAAAAGTCCACAGGATTCCCTGATTCAGAACGTATACATTGATTTTAACACAACAAAAATATATCGTAGCAAAAATCCCTTCTATTTCGTACCTTTCGAACCTCCATCACCGATAAAAAGTAATCATAAATCCTATTCGAAATGAAAAGAATATTTTTCTCAGTTTATTTTTTACTTTCTTTCTCCTCTCTCCTTTCTCCTCTCTCCTCTCTCCTCTCAGCCCAGCCCCCCCATACCTTCAGCTACCAGGCGGTGGTCCGCAACAGCAACGGTGATCCGCTGGCCTACCAGCTGACCAGTTTCCGCATCAGCCTGCTGCTGGGCAGTGATCAGGGACCGGTGAGCTACCAGGAGACGCACCTCAATACCACCAACTTTTTCGGGCTGGTGAACCTGGAGATCGGCAATGGCACCGCAGTTGGCGGGATCATGGATACCCTGTCGTGGGGCTCAAAAAGCTATTACATTAAAATTGAGGCAGATACAGCCGGAGGGAACAATTATGTGGCATTGGGCACCACGCAGCTGCTGGCGGTACCGTATGCCCTGCACGCGGAGGATGCAGCTGCCTCATCAGGGATCCGTGACCGCGACGGAGACACGAAGATCGATGCGGAGGAGAATCCGGATGAGGATATCATCCGGTTCTACACGGGCGGGCAGGAACAGCTGCGGATCATGAATAAGCGGCTGGAGATACTCAATTCGGACAGAAATATTTTTATTGGAGAAAGCAGCGGGCAAAATAATACCGGTATTGATAATGTCTTTCTGGGCCACCTTGCCGGTAAAAACAATACTACAGGCGGAGAAAATGTATTCATTGGTGATTCTTCAGGTACGGCAAACACGGAAGGAGAAAACAACACATTCGTGGGTGTATGGAGCGGGACAGGGAACACGACAGGCATCTGCAACGCATTCTTTGGCGCGGATGCCGGTGAACGCAACCAGACAGGCACCCGGAATGCTTTTCTGGGGTACGGGACCGGGTACCGGTCAACAGGATCCAGAAATACGTTCGTGGGAAGTCATGCCGGGATGTACAACACAGCTGGTGACTATAATACCTTTGTCGGGCAGGCTGCAGGGATGGATAATTCAGGAAGCGGGAATGTATTCATAGGTAAATCCGCAGGAATCTATGAACAGGGATCCAATAAACTGTATATTACCAATTCCGATGCATACGATCCCCTGATCTATGGTGAATTTGACAACCAGCTCTTCCGGTTCAATGCCAACAGGATCGATGTGAGAAATCCCCTGGAAAACACCATTGTGGGTGATAATGCCGGTTATGCGACCAGTGGAGCAAGAAACGTCTATCTTGGAGCCCGTACAGTTGTGTACGAATCATCCGGCACCAGCAATGTCATGATCGGCTATGAAGCAGGATCTCATAATAAAGGGAATTGGGGTGTAATGGTAGGATACCAGTCGGGAAGTGCCAATACAACCGGAAATTATAATGTGTTCCTGGGATGGAATTCGGGTAATAAAAATACAACCGGTCATCGGAATACCTTCATTGGACCCAATGCAGGGTCTCATAATACAACCGGTGTAAGAAATGTATTCGTCGGACTGTCAGCCGGTAATCTCAATACTACAGGTTCCTTCAACACCTATGTGGGAAGAGCTGCGGGAATGAATAACACTGTAGGAAACTCCAATGTCTTTCTTGGCGATATGGCTGGTGCGAATGAAATGGGCTCCAATAAACTATACATAGCTAACTCAGAAACACCTGAGCCTCTGATCTACGGAGACTTTATTGAAAAAAGAGTGAAGATTTGGGCCGATACCATGGAAGTCAAGGGTGTGACGAGCACCGGGGATAAATTCAGCGTCGGCGGAGAAGGAGGGATTTCGGACACCCTTTTCGCCATTACCAGCTTCGATTTTGCCAACCAGAAGATCAGGTTCAGGAAACAAGTGATCAAAGGAGGAATCACGATCGAACTGACCGGCGAATCGGAATGGATGGACAGTATCAGCAGGCAATACCTGTTCTGTGACCCGCTGACCGACTCACGGGATGGGAAGCTGTATCAGACTATCCGGATCGGTGAGCAATGCTGGATGGCCGAAAACCTGAACGTCGGGACCATGATTGAAGGAACAATCGAACAATCGGACAATGGAACAATAGAGAAGTATTGCTACGACGACGGCGAGGAGAATTGCGACACCTACGGAGGATTGTACCAGTGGCACGAAGTACTGCAATATACTTCCGGATCGCAGGGGATCTGTCCTGAAGGCTGGCATGTACCCACGGATGCGGAATACAAGATCCTGGAGGGTACTGTGGATAGTCAATATGGAGTGGGAGATCCTCAATGGGACATTGAAGGATGGAGGGGATCTGATGCAGGTGTAAATCTTCGATCCACGACAGGCTGGAATGGCGGCGGAAATGGAACCGATGCATTCGGATTTCATGCACTGCCCGCAGGTTATCGTGCGGAAGGGGATGGATTTAATGGAGGGGATAGCAGTGCCTATTTCTGGGCATTCTCATCCAATGGTTCAGAATCATGCTATTTCCGTCATCTGGGTAGCGGTTCCCCTCAAATTGAAAGAAATACACTTACTACCGGTAATGGATTATCAATTCGCTGCATAAAAGGCCAGGGGATCGAATCTCCATCGGTTGAAACGGCAAACCTGACAAGCATAACAGGCACGACGGCCACCGGAGGAGGAAACATCACTGCCGACGGAGGCGACCCGGTCATCGCCCGTGGTGTGGTATGGAGCACGACTGAAAATCCTACTTTGGCGGACAGTTTCACCTCGGACGGATCAGGAATGGGCGCGTTCACCAGCAACCTGACCGGGTTGGTCAATGCAACGCATTATTATGTCCGTGCTTATGCCACCAATAATACGGGAACCGTCTACGGACAACAGCTTGCCTTTACAACCCCGGGGGCATCCTGCCCGGGAGGTGCCACGGTTGAATGGCAGGGCAAGAACTATAATACTGTAATGATTGGCAACCAGTGCTGGCTGAAAGAGAACCTGAACGTGGGGACAATGATTGAATTAACAATCGAACAATCGGACAATGGAACAATCGAAAAATATTGCTATGATAATGATCCTGCGAACTGCTTGCTCTACGGTGGCCTGTATGCCTGGAACGAAATGATGCAATACGCAACGCAACAGGGTGCCCAGGGCATCTGTCCACCCGGCTGGCATCTTGCTTCGGATGATGAATGGAAAGTGCTGGAAGGCATGGTTGACACCCAGTATGGAATTGGAGACACCGTTTGGGAAATCAACGGTACGAGAGGTTTTGATGCGGGTCAGCAACTCAAGTCCGTTTCAGGGTGGAATGACGATAGCAACGGAACGGACCCATACGGATTCTCAAGTCTCCCCGGTGGATTTTGCTGGCTTGGGAACAGCTTTGGTTACATAAACCAGTATAGCGCTTACTGGACTTCTTCTGAAATCGCGGGCACTGAAAATGCCTGGGACAGAGGTCTTAATTCTGCGTATGCTCAGGTCGACCGGATAGCTGACAACAAATCGGGTTTCGGTCAATCTGCCCGCTGCCTTGACAACCAGACCAGCCTGCCGATGGTCACCACGGCTGCAATAACCGGCATCACTCAAAATTCCGCCACCAGCGGGGGGGATGTGACCAGTGCAGGGGGCAGCGCTGCGACTGCCCGTGGCGTATGCTGGAGCACATCGGAAGCTCCTACGCTATTGGATCCTCATTCAACGGATGGCGCCGGAACAGGGAATTTTACAAGTAACATCACCGGGCTGAGCGCCAGTACACAATATTATGTTAGGGCGTATGCCACTAACAGCATGGGGACTGCCTATGGCAGTCAGAAATCATTCTTCACCGAAGGGGAATCCTGTCCCGGTACACCAACGGTGATCTGGGGAGGACAAACCTATCAGACCGTACAGATCGGAAACCAGTGCTGGCTGGAAGAGAACCTGAATGTGGGAACCATGGTGGAAGGAACAGTGGAACAATCGAACAATGGAACAATCGAGAAGTATTGCTATAACGACGATCCGGATAACTGCCTGGTTTACGGAGCATTATACCAATGGAATGAAGCCATGCAGTATAACACTTCCGAGGGATCGCAGGGGATCTGTCCGGACGGCTGGCATGTCCCCACCGATGCGGAATTCAAGATATTGGAAGGCACCGTCGACACTCATTATGGCGTGGGTGATCCTGAATGGAACAAGACAAGCTGCCGGGGTAATGATGCCGGAACCCATCTGAAATCCAATTCTGGCTGGCCGGGAGAATGTAATGGTGATAACCTTTCCGGATTCAATTATCTTTATTCACAAGGTTATCGCAATACGGACGGGACTTTCATAAGCCCTGAATATTGGGCGGGATCACCTTTATGGTCCTCATCCCAGTATAATGGGAATAATAGCTGGCCTCGCAAATTTCCCTGTCAAATGGGAGGATTGTGCAGAGATTATGATGATAACAGGTATGGATGGAGTGTCCGGTGCATCAAAGATTAATCTCCATTGTGGAGATTCATTTTGGATGACAGATTTAAATAGAACACGGAAGACGCGGATTACGCGGAAAATCACGGAATAATCTCTCCTGAGAAACAGACTATCCGCGATATTCCGCGTCATCTGTGTCATCCGCGTTCTAATAGTAAAATGATATGTCTCTTGAAGCCCTTCTCTTCGACAGCTCCAAACGTACCATTGACCAGGTCTCAGAAATGGTGCTGGAACATCCCGAAATGTTTGTACCGCTTTTAGATCTGGCACTGGAAGACAGGCCAAAAATTTCATCACGTGCCATGCGGGTGATCTGCTTAAGTAGCCAGGAAAATCCGGAACTGATTAAACCCTGGCTGCCGGCATTGATCAGGAAACTGAATGAAATAAAAACCGACGGCGTAAAAATGAATGTGTTAAAGATCTTTACATTTCAACCTTACCCGCTCGGCGAAGAAGAACTTGGCCGGCTGGTGGATCTTTGCTTCGGGTATATATCTTCAGGGCTTGAGAAACCAGCCGTCAAAGCCTACAGCCTCGACATCCTCTTCAAGTCGGCCATCCAGGAACCCGGATTGATCCCTGAGCTGACCGCCTGGATCAATACCCGGTTACCGGAAGAATCGTGTTCTTTTAATGCCCGTGGTAAACAAATAATTCACCGGTTACATCGTCAATAAATTTTATCATTTATATAAGAAATCGTTGCATATTTACGTTTTCCATGAAACTCCGATCCATATGAAGCGCAGATTATCCTTTATCTTAGCTTTATTCACCATCGTATCATTATTCAGCCATTCGGCCGATGCTCAGCCCCCCAGGCAGGTCAAACCATCCCTCATCACCCTTCAGGTCAGCAGTCTTGACCGATCCATAGCCTGGTACAAAGAGATGCTTGGTTTTGAAATGGATGACAGATTTACTTATATCAAACAGAAGACAAAAATAGCGGTCCTGAAACGGAAGGACTTTTATATTGAACTTATCCAAAATACTGCCTCCGGCAGTCCAATGCCTTCAGTAACCGGTTCATCGAATTACGGCTTCTATAAGATGGGTTTCCTGGTAACTGCATTTGAAGACTTTTACCAGGAGTTGAAGCAGAAACATCCGGATCAGGTCAATGGAGTCATCAGCAGCGAAGTCAGCGGGTATACCTATTTTGATCTCTATGATCCTGACAGCACACTCATTCAGATCATCGCCTCGGCCAAATCCATGGATTCACGTGAAATACGCCCCTACCTCATAGGGATAAAAGTGTCCGATATGGAATCAGAGATCAACTGGTATGAACAGAACCTGGATTTCACCTTTACCCGTAAGTGGGAAGTATCTGACAGGGGCATCTACGTAAGACAGCTGTACGCCGACGGATTTATCATTGAACTTCAGAAGGACACGCCGGATGAAGATCCTGTGAAGGAAGCCGGGCAGGCAGACGTAAAAAAAGATGTGATCAGCGGGATCTGCAAAATGACTTTCCAGACAGATGACATTCAATCACTCTGCGAATCATTAAAAACAAATCGTTCACAGCTCCTGCAGGAGATCACTGCAAAATCGGCCGCCTGGTACACCTCATTCCTCATCACCGAAGATACCGAAAAGAACACGATCCAAATTATCCAGTGATTCCCTTTCCCATTGATGATTTTCTTAACTTGCGTTCATCTGTCATGAACGACTGAATCCATGAATCTGTCAGGCAACCGGAACAGGGAAGCGATTCTTTTCTGGAGCATCTCTCTTCTGCTGTGGATCTATGTATGGGCGAGAGCCATCTGTGTGCCGTTGATCTACGATGAAATTGCCACATTTTTTCACTATATCCATGCTAATTCCTTTTTACCGTTCCGTTCCCATCCGGATGCCAACAACCATCTTTTAAATTCAGTCCTGACATGGTTTTCCTATCAGCTGCTTGGTTCCTCTCCCCTTGCCCTCCGCCTGCCCAACATCCTTACATTTCCACTGTATGCGTGGTTTGTCTTTCGTTTTGGGAGGCAGATCCAGTTTCCCATCATCCGATGGATCTTTATCCTTGCCATGCTCTTTGTCCATAATTTCCTGGAATTCTTTTCACTGACCAGGGGATATGGGATGTCGATGGCGTTTTTGATGGGCTCCTGCTGGTATCTCTATTCACTCTGGTTCGGATTTTCTCTGAAAAAATGCAGTCTTGCTCTGTTATTTGGCGTACTGGCAGTGGCAGCTAACCTTAACCTCATGTATACCTTCATTCTTGTGCAGTTATTAGCGGGATCCATCATGATAATCACACGGATTCATAAATCCCAAATCCCAGGATCCAAATTCCAAACAAATTCCAAAATCCAAATCCCAAAGCTCCGTCCGTCTTCTCTTCATCTCCCGCTTCCTGCCACCCGTATTTCTCATCTCTCATCTCTCCTCCTTCCTCTCTCCTCTCTCATCCTCGGCCTCCTCCCCACAGCCTTCTTCATCGCCTACCTGTTCTACCTGAAGAATCAGGGCGCCCTTTATTACGGGTCATCAGAAGGATTGGTCAATTCAACATTCCTTACACTTTCCGGATTGCTGTTTGAGAATGGTCAGAAGGTATTTTTCTGGTACGCAGGTGTTCTGGCATCCGCCGCACTGTGTTTTTACCTCTTTTGGAACATTTTCCGCAAGATATCAGGCCAGTGGTTCAGCTATCATTACCTGTTCCTTTACCTTTTTATCGGGAACATCATCGGTGCAGTGATGGCCCACTGGATCTTCAGAATAAACTACCATGAAGCGCGAACTGCCATCTATTTGTATCCATTGTTCATTGGAACGGTCCTTTTTATTGCCGATACTGCTGTCTACAGAACAAACAAAAGATGGATCATCCTGCTGGCAGCGCCGCTGCTGGTCATCCCGGTTACCTTTGGCATGAATATCAACCTTTCTCATGCATCCTTTGAAAATGAGCGGATCCCCGACCGTTTCTATCAAAAGATCCAATCGGATCCGACAGTGAACGGATATCCGGCAACCATTGGCGGTTACCGCGGCAGGGAGATGCAGTGGGCGTACCTGAACTTCAGGCACGGTGGTACCGGAGGGATCGTTCAGTACGCCGACTACCCCGGAACCCTTGCTGATTACCAGATAGCAGGCATCAGCGAAAACCCGGACTGGCGCAGCACGTACGATTCACTGGATTATGATCCCCAAACCAATTTTTACCTGCTCAAACGAAGAACGCCAGCAGCAAGAACTCCCCTCTCCTCCTTCCAGTTAAGCAGTATCAGCACATCTGAAGAATATGTCAGCTTCGGGCAGGCTTCTGCCGATACCCTAAAGGGCAAGAAGCTCTATGCAGGTTACAGGATCTCCGTCACGTCACCCGCAAAGCCGCTCCGCGCATGGATCGTTTTCACCGTATTTGATAAGGACCGCAATGCATTGTGCTATGAACGCATACCATTGGACTGGCTCCGGACTGAATGGATAGTAGAAAATGATGACCTCGTCACCGGGATATTCATACCGCTCATTCCAGACCAGGCTGACAGATTTGTGACTTACCTGTGGAATATTGACAAGAAACCTCTTGAGATCCTTCATGGAACGATCGAATTGTTTGTGCTGAATTAAATTTCACAATCACTGGTATGAACCCCAGGCAAGCCCTGGACCGAAATTCAGGTGCAAGCACCGGGGAATTTACCCTTTTACCCCACCCCCGTCCCCTCCCCTGCTAGCAGGGGAGGGGTGCAGGGGTGGGGTATATTAAACTTTAACGGAAAATTAACACGATATCTGGTTGAACCACATTAGCTTTGATCCTTATTTAGAATTAAATTAAATTATTTCACCATGAAAAAATTCTTAAGGATCCTGGCTTATGTCCTTCTGATCCTGGTGGTTGGGATCATTGGACTTATCTCCTATGTCAAGCTGGCATTTCCGAAGGTGGATGATGCTCCGGATATCAGGATTGAATTGACGCCCGAACGGATCAGCCGCGGGCAGTACCTCGCCAATTCAGTGGCAGCCTGCATGGATTGCCATTCTACCAGGGACTGGGGCAAATTCTCAGGTCCTTTGAAAGATGGTTCCTATGGAGGAGGTGGTGAAGTCTTCAATCAGAAGATGGGTTTTCCGGGGACTTATATTTCTAAAAACCTTACTCCTTATGCGTTGAAAAACTGGACAGACGGAGAGATCTTCAGGGCCATCACGAGCGGAGTCAACAAGGATGGTAAGGCGCTTTTCCCTGTCATGCCCTATCATAATTATGCCAGGGCGGACCGGGAAGATATTTATGCAATCATAGCCTATCTCCGGACGCTTGAGTCTGTTGAATCCGATGTTCCACCTTCCAGATCGGATTTTCCGATGAACATTATTATCAATGTTATTCCTAAAAATCCCTCCCTGTCTGACAAGCCCGACCCCTCTGATAAAATCAAATACGGAGGATATATTACCAATCTGGCCAGTTGTATTGAATGCCATACTCCGATGGAAAAAGGAAAGCCGGTGCTGAGCAGGGCTTTTGCAGGAGGAAGGGAATTTGGACTACCTACCGGCGGATTTGTCCATTCAGCCAACATCACCCCGGATAAAGTGACAGGGATTGGAAATTGGACAGAGGAAGCTTTCATCACCAGGTTCAAGGCATATGCCGATTCTTCATTCATTCCGCCTGAAATTCACCATGGAGAGTTCAATACCCTGATGCCCTGGATGATGTATTCAGGAATGAAGGAAGAAGACCTCGCCGCTATTTTTGCGTACCTTCAGTCGCTGCAACCGATTCATCACAAGGTGGAGCGGTTTACTTCAGTCTCAGACTATTCCCCACCACCGACACCGAACTGAACGCCATCGCAGCCCCGGCGATCATCGGATTCAGGAGAAATCCGGTGAAAGGAAAGAGGATTCCGGCAGCAATGGGGATGCTGACAGCATTATAGAAGAATGCCCAGAACAGATTCTGACGTATGATACGGACGATCCTGCCCGAGTAACCTACTGCCTGAACAAGTTTCTCCAGGTCCCCGTGGATAAGGGTGATCTGCGCACTTTCCATGGCAATGTCGGTCCCTGTGCCGATGGCAATGCCCACATTGGCCTGTGCCAGTGCAGGCGCATCGTTGATACCGTCGCCCACCATCGCAACGATGTGGCCTTTCTGCTGGAGATCCCGGATGAAATCCAGTTTGCCGGCAGGCATTAAATCCGAACAGCAACTGTCGATTCCGACCTGCCGGGCCAGGGCAGCAGCCCCCGTCTCGTGGTCGCCGGTCAGCATCACGACGTTACGACCCATTCGCTTCAAGGCTTGCACCGCGCCGGCCGCAGAATCCTTTACATGGTCGGAGATCGCCACCATGCCCAGAGCCCGTGTATCGTCAGCCAGAAAAATGATTGTCCATGCGTTATGGATCCATTCCAGATACTTATTCTCCATTTCAGTGCTCACCGCAGCTCCAGCCTCCTCAATAAAGGCTTTTTTCCCGGCGATGTACAACTTCTTATCAAAGACAGCCCTGATACCCATGCCAGGATGTGCCGTAAACTCTGAGGGGATCAGAGGCCGGATCGTCTTTGGCTGATAATAATCCAGAACAGCCCTTGCCAGAGGATGTTCCGACAATGATTCCATTGAAAAAAGAATTCGTTCAGGCATTCCCTGGCCGATAGTTTCCGTATCCCAGAACACGTCCCTTACGGATGGCTTTCCCTCGGTCATGGTACCTGTTTTATCCAGAACGATGACATCTGCCCTGTTCAGCATTTCGATGCTGGCTGCGTCGCGGATCAGTATCCCCATTTCGGCTGCACGCCCCACACCCGCCATCACTGCCGTTGGGGTTGCCAGTCCCATGGCACACGGGCAGGCAATGATCAATACGGTGACCAGAATGACAAAAGCATAGGTGAGCTGGGGTGAAGGGCCAAACACATACCAAATGGTAAAGCTGACCAGGGCTATGGCCAGCACCACCGGCACAAAGATCCCTGCGATCCTGTCGGCCAGCCGCTGGATCGGTGGCTTGCTGCCCTGGGCTTCCTGTATGAGCCGTATGATCTGTGATAGCATCGTCTCTGCTCCAACCTTCCCTGCCCTCATCCGGAAGCTCCCTGTCGTATTCAGGGTTGCACCGATCACAGTGTCCCCCTCTCTTTTCTCGACCGGTAGAGGTTCACCTGTGATCATGCTTTCATCGACGTACGAACCGCCCTCCGTCACTTTTCCGTCAACAGGGATTCGCTCACCTGGACGGATCAGGATATTATCTCCTGTCACGACCTCTTCCAGGAGGATTTCTGTTTCCAGTCCATTCCTGATCACCCGTGCGGTTTTCACTCGAAGTCCCATGAGTTTGCGGATCGACAGGGAGGTATTCCTGCGCGCCCGATGCTCAAGATACCTGCCTAACAGGACCAGTGAAATGATCACCACTGCACTTTCAAAATACACATGCGGCTCAAGTCCATGTGTTAATAAAAATCCCGGGAAGACCGTATTGAAAGCACTGAAAAGGAATGCTGACCCTGTTCCCAGGGCAACCAGGGTATCCATATTGGCCGAGCCATGCCTTAACCTTTTCCATGCGACGATGAAAAATTCCCTGCCAAACCAGCCCATCACCACCAGCGTCAGGGCCATCATGATCCAGTTCTTGTAAGGAAAGACAGGCATCAGCATAGCCATGATGAAAACAGGGATGCTCAGGATGATGGCCCACAGCGTATTCTGCCTGGCCTGGCGTAACTGATGGTTCTCCTGGATGCCAGTGTCATCCTGATAAGTGAACGATTCGGTGACGAGTCCGTATCCCAGGTCATCCAGTGACGACCTCATGGATTCCGGACCGGTCTTTTCCTCATCGAACTCGACCATAACCGAATTGGAGGCCAGGTTGACACTGACCTTCCGGACCCCTTCAACAGAAGATAAGGTCCTTTCCACGCTTGAGGCGCAGGATGCACACGTCATGCCGGTCACCGGATATGTCTGTCTGACAATGGCCATGTTAATCGAGAGGTTCTGCTGTATAACCGGCTTTTGCCAAAAGGCTTACGATTTCCTTTATGGTTATATTCTCGCTTTCGATGGAAAGGATCTTCCCGGGATCTTCAAGATCCACCTCCCACTGTTTGATCCGAGCCTCGCCATTCAGAAACGGAGTCACAGCCCGCAGACAGTTCTTGCAGTTGATGTTGGTTACGAATTTCATTAATGACATACGATTGGATTAGGGTTGTCATGGTAACAGTTGGGGATCAAACTGTTAAATTGTCAAATTGTTAAATTGTTAAATTGTCAAATTGTTAGCAATCAGCCGGGTAATTTTGCTATAATTTAACGAATTTACGGACGAAATGTTCAATATTCAATTCGTAAATATAGTCATTATGTTTTACCGCAGAGGATATTTTACCCATTTGCATTCCTCTAAGCGCCTCCGTGTTACCTCCTTCGCCTCTGTGGTAAAATTACCCATCGCTCTCCCCGAAATCAGTATCTTTGCCGAAACAACTTCCCATGAGAGTCCTGATATTCCTGCTGTTCGTTTTCGTGTTCCTGACATCCTGCAATAAAGATCCGGAAGAACATGTGAATCCCCCCGAACCACCGGTTGATACCACCTCCTTCACGATCCCCAAAACCGAGGAGATCGTAATGTATGAAGTGAATATACGGGCGTTGAGTAGTACAGGGGATTTCCAGGGAGTTACCCACCGTCTGGACGAAATCAAGGCACTGGGCATCAACGTGATATGGCTTATGCCCATCCATCCCGTCGGTCAAATCAATTCGGTCAACTCACCTTATTGCGTACAGAATTATAAAGAGGTAAATCCTGAATTCGGTACCCTGACAGATTTCAAAGACCTTGTAAAGGAAGCCCATAAGCTGGATGTGGCTGTGATCATCGACTGGGTAGCCAATCACACGTCATGGGATAATCCGTGGATTAGCAACAAGGACTGGTACAGCCAGGACGGCTCCGGGAACATCATCCATCCTGCAGGTACGAACTGGCAGGATGTTGCAGACCTCAACTTTGTCAATGCGCAGATGCGGCTGGCCATGATCGATGCCATGGAGTACTGGGTAAATGTGGCCGATGTTGACGGATTCCGTTGCGACGCAGCCGACTTTGTCCCCTTTGACTTCTGGCAGCAAGCCCTGTCTGCGCTGAATGACAATCCGGAAAAGCCGCTTATCCTTCTTGCCGAAGGCGCACGAAGCGATCATTTTACAGCCGGATTTCAGATGAATTATTCCTGGGACTTTTACAATAAACTTAAGGGGGTGTTCAACCAGAACCAGGCGGCAAGCGGACTGTTCACAGTAAATGATAACGAATATAAGAACATACCTGAGGGAAGGCACAAGCTACGATTCACCACTAACCACGATGAGTCGGCCTGGGATGCAACACCGGTAGTGCTGTTCAACGGGAAACAGGGTGCGCTGGCTGCTTCCGTCCTAGCCATTTACCTGCAAGGAATCCCCTTGCTGTATGGCTCACAGGAAGTGGGCGTCAGTGAAACTGTTCCCTTTTTCCAGCACGCCACGATCGACTGGAATCAAAATCCGGATATGCTGGGGGAATACAAAAAGATCCTTGCCTTTTACAATGCTTCCGAGACGGCAAGGAATGATTCCATCACGGAGCTAAAGACCTTCAGCCATAAGGACATACTGGCTTTCGAGCGTACCAGCAAGCAGGAGAAAGTGTTTGTCATGGTCAATACACGAAAGGTAGCCATAGCATACGGTGTGCCCTCTGAGCTGGTGAATTCGGTATGGAAAGATGCCTTTGATGATTCGCCGGTCACCCTGTCATCAGCCATTGAGTTGCAGCCGTATCAGTACAGGGTGCTGAAGAATTTTTAATTGTCAATTGTCAATTGTCAACTGTTGACTGTTGACCGCCGACCGCCGACCGCCGACCGCCGACCGCCTACCGCCGACCGCCTACCGCCTGTCCTTCCATCGTTCTATCTTAAAGTAAAGGGTATCTGCATTCCCTATGGTCATGTGCCGGTTTTCAATATCATTCCCCTCTTCATCCACCTCGACGGTGGACCATGGCCCGCGGTTGAACTTGAATTCAATGTCCTCCCCGGTCCGTCTAGGAATTCTAAGCTCGTACAATCCCTCCGCATTGCGTTTCATCAGGTAGTTCTTATCGTAGATCCACCAGTCGCGCATACTGCTCACAAAATAGATATCCGCATCAGGAGGCGTGTTCTCAGGTATCTGATCCAGGATCAGGACCACACCCTCGCATTTAAGGGGAAACTGATCATGCCAGCTTTCAATGCGGTGATGGATCGTATCGTCCTTTTGAATCAGGAACGTCCGGTTATCAATGTCCTTCCCGCACCTGTCCGTCTCCACGGATAGCCATCCACCCCGGGTAAACTTATATTCAATTTCCCCAAAACCCGAAGGCAGGGAGATCTGCCAGGTACTGTCGGTATTGAGTTCCAGCTGGTACCTCTCATCTCCGGGGTCCCATTTATTCAGATTGCTCGCAAAATAGATCACTTCTCCGGGAGGCGTATTCTCCGGTACCTCATCCACTACGATCACTACCCTGTGGCATGACATGACCGTCAATACCGAAATTATCAGCAACACATGGTTAATTAATACCTTTCTCATATATCAGCATAAAATCAAATAGCAAAAATCAAAAATCAATCTCAAATCAAATATCGTTAATCGTTCATCTGATATCACCTGTCCATCCACTTCAGGAACTCCTGCACCTTCACCCTGCTGATCAGCACCTTTTCCCCTGCGTCAGGCTGCAACTCCAGCAGCAGCCTGCTATTGAAGTATTTGCTCACCCTGGCCACCGAATGGATACCCACGATGTACCCCCTGGATATCCTGAAAAATCTTGCCGGATCAAGCAGTTGGCTGAGCTCATCCAGTGAATGGTCAATGATATACGATCTGTTGGATATTGTCACCATCACGACCTCATTGTCCTCGGCTTTGAAATAGGCGATCTCGGCAGTATCAACGACTTTGTACTGGTCGCCCAGTCTGATCATGAACCGTGATTTAAATTCAGGCCGAAGGCTTTTCACCAGTTTATCGATGTCGATGGGTTCTGGTGACACGCTCACCCGGGAGTACTGATCACTCAGATCTTTCAGCTTGTGAAGTGCATCGGTCAGTTCGTTTAGTTTGATCGGTTTGAGCAGGTAGTCGATGCTGTTCACCTTAAAGGCCTGAATGGCGTACTGATCGAATGCCGTGGTAAAGATCACGGGGGCTGTCACTCTCACCTTCCTGAAGATCTCAAAGCTGATCCCGTCTGCCAGCTGAATGTCCATGAAGATCAGATCCGGCATGGGATTCAGTTGAAGCCATTCGATAGAATCTTCCACCGAGTCGGTACAGGCCATGATATCGAGTTCCACTCCGGTCTGCACCAGAAGCCTGGCCAGTTCTTTCTGGGCGTAAGGTTCATCCTCAACGATCAGTACTTTCATGGATCATCAGATTAAAGGTATCTTAACCGAAAAGCAGGATTCATCTTCATTGACCTGTACAGGTTTATCCGTCAGAAATGCATAACGGCTGACGATGCTAGGAAGGCCAAAGCCTGATGAAATAGCGTTTTCATCCTTCCTCTGGAGGTTGTTGGTCACCACCAGATATTCGTGTTCATCAATAAACAATCGGATGGTCAGCGGTTTGCTGGCGGAGGCCACGTTGTGCTTGATGGCATTTTCAATGAGCAGCTGGAGGGCAGCAGGGACGATTTGCCGGCTCCCGTAATGGTCCGGGATACTTTCTTCAAGGAACAGTCGGTTCTGATGGCGAAGCTGAAGTAAAAACATGTACGATCGCATGAATAGTAGCTCATCCTTCAGGTCGACTGTATCTTTTTCACGGGTATCCAGGATATACCGGTAGACGTCAGAAAGTTCCCTGATGAACTGGCTTGCCTTCACGGGATCTTCATGGATGAGTGAAGAAAGGGTATTCAGGCTGTTGAATAGAAAATGCGGATTGACCTGTGCACGCAGTGTTTCGAATTTTGATTCCGCATTCTCTTTCCTGAACCGTTCCACCTGGACCTGTGAAAACCTCCACTTCCGGATTAGAAAAATGCCCAGATCCCAGAGTACAATCCCGGTGACGATCAATAATCCGAAGAAGGCAATGATCACTTCGTCGCTGAACCGGACAAAAGTACCTCCGGAAAAGGTCAGCATCCAGATCCAGCGGATACATGAGGTGATCATCAGTGAAAGGGCAAATCCCAGTAAAATCTCAATAATGGCCCTTGTCCAGAGACCATCCTCCCAGCGCACCTTCCTGTTCAGCTTTAGGATCACCAGCCTGAAGGCCTCTCCACCCAGCAGCACCCCTGCCACAGGATAGAGATACGATGACCAGGAACTGAAGATCCGGTGCCAGGGATAGATCAGTGCGAATGTAACATCGATCAGGAAGCTGCAGAAAATGCCTGTGGCCAGTAATCCCACCCAGCGCACCAGTGGATTGCGAAAAACAGGCTCATTCATCGGATCCTTATAAGACATGCCATTGAACGCTTTATGGTCATCAAATGTACGAATTAAAGGTCTGGTGAACAAACCTGTACCCGTATTTCAAAGAACAGCATAACATCGAAAACAGCCGGGACATCCATGTGTTAATTTTTAGCCAGTGATTCCTGGGGATTGGTCACAGGACTGGAGAATACGATCCCATCATGAGAGCTGACACGGATCTCGTAAGGGCCGTCGGGGCATTCGCTCAGATCGAACTGCAATTTGACATTGTTGATCTTCTTATATCTCCTGTTGACCAGAAGATCTCCTTTGGCGTCATATAAGCCTACGTTGACTACCTCCTCAGGAACCTTTACCATACGGAACGTGAGTAATCCATCCTGGCTGGTGTAAACAACGCACTCAACAGGCTCGTTCTTTCCAGCTACGGAATCGGCCGGTGTCAATGCCTGGCCATAACCTGTGGTCATCCCTAAGAAAAGGACACTCAGAACTGTTAACATTTGTGTTTTCATGGCAACTTAATTTTGGTGGTCAATAACATTGTGAATGAAACATGATCCAAAATTAGGTTCATTCCATCGCCTGGGAAACCGAAAAGCTGTGAAGTGTCGGATACGGAGTGTGAAGTGCAATAATGAAAAAGTGAACCGTTATCTATCCGAACATGATCTGGTCAGTGCTGTCATAATGCACCAGTTCATCATGAAAGCGCAGCTCGGCATTAAAGCAGTCGACACGGTTGCAGATAAGGATGCAGTTGGAATAGTTGATCTTTTCATCCATGAAGATGGTCACCAGATGTCCTCCGCAGGAGCATGGGTGGTACAGCGGAAAGGGTTTTTCGCATACAGGACACAGGATCTGGAGAATATCGCCCTTTTTCAGGTCGATGTCATAGGATATCCTGCTTTTCACTCCATATACGGGGCTGAGTGCCACCAGCCCTGTCTGATCCCCTTTCCTCACCTTTAACAAAATCCCTTCATAGCCGTCAAAAATGGCCCTGGAACTGACAAGGTTATGGCCCTCGGGACAGTAACACTGGCTGATGACAAGCAGCGATGATACCTTGCTGAAAGCTTTGGTGCGCTCTGGTGTCGGGATGAACAGCATGCCTTTTTTATTGTACAGTGCCATGATGGGTTGGATTTTAGTATTTCGAATTCAGTATTCTGTATTTGGTAATTGGGGGTAATGAATTATGAGATAAATATAAATCATATCTTCCTCCTATGCAATGGGGAGGGTGATATTTCTTTGATTTTCCTGCAGGTTTAAACAATAACTATATCATTCTCCCAGCTGTAACTGGCATCTCTGAATCTGATAGACAATATCCCTGAATAATTTGTTCCTTTCACGTTCAGCGGTCCCACTCAACAGTGTGGATCGGTTAATGATATTATGAGCCCACTGCTGGTTTTGCATAAAATATCCCCGGTGTCCTGATTTCATCAGATTGATCGCGTTGGTGGTGATGTAGGTCATTTTCTGCTCATGGGATGAAAACAGGATGGTATTATCCGTTAGCACAAGGTCATTGTAATAACAAAGGAAAGTTCCCCCCTGATTCACCGGTTCTGTACCATAAAGGAACTTATATCCCAGTTCCGCCTGTTGTTTCAGGTGCCCTACAAGGCGAAGCAGGGAATTGCAAAGCCCGATCGCATCGCCTCTGCTTTGAAAGAATCCTGATATATAGTAATAGATGATCTGTTTGAGCACGCTGTTCAGGATCTCAGCTGTAAACAGTTCGGTGGTCGGGATCCGGACATAGGCCTTAAGGATCCGGCTTACCGTCTCATCACCGAGTCGGCCAATGCGGTCAAATGAGAATGTAGCATCTTGATATTGTTTGAATTGCAAGTTTGACTTACCCCAGAAGAAAAACTTGAAAGCGGCAATTTCAGGGAACTGCAGTACATGGAGCAGGTTGAGCTCATTCAGCATGAAAATGATATGGGGCATGCCTGACCTTGCCGCTAATTCGAAATCCAGCATGATCGAGTGAAGGTATTCGCCAAAGCCAAACTTCTCTTCATCAAGCACATAACTGTCAAAACAGATCCCTGATGATGGTATGCTGAACAGTTTGTCGGCCGAGATCCGGTATGTGTGACACAACAGATAGAACTCATCCAGCGACAGGCTTTTCTGTCCGTTCATCCTACGGTACACGCTGTCGGTACTGATCCTA
Organism: Bacteroidota bacterium; assembly: GCA_022711405.1. Lineage (GTDB taxonomy): Bacteria > Bacteroidota > Bacteroidia > Bacteroidales > JAGONC01 > JAGONC01. Next base: position 179,401 of record JAKLFC010000006.1, read on the forward strand.
AGGATATCCGCCACCTCTTCGGCCAGCGATCTGCCGGGAGTCAATGCTGCAGCTATCTCCCTGAAAAGCTGAAACTGAATATCCCTATGTAGATCCATCGACATATTTTTGTTAAACCTACATAAAAATTTCATTTATACAGAGACTTCATAAAAATCGAGCCGCTGCTGTAACCTGTTTTTTACGTGCTCGTAGCACAATTTGAAAAACTTTTAAAAAGAAACAGTATGAAAACAG
>JAKLFC010000007.1 GCA_022711405.1 Bacteroidota bacterium
TTTTTTATTCTCTATACTCATGTCCCGATCTTGTCCCGTTTTTTCTGCTAAAAAATCCCGGAAGCTTGGTAATTCAGCGCCTCCGGGGTATCTCGCGGAGAAAGAGGGATTCGAACCCCCGGTCCCGCCTGAGCAGGACAACTGATTTCGAGTCAGTCCCGTTCGACCACTCCGGCATTTCTCCGCTGCAAAGATAACGTTTACAGACATTGCACCGCTACGCGGTGCTTAAGGAATGAGAAATTTTTATACAACCGGAAGTGTGACGTACCTGTTTTGTTAAAAAATGTTATCGCGTCCTTACTTTATCCTGACCGTTTGCCGGCATCTTCTTACCTTTGCACCATCACTCCTGACAAGAATCTTACACAGTGGACGATCATCTGATAATCTTCGTTATAGGAATCATCCTTCTTCTTTCACTGCATACAACCTACGCCCAGGAAAACCTCATACCGCTGGATACCATCGAACTTCAGGGAAAACAGGTCATCATCTATCAGAACAATATCTGGCAGGAACTGCCAGCAGAAAATCCTCTGCTGGCTGATGCGCGCTCTGCTGATACGCTCGATATCTTTACACGCAACTGGGAACGATCTTCCATCTATGCCTATTCCTCAAACGGACTGGGACATACCATCCCGGAAGCAATCCTGCTGGTGCTCGCCGACGACGACCGGAAATTTGAACTGCCTTACTATGGCAGGATCCTCTCCGGTTACGGCTGGCGGGGAAGCAGATCACACGACGGACTCGACCTTGACCTTGAAAAGGGACAACCGATAAAAGCTGCGTTCGACGGAAAAGTTCGATACGCACAATATCACCACAATGGCTATGGCAAACTGGTCATCATACGGCATTTTAACGGACTGGAAACCTATTACGCTCACCTCTCCACAATATTTGTACAGCCGGATCAGATGGTGAAAGCCGGACAGATCATCGGGGCCGGTGGCTCTACGGGATCTACCTATCACGGACCACACCTGCACTTCGAAACGCGCTGGTACGACCTTCCCTTTGACCCGCTTTCCATCATCGACTATGAAAATGAATGCCTGGTGGCCGATACTGTGGTGCTGACACCCGAAGACTTCAAACCCTCACAACCTGCCAAGGCGGCCAGAAACCTTCAACCCCTGGCACAGCAAAATCCATATTCTTCAGCACCTTTGCCAGTTGACACGGCTACAGTTAGCAGGGAGTCACAGGAGGAGGCTGCGCCTGAAACTTACACCATCAGGAAAGGGGATTCTCTCTATAAAATTGCCAGGAACTGCAACACAACCGTCAAAAAATTATGTGAGATCAATGATATTGATCCAAATTCTGTGTTGAAAATCGGAAAAAAAATAAAACTAAACTGACGGATGGTTGTTCTCTATAAAAATACCATGTCGTCCCTCTCCATGATCTTTTCACAATAACGGCACTGTACCTTCAGTTCTGCTTTATCGACCACCCTGAAACGGGTGACCATCTGCTCATGGTTGGTAATGCAAAGGGGATTGAAACACTTGACCATGTTGACAAGCTCATCGGGGATCTCCACTTTTTTCTTTAACACCACCTGGTAATTCCTGATCTCGATCAGTGTGGCCGTTGGTGCAAACAAGGCGATCCTGTTGATCTCTTCCGCCCTGAAGAATTTGTCGCTGACTTTAATGATGGCTTTCTTCCCATATTTCTGGCTGTCGAGGTTGGTGCCAAAAAGGATCTGGTTCCTGAAGCCTTCCAGATGCAAAAGATGCAGTACCTGGAAAAGACTCAATGCAGGTATATGGTCAATGACGGTTCCGTTCTCAATGGCAGATACCTGCAATTCCTTTCGCTGTCCCTTGTTTTCCATTATTTCACCCCCAGTATTGAAGTTAAAATGGCTTGCCGGACATAGACACCATTGAGCGCCTGCTGGAAATAATAGGCCTTTTCAGTTTCATCCACATCCTGGCTGATCTCGTTCACCCGCGGCAAAGGGTGCATGATCTTCAGATTGGCTCTCGTACTGCCAAGCATGTCACTCTTTAGCACATACGCATTTTTGACCTTTTCATATTCAATAGGATCCGCAAAGCGCTCCTGCTGAACCCGAGTCATATAGATAACATCAGCAAAGGAAAGCACCTGATCCAGCTCTTCATATTCTTTGTATGTCAGGTGATTGGATTGTATAAGCCACTTGATGGATTCAGGGAGCTGAAGGGCAGGAGGGGAGACCAGGTGAAACGTCGCCCTGTGATTGCACAGTGCGATGACCAGCGAATGAACCGTTCGACCATACTTCAGATCACCCACGAAAGCAATGTTGATCTCTTCGAGCCGTCCCTGTGTCTTACGGATGGAGTACAAATCCAGCAGGCACTGCGTGGGATGCTGGTTGGCCCCATCGCCGGCATTGACGATCGGAACGGGCGATACTTCACTGGCATAACGTGCGCTTCCTTCTTTGGGGTGACGCATGACGATGATATCAGAGTAGTTACTGACCGTAAGGATCGTGTCTTTCAGCGTTTCTCCCTTTGAAACGCTGGATGAGGAGGATTCGGAAAAACCGATCACCCTGGCCCCGAGTCGCGATGCAGCACTGTCAAAGCTGAGACGCGTGCGCGTGGAAGGTTCAAAGAACAGGGTGGCTACAATATATCCTTTCAGCAGATCCTGGTTTGGATTTTTCTCGAAATCCTCCGCCATATCCAGAATGGATATCTGTTCCTCCCTGTTAAAATCACTGATGGATACAAGACTCCTGTTCTTGAGAGGATTCATAAATGGTATATTGCTCTATTAAGGTAGATGGGTCTTCACAAAATGATCAATGATCTGTGAAAGATTCGGGTCGCCAATCTCCTGAAGGTCATAATAGACCCTCGTGCTGGGTTTGTCAATTTTTACGATACGCCGGAGATCAATGGGAGTGGCCACGATCACACCCTCGCACTCCGTCCGGGCAATGGTGGCTTCCAGGTCCTTGACCTGCTGATCGCCATATCCCATGGCCGGCAGCAGCTGACCAATGTTGGGGTAGATACGGAATGTTTCCGACAGTTTTCCAACCGTATACGGTCTGGGATCTACACAGGCTGCCGCCCCGTATTTCCTGGCAGCAACAATACCGGCGCCTATCTTCATTTCTCCGTGGGTGAGCGTGGGTCCGTCCTCGATGACCAGCACCTTCCTGCCCCTGATCACGGAAGGATCGTCAACACGGATGGGTGAAGCGGCATCCACCACTGTAGCCTTCGGATTTACCCGTGCAATGTTTTCCCTGACGGTCTGGATACCCTCCGGGCTGGCACTGTCGATCTTGTTGATCACCACTACATCTGCCGTGCGAAGGTTCACCTCCCCGGGGAAATAACTGACCTCGGTACCCGGCCGGTGAGGATCAGTGACGGTAATGGACAGATCCGGCTTATAAAATGAAAAATCATTGTTCCCGCCATCCCAAACCACCACATCACAGCCATCGGGGTCATTTTCAGCCGCCCGGAGGATGGCTTCATAATCCACACCTGCATAAATCACATTCCCCCTCACCACATGGGGTTCGTATTCTTCCATCTCCTCGATGGTACATTCATGAAAGGCCAGGTCTTCCAGGGTGGCAAAACGCTGTACCTTCTGTCTGACAAGATCCCCGTAAGGCATGGGATGACGGATGGCAACCACCTTCAATCCCTTTGCCATCAGCAGCTCGATCACCTTTCGCGATGTCTGGCTCTTCCCGCAACCTGTACGCGTAGCACAAACAGAGATCAGCGGTTTTACACTCTTCACCATCGTATCCCTTGGGCCGAGCAAAATAAAATTTGCACCTGCCGAATGAACAATGGCACTGAGATTCATGACCTTCGTGTAGGAAACATCACTGTAAGAGAAAACACAATCATCAACCTGGTGCTCCCTGATCAGGCCAGTCAGGTCACTCTCGGCATAGATCGGGATCCCTTTTGGATAAAGCTTTCCTGCAAGTTCGGCAGGATACTTCCTGCCTGCGATGTCGGGTATCTGAGCGGCTGTGAATGCAACCACCTCATACAGATCGTTATCCCTGTAATAGGTGTTGAAATTATGGAAATCCCTTCCTGCAGCTCCAATGATGATGACTTTTTTTCTCATAAACAAAAGATTGGTTATACGAATAACAAAAACACTTTTTGCAAAGGTAAATTTTTCGGCATGTCCGACAATGAAAAAAGCGCTAATTTTGTCAACCACGCGGATCGAATTATCACCTTATGCTTGATCAAATCCTTGCCCAACAAACCATCGCAGCTGTCAAAGAAATCTTTGACACAGATATCGGACAAGAGCTGAACCTGATCCAAAAAACCCGTAAGGAGTTTGATGGTGACCTGACCATAGTGGTCTTTCCGCTGACTAAAATTCTGCGTAAATCACCGCAGCTCATCGGAGAAGAACTTGGAAAATACCTCCAGACCCATTCCGGAATGGTACAGGCATACCGGGTCGTCTCCGGTTACGTCAATATTACCATCAAGCCTTCCTTCTGGAAAGATGTTTTCATCCGGAATTACGGCGATCCATCCTTTGGCATCCTTAAGCCAGCCGCTGAAGATCCGGTGGTCATCGAATATTCATCGCCAAACACCAATAAGCCTCTTCATCTGGGGCATATCAGGAATAATCTCATCGGCTACTCCCTGGCCCGTATATTGGGAGCCTGCGGAGAGAACGTCGTAAAGGTCAACCTGGTCAACGACAGAGGAATACACATCTGTAAATCCATGCTCGCCTGGCAGCGATGGAGCAGGGGAGAAACCCCGGAATCCGCCGGCATGAAGGGTGACCACCTGATTGGCAAGTACTACGTCCTTTTTGAAAATGCTTACAGGGAACAGGTAAAAGAGCTGGTAGGTGCAGGGATGACAGAAGAGGAAGCCCTCAGGCAGGCACCTCTGATGGGCGATGCACAGCGCATGCTGAAAAAATGGGAAGAAAGGGATAAGGAAACGCTTGCCCTCTGGCACCGGATGAACCAATGGGCATACAATGGCTTTGATGAAACCTACCGGCAGATGGGAGTCGACTTCGACAGAATCTACTATGAATCCGATACCTATCTTCTTGGGAAAGAACTGGTTGAAGAGGGATTAAGGCAGGGTCTCCTCCAAAGAAAAGAGGACGGATCGGTGTGGGCCGACCTGACCGCCGAGGGGCTGGACTGGAAGCTTCTGATCCGCTCCGACGGAACTTCTGTTTACATGACCCAGGACCTGGGGACAGCACAAATGAGATACGATGAATTTCACCCAAAAAAACTCATCTATGTCGTTGGGAATGAACAGATCTATCATTTCGATGTCCTGAAACTCATTTTGAAAAAGCTCGGCAAGAGATGGTCCGACAGCATCTATCATCTTTCGTACGGGATGGTGGAACTCCCCGAAGGAAAGATGAAATCCCGCGAAGGCAAGGTCGTCGATGCCGATGACCTGATGCAGGAAATGTTCGTCACGGCTGGGAAAATGACGCGTGAACTGGGCAAACTGGAGGATTTCAGCGATGAAGAAGCGTCAGGATTATTCCGGCAGGTGGGACTGGCGGCGTTGAAATATTTCATCCTGAAAGTAGATCCCATGAAGACCATGGTCTTCAATCCAGAAGAATCCATCGACTTCAACGGTAATACCGGACCTTTTATACAATACACGTATGCCCGTATTCAATCAGTGCTTCGCAAAGCAGCTGTGCCTGAAATGTCGGGTAACGATTTCTTTTCAATTGATTATCAGCCTATTCCAAAAGAAATATCCCTGATTAAGATCCTGGCAGTGTTTCCTTCCACTGTCAGAGAAGCTGGTGAGATGTACAGTCCTGCTGTTATTGCAGCCTATGTTTACGATCTGGCCAGGGAATATAACCAGTTCTACCACGATCATTCCATCCTGAAAGCAACCGAACCTGCCCAGGTTCATTTCCGCATCGAATTATCCCGCTTTGTAGGCAATGTGATCAAAACAGCCATGGGATTGCTCGGAATTGAAGTACCCGAAAAGATGTAAAATAATTGACATGTGCGGGTAAGAGAAAATACCCTTGATTAACCAACATACGAACATACGAAGGCGAAGTAGAATTGAAAGTCGAAGTTGATTGGTGATTAGAAGGAAAAAATCCGAATTCTCCAATCTATTCTAAAATCGATTTCAACTTAAACCTCTACTTCGCCTTCGTATGTTCGTATGTTGGATATTTAATCCCCTTCTTTTAACTACTGGATCGTGACCTTCTTGGAGTAAGTTCCATCATTTGATTCGACAATGATGAAATAAATACCCGCTTCGAGGGAAGAAGTATTGATCTTCACGATCTCATTGGACTCCACATCCTGATCATTGTAGATCATCTGTCCCGTATAGCTCATCATCCGGATGGATTTAAGCTGAACGGTGGTCATGATGTTCACGTTATCATTGGCCGGGTTCGGATAGATCTTAACCAGTGCGTTATCAATCTCCTTCATGCCGACGGAGATAACGATGCTTGTTTCGCCACACACGGCCGCTGATTCGCAATCCGTTCCGTAGTTGGCTGTCACACAGTATTCGTACGTGTCATTGGCAAGGCCCAGATCGGCATAGGAAGTTTCCATGACAGGCGTCTCATTGATGACTTCGCCATTGCGCCATACATTGTATCCCACCAGGGAACGTCCTGCAGCGTTGAAGGTGGCATTCTGAGCCTGTGGTAAAGTGCCGACGACGGGCTGAGAGATCACAGGATTGCCGTAGTGTTCTACATGGACAGGTCTGACGGGGTTGCCCGGTTGTGCCATCCAGTCAACATAGAACTGGATATTCCAGTTCAATGAATACCCAAGTCCGCCCATGGTTGTCCAGTCGCCGGATATCCGGATCAGATCGCCTCCGGTCACAACGGGACCGTTGTCAAAGCCAGCGGGAAATTCGCCGACAGGCTGATTGATACAGGTGTATCCGACATACAGGGCTTCGGCGCCGTCAATCATCAGAGGATCGTTCAGCTCGACATAGTTCCAGTTCTCGATCGAAGGTGTGACCGACTGTTCGAGCAGTACTCCTTCGCTGTTCCAGATCTTCACGGCATAACCGGTCATTTCACCCCTCGGGAAAAATGCAATCTTGGTGATGTACATTCCTTCATAGTCAGAGAGGAATTCCGCACTGAAAAGGGCAGATACGTCAAAGGAACCGCCATTGTTCAGTCCGATCGCATCGTAATTCAATCCATCGTCCAGGTGTAGCCATTGCGGAAGTTCTCCCGGTGGCAGCCAGGTCAGGTACACATCCGGTGTTCCGGGTTCGTTGCTGACCTCAAGCTGGTTGATCGGATCAATCGCCTCCACAGATGCGGATACTGCATTGGATGACAGCGATAAGCCTTCATCATAAACCGCTTTCACGATATAGGAATAAGAGCCCTCCGTCAATTCAGCATCCGTATAGGATGTTTCAGTCACCGGATCGGGGTTGATCAGGACTTCATCGCGGTAAATATTGTATCCTTCCAAAACTGCTTTACCGGCAGGTGCTTCCCAGTTCAGAACGATGTCCTTACATTGGGTGGCGGCGGTAAGGTTAGAAGGTGGTACAAGCGGTGAAGCTGCCACATTGAATCCGCAGGGAACATATTTCTGCGAATTTTCCGGGTCATTGCTCAGCACATATAATTTACCGGCATAATTTCCCTGTGGTAGCTGGGAAGCGTCAAAGGAAATGGTCACGTTGGTGGATGCGCCCGGGACAATGGTACCGGAAGCTGGCTCGGCATATAGCCATTGCGCAATAGGTTCGCCCGTAAGATGGCCGGCAATGTTCCAGTTTGGATAGAATGGCGGATCGCCGACAGCACCGAGGTGACCCCAGCCCACTCCGGTTGACAGATAATCACCGTTGGGATTCTGCGGTCCGTCATCACAGCCGGGCGTGCCTACCAGGTCAACCTGGGTGAAATTATAGGTGATCCAGATGTCTTCGCCGGTGATCAACACTGGGTTAGACAATACAATGGTGTTCCAGCTTGTGCCGACAGGAGTGAAATTCTGAGTACGGATCAGCGTACCAGGAGTAGTGGCAGATCCATGTCCGTAAATTCTCACAGAGCAGTTTGTTGCTGAAGCATCGCTGATAAAAATCTCCACTGATGTCAGTTCCATACCGGCAAAAGGTGTTGTCGTACCCGCCGGAAAGCGGGCACCCACTTTGACATCTATGGGTGCTGAATTCCAGTAAATGGAAGAGTAGTTGGTTCCGTCGTCCCACCGTAGCACTCCATCCCTGGTTTCGGGGGAAGGACCACCTGGCTTCGCATTCGGATCAACCTGAGGTCCCTGGTTGTGCGAAAGTGTCTTGTAAGTAAAGACCTGTTCTGCTTTTAAATTAACACCATTGGCGCGAACAGCGTCCAGTTCATAGATCGGGAATATTTCCCAGTTTAGGTCGCCATAACCAACGTTCTCAATGTTCAAGGTGCGGGTTTCAATTTCACCGGATGTTCCGGAAACATTGAAGAAAATGGGAGAGATCTCGATCGCAGGATCGGTGGGTGCAGCAGTCTGTATGTATTCTACGTCATCCACATAGTAGGTATCCTGCGTTCCATCGTTGGCACCCGCAAAAAAATCGATACCACCCAGCTGGTTTGTTCCGGGATCGCCGAAGGATTGCAACGACCACTGCCATGTGTGAAGCAGGGTGCCATCAATGTACATTTCTGCAACATCTTCGTCCAGATTGATGATATGAACCAGGTGTATCCACTGGTCGTGTTCAAACACAAATGGGTAAGGATCGCTCTGTCCGGCATAAAGTTCTCCGTCTCCGGTGGTTTTGAAATGAACCTGTATGGCCCATTCAATGCCCGGATCCTGGAAATGCTGGAAGTTGTAATAACCGCTGAAGCCACTGGCTATATAAATGTAAAAGTTGACTTCATACCCACCGGAAACCTTATCCCCAAGTTTCCATATCAGGTCGGTCTGGCCAGTATGGGTCGCAGTTTCATCAATGAGGATGGATTTGGTACCGCTGTGGGCATAGGTAGTGACGACCATGGCATCCACCGGCGTACCTTCATCGCCTGGGGTCCACGTTCCCCACCAATCAGGATTCTCCACCCCGATATAGGATCCCGTGGGATAGGACTCAAAATCGTCCTCATAAAGCACTGTCTGAGAAAAAGCCATCACCGAAAACAGCATGGCCACACTCCAAAAAAGTAATTTTTTCATGATCATTTTATTTTAGTTAGTAATTGATTTCGTAAACAAAAATACACATTAATCCAATAACTGTTTTACAAGGACAGATTTTTGTCGACTGTTGACAAATTGACAAATTGACAAATTGTTAAACTGTTAAATTGTTAAACTGCTGACTGCTGATCCTTCGGGCTTCGCCCTCAGGACATGCTGCTGACTGCTGACTGCATCGGCATACCTGGATCCACCCAAATAGAAAACGATCACTCGACAGTAATTTCATCCGCAAAGATCCAGGCCTTTTTCCCGGAGCCTTTGTGCCAGTCGGGGCAGGTTCCCATGTTGATGGCAGTAATACGCAGATACCTTGCTTTTTTACCAACCACGGTCTTGAAAGAAGCTTTCACTGTTCCGGGCTCCCTGGGAGAATGTTCGTTTGTTACCGTTTGTGCCTTTTCGAAAAAATTTCCATCACTGGAGACCTCAAAAGACACTTCTGAAGGAAGGAAGATCCATGCATTGTTATCCTGAAGAAAACTGATGGAAACACTTCTGACATATTGCGTTTGCCCCAGATCTATGGTAGCATCCAGGTTCACACCTTCATATCCCTGCCAGGTACCTGTGCGGAAATTCAAAGGGCCGGTCAACCCATCGATCAGTGCCCTGTCGCCGCCGGCTGCATACTGCCCCGCATAGGAAGTTCCAAGCTTGATGGTTCTGCCTTTGGGGAGTTTTATGAAATCGGCCGATAAAATGCTGCTTTTGTTTTCTCCCCGAGCAGATATCGCTTTCAGCATCATGGATTCTGATATTTTCAAAGGCTGCAAATATTCCGATGAATGTGCATCAGGGGCCGATCCATCGGTCGTATAAAAGATCCTTGAACCCGGTGTGCCTGCGATCACAATTTCAGCGCTGTCGGTAAAGGTACGGTCTCCTTTGACAAGGTAGGGGACAGGCTCTATCAGGTGATCGCGAATCGCTGAAGATGGAATGTCTTCCTGCTTCAGTCCCTGATCAATGGATGGAGCTCCGGCCATCTCCAGTACCAGCTCACCTCCCCGTGTCAGGTCATCGTGGGTTATGAATAGTCCTGAATAGTCTTCCCCGTTCATCGTCGCAGAGCGGACATATTTATTCTCCATGCTGTTATTGAGTGCTTTGATAGTAAATGACCGTCCGTTGTCAAACCGGATGGTGACTTTATCAAACACAGGGGAGCCAATGACATAGGTGTTATCTCCCGGACAAACAGGATAGAATCCCATTGCACTCAGCACGTACCACGCCGACATCTGCCCACAGTCTTCATTGCCGCATAATCCATCATGCCTGTCAGTATATAGCTCCGTCATGATCCTCCTGACGACTTCCTGTGTCTTCCAGGGTTTTCCGGCATATGTATAAAGGTAGGCCATGTGGTGACTGGGCTCATTGCCATGAGCATACTGTCCAACCATGCCTGTGATATCGGATTGATCCCGTCCGGTCGTCTCCGATGATTCGGTAAAAAGCTGATCCAGTTTTTCACTGAAGGATTCTGCACCACCCATATACTCCATCAGGCCTGATATATCCTGCGGAACAAAGAAGCTGTACTGCCAGGTATTTGCTTCTGTCAATGTAAAATTGACCTCTTTCGGATCAAAGGGAGCGAACCACCGGCCGTTCATCTTTGCCCTCATGAAGCCGGTCGAAGGATCGAAAATATTTTTCCACGACTGAGCCCTTTTTCTGAAAAGAGCATCATCTTCCGTTTTGCCAAGCGCCTTTGCCATTTCGGCAATGCACCAGTCATCATAGGCATATTCCAGCGTCCGGGACACGGATTCAGCCTCATCCTCGGCAGGAATATAACCATTTTCCCGGTAAGATCTCAACCCGAAGTGATCCAGCATTGCACTGTGTTTCATAGCCTGAAAAGCAAGGTCCACATCAAAATCTCGAAATCCTTTCTGATAGGCATCCGCAATGACCGGGATGGAATGGTAACCGATCATGCAATCGGTCTCATTGGCCGCAAGCTCCCATACTGGCAGGCGTCCGCCCTGTTCATACTGATGGATGAACGTCCGGATGAAATCCAGTGTGCGCTGCTGCTGAACCAGCGTCAGCAGGGGATGCTCCGCTCGGAACGTGTCCCACAGGGAGAATACGGAATAATGCGTATGATGATCTGCTTTGTGAACCTGGAAGTCTGTCCCCAGATAACTGCTGTCGGCATCCATGAACAGGTTGGGAGTGAGAAAGGCATGATATAAGGCCGTATAGAAGATCGTTTTCTGTTCGTCATTGTCTCCTTCCACGTGGATCTTTCCCAGCTCTTTATTCCATGCCGCCCTTGCTTCGCTGCGTACTTTATCAAAATCCCATCCCGGTATTTCGGTATCCAGGTTCTTCCTGGCACCTTCTGTACTGATGGCTGATAATCCCACACTGATGAGTAGTGGTTCCTTGCTTTCTGTATGAAACGTCAGGCATGCCTTGACATTTGTACCATTGACAGGATTATCAGGACTGATCCGGTCGTCGTGAAATAATGATGTGCCCGTGAACGGTGCTGAAAATTTGGCCACAAAATAGATCCTCTGATCATCGGCCCAGGATGAGGATCGCCGGTACCCTTCCACTTCCGTATCGCTGACAATTCTGAGGAACGATTCAACCACCTTGTCGCGGTGTTGCAGATCGATGATGACATGAGAGGAATCACTGTCAGGAAAAGTGTACCTGTGTATCCCAGCACGTTTTGTTACGGTCAGCTCGACAGTGATTTCTTCATCGTCGAGCCAGGTTCTGTAGTATCCCGGTTCCGCTGATTCATTCTTATGACTGAACCTGGATGCATAACCCTTATCCGGATCATCATGTCCGTTCATGATCTGGATTTCGCCTACGGTGGGCATGAAAAGCACATCGCAATAATCAGGTATCCCCGTGCCGCTCAGGTGAGTATGACTGAAGCCATACACCACGCTATCGTCATAATGGTATCCCGCACATCCGTCCCAGCCTTCCAATCGGGTATCCGGGCAGAGCTGCACCATCCCGAAGGGCATACTGGCCCCCGGATACGTATGACCATGACCGCCCGTCCCGATGAACGGATCGACAAACCCTGCCGGGTCATCGTTATCGTGGATGCAGGAAAAAAGAAAAACAATCACAAAGAACAATACGTAAGAATGTTTCATGACGAACATTATTTGAATAGCTTTAATGCTTCTGTGCTGGCCTGGAGAGTGAATCCGGTGACTTCCCGCCTGATGGCGTCAGGATCATTTTTATCGTTAAAAAGGACATCCTTCTCGAAGACAGCCTGTTTGCGGATGTACTTATTCTCAAACGCCTCACTGTCCCTTCTGGATTTGCCGGACAGCTCGCCGAACTCTTTGTCGATACCATCAGCATGAGAATGGAAGTACCAGTATGCCAGGGTTTCATCTACTGTATAAAGTCCCTCAGGCGGTTTAAAGTGATGATCAAGCGCCTCAGCAACGGGATACTTCTGGTATGCCTGGGGTATTTCCTCAACTCCGCAGTACCAGGGTATGAAAGGATGAATGCATGGCCGGTAGGGTGCAATCCACAGGACAACCCCCAGGTCGGCAGGAAGATAATTCCTGAGCTGAGCCACAAAACCGTACTGTGTGGTGGGGGAGCAGATGGGATCATTTTCCGTGAAATGTGGATTCCCGCTCTTATATCCGTTTGTCAGATCCAGTGGCGTACCTTCATAATGATCCCTGAGCAGGTTCATGAGGTCTTTGAGGCTTACTTTCTGCCGGGGAAGGAACGCAAACGGGAATTCATCTTCCCGTTTATATTCATACATGGAGAGTGCATTGATGCCTTTCCATCTTCTGGAGATGTTGCTTTTGTGAATCAACTTATCAGGTGCGCTGTAGGCCTCACGGAAGCTGAACTCACCATCTTTGCCCGGGTCATACCATCCTTTTGCCGTGGCATAACCGATAAGGTCGGACGAGCCCAGGAAATTGGCTGTATCGCTGAGATTCACCTGGCTGATCGTGTAATAGTTCGGCACCACCGCCACTCTGTCGTCGGGAACCCGCTGTGCGACCCAGTGCTTGCCCTGTACCACATTCATGATCCATGCTTCGTTCGGATCAGCAATGAAATAGCTCCGCCCTGAATAAGTATATCCAAACCTGGTGATCAACTCGCCACCGATTTTGACTCCTTCCTTTGCCGATCTTGCCCTCTCGGCGATGATCCTCCTCAACCAGTAGCCAATTCCCCCTTCCGTGATTTCAGGATCGTCTTCCCGTGAATCACACTGATCTGAGGCAATCACCACACCGTATTCATTCATATAACTGTCTGAGAATTCCATCTCCGGCATGTCCAGCCACAAGTATGCATTCGTTTCATCCGCCTGGCTGATGATAGCACCACTGTCATTGATGATGAGATTTTCTCCCGCGCTATAAATCTTGCGCTCTACCCTGTACCAGTTAACAATCCTCGTCCCGTAATCGTCTTCATTGTGGGCAAACAGCACCGAACCGTCGCTGGTGGCATTTCTGCCGGCTATGACCGTAAAGCAGTTGAAATGAGTCAGGCAGGGCTGCTGGGAGGTAAGTGAAAAATGAATCAAAATAGCAAGAGCCGAATAAATGGATTTCCTCAGCATGGAGTTCATAGTTTAGCGGTTTTAATCGTTCGATGCCAGTCCTTTGAAAGTGATTCAGCAAATATATTAAATCCCTTCGAGTGGTCTGTCTGAGCGGGATCTTAAAGATTAAATAAAAATGAAAATGCATTAACTGTCAGAAATTCATATAATAACCGTACCTTTGTACTTGCAAATAATTTATTCATCGCACCCGTAAGTATGTTTCCTTCAGTGTATTATTCAGTCATTAAAGGCACCGGCAGCTACCTTCCCTGCAATCCCGTCCCCAACGACGATTTCCTTCAGAGTCAATTCTATGATGCCCGTGGCAATAAGATTGAAACCCCTGCAAAGGAGATCATCGAAAAATTCAGGGCGATCACCGGTATTGACGAAAGAAGGTATATATCCTCTGAGAAAGTGACTTCCGACATCGCCTGCCTGGCGGCTGAACAGGCCATCCTTTCATCGGGCACCGATCCTGAATCGCTCGATTACATCATTGTAGCCCACAACTTTGGAGACGTCCGGTTTGGAGACAACCGTACGGACATGGTGCCCTCCCTGGCAGCACGGGTCAAGTATAAGCTTGGCATCAAAAATCCGATGACCGTGGCTTTTGATCTGCCGTTTGGATGCCCGGGATGGTTACAGGCCATGATCACGGCCGATTATTTCATTAAATCGGGTAATGTTAAAAAAATTCTGGTTGTTGGTGCTGAAACGCTATCACGGATCAGCGATCCACATGACAGGGACAGCATGATCTATGCAGACGGAGCAGGGGCCACCCTTCTGGAAGCAACTCAAAACAGCGAACCGGTGGGAATCATTTCCCATTCAGCAAGGTCCGACACCGTCAATCATTTCAGGCTGATGTGGATGGGAAAATCAAATAATCCGCTCTACGGAAACGGGGATTATTTTATTAAGATGAACGGGCACAGGCTATATGAGTATGCCATATCCTATGTACCGCAGCTTGTGAAAGAGACCATTGAAAAAGCTGGTATCGAACCGGTACAGGTCAAAAAGATACTGATCCATCAGGCCAATGAAAAGCTTGACCAGGAGATCATCAACAGGCTTTACAAGCTGTACGGTTATGAACGTCCGCCTGAAGATATCATGCCCATGACGATTTCTTATCTTGGCAACAATTCAGTGGCCACCATTCCCATTCTGATCGATCTTCTCTGGAAAAAGAAACTGAACAGCCATACGCTATCCGCTGGGGATTATGTTGTCTTCGCATCGGTCGGCGCGGGTATGAACATCAACGCGATCGTTTACCGTATGGTTTAGGGGAAGGATCTGCGGTTGACAGTTGACAGTTGACAGTCCGCAGTTAACAGTATTGGAATTTGGATCTTGTGATTTATTTGGACCTTGGGTCTTGGGATTTGGAATTTAACTATCTCTTTCAGAATAAGTTCCCTATATTAATGTACAACCCGCTTGAACCGTCCCTTTTATCCCCGGCGAAACCATAATCCACCGCAACGATAAAATTATCATTGAGCACGAACCTCAGGGCAGCTCCATACCCGAGATGCCCGAAGTGATTCTGCTCCGCATCGGGTTCAAAATTCTGATCATAGTCGGGGGTGCCTTCAATTAGGCTCATATCCAGATCACGGTATTGAACGGTCTTGCCATAATCAGCAAAGCCAATGGCAGCGATGTAGAAATTTTGCTTGAACAGCTTGGTCTGCCATACCTTATACCTCAGTTCCACGTTGGCCAGCAGGGTTCCGTCACCCACCACCCGGTTCCTTTTGATCCCCCTGAGTGACTTGGCTCCGCCCAGCCCGTCATTGTTGGTAGCATTTGAGAAGGAATTGATCAGCAGCGACTGCACATAAAAGGGTGCCGCTTCCTTACCGCTGATCGTACCCTGGTAAGCAAGCCGGTATGCCAGGGTGAGCCTGTTCTGGACCAGTGGAACGTACTGGCGGTGGGTGATCTCAAACCTGGCAAACGTGGATTCGACCGAACCGATGGGAGGCGCCGTCAGCAGGATGATCTCATCCCATAGTCCTTTGTTCGGAGCAGGTTCATTATCGCGCGTATCATAGATCAGCCCGGTTTTGACATAAAATATGTTGCCTCCGTCTTTTTCACCCTCTCCGATCAGTCCATAGTTCACGTACTTGTCGTACAGCAGGAGCGTGGAATCTGGAAGTTTATCCTCATCATCCTTTCCCTTGTTCAGCCGGTCAATATCCACGGTTCCTATCTTGAAATTATAGTAGGACACCCCTGCCAGCCAGCGAAATTTCTGGGATGTGATCCTTCCCTGGAAATCAAGGATGGTCCGTAACTGTTTACGCTCCAGTTTGTAATACACCCTTGAAATGTAGTTTAACGGATCCTCATCATCAGCATATTCCTTGTGATAGGAGGCATCGTATCCGTTAAATCCATAGAAATCAAGTGCCTTTTCAGTCAGATAGCTCACATCGACGGTCATCCTCAGGTGCTTCGGCAGAAGCGATTTTGTATCATAAAAGATCTGGTTGACGCCGGTTCCTTTGGTGTAGCGCGACCATTCCACATAGATCATGTGTTTATAATCAGGATAAATGGTGCCGTCGCCGAAATCGTTCAGCTGCGCCAGGGCACCGTACTGGAATCCCAGGTCAGCGTCATAGGCCACCACCGGCAACGCGCCCAGTTTCCACCCTTTTTTGACCTTTGTCGGTACGCTATCCGTTTGCCCAGCGGAAGAAAGGGAGAGGAGGAGGGGAATAAAGAGCAGTAAACTGTAAAGTTTTTTCATGGCGGAGGGAATTTGTTTTAAAATCAAAAAGCAAAAAATCACTGGTACGAACCCCAGGGCATCCAGATAACTATCGGGACTGGACCCTAATTCCGGCGCAAGCACCGGGGAATTAATCCTTTTACCCCTCCCCCGTCCCCTCCCCTGCAAGCAGGGGAGGGGTGTAGGGGTGGGGTACATTAAAAAGCAAAAACAACGAACGAAACTTTCTCCGCTGATGGCGGAAGATTGACCGGTAAAAATAGTAAAACAATTCATAAAGAACGTACTTCAAATTTATCAATAGAATCCCTGAATGTAATGGTGCGGTTTCCTGCCATACATCTGACAAGTCATCTAAACTGAGATAAACGGATGCAGCATGATCCGGTCATTGGAATCCCTGACATAAAGAGGACACTCAAAGGGCAAAAATTTGCAGGAACTGCAAATAAATACACGTTGATCAGGCGATACTTGCAAAATTTTTGAGAAATTTGTAAAAGAACTTCCAGTCACTTCAACAACCTGAAGGATGATCAAGTACATACTCGCCACTGTCATCTGCTTCTTTGCGGCAGTCTACCCAATCCAGCTTTATTCCCAGAAGGGACCCTGGGAAAAGGGCATGGTGATCACTTCTGACGGCGATACGCTCGCAGGGAACCTGATGGAAAATTCGGATCTGAAGCTGGCAGGGCAGGTCACCTTTTATCCGGGGAATGATCCTGCATCCCTTACGGTTTACACAACTGCAGAACTGAAAAAGTTTGCTTTTTCCTATGGAAGGACCTTCGAACGATTCTCCTCTTCATCCTTTGTCCCTGCCGATTCGGTGGAGTCCGCTTTCTTTGCCAAAAAGATCCTCACCGGCCGGATCGACCTGTACGTGCAGCGGACAACAGGAAACATGACCGGTATTATTTTGCGCAATAACAGCACCGGCAAAATGGTGCACCTGAAACAACCCCAAAAAACAAAAGTGGAAAATGAAAAAGGAGAACAGGTGGAAATCAAGGACAGGAAATACATGGGATTACTGACCGTCATTAAGACCGACTCTGCCCAACCTGTCATACTGACACCTGAAGATCTCAGGTACTCTCTCAAGGAAATCAAAAATAATATCCTGCAATACAACCAGCGTTTTCAAAATAAGTACCCTTCCAGAGAGTATCGTGAAAGGAAATTGATCAGCTACGAGGTTTCCGGAGGAATGAATCTCATCCCATGGGGGGAGGGATATGATGTTAAGAGCTTTCGGGTCAGTGGCTACAGAAACAGAACCAATATCGAAAAGAACCGGAACCTGACCCTCATTCAGGGACTGACATTTAATTATCTCTCTGAAAAGGATTCAAGCACCATTTATCGAAATGAGACCTACAAGTATAACCGCATCTTCTTCAATCTCATCCCGGTCGGGGTAAAGCTTCAAACCAGACCAGGCTCGGTGACAGGCTATGCCTATATCGGTATTGGCGTGGGAATGTTAATCGATGTATCGGAAACGTATAAAGAGGATGTACTTTCGTACACCGACAAGGATTTGATACCCTTACCTCTGGCTGTTATCGGACTGGGCGCAAAGATCAAAGCAGGCCCGGTCGGGATACTGGCAGAGGTCGTGCCGGCCTATAATGGCATCTTTTTTAACCTGGGTCTGAATTTTCTGGAACATTTCAAACAATAGCTTATAATATGTCATCATCCACCTGCATGTGGTCGAAAATTATTATATGGATATTGTCGTTGATCCTGGTCGTTGTTGCCTGTTCGAAAGAAAAGGAATACGAATTTCCGATGATCTTTACCGGTGAGGTAACCGGCATTGATAGTACAGGAGCTGTTTTTCATGGCAAGATAACAGATCTGGGCCGGGAACCCATCGAAGAATTCGGTTTTGTCTGGGACGCCAGACAGGATCCCCTGGTCGAAAGTGCAGAGCGACTGGCCATCAGGCAATCGCCACGGGAAGGGACATTTCAGCAGCAGGTTGCGACAACACTGAAGGATGGGGAACTCTATTTTGTCAGAGCTTACATAAAGACAGAGCATGCAACTTCCTACGGCAAGCAGGTGACTTTTACCAGCCTTGGGAGCAAGGCACCGGTGGTCTACGCTGTCGACCCGAATCCAGCCAACATCGGGGATACCGTGGCAGTCACGGGGATGAATTTCAGTTACAGGCTGTCCGGCAATGTCGTACGGTTCAATGAATTAAATGCTTCCATTGTCAAAGGCAATCAGGATACGCTGTGGGTGATCGTCCCAAAGAAACTCGATACGGTTGCTTCAGAAGTTTCCGTATCGATACTGGGGAACATCAGCACCGCGGAAGAACCTTTCCGGCTGATCACACCCAAGATCGCTGATTTCAGTCCCAAAACGGGAACCTTTGGTTCGCTGATAACGATCACAGGTTTGAATTTTTTATCCAATCCTGCCTCATTCCATGCCTGGGTGGGAGACCTGGAAGTAGCCCTCATTGATTATCAGGACGACCGGCTGGTCATTGCGATCCCCGACAGCCTGGATGAACGTGAAGTACATTTTCGCCTGGGAATGAACAACCTCTCTGTCACCTCAGTGGAAACGTTCCGGCTCGAATCGTTCATCCTGTACGATTTTTCTCCCAAAACAACGCTGACGGGGGAAAGCATCCATATCACCGGTAAAAATTTCTCACCCGTGGCAGCCAACAACTACGTCATGATAGGACCGCTGACGGGTAAGATCTCGCATGCTTCGCCGAACGAGCTGACTGTTATTTTACCCAGGCAGGACATTGGATATTATGGTTCACGGGAAAACACGGTCCGTGTAAGCATCCTGGATGAACAACAGCAATTTACGGAGAAACTGACCATCAATGACCCTTGGTTCAGGCTACAGGATTCGCCCATCGTCTATTATAACCATGAAATGTGCTCACAGCCGACCATCAGCTGTTTTGTGGTGAATGAAAAAGCATACATCGGACTCAATGGCTCGGCTGACCTGTGGGAGTTTGATCCGGCCACATACGAATGGAGAAAAGTGGCTCCCTTTCCCGGTACACCGAGATACATGGGAACCGGATTCGCCGTGGGAAACAGGATATACTTTGGTACAGGCCGCAGCAGCAACAACTTTCTTTATGATTGGTGGGAATATAATGTGGATCAAAATGTCTGGAGACAGAGAGCTAATTTTCCGGGTAATCCAAGGGCCGGTGCTGTTGCGTTTCCGTGGGGAAACAATGGGTATATGGGTACGGGATATCAGTCTGTCGATTTTTCCTTACAGGATTTTAAGGATATTTGGTTGTACATCACTGAACTGGATGTCTGGCTGAAGATGACAGATTACCCGGTGGATCCCGACTTGTTTTATGGAATGTGGTTCGGCATCGCGCTCCCGTCAGGTCAGGATACATACATCGGACTTGGAAATTCACGCAATTTTGGATATCAGTCCAGGATCTTCAAATATTTTCCTTCTACCAACTCCTGGGAAAGCATGAGTGATTATCCATACAATGGAGAAGATAATTTCCCGATAGGATTTAACCTGAATGGTAAAACATATTTAAAAACAAGGTATTCGAAGCATTTCTGGGCTTATAATGAAGAAGTGGACAAATGGTGGGACATGCTGAGATCCGATATACTGACCGATGTCAGTACTGGAATCGCTTTCAGTATAGGTGACAAGGCTTACGTTGGTCTGGGTACGAACCATGCAATGTGGGAATATGATCCCTCGAGGTAATGAAGAAAACTTACAAGATACAGGCGCTGTCAGTTTTGATCCTTCTAATGGGAGTTGAACTTCATGCCCAGTTCACTGAAGGGCGGATAAACCTGTATGCAGGTTATTCGATGGGAACATACCGGGGGGACAGCCTGATCAATGAAGATGGGTTTGTCACACCTGCCCTTTATCCGAATTTCAGTGGCATGAACGGTTGGATGGTAAAAGCACTTGCGGGAGGTAACAAATACATCAGGATAGGGGCAGGATTCGATCATGTGAAGGCAAGGGGGTGGGAATACCGTGAGGAAATAGATTATGAAGGATCTGAGATGGTGATGAACAGTTATTCCCTTATCGCACAATTCCGTACGAAGCTAGCCCGGGCAGGAATCCTGAACCGTATCAGTGTCTGTGCAGAGCTGGCACCCGTGGTGGGTACCGCCAGACTGACGCTCAGTCACCCTTTGGTTGATATTGAAAGTGAGGATGATTCAGCAGAACAGCCCATGGAGACCAGCGACCTCTTTGCAGGCGGGAGAGTCGCCGCCGGATTCGAATGCCTGATCACCAACACATTTGGATTTTATATCTCCTGCTCTTTTAGCTATCAGCAGGTAGATTCGAAGCTCTACCACGATGATCGCATCATCAGTCCTGGATTGGATGCCGGATTTATTGTCCGGTTGATGAACGACAAACGCTATTACTACTGACATGTCCATAAAGCGTATATTCCTCTTGCCGCTGTTGGCTCTGCTTTTTGTTACCGGTGTTTTTGGGCAGAAACGAAGCGATATGACACGGATCCGTACGAGAGATCCTGTGGTTTATGGGGTGAGCTTCACAGAAAACGGGGAAGCGCTGGCTGTGGCGGATGATCAAGTCATCAATGTGTTTTCGGTTAGGACCCTTGCCCTGCTGAACACGTTCGCCGGCGGGCATACGGATCGGATCATGTCGGTGGATATCTCATTCGACAGTACACTGATGGTCAGCGGGGGAAAGGACGGCACCCTTGTCATCTGGGATTTCACTACAGCACGCATTATTGAAACTCTTCACAGCCATAACGGTATCATCACTTCCGTTCAGCTTTCACCCGATTGCAGGTACCTGGTTTCCGGCGGTACCGACGACAGGGTTGTCCTGTACGATATGATGCAGAACCGGATCACCCATGAATTTACACTGCATGATGACGACGTAACATCGGTCGTTTTCAGTCCTGATGGCCAGTGGCTGGCATCCTCCGGAGCCGACGGGAAGATTTTTCTGTACGACACAAGAACATTCCAGGTTGCGGATACACTTACCGGGCACAAAAGCTGGGTAAGGAGCCTTTGTTTCAACCGGGATGGCACCAGGCTGCTGTCGTGCGGCGATGACGGACAGGTCATAACCTGGGATCTGGAAGATCCTGCGCAAATCAGCAAGCAGTACATCAACAGGGTGTCCTTAACCTGGATCCTCACGCTGGACGTAAGAGGAGACGACTGGGTGTACGCCTGCGGGGATCTGAACGGCCGGGCTTACATCGTTACCCATTTTGGAACTTACAGGGCCGGTGTGGGTGCCCCGGTCACCCGGATACTATTCAAGCCCACTCAAAAGGAATTATTGATGATTGCTGTCGCCACCCGGGGGAATGGAGTTGTATTACTGGATGGCATCGGCATGAAATGGAATCAGAAGAAACGAAGCCGGTAGGAGAATCAATTTATCCATTTCCCGGCAGAATGATTGCCATCCGTCGCGTATAAAATTATTTTCTGGTGATCCCGGCAGGATTCGAACCTGCGACCCGCAGCTTAGAAGGCTGCTGCTCTATCCAGCTGAGCTACGAGACCAGAGCAATATCAGATTAACGATTAACGATAATTGATTTTTGATTTATTTTTGATTTATGATTTTTGCCGTTTGATTTTTGATTTTAGAAACTGGACAAAGATACAAAATTCCTGAGATATGATGGAACCTCTCTTTGGTAAAAAGCAGATGGAACTGGTGGAAATCGCCCTGCGTCAGGGGCTTCCTGCCTATAATGGCCGGCAGATAACGGAATGGCTGTACAAAAAGGGGATCGCCAGCCTCGATGAGATGTCCAACCTCTCAAAAAAGACCAGGGACCTGCTGAAAGAGCATTATGAGGTGGGAAGGCAACCACATGTCAGCGTGATTGAATCGGCCGACGGAACCAAAAAGTACCTGTTCCCGGCAGGGGAGGGGCGTTTTATTGAAACTGCCTGTATCCCCGACCGCGAAAGGGCTACCCTGTGCATCTCCACGCAGGTGGGATGCAGGATGGGATGCCGGTTTTGCATGACAGCCCGGCAGGGCTTGCAGGGACAACTTTCCTGCGGGGAGATCCTGAATCAGTACCAGAGCCTGCCGGAACGTGAAACGATCACGAACATCGTTTATATGGGCATGGGGGAACCGTTCGATAACCTCTCCAGTGTGCTTGACAGCATGGAGATCCTGACCTCCGAATGGGGCTACGCCATGAGCCCCCGCCGTATAACGGTTTCAACCATCGGGGTGATACCGGGCATGAAAGAGTTCCTCGAAAAAAGTAAATGCCATCTGGCCATCAGCCTCCATACGCCTTTTGAGGATGAAAGAAAACGATTGATGCCCGCTGAAAATAAGTATCCAGTCCGTGATGTACTGAATTTGATCCGTAATTATGATTCCGGCCTGCAGCGGAGGATATCCTTTGAATACATCATGTTGCGGGGGGTGAATGATTCACAGCGCCATGTCAATGAACTGGCCCGAATCCTCAACAAGATAAGGTGCCGCATCAACCTGATCCGCTATCACCCTATTCCGGATTCGGGACTCGAAGGTTCGGATGACAGAACGATCATGAACTTCCAGCAGGCGCTCAAAGACAAAGGGATCATCACCACATTGAGAGCCTCCAGGGGGAAGGATATTGCCGCGGCGTGCGGATTGCTGTCAACCAAGGAAATCAAGTTACACGACGAAACTTCGTAAATCCCAAATCCCAGGATCCAGGGTCCAAACAAATCACAATATCCAAATCACAATACCTTATTGCGTAAAATTAAAATAAGCGGATCGTTGCCTTCTTTGCCTTTCGGCAGGCATCTTCTGCAGGTACGCCTCCCGATCCAAGGCAGAGATTAATCAATAAATCTTTCCAGCTGTGAGAAAAAGAAATTGCTCTCAATGATGGCATTTTCGTCACTGTCGGATCCATGTACGGCGTTGGCTTCGATGGATACGCCAAATTGCCTGCGTATGGACCCTTCCGGGGCTTTTGCCGGATCCGTCGGACCAATCAGTGCCCTGTAGGCTTCCACCGCATTTTCCTTTTCAAGAATGGCCGCAACGATCGGTCCTGAGGTCATCGACTTTACAAGGTCTTGGTAAAAGGGTCTCTCCCTGTGGACATCATAAAAGGCCTTTGCCTGTGCTTCGCTTAAACGCATATATTTCATGGCAATGATCCGGAATCCGGCGTCGTTGATACGGGCAAGTATGGGCCCGGCAAACCCCTGTTTTACAGCAAGTGGTTTGATCATGGTCAATGTAATATTCCCTGTCATAGGTTGGTTTATTTCTTTGAATGCGGCGCAAAAATAATGGATATCTTGATAATTAAGGCCATTTTACTAAAATACCATTCATTCAAATCCATTATCTTTGCAAACCCTTGACATAAATACCAGTTGAAGGGCAGGATCATCAATCACTTGCCGCTAAAATAAATAAATAGAACTAATTTGGATTCATCAGTTGCTGAGCAAGTTAGGAATTTACTGTCTGTGCCCAGGAAAATCGTGATCACATCTCATGTCAATCCTGACGGGGATGCCGTGGGCTCCAGCCTTGGATTGTTCTGGTTCCTTTCGGGTCTCGGCCATGAAGTACACGTGATCATACCGAATTCATTCCCAAACTTTCTTATCTGGATGCCGGGATGTGACCAGATACTCCATCACAAAGACCAACTTCAGCTGTCAAAAGAGCATATCGCTTCGGCTGATCTGATCTTTTGCCTTGATTTTAATGCACTTAACCGCCTGGATATGCTGGAAGAGGCCGTCAGGAGCTCCAGCGCATTAAAAGTGCTGATCGACCATCATGTGCAGCCTGTTCAGGAATTTGACCACATCATCTCTGTCGTTGAAACTTCATCCACCTCTGAGATCATCTTTGATTTTATCACTTCTTTCGATAAACCACACCTGATCGATAAGAGAATTGCAGAATGCATCTACGCCGGCATCATGACCGACACGGGCTCCTTCAGCTACTCCTGCAACTATGAGCATACCTTCGCCATCGTCGCCAGCCTGATCGCCCTGGGAATTGATGTGGAACACATCCACAGGCTTGTCTATGACACCTATACTGAGTCGAGAATGCGCCTGCTGGGATTTTCCCTGAGTGAAAAACTCAAAGTGCTTAACCAGTACCACACTGCCTATATTTCTCTTACAAAACAGGAATTAAGAAGGTTCAAACATCAGATAGGGGATACCGAAGGTATCGTCAACTACGCACTTTCCGTTAGAGGGATCAACCTTGCCATTCTTCTGATGGAAAGGGAGAAATATATCCGGCTTTCGTTCCGGTCAAAGGGTAATTTCTCTGTGAATGAGCTTGCTCGGCGATATTTTAACGGGGGAGGTCACAGGAATGCTGCTGGTGGCAACTCATACCTCGGCATGGAAAAGACGCTCGGGCAAATCCACGATCTTCTTCCCGCCATTAAGGATCAACTGGACTATTAATCCTGTACAAAAATGCCTTCCGCCGGTAAAATGTCAACCAGGATTCGTGCTGCAGGATGGATACTTGTTATCATTCTTGCAGCCTGCACGCAGGAACATCCAACCCGTGAAAAAGAAGCTTCAATGGAGGATTACAGAGATCAACTGATCAACGTCAACAAGAAGATGGTCAGGTCAGAGGATG
This sequence comes from Bacteroidota bacterium, assembly GCA_022711405.1. Lineage (GTDB taxonomy): Bacteria > Bacteroidota > Bacteroidia > Bacteroidales > JAGONC01 > JAGONC01. Next base: position 25,300 of record JAKLFC010000007.1, read on the forward strand.
AGCTCATCGATGATTTTATTGGCAGGTACGGCTGGAACATGAACAAAACCGGCACGGGGTTGCGTTACATGATCTATTCAGAAGGGAAGGGATCCGCTGCTAACCCGGGAATGAGGGCTATCCTTACCTGCTCGGTGGTCCTTCTGAATGGCGACACTTGCTATTCCTCTCAGGAAAGATCCTTCATTATTGGGAAGGATAACGTTGAACCAGGTCTTGATGAAGGAATACGATACATGCATGCAGGTGATAAAGCGAAATTTATATTACCTTCGCACCTCGCTTTTGGCCTTCTGGGAGACAGGAAGTCAATCCCCCAGAAAGCGACACTGGTATACGACATACATCTTATTGATATAGTGAGCATTAAATCAAAATAAATCATAAAAATCTAAACAAGAGAATCCCATGAAAAAATTGTTTTTCTTTAGCTCGGTGATACTTTCAGGTATGCTGATTCTTTGGGCAGGCTGCAACCAATCCCCGTACAGAGGATTTAAAAAGACCGACAGCGGTCTCTATTATAAATTCCATGAACGCTCGGGCGACACCAACAAGCCTCAGCTGAACGAACTCATGACCCTGACGATGCGGTACGGTACCGAGGACAGCAACCTTTTCGACAGCAGGCTGAATCCGCGCCCCATGATCCTTCCGCAATCGCCTCCTCAATACAAGGGAGACATTTATGAAGCCCTGTCCATGATGTCCAAAGGTGACAGTGCCACCTTCATCCTGGCAGCTGACTCGTTTTTCCTGGTCACAGCAGGCTCGCGCTTCATACCTGATTTTATCGACAGCAACGGCGTCCTGTTTTTTGATGTGAAGATGGCTGATTTGCAGACCCAGGAGGAGTACCAGAGGGCAGAACAGCTCAGGAATGAACAGAGATCAAAGGAAGAAGCCGACAAGCTTCAGGAATACCTGAAGGCAAATAACCTGCAGGTGACTCCTACCTCCAGTGGCCTGTACTTTACCGAAACGACACCAGGCAATGGTAAAAAGCCTGCAGAAGGCGACTGGGTGAAGATCAATTTTGCCCTTTCACTTCTTGATAAAGTACCTATCTACTCCTCCTTTGAAGGTGAGCCAAGCTCTTTCGAATATGGAAAACAATTTGAGAACCAGGGAGTCACCGAAGCCATCTCCATGATGAGCGAAGGAGGGAGGGCCTCCCTGATCGTTCCGTCCAGCCTCGCATTCGGCGCAGCGGGAAGAGGAGATATTGTACCGCCCTATTCCACGTTATTGTACGATATCCAGATCATGAAGATCCAAAGCAAGGAAGAACACCAGGCTGATCTGGAAAAAGCCAAAATGGCGCGGCAGGCAAAGGAAGAAAAGAACAGGATAGAAAGTCAGCGGTTCCTTGAACAAAACAGCAAAAAAGAAGGAGTGACCACCTTGCCCAGCGGACTTCAATATAAGGTGATTCAGATGGGAACCGGTGAAAAACCAGGTCCGACAGATATGGTGACCGTTCATTATCATGGAACCCTCATCAACGGTACCGTATTCGACAGTTCCGTCGAAAGAGGACAGCCTGCCACCTTCAGGGTAAACGGTGTCATCAGGGGATGGACAGAAGCCCTGCAGCTGATGCCGGTTGGATCCAAATGGACATTGTACATCCCTTCCGACCTGGCCTATAAGAACCAGCAAAGAGGTCAGTTCATAGAACCCAACATGGCATTGATCTTTGATGTTGAACTCCTTTCCATCAGCAAAGAATAAGAAAATCGAAATGGTAGAGAGAATCCAGCACCTGGAACGTCAATTTATAAAGCGCTTCGGAAAAAGCGATCGACCGCTGTCCGTCTTTTTTGCTCCGGGCCGGGTAAACCTGATCGGTGAACATACTGACTACAATGGTGGTTATGTTCTTCCATGCGCCTTACAGTATGGTACCATGCTGCTGATCCGTGTCAACGAGCTGCACCGGTTACGAATGGCCTCTGTTAATTTTCCTTATGCGGGCGAGATTCCTTTGGGAGGGACTCCCGGAAAAGTTGGACAGGAATGGGTCAATTACCCCCTGGGTGTGATCAGTCAGTTCCTGCCCCACCTTACTGAGTCAAGGGGAATGGATATGCTCTTTGAAGGAGACATACCCAACGGAGCAGGCCTGTCATCCTCTGCCTCCATTGAGATGGTGACGGCTTACGCGTTCAATGAACTGTACGGGCTCCGCTGGCAAATGATTGACCTTGTCAGGGCATCCAAAAGAGCAGAGAACGAATTTGTAGGCGTAAATTGCGGAATCATGGATCAGTACGCCGTGGGATTCGGGAAGAAGAGCCATGCTGTCTTTCTGGATTGCGACACCATCCGTCATGAATGGATCCCTCTGGATCTGAAGGATTACAGGCTGATGATCTCCAACACCAACAAGATACGCAAACTGTCCGACTCAAAGTACAATGAAAGGGTACAGGAATGCTCGAAAGCGGTGGATTACCTGAAAAAGCGCATGGATATAAAGCACCTGGGACAGGTGACCATGGCGGACTTTGAGAAGTACCAGGAAACGATCCCTGACGAAACCATAAGAAAAAGGGCCAGGCATGTTATATCTGAAAATAACAGGGTCATTCATGCTGTTGAAGCCATGCGGAAGGGCGATCTTGAAGAACTTGGCAGACTGATGGACCAATCCCATGAATCCCTGCGCAAGGATTATGAGGTCACAGGCTATGAGCTTGATTCCCTCGTGGATGCTTCCCGGCAGATACCCGGACTCCTGGGGAGCCGGATGACAGGAGCTGGCTTCGGAGGATGCACGGTAAGCATCCTCCATAAAGACCAGATCGAAATATTTATGAAGGAAGCGGGTAAACGATACACAGAAATGACCGGTCTGGTGCCTTCATTTTATGCAGGGGAAGTCAGTAATGGCGTGACCGCCCTGCAATACCCATAATAATACAATCCTGAAACCGTTAATCATATTCCGAATTGTCGTATCTTTGCGGCCATGGTCAAAAATGGATCCAAAATAGTATTTTTCATCTCCATCATATTGATTATCAGCGCATGCAGCGATTATCAAAAATTGATGAAAAGCCAGGACTATGGAGAGAAATATGAGATGGGAGTGGTGTATTTCAACCAGGGTGACTACTACAGGGCACTTGAACTCTTTGAAACAGTTCTTCCATTTTACAGGGGCAGTGATAAGGCCGAGGACCTGAATTATTATTATTCCTACTGCTATTACCATCAAAAGGATTATGAACTGGCCAGTCACTATTTTAAACGGTTTGCCAAGAACTTTCCAACCAGTAAATACACGGAGGAATGCCAGTTCATGAGTGCTTACTGCAAGTATCTGCTGTCTCCCTCGTACTCTCTCGACCAGACCAATACGCTGGATGCGATCAATGAGCTGCAGTTGTTCATCGACGTCTACCCTCGGAGCGAACGGATCGCAGAATGCAACACCCTGATCGATAATCTGCGGGGCAAGCTGGAGAAAAAAGCATTTGAGATCGCTTCACTGTACTTGAAAATGGAAAATTACAATGCCGCCATCACAGCCTTCAACAACGTAATGAAAGATTTCCCGGGAACTGATTATAAGGAAGAGATCATGTTCAATCTGGCCAAAGCCTATTATCTTTATGCGGAGAACAGCATCGAGGAAAAGAAGAAGGAGAGGCACCAGAGCGCTCTCGAAGCCTATGATGCGTTTGTGACGGCATACCCTGACAGCCAGTACATCAAACAGGTTAATAATTTTAGCAAGAACTCACGAAGACAGGTTAAAAACTAAATAAACGATCCATGGATTATAAAAAATCAAAAGCTGATTCTACCACCGTCACACGGACCATGCGCGATTTTGATAAGGACACCGGCAATATCTACGAATCGGTGGCCATACTGTCAAAACGTGCCAATTCTATTTCCCTCGAGATGAAGGAAGAACTCAGCAAGAAAATAGCTGAATTCGCTTCACCAACCGACAACCTGGAAGAGGTGTTTGAAAACAGGGAACAGATCGAGATCGCCAAGTTTTACGAAAGGTTGCCTAAACCAACCCTCATCGCTATCAGCGAATTCCTGAATGATCAGATCTATTACAGGAATCCTGCAAAGGATAAAAAACCGAAATCCATTTAACGGATACGTTAACAGAACGCACATGCTGGCAGGAAAAAAAATCCTGGTAGGGATCACGGGGAGCATCGCTGCTTACAAGTCGGCGTACCTTGTACGTCTTCTGGTTAAGGAGCATGCGGAGGTCAAAGTAATGATGACCCCTGCAGCCCTCGACTTCATTACTCCGCTGACACTTTCCACATTGTCGGGGAATCCCGTCATCTGTGAACCTTTTGATCCATCTGAAGGTACCTGGAACAGCCATGTTGACCTTGGATTATGGGCTGACCTGATCGTTCTTGCACCCCTGACAGCCAATACCATGGCGAAAATGGCACACGGCATAGCCGATAACTTCGTCCTCACAGCTTTTCTCTCCGCCCGTTGCCCGGTTTTTTTCGCACCTGCCATGGACATGGATATGTATAAACACCAAGCCACCCGGCAGAATATCCAGAAATTGACCGGCATGGGTTGCCGGCTCATCGAACCGCAAATAGGCGAACTGGCCAGCGGACTGAGCGGGGAAGGAAGAATGGAAGAACCTGAACGTATCGTGGAATGTATCAGGCAGTTCTTCACCAAAGGGCACAGCCTGAAAGGCAAAAAAATACTGGTATCTGCAGGCCCAACCCATGAAGCCATCGATCCGGTCAGATATGTCGCCAACCACTCCACAGGTACGATGGGTTTTGCCCTGGCAAACGAAGCTGCCCGGCGAGGAGCATCCGTGATCCTGGTGGCCGGACCGTCGACTCTTTCTGCGGATCATCCTGATATTGACAGGAAAGATGTGGTCACTGCAGATGAAATGTATCATGAATGCCTGAAGCACTTTCCGTCCTGCGATATTGCGATCATGTCAGCGGCAGTAGCCGACTTCCGGCCTTCCCATCCTGAACCACAAAAAATCAAAAAGGACCGGGCTTCCCTGACCATTACCCTCGAACCCACAGCGGATATCCTGAAAGCTATGGGACAAATAAAAAAGACTCATCAGTATCTGGTCGGCTTTGCACTGGAAACGGACAATGAACTCGAACATGCCAGGGAAAAACTGAAAAATAAAAAGCTCAATCTGATCGTTCTTAATTCGCTGAAGGAATCAGGAGCAGGATTCGGATTTGGGACCAATAAAATAACACTTATCGATGAAACTGGCGAAAACAGGGAATATGAAGCCAAACCCAAGCAGGAGGTGGCAGGAGATATTCTGGATTGGATCACCGCCAGGATCACCTATGAATAATCCTTGACCAGATGATCAGACAGATTATTGCCATCTTACTGATATTGATCGGTTTATCAGTGCAAGCCCAGGAATTCAAGGCTTCCATTAGCGTGTCGGCCTCCGAACTGGAAGGAACTGACCGCAGAATCTTTGAAGAACTACAGCAGGGACTGTACGAATTTGTCAACGAACGTGCCTGGACCAACTATACGTTTGCACCGGAAGAAAGGATCGAGTGCTCTTTCATGCTCTCCCTCTCCAACCGGATCAGCGGCAGTGAGTACGAAGGAAGACTGAACGTGGTGTTCAGAAGACCGGTTTTCCAGACCTCGTACGAAACACCCATGTTCAATTATATAGATAAGGACATCAGAATAAAATATGACATGGGCGAACCCCTGAACTATTCGGATAACTCCTACACATCCAGCGTTACCTCCCTGTTTGCCTATTACATCTACATCATACTTGGACTGGACTTCGATTCCTTTTCCCCCAACGGCGGGACACCCTTCTATCAGAAGGCCCAGAATATTGTCAACTCAGCCCAGTCCTCCGTCGAAAAAGGCTGGAAATCATTTGAGAGTCAGCGAAACAGATACTGGCTGGTCGAAAACCTGCTGAATTCATCCTATTCATCAGCACGTCAGTTCATCTATAAATACCACCGCAGAGGGCTCGATGTAATGTCCAATAACCTGGAGATGGGAAGAGGAACCATCACCGAAGCACTTGAAGATCTCCGGAAGGCCAACAGGGCCAAGCCGGGCCTTTACCTGGTAAGCGTCATTCTCGATACCAAAAGGGAAGAGATCGGAAACATATTCAAAGAAGCGTCACCCATGGACAAGACCAGGGCCTTGAATATACTTACTGAAATTGATCCTGCCAACTCCTCTTCCTACCAGCGTTTATTCGCTACCGAAAATTAGCACCTGCCAGTGATAATCTTTCTTATTTTTGTTGATCAACGATCCGATTCACCAGGATGCTGACACGCCTTACCATAAAGAACTATGCGCTGATCCGTGAGCTCGACATCGACCTGACCGGCGGATTTGAGGTCATAACAGGAGAGACCGGTGCCGGCAAATCCATCTTGCTGGGAGCACTCTCGCTGATCCTGGGGCAGAGGGCAGAGACATCCCTGCTCAGTGAAAAGGATAAAAAATGTGTTGTGGAGGGAACCTTCCGCATCACTGGCTACACGCTGGAACCATTCTTCCGGAAGAATGACCTCGATTGGCAGGAGATAACACTCATCAGAAGGGAGATCAGTCCCAACGGAACTTCCAGAGCTTTCATCAACGATACACCTGTAACCCTCTCTCTGATCAGGGAACTGGGTGAAAAACTGGTCAACATCCATTCCCAGTACCAGACCCTCACCCTGAACGAGGCAAACTTCCAGATGACCGTAGTGGATCATTATGCCGGTATCATCGGGCAGGTTAATGCGTACCGTGAGCAGTTCGATCAGCTGACCCACATAAAAACCTCGCTCCAGAAGCTCAATGAACAGGAAAATAAGTCAAGGGCCGAACTGGAATACTTTCAGTTCCTGTTTGAAGAGCTTGAAAAGGCACAACTGTTAACTGGAGAACAGGAGCAGGTCGAACGAGACCTGCAGATCGGAACCAATGCTGAAGAAATCAAATCTTGCCTTTATCATGCATCACAATCCGTCCTGCATAACGATACCAACATTCTGGACCAGCTCAGGGAACTGATCGCCGGCCTGTCAAGATCAGTCCGCTATTACCCTGATCTGCAAATTCTGATTAACCGGCTCACGGAAACCAGTATCGAACTAAAAGATATTGCCCTTGAAATAGATCGCATTGAGAGTCAGATCACATTCGATCCGCAGCGCATCTCAGCCCTCAACGACAGGATCGATCTGATCAACAAACTGGAACATAAGCACCACGCGGGCTCAGTGGAAGAACTTCTGGCACTGAAAGATGATCTTTCGGAGAAAATCCTTTCCAGACAGTCGCTTGCCGAAAAAATCGAACAACTCAAATCCGAAGCAGGCAAACTTGAGGAGGAGCTTAACCGGTCCGCCAGGGAGATTTCTATGAAAAGAAAGGAGATTCTGCCCGGTTTTGAGAAAGAGATCATCCGGCTGCTTCAGGATCTGGGAATGCCAGACGCCCGGTTTACCATTGAACAAACACCTGTCAGTTCACTGACCAGGGATGGGTTGGATCAGTTGACGTTCCTTTTCAACGCCAACAGGGGAGGGGACATGAAAGAGATCTCAGGGGTTGCCTCAGGAGGAGAACGCTCAAGGTTGATGCTGGTCCTCAAGTCGCTCATAGCACGCAAAAACCTTCTCCCGACCATTATTTTTGATGAGATCGATATGGGAATATCAGGAGAGGTGGCAGGGAAAATGGGTACGATCCTCAAACGCATGGCTGAGTTCATGCAGGTGATCGTCATCACCCATCTTCCTCAGATTGCCAGCAAGGCAGAATCACACTACCTGGTCTTTAAAACGGCAGATATCTTTTCAACTCAGACGTTTCTCAGGCGGCTGTCCGCTGAAGAAAGGCTCCAGGAAATCGCCAAGATGCTAAGCGACCAGAAAGTGACCGATTCAGCGATCATGGCGGCAAGGGAACTTCTGAAGAACAAGTTGTAAACTCTACATTTCTTAACATCATTGATATACACATGATAAACCAGCTTTTACAGGGGAAAAAGGGAATCATCTTCGGTGCCCTGGATGAAAAATCCATTGCATGGCAGGTCGCACTGAAGGCTCATGAAGCGGGGGCCCGCTTTACCCTCTCCAATACCCCTACTGCCATCCGGTTTGGTACCATCGAACAACTGGCAGAATTGTGCCACGCTGAGATCATCCCTGCAGATGCCACGGAAACGACGGATCTGGAGACTGTTTTTGGGCGTTCCATGGAGATCCTTGGTGGAAAAGTCGACTTTGTGCTTCATTCCATCGGGATGTCGATGAATGTGAGAAAGAAAAGGATCTACCCGGACCTGGATTACGAATACTTCATGAAGACCATTGATATTTCTTCGCTTTCGTTTCATAAGATGCTACAGACAGCGTTTAAGATGGATGCCATCAACCCATGGGGTTCAGTGGTGGCTCTGTCGTATATCGCCGCGCAGCGAACCCTTTACGCTTATAATGACATGGCGGATGCGAAAGCCCTCCTGGAATCCATTTGCCGAAGTTTTGGATATATCTATGGAAGGGAACGGAAGGTAAGAGTCAATACCATATCACAGTCTCCCACCATGACCACCGCAGGCAGCGGAGTTCGTGTGATGGAGGGATTGATGGACTTTACCGACCGTATGTCTCCGCTTGGAAATGCTTCTGCTGAGGAATGTGCCGATTATTGCATCACACTGTTCTCGGACCTGACACGAAAAGTGACCATGCAAAACCTGTATCATGACGGTGGTTTCTCAAGCATGGGGATGAGTCTCAGGGCAATGCGGATGTACTCCCGCAGCCTTGAGTGTGATGAATGCCCGGAAGTGGATTAGTTAGTTTTCAGGTTTCCCGCCCGGAGTCTCGTGCTCAAACCGGATCGTGTAGGAGTACACATTCTTTTCCTGGGGACTGCGGTCTTCCGGATTTGCTTCGCTGCCTGCTACCGACGAATTATAAACTATCCTGAAGGAATCCTGATCTTTGTTCAGCCGAAAGGGTATCTTCGTTCGCATGGATGACTCCACACGCATTCCACGGTTCCTTACCTGCTCATATTTTAAAAGACGTACAATCCGTAGCGCTTCTTCATCGCACCCATGTCCTATCCCTTTCTCAACATGCGCCTCAATGACTTCACCCAGGTCATTGACCCTGAAGCGGACGTACACATCTCCTTCGATGCCCTTTGCCATCGCTTCCTCCGGGTAGACCTGGTTATCCATTAAAAAAAACCTGAACGCCCTGCTGCCTCCCGGGTACCTGGGCAAGGCAAGGAATTTCTTCTTTTTGGCCGGATTTTTATCTTTACTTGCCACTGGTGATGATTTTCACCACCCAAAGGTACAAAATCGCTGAAAACTGTAATTTAATAGGATAAAGCGAATCAGGGATATATATTTATTTCATTAAATTTGTCAGAAGTATGATCTGTCAAACTAACCAATAATTCCGGAGGTGCTTATGGTCGATTTTTCCTTATCCCCTGAACAACAAGCTATTGTTGAGAAATACCGCGACTTCACAAATCGCTGGATCATTCCCAACCGCATGAAATACGATGCGCTGGCCGAATTTCCCTGGGAGATCATCAAAGCTTCGTATGACGAGAAGATCATCAACGGTCCCATTCCGAAAGAGTACGGCGGCAATGGCTTCGACCAGATGGGCAGTGCCTTGCAATCTGAAGAGCTGGGAGCAGGATGCATCGGAATCGGAATCTGCATCGATGCCAATACGCTTGCGCTGACTCCCTTGCTTATTGCCGGTAGCGATGAACAAAAAAAGAAGTTCTTTGGCCGGATCAGGGAAGAGAAAGGGGTTGCAGCGTATTGCCTGACAGAACCCAACGCGGGTTCAGATGTTCAGGCCATCAGTTCCTACGCTGAAAAAAAAGGGGACAAATATATACTGAATGGTCACAAACGATTCATTACCAACGGCGAAGTTGCATCCTTTCACACGGTCTTTGCGATCACCGATCCTGTTAAGGGAAGCCGCAGCCTGACTGCATTCATCGTACCCCTGGATCTCCCGGGAGTGGAGATTGTCAGCCGCCTGGACAAGATGGGGCAGAAGGCATCGGTTCAGAATGAGATCAAATATCATGATGTGGAGGTACCCGCTGATCATGTCCTTGGAGAGGAAGGCAGGGGATTTCTTATTGCGATGAAGACCTTCGACCGTACGCGGACGGGGGTGGCAGCACTGAGCATCGGCGTGGCACGTTCAGCATTTGAAGTATCAAAGGAATGGGCGCAGAAGAGGATCCAGTTCGGAAAACCGATTGCTGCCAACCAGGCCATAGGATTTCTGCTGGCCGATATGGCCACTGAGATCGAGGCTGCCCGTACGCTGACATGGTACGCTGCCTGGGCACACGATGCAGGTCAGAAGAGTGCCTCAAAACTCGCCGCCATGTCAAAAATGTACGCGTCGGATATGGCAATGAAAGTGACTACCGATGCGGTCCAGGTGATGGGAGGGGAGGGGTATTCCAGGGAACACCCGGTCGAAAAGATGATGCGTGACGCCAAACTTTGCCAGATCTATGAAGGCACCAACCAGGTACAGCGGATCGTAATCTCGAAAAGTATCCTGAAATAAAAGGTTCTACAGGAAATAACGATTTTCCTCCAGCAGCTTATCTGCGATACGTAGCCTGGCTTCCTTGACATTCACCGGAGGTACAATGGTGAAACGTCCAATCCTTTCCAGCCAGATACGGTGTTCGTCACCTGTGGCAAATGAATTCACTGCATCCGTTGCCGCTTTTTTGACCAGGTGAGCCATATCGTAAATGACCACCTCCAGGATGTCCTTATAAAGGCCAATCCCGGCCTCACCATAAAGCTTTTCCAGCTTCTGAACTCTAAGCAGAACAGATTCAGCTGTATAAACATTCATGATGATATCCGAAATGTTGAAAAGGATCATTTGCTCCTCGGTCAGGTTACGCTCAAATTTTTTCGAAATGGCTCCCAGCAGGAAGAGGGCAATGCGTTTGAAGTTCTTAATGTAAAAATATTTCTCCTTAAAATAGGGAAGTTTCGTGGGATCATCCTGGCGTATCTCTTTCCACTCCTTTACCACATGGTTTGCATAGCGCACCACATCAAATCCGCTGCGAAGCGCCTTTTTGATGGTAGTATCCGCCACCAGCAAGCGGTTGATCTCATTGGTGCCTTCGAAGATACGGTTGATCCTTGAATCACGGTAAGCCCGGTCAACATTGGTCTCTGAAGAAAAGCCCATTCCGCCGAAGATTTGTACAGCTTCATCCACAATATAGTTAAGTGCCTCGGAACCAAATACTTTTAAGATGGCTGCCTCAATGGCATACTGGGCAATTCCCTCAATGGAAGCTTTATTCCTGTCCATTCCGGATTTTTTCAGTTCGGCGATGGCCTGGTCGACGTCATGACTGGCCCGGTATACAGCTGATTCCGTGACGAAGGTCTTGATCACCTGTTCTGCCAGCTTGTATTTGACCGCACCGAAACTTCCGATGGGGCGTCCAAACTGTTTGCGTTCACTGGCATAGTTCACCGATAGGGTAATAGCCCTTTTGGCAGCTCCCAGAACCGTACCGCCCAGTTTTATCCTTCCCATATGAAGTATGTTCAGCGCAATCCTGAATCCTTCACCCTGTCGTCCCAGGAGGTTTTGGACCGGTACGCTGACATCGTTAAAGAAGATCTGCACGGTGGAGGAACCCTTGATACCCATTTTCTTTTCCTCAGGAAGTATCACCACGCCAGGCCAGTTGCGTTCCACGATAAATGCACTGTGCACCCTGTCATTTCCGATTTTTGCAAAAACCGTCAGAATGTCGGCAAATCCACCGTTGGTAATCCACATTTTCTGGCCGTTGAGTATGTAATGCGTGCCATCCGCTGATAATAAGGCCCTTGTTTTCCCCGCGTTGGCATCCGATCCCGCATTGGGTTCGGTCAGGCAGTAGGCAGCTGCCCACTCACCGGATGCAAGTTTGGGAAGGTAACGTTCTTTTTGTTGGTCGCTGCCATAATAAAGGATGGGAAGAGAGCCGATGCCGGTATGTGCGGAGTAGGCTACCGAGAACGAATATCCCGAACCCATGGACTCGCTGGCCAGCATGGATGTAACAAAGGATTGCTCAAAACCCCCGTATTCTTCGGGTAAAGAGATACCCAGCAGGCCAAGCTCTCCCGCCTTGTGCAGCAAGCTGCGCATCAGGCCTTCCTCCTGGTTGTCGATCCGGTCGAGGAGGGGATAAACCTCCGTGTCAAGAAAATCCTGGCATGTCTGCCGGATCATTCGTTGCTCCTCGTCGAATTCCTCCGGAATAAAAACAAGATCCGCTTCTGTTTCATGGATGAGAAATTCTCCTCCCGATAATCTTTTTTTATCGTCCATGATCATTGTTTTGAGGGTTGACACATGATCAGACCGTGGGTGCTTTTTCGGTCTGTCTGTTGATTGTGATGCTTATGTCTTCTTTGGCTGGATCCAGATCCACCAGAATGGAATCACCGGATACATATTCGGTCTTGATCAGCTCTTCAGCCAAAGGATCTTCAATATATTTTTGGATGGCGCGTTTGAGGGGACGAGCTCCGAACTGGGCATCCCAGCCTTTTTCAACAATAAAATCCTTCGCAGGCCCGGTGACAGAGATAGGATATCCCAGGGCTTCCACACGCTTGAAAAGCAGTGTAAGCTCAATGTCGATGATTTTATGGATATCTTCACGTTCCAGTGGATTGAAGATGACCACGTCGTCAATTCGGTTCAGAAACTCGGGAGCGAATGTCTTTTTCAATGCATTTTCAATTACGCTCTTGGTGAAATCAGCGCTGGCCGATTTGCGGGCTGCCGTCGAGAATCCAACGCCCTGACCGAAATCCTTCAGCTGCCGGCTACCAATATTGGAAGTCATGATGACGATCGTATTCTTGAAATCCACCTTCCTGCCGAAACTATCGGTCAGCACTCCGTCGTCAAGCACCTGCAGCAACAAGTGAAAAATGTCAGGATGGGCTTTTTCGATCTCATCCAGCAGGACAATCGAATAGGGCTTTCTTCTGACTTTCTCCGTCAGCTGACCGCCTTCTTCATACCCGACATAGCCCGGAGGTGCGCCGACAAGCCGGGAAACAGCAAATTTCTCCATGAATTCGCTCATGTCGATACGTACGAGGGCGTCAACAGAATCAAAAAGGTACTCTGCCAGCACCTTGGCAAGATGAGTCTTTCCGACACCGGTAGGGCCAAGAAAGATAAAACTGCCGATCGGTTTGGTGGGATCTTTTAATCCAGCGCGGTTCCTGCGGATAGCACGGACAACCTTTTTAATGGCTTCATCCTGACCAATGACCGCATGCTGCAGCTCTTCCTCCATTTTGATCAACCGGTTGCTCTCGTTCTGCGCAATACGTTGTACTGGGATTCCTGTCATCATGGCCACCACTTCGGCAACATTTTCTGCAGTCACCGTCTGGCGCTTAATATTGGATGTTTCCTCCCAGCTCTTTTTGGCAGCTTCCAGTTCTTCCTGGAGCTTCCGCTCGATATCCCTGAATTCAGCAGCCTCCTCGAATTTCTGACTGTTGATGGCTTTTGTTTTTTTCTTCCTGCTTTCTTCGATTGCATTCTCAATATCGATGATTTCCTGGGGAACATTGATATTGATGATATGAACCCTTGAGCCGGCTTCATCCAGTGCATCAATGGCCTTGTCGGGAAGGTATCGGTCAGAGATGTAGCGGGTGGTCAGGGAAACGCAGGCCTTTATGGCATCATCGGTATATTTCACCAGATGATGATCTTCATATTTTTCCTTGATGTTATGCAGTATCTCCACGGTTTCTTCAGGGGAAGTCGGATCCACCAGTATTTTTTGAAAACGACGTTCCAATGCTCCGTCCTTTTCAATGTACTGCCTGTATTCATCGAGGGTTGTGGCTCCGATGCACTGTATCTCGCCGCGCGACAGGGCCGGCTTGAACATGTTGGAAGCATCCAGGGATCCTGATGCATTTCCGGCTCCCACAATGGTGTGGATCTCATCAATGAACAGGATGATGTCCCTGTTCTTCTCCAGTTCGTTGAGAACGGCTTTCATCCTTTCCTCAAACTGGCCCCTGTATTTGGTACCTGCCACCAGGGAAGCAAGGTCGAGGGTAAATATCCGCTTATTGAAGAGTGCCCGGGAGACCTTGCGTTCCACGATACGAAGTGCAAGACCTTCTGCTATGGCAGATTTCCCGACCCCGGGTTCTCCGATCAGAATGGGATTGTTCTTTTTTCTGCGGCTGAGGATCTGTGCAATGCGTTCCAGCTCTTTTTCACGCCCGACGATAGGATCCAGCCTGCCTTCTTCGGCAGCCTTGGTGATATCACGCCCAAAATTATCCAGAACAGGCGTCTTTGACTTTGATTCCGGTGTTTTCTTGATATTGCCGCTGAATCCGCGGCCACCTTCCTCCTGGTCATCATCGGCCGTTCCGCCAGGAAGTTCATCCGAAGTCTCCATGGGGGAGGGGGCTTCCTTATCCGTGATGATCGCCTTCACCTCTGCCTTGACTGACTCATAATCAATGCCGTACCTTTTCAGCGTCTTGCTGACCAGGTTATCTTCATCCTTGAGGATGGCTAGTAAAAGATGCTCGGTGCCAATGGTTTCGCTTTGAAAGATACGGGCTTCCAGGTACGTGAGTTTTAAGGCGCGTTCCGCCTGTTTGATGAGTGGCAGATTGTCATTGCTGATGGTCCGGTTCCCTTTATTTACGATCGCTTGTTCAATACGATACCTGATTTCATTAATATCGGCGCCAAGATAATTCATTACCTGAATGGCCAGTCCCGCGCCGTCACGAATCATGCCCAGGAGCAAATGCTCCACGCCAATGTATTCATTACCAAGCCGTATGGCTTCCTCCCTGCTATATGTCAGGACATCCTTGACCCGCTGTGAAAATTTTGCTTCCATTTATACAAAAATACAAAAAATTGTTTCGATGTCAGCTGCCAACCACGGAAAGCCGAATGAAATGGGCTGGCAGATCAAAAATCATTCCATCGGAATGCATCAATAAACAACCTAAATCCCATTATGTTCAGACGCTCTTTCGTTTCCATTCTGAATGCTGTCCTTCAGTTCTTCCTCGACTCCAAAATTACTTCGAATATGAGGGTAAAAAATCACAGAACTCTATTATTATCAACACAATCGTGTTAGTATAAAAAGTGCAGGCTGCAAGGCTATGAATGCGAAAAAAACGTACCTTCGTGGCGCAAAAAGCCATAGGAAAAATATGCCAGAAGGAGAGAAGATCGTCAGCGTAAATATTGAGAACCAGATGAAGTCGGCTTACATCGATTATTCGATGTCGGTCATTGTGTCACGTGCATTGCCGGATGTCAGGGATGGCCTGAAACCCGTCCACCGCAGGGTTTTGTTCGGTATGCTCGAGCTGGGAGTGCTCTCCAATCGCCCATATAAGAAATCTGCCAGAATCGTTGGAGAGGTGCTGGGGAAATATCATCCCCATGGAGATACCTCTGTGTATGATGCCATGGTACGGATGGCCCAGGAATGGTCCTTACGCTATCCTATGGTAGACGGACAGGGCAACTTTGGCTCCATCGACGGCGACAGTCCTGCTGCCATGCGGTACACCGAAGCAAGGCTTAAGAAGATCGCAGAGGAGATGCTCGAAGACATCGATAAGGAAACGGTGGATATGCAGCTCAATTTCGATGATACGCTCTCTGAACCCACGGTGTTACCCTCCAAAATACCCAATCTGATGGTGAACGGCGCATCGGGCATTGCCGTCGGAATGGCCACCAATATGCCGCCTCATAACCTGGCTGAGGTGGTGGAAGGGATCATCGCCTATATTGATAATAATGAAATGACCATCCCTGAACTGATGAAATTCGTCAAAGGACCGGATTTCCCCACCGCCGGGATCATCTACGGTACAGATGGCATCCTGGACGCATTTGAGACTGGCAGGGGCAGGATCGTTCTCAGGGGAGAAACGAAAATCGAAGAGGAAGACCACGGACGTGAGTGCATCATTGCCACTTCGATCCCGTATATGGTCAATAAAGCGGAAATGATAAAAAAAACCGCTGATCTGATCAACGAAAAAAAGATCGAAGGCATCGCCGATATCAGGGATGAGTCAGACCGAAATGGCATGAGGATCGTTTACGAGTTGAAAAGAGATACCAACTCAAACGTAGTGCTCAATAAGCTGTATCAGCTTACCCCGCTGCAGACTTCTTTTAATGTCAATAACATTGCACTGGTCAACGGGCGTCCTAAATTATTGAACCTGAAACAGCTGATCAAATATTTCGTGGATCACAGGCACCAGGTCGTGATCCGCAGAACGGAATTTGATCTGAAAGAAGCTGAAAAAAGGGCACATATTCTCCAGGGGCTGCTCATTGCCATCGATCACCTCGACGAAGTGATCGCACTGATCCGGGGATCCAGAACGCCGGAAGAGGCCAAGGCCGGTCTGATGGAACAATTCCAGCTTTCCGAGATACAGGCGAAAGCCATTCTGGATATGCGCTTGCAACGGCTCACAGGGCTGGAAAGGGAAAAGATCCGGAACGAATATGAAGAAGTGCTTCAGGTGATCCAGCACCTTAAAGATATTCTGGCTGATATCATACTGCGAATGAATATTATCAAGGAAGAGCTTCTCGAGATCAGGGAAAAATACGGAGATAAAAGACTGACATCCATCGAGGCTTCCGCACAGGATTTTCGCATTGAGGATACGATCGACGATGCCGACTTTGTGATCACCATCTCACGAATGGGCTATATCAAACGTACTTCACTGTCTGAGTATAAAGTCCAGCACAGGGGAGGAAAAGGGGCAAAGGGATCAGAGCTCAGGGGAGATGACTTCCTGGAGTATATGTTCGTTGCCTCAGCTCATAATTACATGCTCTTTTTCACTGAAAAGGGCCGCTGTTTCTGGCTGCGGACCTATGAAATCCCTGAAGGTACCAAATCATCCAAGGGAAGGGCTGTCCAGAACCTGATCAGCATCTCACCCGACGATAAGATCAGGGCGTTTATCAATATCAAAGACCTTAAAGATCCCGAGTACATTAAGAACAATTATATCATCCTGGCCACAAGGAAGGGAACCATCAAGAAGACTTCCCTGGAAGCCTATTCCCGGCCCAGGGCCTCAGGGATCAATGCCATTGGCATCAAGGATGACGATCAGCTTCTGGAGGCCAGGCTGACCAATGGAAACAATGAGGTACTGGTTGCGTTGAAATCCGGAAGAGCGATCCGCTTTCATGAAAAAACGGTCAGACCTATGGGAAGGAATGCGTCGGGCGTCAGGGGTGTTACCCTCTCGGCAAAGGGAGATGAGGTCGTTGGTATGATTTGTGTTGAAAACGGCACCTACGATATTTTGGTGGTTTCTGAAAATGGTTACGGGAAACGATCAAAATTGGAAGATTACCGTGTAACGAACAGAGGAGGGAAAGGTGTGAAAACGATCAATATTACGTCAAAGACAGGCCAGCTGATCGCCATCAAGAATGTCACCAACAACGACGACCTGATGATCATCAATCAGTCGGGACTCATCATCCGCCTGGCTGTGGCAGCGATCCGGGTCATGGGAAGGGCAACACAGGGAGTGAAGCTGATCGATATCCGTGAAGGTGATGCCATAGCAGCGGTAACAGCGGTGCCTGTAGATGTGGAAGAAGTGGAAATGGAAGACATCCAGGAAATTCAAGAATCTGATCAAGAATAATCTAATCCAAAACCGATAACAAATGAAAAAATTAATCTTAATGCTGGCTGTGTTACTGGGATTCCTCTTTGCTGATGCCCAGAGTGCAAAGGTCCAAAGCGCGATCAATTACCTGAGGAATGGCAAACTGGATAAGGCAAAGGAGAACATCGATGCGGCCATGACAAATCCATCCACCATGGATAAAGCCAAAACATTGTTCTATTATGGGAATGTTTACCTGAATATTTATATGTCTCAGGTGCCGGAATACAAGAGCCTTGCGCCCAATGGACTTGAGATTGCGTATGATGCCTATAAGAAGACCAAAGAACTGGATACCAAGGAAGAGTTTAAAAATGAGCTACAGATCAACATGCTCATCAGTGCAGAACAGTTCTTCAACAAAGCGGTGGGCGCCTTTGAAGAAACCAAATACCTGGAAGCAAGGGACGGTTTCCTGACATCCAAGGAAATCAATGAAGGATATGGCGGAGTTGACACATTATCAACATATTACGGTGGTATTTCCGCAGAATACGGAGGTGATACCCTGGTAGCCATGAAATTATACCAGACACTGATCGATGCAGGCTTTGGTGAACCAAATCTCTATGCGTCCATGGCCAATATTTACAAAGGATTGAAACAATTCGACAAGGGATTGGAAGTCTGTGCATTAGGAAGACAAAAGTTTCCTGATGATTTCAATATCATCATTGCAGAAACCAACCTTTACCTGGCTAACGGCAACTCAGAGATGGCCATAAAGGATCTTCAGCTTGCCCTGGAGAAAACGCAGGATAATCCAACCATTTATTTTGCAGTAGGAGTGCAGTACAATATCATTGCAGATGATACCACCAAGCAGGAGACTGTCAGGGAGGAATCATTCGGGATGGCTGAAAAGGCGTATATGGATGCGATTCGCCTGGACGAGAATTATTACGACGCCAACTATAACCTAGGGGCACTCTATGTGAATAAAGTCGCTTCCATTATCGAAAAAGCCAACGCTTTACCGCTGGGGGATAAGGGTTATGACGCTTTAAAACAGAGAGCTGATGAGATGTTGCTCAAGGCAATCCCGTACCTTGAAAAAGCTGCATCTCTTAATCCGGAAGACAAAAATGCGCTGGTATCACTGAAAGAAATTTACGCCCGTCTTGGAATGTATGATAAGCTCAAAGATGTGGATACCAAATTGCATAATGAGTAAGCCGGTCAAAATTAGCTGAAGGGGGATAGTTCCCCCTTTATTTTGCACACACTGGTTAACATAATATCTATTATAGGAAATCTAGATTCATTCTGCCGAATCACTTTTTGAGATACTCTTTGAAGCTCTTCCGAAACTTCTCAACCTTGGGTGAGATGATAAAACTGCAGTAAGGAGCACTCTGATTGAGGTTGTAGTAATCCTGATGATAATCCTCAGCGTTGTAGAATTTAGAAAATGGTTGTATTTCCGTAACGATCTGATTGGTGAAGATTCCAGATTCATTCCATTTCTTTTTGGATGCTTCTGCTATCCTGCGTTGTTCATCAGTGTGGTAAAATATGACAGATCGGTATTGTGTTCCAACATCGGCACCCTGCCGGTTCATCGTCGTCGGATCATGAATGCTCCAGAAAACCTCAAGAATTTCCTCAAATGGAATGATCAGCGGATCAAAGACGATCTGACAGACTTCCGCATGACCGGTTTCTCCCGTACAGACATCTTTATAGGTGGGATTCTCAGCGATCCCACCCGAGTATCCGGATTGTACCGATTGAACACCTTTCAATTGCTCGAAGATCGTTTCTACGCACCAAAAACACCCCGCACCCAGTGTAATAGTATCTAGCTTATTATCAGACATATAATATGTATTTAAAATATTATTATTCGTTACATCTTTAACATCATATCCTCTTATAAAAGAGTACATTATAAACATTATATAAACAACTAAATGAACTTTTGGCATTGTGCAGTATTATCTTTAATAAACAAAATAGCACATGAAAATGTTCGATGGCAAAGATAGTTCTAATCCCTTTTTTGTAAATTGCCGGCCAATTTAAAAAAAGCGCATGAGGATAGCCATTACAGGAGCAAGTGGTCATGTGGGTTCTACCCTGGTACGGGAACTGAACCACCAGAAACACAGCCTGAAGCTGCTTATACACCAGGATAAAAAAGGCCTTGAGGGAATTGATTATATCCCATTGAGAGGAAATATTCTTGACTCCGGAGCAGTCCATGAATTATGCAAGGATGTGGATGTGGTAATCCACCTTGCAGCCAGGATCGCTATCAGTAAAGAACACCGGGATCTGGTTTACAAAACCAATGTGGAGGGCACACGGAATGTCGTGCATGCATGCCTTGATAATAAAGTGCCACGGCTTGTTCATTTCAGCAGCATCCATGCATTTGAACCTTATCCCTTGAATGAAGAGCTGGATGAATCCAGGGCACTGGTCACCGGTAAAGATGGTTCCTATGACCAGTCAAAAGCCGACGGGCTCAGGCTGGTACAGGAACATGTCCGTACATCGGGTCTTAATGCCGTCATTCTGAGCCCTACTGCCATTATCGGTCCTCATGATTACAGGCTTTCTTTTCTTGGTCAGGCATTAGAGCTTATTTACAAGGGAAGCCTGCCCATGCTGGTCCCTGGCGGATACGACTGGGTGGACGTACGGGATGTGGTCCGGGCCGCCGTCAATGCCATTGAGATGGGCAGAAAGGGTGAAAATTACCTCCTTCCAGGTTCCTATATGACCCTGAAGGAACTTTCCCTTCTGGTGCAGGAGATCACACCGCATAAAACACCTAAAGTGATCGTTCCCACTGCCCTGGCCAGGTTGGGCCTGCCCTTTATTTCTCTCTACGCCTGGATGAGGTCAAAAGATCCTCTGTATACCCATGAATCCCTTACCATATTGAAGGAATGTAATCCCAGGATAAGTCATCAAAAAGCATCCGGAGAACTGAATTACACTCCACGTCCGCTAAAAGAAACACTGGTGGATACCTATGAATGGCAGAAGGAAGTCTGGAAACTAAAATAAGCGCATTAAAATTATGATCTCACTTCACACTTTCAACCTTATCGTGATCGGATGGATCATCGCCGGGCTAATCACCTTCCCTTTAACATTAAGCATAACAGCACCCTACGGAAGACATACAAAAAAGGGATGGGGACCACTGATCAATAACCGAATTGCATGGATACTCATGGAAGCCCCGGTATTGATGATATTTGCCCTCTTATTTCTGCTGGGGCCCAATCCTAAATCCATCACGACATGGATCTTCTTTGCCCTTTTCATGATTCATTATGTTCACCGCGTGTTCATTTTCCCGTTAAGGATCAGAACCAAAGGGAAAAAGATGCCGGTCTCGGTTATGCTGATGGCTGTTTGCTTCAATCTGATAAATGGATTTCTCATCGGATACTGGTTCGGATTCCTTTCCCATGCCTATCCCCTCTCCTGGCTCTCCGATCCACGATTCATCATCGGGGTCCTGGTTTTCATTGCAGGAATGGTCATTAATATTCATTCCGATCAGGTGCTTTTGGATCTTCGCAAAGGAGGCAGAACAGGGTATTCCATACCTTACGGAGGATTCTTCCGCTATATATCCTGCCCGAATTTCTTTGGGGAGATCCTGGAATGGTCGGGATATGCGTTGCTGACCTGGTGCCTGCCAACCCTATCCTTCCTGGTATGGACGATCATTAATCTTGTTCCGCGCGCACTGGACCATCACCGTTGGTACAATAATTCCTTCCCTGATTACCCTACGGGCAGAAAAGCCATACTGCCATACATCCTTTAAATTGCCATCCTTCAGTGTCTCTCTCCCAGGGCCTGCACGAATCCCAACGCCCGATTGCTCTGTGCAGTGATGATAAGAAAAATGGTGCAGATATCCCGGCGGCGAGATCCGGTCAAAATGATGATGGTTAAGGAAATATAACCACCGGTTAATTTTTTTCAACAGATCAGACAGAGAATGATTCACTCGTTTTCGCTTCAAAAATAGGTTTGAACGATTCCTGTTTTGTCCATTTCTCTCGTTCCTATGCCGAATCCGGACAGCATCAGGTATACTGTAACCAGAGATCATCCGATCAGGATTTTTCGCAGCTATCATTAAACAGTGGTTCAGCGGATCTGTGGTAGAGACATTTGTGATCCTGTCAGGATCTTTTATTTCGACCTCTCCAGCAGAAATAGTAAAATAAAAATATTTCACTATATTCTTTATTTTTAAAAGGTTGGATAATTTAAATAAAGTATTTGTTGAAATATCGAATTCTTCAGTGCTGGATATAGCTGCCTCTGGGTCACACTTGAAAATCCATTCAACCGAATTTCCTGCGGAGATAATGGCAGGGCGAATCCCGTAAGGGATCATTTGTTCTTCCTTATCCATAAAGAAATGTACAGACAGATAAGACAACAGCTCTCTGCACTTCAGCGGTAACCTGGAAAAGTAACTCCCCTGCCCTGTTTTCCCGAAGATCACTCTTAAATATGAAAATTCCACAGGAATCATGATCACAATTTGTTAAGCAGTTACTTAATAAATTATCAACTAAATGACATCATTATTTTCGTATATAAATGAGATTACAATATTAAGTCATTCATTATATGCATCAAATGAAATTAAACAAAGTATAAAAACTTAATCATCTTATTAAGTCGACTTTATAAATCAGATTCATATTTTTAAGTTAACTTAATAATTTTACTTAAAAAGCTTGATTTTCCATTATGTATGAATTAATTTTGCAGGTCAAACGATTCAACTCATGCTTCAGGAACTTGCTTTTTTGAAGAATCCATTTATCCGTTTACTGGAAAATGCCCATCATTTCTTTCCTGGTATTGAAAGGATCGTTGTCGTGTATTATGACAGGCAAGCTAAGGATCTTGTTTCCGTTTGTGCAATACCGCGCATGAATCCCGGGCAGATCGACACGGTATCTCTTGGAGAGAACAAAGTACTCATTCAGAAATCCCGCAACAGCAAATCCCCTACTGCATGGCTCACCCGGCAGGAACTCCCCTACGACCTGAAGGAAATTGAAAACAAACAGGTGGAGATCTTCGATGAACAGCACAAGACCGTCCTGGTACTTCGTTTTCCTAACAAATATGATGGTTTACAGGATATTATGTTCCTCTACTTCCAGGAATCGATGAACATGTTCGGGATCAATCTGAATTCACGCTCCCTTTCGACCGATTATAAAAGCATCATTGGGTATCTCACCTACCATTTTATTCTGACGTGCACACGTATCCTTGAAACAGATGCGGTTGCCGCACAAAGCATCGTTGAGTCGACAAAATCCGTCATTTCGTCCCTGATCCAGTCAAGTGAAGAGCTTTCCAGGACGCGTCAATATTACGGTCAGAGCCTGGTGGATCTCTGTCAGAATTATCTCGATGAGTTCCAGTCCGATTCCGGCCGCAGGTACAGGTTTCATGAATCGGCCATTGGTAAGATCCAGAAGTACGCTGGGGAGATCAAATACCTGAGGACGATCATCAGGAAAGCGGTGATGTTTGCTGAATATCTAGAGAAGGATGCTGCAGCAGGATTGACTTACATCCACGACTGGCATCTGAATGCCGAAACATATGTTCCCGAGCAGCGAAAGGAAGAGCAATACTCCTATCCGGAGGATCGTTATACCAAAACTATTTATTTACTTGACAGGCTTGAAACAGCTGCAAAAGAAGTTGTTATGCTTAAGAAGAAATTAACCGGGAAAAATGTCGGAGAACTTTGTGACCGTCCAATTTCTGCTGCAGCAATCACCGATGCACTGGATAAACACAAGAAAAAGATCATTGATCTTTTTGAAAAATATCCAGAAAAATGGGAAATTATAAGAAATGATTTCCGGCCTGTCAGAAATCTGGCCGGTAAGCTTTGACAGTATTTACTGAAGGGTGACCAGTAGCTCTTTTATGCTTTAATGAAGTACATTTTCATCACTCCTTTTCCTTTCACCTGAACCTCTCCCCTTTCCTCAAATTTAAATTTATCTTTGAGCAGCTGGTAGGTGATTTCGGAAACATTGATCCGCATGGGGGCGCTGGAAGTTTCCATCCTTGACGCGGTATTGATGGTATCTCCGAAGACGTCATAGATGTATTTTTTAATGCCCACAACACCTGCAATGACATCTCCGGAATGAATCCCAATCCTTATCTGCCATTCAACAGAGGATTCAAGATTTCTTTTCTCTATATACTGAACCATTTCGACTGCCGTCCGGATCATCTTTTCCGCATGATTGGGATCAGGTTCAGGTAAGCCACAGAGCGACATGTATGAATCTCCGATGGTCTTGATCCGTTCACAATCATTTTTTTCAATAATGTTATCAAAAGCAGTGAAAATGGCATTCAATTCCTCGATAAGTACTTTTGGTTGTAGTTTGGTCGATTTTTCTGTAAATCCTACCATATCTGTGAAACAGACAGTCACATTCTCAAAAAGTTTTGGCTCTGTGCTGCCTCTTTCCTTGAGGTCCGAGGCGATGCTGGCAGGCAAAACGTTCAGCAGCAGTTTATCTGTTTTAGCCTTTTCAGAGGCGATGATCCGGTTATCCCTCCTGCGTCTGTTCAGGCTCATCAGGATCACAACTGCCAGCAGTACGGAGAAGGTGATTCCTCCGTAAAGTGAATTCCTGAGGATGCGCTGTTTTTTGATTGTCAGGTTCTGGATCTCTTCCTTCTGTTTTAATAACTTGATTTCCTTATCCTTCTTTTCTGATTCATATTTGATCTCAAAATCGTTGATCTGCTTGTGGATGGCTTCAGAATACAGCGTATCCTTTAAAGCAATATGCTTCTTATAATACCGCAGTGCTTCGGAGTAATTCCCCATGGAAGCGTATATTTCAGAAAACGTCAGATAGTTATCCTTGTTCAGATCCAAAAGATCAAAATTTTCTGCTATTTCTGTACTTTGTGAGAGATAACCAAGAGACTGATTGTAATTTCCCAGGACCAGATCAATTTTGGCAAGGTTGGCCAGAACTGCAGCGACCTCAGCTTTCTGGCCTGATCTGTGGTAACTTTCCAGCGCCTTGTTGAGGTATTCCCGTGAACGATTATACTCTTTTTTCTTAAGATAGATCATGCCCAGATTATTGTAAAGATTTGCCACAACACCCGGATTTTTACTATCCAGTCCAATTTTGAGTGCTTTCGTGAAATACTCGATCGCTTTATCATAATCCCCTTTCAGATGATAGGAAGTGCCAATGTTATTGAACCGTGTGGTAAAGTCCCTGTCATAACCCAGCAGACTGTCAATATGAAGGGCCTCCTGAAAATACTCGATGGCCTTGTCATATTTTTGCCATGCATTGTAGACCAGGCCGATATTATTAAGAGTCACCGCCATTCCCGATGAGTCCCCGATATTTTTTTTGATCTCAAGGGAGCGTTGGAAGTAGTGTATGGTGCTATCGTATTTAGCCATCTGATGGTACAGAGAGCCGAGGTTGTTCAGTGTTTTGGCGATCAGCGCCCCATCGCCTATCTCAAGATCAAGGGATAGCGCCCTGTTGTAGTAAATCAGGGCACTATCCCACACACCGAGTTTCCTGTAAGCGAATCCCAGGTTGCTGTACCGCGTTGAGATATTATCAATGTTTCCCAGCTCGCGGTCTACCTGGAGAGCCTGATGATACCACCGGATGGCTTCCTGAAAATCGTTCATTTTGTGATAGCAGGTCCCGATATCGTTGAGGCATCCGGAGATTTTATCCTTATCGGGTGAGGGGGATAGCTTTTCTTTATCTATACATTGTTGAAACAGATCAATGGCTTCTGAAAAATCCTGCTGTTCAAACAGTGCATAAGCCCTGGTAAGCATCTCATCTTCCGGCTTCTCATCCTGAGCGCTGGATGCAAGAGAGGTAAGCACCATCAGTAGAAAAGCAGGGAAGAATCTCAGATACATCCGGCATATGTTAAAGCACATTCATGGTCCCATTCTGATAAACGAATATCGTAGGAGGGTCCGAGCCGGGAATGACATTTAAAAGCAGTCCTGCCCCATCATCTTCCAGTCGGATACCACTGCCTCCCGGCCTGTTTTTCAGGCAGATCACTTCGGTTACAGGAACTTCGTCGTTCGCATGATTAACGAAAAAATTATTGATTTCCACCCTGTTCTGCGATGTGTCCTGGTAATGACAATAAATCTGCTTTGGAATCACACCGAGGCAGGTTGAACTGACAGGCATCAGCGGAGGGATAACATAATACGGTGATACCAGCACGCTACCCTCATTCCATCCAAGATAGGGCGTCCCTTTTTGAATCTTGTATCTCAGGATATCAAAATGATTCACAGTGCCTGCAAGCAGCTTTGACAGGCTTCCTCCTCCCACGATAATGGCACTTGCAGCATTGATAAGGTCACCTGGATTACCGGCCGTCAGCAGCTTTACCTGAATTCCAAACTTACCGAATATGGTTCGGACCTTCTGAATGTAGGTATTGTAAAAACCTCCGTCATACGCATACGGAATAAATAGGACCTCCAGTGGATATTTTCTGTTGAAAAGCCACATGATCTCTTCTGACAGCAGCTCTTCGTACAGGGATAAATTTTCATTGGAATCGAAATTGGTCAGGGAAAGTCGTAATGTGGTTGCCATCATAAACTGGGTATTTGCTGTAAATAAATAATCACGGGTTAATTATCCGAAAAGTAAAAGTTCCGTCAATGGCATTTTGAGTGTAAAGATATGGAAATAAAACAGGGAAGTCAAGTGAAATTTTGATCCCGGAAACAATTCATCATTCTAATTAATTCTGTAGTAGATCATGGTCAGCCATTTGGATGTGTCGGGTTCAGCCATAGGATCGGTCACATACACTTCCCACGGAGACCCAATATACTGAACATGTTTGGCAGCAAGATACAGCTGGATCTTCTCGTGTACGGTCCCAGTGCCTCCATAAGACCCATAATAGGGGGCACAGACTACCTCACCTGCAGCGATTTCTGTTGCCATGATCTCACCCTCACCCGCAACCTGCGATTGTATGGGAATGCCTGCTTCGAAAAGGAAAGGCCGGTTGAAATCCCAGGAATAATATATGGTAAATGGAGAGCCAGCCATCTGGATATTATTCCGGGACATGAAATCCATTATTTTACCGTATGCCTCATCCATACTGGGCCCAAGTTCAGTGACCATTGCAGAATCTTTTATAGAAAGTGCAGGCTGTGCTTCAATGGTCAGCATGTCCAGACCCTCCAACATGGGCAGGGATTCACAAATGGTTTTCAGATTGGTCAGGCCCTTTTGAAAAACAGATCTCATCATTTTGTTCATAATCAATCCCATATATCTTTCAATGGGATATTTCAGATGCTCCATGGAAACATTCCATGACACGAGTGTACCACTCCCCGACGGTTCAAACTTCCAGTCGCTGAGGGCTGCATTCGGATCATCCTCCATCAATTTCAGTTCATTGGAGATGAAAGAGTCGGGTGTGCTTTCAAGGATTCTCTGGCTGCCACTGCCACTTTTGCTCGTCCATTTCATAATGGCACCGACTCCGGATTTCGGACCCTGCAGTGTGACCACCATCGTAGTATCCAGTTGTTGAAACGGAGACCACCAGGCCCAGTTGCCATAGTTGTTCACCTCCTGGAAGATCAGTTTCTGCGGGGCATTGATGACCATTGATTCCTCAATGAAGGCTTTTTTCGGAAGAAATGCAGCTATCAGCAAAAAAGCTGCAATAAGGATCAATAAGATAAGAGTAACGATGCGCAGTGCTTTCATGGGTTTAGTGATTAAAATTTCTGTAAAGGTATGAAATTGAGTTAGGTAAAGTCAACTGATCAGTTGTTTAACGGTAATTTAACAATTTGACAGTTTGACAATAGAACCATCGAACAACGGAATATATTCTTATTTCAAGAGTACTTTCTTACCGTCAAGATACACACGGTAGAAATGTTCCCCCTCGATCAGCAGGCATTGTTGATGATATTCAGGGTCATGGAAAGGAATATCAATAGGAAAAACTTTACCATTGTACATGGGAGCGATAAAAGGCACATCGGTGTGCCCTATGACCATGTGGGATACCTTATAAAAGTCGAGTACACGGTCGATTTGTTCCTGAGTGGTTTCCGGAGGCAGATGCCCATTCCTGAAATATCCCCTGTACCAGAAGGGTCCATAGGTAAACAGAAGCAGGTTGAGGGTTTCGCTGTTCTTTTTATCGTACTCCAGGTTCAGGTATTTCCTTACCATATGGTTTACTGAATCGATATTCAGATGCTTGGCTATCACCTGGGATGAAATTCCTCCATGTGTGAACAGTATGTCATTGATCCTGAGCATGGTCTTTTTCGAACGCAAC
The DNA here is from genome assembly GCA_022711405.1 of Bacteroidota bacterium. GTDB lineage: Bacteria > Bacteroidota > Bacteroidia > Bacteroidales > JAGONC01 > JAGONC01. The sequence continues at coordinate 53,525 of JAKLFC010000007.1, forward strand.
CATTGTCCCAGCACAGTATATGGTGTAAAGAACTGTGAATAAGCAATATCAAAATAATAGCTGAAGAAATTGTTTTTCTCCGGTTGATAGGCCAGTTCATCGGACAGGGTCATCAGCTCATGATTACCAAGGATATAATGTACGCAGCCACCAGCGTTGAGTGCCTGTCGTTCCAATTTATAGATCAGCCATAAACACTCGGTCACCTGATCGCCACGATCGAAGATATCGCCTGTAAACACAAGATGTCCGGTTCCCCATGACCAGTTCAGGTCCTCATCGATCACATTGTTAACTTGGAGCACTCTGGCCAGGGAGTCATATTGCCCGTGAATATCGCCAACGACAAAGATCTTTTCCACATGATCAAATTCATGCGGGTAATGAACAGGATCCCGGTAGATCGTATAGCTGGATGTGTCGAACATGAATCCTTTAAAATGCAGCACACTATCCTTCATATCCATCATATGGTCTACCATAAGGGTTTGATTGGAAGAACTGTCTCTTTGCAGGTAAATAATAAATATCTGTGTATGGTTGTCCCATATCACATGAGGTCCGTCCTTATAGCCAGGCACCCGGTATGCCGAGTCCTTTTTCACTACCATGGTCCTGAGGTAGTGGACGATCGTATCCTTATTGCTGGAAAAAGCCATATCGTGAGGCATCCATCTGCGGTGATTCCTGTGGGATACATCTGAGCCTCTCTGCACCAGCAGCCTGTTCAACCGGAGGGTTCCGTACTTAGCCGCGTAGAACAGGGCCGTATTGCCCATGCGGTCCACAGGATCAACGCTGGCACCCCGATCAAGCAAATACCTGGATATCAATAGATTGTTATTAATTGCGGCCTCCATCAATGGAGTAATATCATCCGAAGGTTTTTCGATGTCGGCTCCATGCCTGACGAGCAAGCGGACCATCTCGTACTTTTCTGCATCAATCGCCGTGTTCAGCAGGGTTCTGTTGGCATTTTTACCATAGTACCCGTTGATGTCCAGTCCAGTAGAGATCATGGACTTAACGGCTGTTGTATCCCCATCGCGGATGGCTTTAAAAAGCGATTTCTCCAGGTCATCGGATTGGCCAAATGCGGATGCTCCGAATAAAACGGATAATATTACTATGATTGATTTGGGCATTAGCAACGACATAATTTTCTACCGGACTACAATACTTGCACCCCTACGGGGTAATTGAATTTTTTCTATTCATACTGATTGTCGACTGCTGACTGTCAACCGCCAACCGATTACCGTGCCGGCCAGCAGGTTTTCAGGAATTCTTTCTGCACCATTTTAGGATCGTTGATGATTTCATAGAACTTATCGAGATAGCGCAGGGACCAGTTCAGGCTGCGTTCGTCCAGATAAGGAAGTCCCTTGTACAAAGCATATATTTCTTCTTTTTTTGATCTGAACAGGTCGAAGCATGCATCGAATTCTTCCTTGGTACGGCAAAAGCCCAGGAACACCCTCTGGGTCACGGAAGCGATGTTCAGTTCATCGGCAGGTGCTGCATAGGAGGTATTGACAAGTCCACAATAATCAAAATCATAGGGAATTGCAATGGGCTCAAGGAAAGGATTGGTCTGGACGATCTTCACATTGTGCTGAACCGAGACTGACCAATCGGGATTACCCACCATGTACATAAAAACTTCCAAAAGATCCGTGTGGTGCTGATCTGTTCTGTCCTGATGTATATTTTTTGTTTCGATGATCTTCCCTCCTATCCGTTCAGCCATCTGGTTGTCGTTTTCAATAAAAAAAGCAAACCGCTGTAGCGTATCCATTTTGTTTTCCGGGTCAATATAGGTGATCCTGGCCAGACGGACCCTCAGACTGGTATCGGTCAGCACATTGAAGATCCTGTACACCAGGTATTCACGTAAGACGTACTGTTCAAATATCTTTTCCGTATTGCTGCAGTGTGTGACCAGTTTCAGGCGCTTCAGATCTTCAAATGGGGTTGATCTGGATTCCTTTTTATCAAATTTTACGGACAGCGGTGGAAAAACGCAATGTGAGGGATCGCGGCGGTAGTTTCCCCTTGGCCTGATTTCAACCGCTAGTGTGTCCCAGGAGCCGTCTGGTCGTTTATAGATAGCGGTTCCGTCATGAAAAACCGTGTCGGCATTATCTTTTATCTCTTTGAACATTTCCCTGAAATCCGTTATGAGGTGTAATTCTACCAGGTCATGGGCGGTAAAGAGAGAGTTCTCCGCATATTTCAGGGATTTTACTTTTTCCTGAGTGTCGTTCTGGCTGAAAACGGCATATGGAAGAAGGAAAGATGCTATCAGGATCACAAAAACCGTTGCAGGATTTCTCATGAGAATGATGGATTGCCAGCTGAGCTGATGTTTAAACAAAAATAAATAAAATATGTTTAAAGTGGATGGATGCTCTTAGAGGTTGCAGGTTTCAGGTTGCAGGTATCAGGTTTCAGGTTGCAGGTATCAGGTTTCAGGTTGCAGGTATCAGGTTACAGGTTGCAGGTATTAACCTGTAACTTGCAACTTGAAACCACTGAATTCAGTCAAATCCCTTAATTTTGCCGGACATATTTTAAACAATGTCGGGTAATTCATTCGAAAAAGCATATACGCCGATCCGCATCAGGGGGCTGGAGCTTCGGAACCGCTTCATCAAGTCAGCCACGTATGAAGGGATGACCGACGAAGGGCATCCTACGCCGCAGCTGATCGAGCATCACCGCAGGCTGGCGCATGGAGGCATAGGGATGACGACCGTTGCATACGGCGCTGTGAGTCCCGAAGGCCGCACCAACAGGCAACAATTATTAATCGACGGCAGTGGAGCTGTGCATTTACACACCCTGGCGGATGCGGTCCATGCGGAGGGTGGCAGGTGCATGCTGCAGCTCACGCATTGCGGTTATTTTACCAAGAACCAGGATCTCCGGTTCAAGAGATCCCTTGGGCCCAGTGCCCGGATCAACCTTTACGGGATCCTGGGGGGCATTATCCTGTCGCGCAGTATGACACAGGACGAGATGCACGGATTGGCGAAAAATTTCGCGGATTCTGCCACCTTTGGCAAAAAAGAGGGCTTTGATGCAGTGGAGCTCCACATGGGGCATGGATACCTGCTGAGTCAGTTCCTCAGTCCGCGCATCAACAGGCGAACAGATGGGTATGGCGGTTCTGTGACCAACCGGTTGCGTTTTCCGCTTGAGGTGCTGGAAGCTGTCCGGCAGGCCGTAGGAGAGGATTACCCTGTCTTCTGCAAGATCAACCTGGAGGATGGTTTCAGAGGTGGGCTGACGATCCGCGATTCAGTGGAAGTTGCGAAAGCGCTGGAGAAGGCGGGTGTGGATGCGCTGGTGCTGAGCGGCGGGTTCACGAGTCTAACGCCCTTTTATCTGATGCGGGGGAAAGTGCCCTTATGGGAGATGGCAAAAGCCGAGAAGGATATGGCGCAAAAGCTGGCCATGGTGATGTTCGGCAGGATCATCATGCGCAGGTATGCTTTTGAGGAGAACTTTTTCCTGCCGCTGGCGCAAAAGATTCGTGAAGCGGTGAGCATGCCGCTGGTATACCTGGGGGGAGTCTGTTCAAGGGAGGGTATTGAGCGGGCCATGGATGCCGGATTTGACATGATGGCGCTGGCGCGGGCGGTGATCCACGATCCGGATTTCCTGCTGAAGGTCAGGGACGGGATAGTAAAAACGTCGGAATGTAACCACTGTAATATCTGCGTGGCGGAGATGGATCGAGGGGGAGTCAAATGTGTCATTTGAAAATTCCAAATTCCAAGGTCCAAGATCCAAATAAATTCCAAACTACAAATTACATTCGGATTTCCGGAGTTTTATCTGAGTAATGATTAAGTATGCTGTCATTATTATTGGAGGGGGGCCGGCGGGGGCGATGTGCGGGATCGGGCTGCAGCGGGCGGGGATCAGCACGTGCATCTTTGATAAGGCAGCGTTTCCAAGGGACAAGCTGTGTGGCGGGCTGCTGACCAAAAAGACAGTGGACATGATCCAGCATCATTGCCCGGAGATCAAGCCAGAGGAGTATGTGGTTGAGGAAACAAATTCCGTAGCGTTCTATTATCAGAACGAACCGATCATACATTTCAGCACAAGGATACCGCTGTACCTGACGGAACGAACGCTATTGGATGATAGCCTGATAAAACTTTACCGGAATCTGGGGGGAACGGTTTTCGAAAATGAGACGATTCGTGCGCATCAGATCGATCCCGGGTCCAGAACCATTCATTTAGATACCGGAACCTACCATTATGAAGTGCTGATTGGGGCGTATGGGTGCCGGAGTCTGCTGGCAAGGCTACATTCCATTGATCCGGATCATTCATTCTGTGTTGAGGGAACTGCTGACAAAGTTTCAGCAGAAAAGACGGTAACGATCTACTTTGGTCATGTCAGGAGCGGTTATGGATGGGACTTCCCCAAGAAGGATCATTCTACGGTCGGGACGCTGGAGGAAACGAAGGGAGACCGGATTTCGGGTTCTTTTTTCAGGGATATCATCAAGAAGGATATGCATTCCATCCGTGGAGCGTTGATCCCGTCGGGACGAAAGGTCGCTCTGAAAAAGCTGCGACAGAATGTGTTACTGGTTGGTGATGCAGCAGGTTTTACCGATCCGGTAACGGGGGAAGGAATCTATTATGCCCTATTATCGGGGAAAATAGCCGCTGAATCCGTGCAAGAGGCCATTCGGAATGGGAACGAAAAGTACCTGGATGATTACTTGCAAAAAGTCAGAACCATCAGGAAAAATATCAGGGATGCCAACTTTTTGAAGAAGATCCTGTACCATCCGCTGGTTTTAAAGCACTTCATGCATTTCATCCGTCGCCACCGGTCGTTTGCGCTGTTTTATGTGGAAGAAATGGTGTCGCAGTACAAATACGGGTATAAGGATTTTCTGTTCCGCTATCTGAGGAGGAGGTTTATTAAGGGGGAGCGGTGGGGATAGGCAGATCCGGTGGACAACTGCCATCGGTTTAATCATCAATTGGCAACGACAGCTTATAAAACTCCTCACTCGTCTCCAGACAATCCACATACGTAACAGAAGTGTTGTTCAGAGGATTGCCTGTCACGCGGATTCCCGATCGCGTCCTGGTGTGCCCCACGATCTGATGATATCCTCTCAGCGGATCATCGCTGGTCTCTGCATTGTGCGCCCAGAAAATGCCGCCATCCTCGTGCAATCCACCCCTGATCACGCTGGCATGATACAGGGGCTGATAGTAGTCCCTGAAAAGACGGTTCAGGGTAGCTGCAAGATCGTTATCCCCGGGAAGAACCTGTTCACGGATATACGTATCATACCAGCGCTGCACAACCCCGGCATGCGTCCACAGGTGATTACCAACCTGGAAGGCTGCCTGAAAAAGTCCGCGGTTGGAGGTAAAAATGGAAAAGAGCCGCGATAGCATACTCAACCTGTAACCGGAACAGTAGTGCCGCTCGTGTCCTCCGTAAAAATAGGCAAGGTCATGATTTCCCATCAACAGGACGATCCTGTCCGGTTGCTGCTTTTTCAGTTCGATGATCTCCTCCAGGTTAGCGATAATATCCTGGGGGGTAAAATCCCCAGAATCAACGTAGTCCCCGATAAAGACCACCCAGTCCCATTCATCCGTCCGGATCTGCTTCCAGACGGGCGAGCCATGCAGATCACCAATGGTAATGATATTAGTCATCACTCACGCACTCCAGCAACAGGTTTGTATAGAATATGGATGACACGGATAACGCGGATGATCGCGGAATATTATTTCTTATCCGGCTCAGGTATGTCATCATCATCATCAGTTATCACGATGACCTTGATGATCTCTTCCTTGACCTTCTTGTCCTTTTTACTCTTGTCACACTGTTCATCATCGACCTTAATCATGATCACTTTTTCACCGTCTTTATCTTTAATGATCTTCGTTTCCCCTTCTTCAGTGATCAGGATCACTTTCTTGCCATCTCCTTCCTCGATCACCTTCGACTCCCCTTCTTCCGTAATGATCCGTAATACTTTTTCATCATCTCCGCCTTCTTTAATGGTGAATTTCTCCCCGTCCTTATTGATAATGTAGATCTTTTCAGCCCTGTCGGTGGAATCCGGCTCTTTTCCTATTTCTTCCCAGATCAATTCCTCATCTGAATCCCTGTTCACTTCCTTAATAACGACTACTTTCTTTGCTTCTTTTCCGGTTTCAATCCCGACCGCATCCGCTTTTTCGCTGTCAACCTTTACCTTCACTCCCACTTCTCCCTCAAGATCCTCCATCTCAATCCCGTACTTTTCCTTCATTTCCTTTTTCAATGCCTCATTATCAAAATCCTCTCCATTGAAAGTTGTGTCAAAGGTGCTCTCTTCGCCATCTTTAACGGTGATCACCTTGACACGGATTTTCTTCTCCGGCTTAACTTCCTGGGAATAAGCGGTTTGCTGGATAAAGACTCCGCATACCAGCATGGTCAGTGCTACGGTTAAAAAATGTACTCGTGATAGTAGTTTCATGGATGCAAATTGTTAATTATTAAATTGTTAAATGGTTGCCACTCACCTGCACTACCTAAATGGGGAGGGGTTGGGGGTGGGGCTTGTGACCACAAAGCTATACAACTCTTTCATAGCCAAACATTAACGATAGTTAAAAAAGGTTAAAGGAAGGTTAAAGTTATCTTTAAGGAAGGAAGTTTCTGTATTTTTGAAGTGTGAACCGGAAATTGCTCATCATCGTGATCGTATCACTGGTAATATCCCTTACCGGAATCATTCTCATCCAGTTATTCTGGATCAGGAATGCCATCAGGGTTAAAGAAGAGCTGTTCGACAACAGTGTCAACCGTGCTCTTCAGGCTACCGCCAGTGCTCTGGAGATCAAGGATAATTACAGGATCATCAGCAATAAATTTAAAAATCCGGGTGAGGATTCAGCCCAGCTTTTCTGGGAAGACTCCATTGGTTCTCAAATCAATGTGCACAGGATATCCATTGATTCACTCCAGGACAGATCGTTGCCCGCTGGTCCCGGATTCGTTGCAATTTCAACGTCCGACGAGGACAAGCATGCATATACTATTAAATGGACTGACAGCGCCTCCAGGAATAAAGCGCTGGTTTACAATGGGGATGAGAAAGTTTTCATGCGGATTGACACACTGAATGAAGGGCATGATGACGAAATGATTTTTATCACCCGGCAGAATGGAAACGACGATTCACTCTACATTGTCGTTAACCAGCAGGTCAGGAAAATAAAAACGAAAAAGGAATCCCTCGAAAAGGTCTTTGAGAAGATGGTGATCGAGGTAACCACCGACCCTGTTCCATTGAATAAAAGGATCCAACTATCCCAGACTCAGGACCTGCTCCGGCTGGAGCTTCAAAACCAGGGGATTACACTTCCTTTTGAGTTTGGGGTCTTCACCGGTACAGACAACATGACCCTACCTGTTCACAGCGAATCTTTTCATTTGTCGGACAGGCATTCTGCGTATAAAGTGAACCTGTTCCCCAACGATGCCTTTGCCCCTGCTACCTTTCTGGCGCTTAAATTTCCCGATAAAAGGGCACAACTGCTGCGTTCGGTGTTATGGCTTCTTGCCAGCTCAGCCCTGCTCACACTGTTCATAATTGTCACTTTTGGGATGACAGTATCCTTTATCCTGAAACAAAAAAAGATCTCGGACATAAAATCTGATTTCATTAATAATATGACCCATGAGTTCAAGACTCCAATCGCTACCATATCACTTGCAGCGGACGCCATTTCCGATGACCATGTTTTGTCTGACAAAAGCAGGGTGAATTATTTTCTTGGGATTATCCGGCAGGAGAACAAACGCATGAACAACCAGGTGGAAAATGTGCTGCAGATGGCCCTCCTGGATAAAAAGGATTTCGCGCTTCATTTCGAGTTACTTGATATTCATGAACTCATAAAACAATCCGTGACCCATATCAGCCTTCAGGTTGAAAAGCTCAGCGGGACCCTTCATTCGGAGCTTCATGCTGAACATCGATGGCTCCAAACCGATCGGATTCATTTCACTAACCTGATCTACAACCTGCTGGACAATGCCATCAAGTATTCGCAGGACAAGCCTGAGATCAGGATAACTACCTGGAATACAAAGGGAGGCATCAGCATTTCAGTGGAAGATAAAGGGATAGGACTTACTCCGGTCGAAAAAAGTAAGATATTTGATAAATTCTACCGCCAGGCAACAGGGAATGTTCATAACGTCAAAGGCTTTGGCCTGGGGCTGAGCTATGTTAAAGCGATCGTGCTTCTCCACAGGGGCGAAATAACAGTCGATAGTGAAGTTGGCAAGGGAAGCAGGTTTACGGTGTGGTTGCCGGGGGCGGTTGACGGTTGACGGTTGACAATCATAAACAATTCCACTACCCCATAGGGGTACAAGTATTGTAGCATGGTAGCGAAAATATTTCTGGTAGAGGATGACGAAAATTTCGGATCGGTGTTGAAGCTGTATCTGGAAATGCACAATTACGAAGTGCATTGGGAGATGGATGGCGCACGCGCCATCGCCGATTTTCGGAAAACGGTTTTCGATATCTGCATCCTGGATGTCATGCTGCCGCATATCGATGGGTTCTCCATTGCCAGGCATATAAAGAAGACCGAACCAGCATTGCCGGTGATCTTTCTTACAGCAAAAACACTTAAACAGGATGAGGTTGAAGGATACAGGATCGGTGCTGATGATTACATTAAAAAACCTTTCGATTCAGAGGTTTTGTTATACAAGATACAGGCAGTACTAAAAAGAAATCCGGGGAAATCAACCTTACTGGAAGATCCACCCTTTTTTCAAATTGGCACCTTTCAATTTCAGTATACGACCCGTTGCCTGATACTCGGGAAAAATCAAAAAACACTCTCCCCCAAAGAAGCGGATCTCCTGCACCTGCTCTGTCTTCACATGAACAACGTTCTGTCGCGTGAAACGGCACTTAAAACCATCTGGGGCAACGACACCTACTTCACGACCCGCTCCATGGATGTCTATATCACAAGGCTACGGAAATACTTTCAGGATGATCCCATGATCGAGATTGAGAATATCCATGGCAGCGGGTATCGCCTGATTGCCAGATAAGATCCTCATTATCAATCTATTTAACTATTTAACAATTTAACAATCGAACAATTGAACAATGAAACAATGAACTACCTTTGTCCCCAATTATTAACCACAAAGGTATGATACCCGAAAAATTTCGCATCCTGAAAATCGTAAAAGATGATCCCTGGCTGCTTCCAGCCGCCGGGGATGTATTTGCCCGGTATCAACGTTACAAGGAACGCCTCGGGTATATCGAAAGATATGCCGGAAGCCTCTCCGCCTTCGCTAATGCATATCAGCACTTTGGAATTAGCAGCGATCCAGTCAGGAAAGGATGGGTGTACAGGGAATGGGCGCCGAAAGCCAAGGCCCTTTTTTTAAAAGGCGACTTCAACAACTGGAATCCCTACGCGCATCCGCTTACTCCAGTCGGTAACGGTGTATGGGAACTATTTATCGACGGTGATATCTACAAGCATTCATTCATTCACGGAAGCAGGATCAAAGTGGTGGTGGGGGGGGGTAATCAGGTCCGCGACCGGATCCCTGCCTACATCCGGCGGGTGGTTCAGGATGACCAGACTAAGGACTTCTCCGGACAGGTGTGGCTCCCCGGAAAATTCAACTGGGAAAACGACCGTTTTTCGCTGGGTGAACTGAAAGAATTACTGATCTATGAATGTCACATGGGTATGGCTCAGGAACACGAAGGCATCGGCTCCTATCATGAGTTCACATCCCGTATCCTTCCACGCATTAAAAAAGCAGGTTACAACGCCATCCAGATGATGGCGATACAGGAGCACCCCTATTACGGATCGTTTGGGTACCATGTCTCAAACTTCTTTGCACCTTCATCCCGTTTCGGCACGCCGGAGGATCTGAAGAACCTCGTCAAGACCGCCCATCAGATGGGACTTGCCGTGATCATGGATATCGTCCATTCGCATACCGTAAAGAACCTCAACGAAGGACTCAACGAATTTGACGGCTCCGATCACCAGTATTTTCATCCGGGCGGACGCGGGGAACATCCGGGATGGGACTCAAAACTCTTCGATTATGGAAAATGGGAAGTGCTGCAGTTCCTGCTGTCCAACGTAAAATACTGGATGAAGGAGTTCCATTTCGACGGATTCCGGTTCGACGGGGTGGGCTCCATGATGTACTTCCATCACGGCAACGACGTGATCGACAGCCGCGACAAATATTTCAACGAAGGTGTGGAATGGGATGCAATCACCTACCTGCAGCTGGCCAACCAGCTGATCCACACGATCAATCCACATGCTGTGGTCATCGCCGAGGATGTCACGGGCATGCCCGGACTGTGCAAGCCGATCCCCGACGGGGGTATCGGCTTTGATTACCGGCTGGGCATGGGCATCCCCGATTTCTGGATCAGGTATCTGAAAGAAAAAAGGGATGAAGACTGGAGCATCCATGAGATGTGGAGTGTGCTCAACGACAGGGTTCCGGGTGTTAAAACCGTATCCTATGCTGAGTCGCACGACCAGGCGCTGGTAGGCGACAAGACACTGGCCTTCTGGCTGATGGACAAGGAAATGTACTGGCACATGCATAAGGATGACCCGGACCTGGTGGTCGACAGGGGTATGGCCCTCCACAAAATGATCCGCTTGTTTACGATCGCCCTGGGAGGCCAGGCCTATCTGAATTTCATGGGAAATGAGTTCGGGCACCCTGAATGGATCGATTTTCCCAGGGAAGGGAACGGCTGGAGCTACAAGTACGCGCGCAGGCAATGGTCGCTGGTCGACGATGAGAACCTGAAATACCATTTCCTGGCCCGCTTCGACCAGGAAATGATCCGGATCATCCGGGAAAACCATGTCCTGAACTGGGAATTCGCACGGCAGCTCAACATGGACGAGGCAAACAAGACCATTGTCTTTGAACGGAACGGGCTGATCTTTGTCTTTAACTGGCATCCCTCCCACTCCCTCACGGATTATATCTTCTCTGTTCCGGAGCCAGGGAAATATAAGGTCATTCTGAACTCAGACAATGTACTGTTCGGAGGGCACGGAAGGATCGATGAAAATGTGGAACACTTTTCCTATTTTGACGGGATATGGAATGTGAACCGGCTGAAGATCTATATTACCAACCGGACAGCAGTGGTATTGAAAAGAGTGTAGATTTAGTCATTTATATCGATACTGTATCAAAGTGATGCTTTAAATTTAACCACGGAGGCGCACGGAGGAAAGCACGGAGAACACAGAGGACTGAAAATAGGGATTTATAACTCCGTGTACTCCGTACATCTCCGTGATCTCCGTGGTTAACTGAATTTCAAACACAGTCTCGCTTACTATTGGATGCCAATATGTCTGGCGATTTCTTTTTCGTAGGCTTCCCTGATTCTAACAAGAAGAGGATGCACCGGATTGAATTCCCAATTTCCAACGTACCTGACAGGTAGCACTTTTGAGGTTGTTCCAGTAAGAAAAACAGCATCCATCTCCTTTAATTCCTCATACCTGACGCATCTTTCCTTAACTGGCATCTCCATTTCATGGCATAATTCCAGGATATGCTTGCGTGTCACACCTGGCAGTACAAGTTCAACCGGAGCCGTAATCACCTCATTGTCTTTGATCATGAAAACATTGGAGCGGCTGGCTTCGGTTATATAATCGTCTTTATCCACCAGGATGACTTCCCAAAGGTTGTTCTCCCTGATCACCTTCCCTGCCCTTTCCCTGAAATCCTGCAAAAAGAACTTAATGTTCGGTGTGGTGCGTATGTCAAAATGCAACTGCGTTTTAATTCCATGAATATAGTGCTCCGCGGAAGGATTATGCGGCTTATTGATGTACGTGATAAACGTCACAGGATCATTCGAGTAATTAAAGACCAGGTTGATACTGCCTTCTTCTACATCATTGATCTCCAAAAGTTTCAGTAACCTGTAGCGAACCTCGCCGATGGGTATCCACAGTGGCAAACCGGCAAGGCTGGATGAGGATTCAAGCCTGTGAAGATGATCTTCCAGGTAAAGGTATTTTTTATTATAAAAAGCGATCACCTCATAAAGGATGACTCCTGTCATAAAGGAAGATTTGTCGAAGAGATCCGTGGAAAAGACCTGATCGTTATAAATAAGCTTACAACCGATGCAATCTCTCATGTTCATTGTGTATTAAAAGTATTAACCCAAGGGCACGCCCTGGACCTTAATTCCGGGATAAGCCCCGGGTAATTTACCATTTTACCCCTCCCCAGCCCCTCCCCTGTAGGGGAGGGGCGATGGGGTGGGGTTATTATGAAAGCTACTTCAACCGTTTGATCTTTTTGACACCGCTTACCTTTTTTAACTGGCTGGTGACAAAATTGAGCTGACCAATATCTTTGACAAGGATCTGAATTGTACCTTCGAATTTATTATGTTTCGATTCGAAAGAAAATGACCGCATGTTGATGCGCATAGTGTCGGATATCAGATGAGTGACCTGGTTCACAATGCCGATTTGGTCATCGCCCATGATCTGAAGATTGACCCAGAAGGGTCCTTTATCGTCGGCCTTTACCCATTTGGCCTGAATGATCCTGTAGCCATAGCGCATTTTCATCTGAAATGCATTGGGGCATGTTTCCCTGTGTATCCTGATCCCTTTCCCCACTGTCACAAAGCCAAAGATCTCATCTCCAAAGACAGGATTGCAGCAACGGGCGAACTTATAGACGCCGATATCCGATTTGCCGTCGATCAACAGAAGATCATCGGGGCGGACAGCTTGATGGATCTCCGATTCAATGCGTTCCAGAAGCCCTGTATCCAATGCCTTTGCTTTTTCAATTTCAGGCCCAGCAGTGACAAAAAATTCTTTTATCTCCATCGGATCGATCTTGCCAATGGCAAGATGATGGTACAGTTCGAGTGGATCTGATAATTTGAAGTATGTAACCAGTTTATCAATATTTTCGTTATCAAAGGTCAGTTTCAGCTGGCCGAATTTCCTTTTGAGGATCTCCTTTCCCTGGTCTGCCTCCCTGAATTGCAGTTCTTTAATCGCCCTCCTGATTTTTGATTTTGCCTTTTGTGTGACGACATAATCGATCCAGTGTGATTTTGGTTTTTGGGTCTTGGCAGTGATGATATCGACCACATCCCCATTTTGAAGGACATACCGCAGTGGTACGATCTTGTTGTTCACCTTTCCGCCGGTACAGGAGTTACCGATGGATGAGTGGACCTCATAGGCAAAATCAAGTATAGATGCACCCTGAGGTAATTTTTTAATATCACCCTTGGGAGTAAAAACAAAAATATCTTTGGAATAAAGTTCCAGTTTAGCCTTCCTTGAGTCCTCAGCATTCGGCGATTCTGATCTTTCAAGGGTTTGTCTGATCCTGGAGATCCATGAATCCTGGTCTTTCTCCAGGGCTGATTCCTTATATCTCCAGTGGGCGGCGCCGCCACTTTCGGCGATCTCATCCATTCTTTTTGTACGAATTTGTATCTCGACCCACTTCCCATCCGGGCCCATGACGGTCGTATGAAGTGATTCATAGCCTGAGGCCTTCGGTGTGGTGAGCCAGTCGCGCAGCCGTTTGGGATTGGGTTGGTACAGGTTGGTTACAATGGAATAGATCCTCCAGCAGTCAGCTTTTTCGCTTTCCCGTATCCTGTTGATGATGATTCGGATGGCAAAAAGGTCGTACACTTCATCAAAATCCACTCCCTGTTTTTTCATCTTGCTCCAGATGGAAGACACCGATTTGGGTCTGCCCCTGATCTCGCAGTCAAATCCATGCCGTTTAAGCTCTTTCTCAACCGGCACGATGAAATTCCGGATATAATTTTCCCTTGCTTCCTGTGTTTCTTTCAGGCGTCTCACTACATCATAATAGATTTCCGGAAATGCGTACTGCATCGAAAGCTCTTCCAGCTCAGTCTTGATGTGGTACAATCCCAGGCGATGTGCAATAGGTGCGTACAGGAGCGATGTTTCCGAAGCTATCTGGGGGCGCAGGGTTTCGGGCAGTTTATCGATCTTACGCATGAATTCCAGTCGGTCGGCCAGCTTGATCAGAATGACATGAACATCCGGGGACAGGGTGAGCAATAATTGAATAAAATTCTCAGCATTCAGTGATGATCTCTTTGTAGAGAGTCCTGCGATCCTGGTCAGACCTTGCAGGAGAAAGGCTACCTTCCTTCCGAATTTCTCACTTATCGTTTCCTCTGTAACTTCAGCTTTATAAAGAATATTATGGAGCAGTGCACCCACGATTGAATCTGTGCCCAGGCCAATCTCTCCCGCGACGATCTTCGCCACATTCACACAATGTACAAAATAATACTCCCCCGATTCCATCCTTTTATCCTGGTAGGTTGCGAGAACGAATTCGTAGGCACTGCGGATCGTCCGGAGATCACCGGGAGGGATAACGGGGAGGCAAATTGACAACAGTTCGCGGTACAGCAAACGGATTTGGGGTCTATATTTATCCGTATTATTCATTTGAAATGAGAGAGGAGAAATGAGAGATAATTGATTACATTTATTTCTCCTCTCTCCTCTCTCCTTTCTCCTCTCTCCTCTCATTTACCGCTATTTCTTCCCTTTTTCTTCGTCAAGTCTTTCTTTTGGCTTGGAGGGCGGCTCGGAGATGGATTCGCGCATGCGGGTGTCGGCCTGGATATTTTGCAGGCGGTAATAATCCATGATGCCCAGGTTTCCTTTTCTGAATGAATCGGCGATGGCCAGGGGTATTTCACTTTCAGCCTGGATGACGTTTGCACGTGCTTCCTGGGCTTTTGCCTTCATTTCCTGTTCTTTCGCCACAGCCATGGCGCGGCGTTCCTCTGCCTTAGCCTGCGCAATGTTCTTATCGGCATTCGCCTGGTCCATCTGGAGGACGGCTCCAATGTTCTTTCCCACATCGATGTCTGCAATGTCGATGGAAAGGATCTCGAAGGCGGTACCGGAGTCGAGGCCTTTACCCAGCACTACTTTCGAAATGGAATCAGGATTCTCAAGCACGGATTTATGGGAACCAGCAGAACCAATGGAGGAGACCACACCTTCTCCCACACGTGCCAGAACCGTCTCCTCCCCTGCCCCGCCGACCAGTTGCTTGATGTTAGCCCGGACCGTAACCCTGGCCTTGGCGATCAGCTGAATACCATCTTTGGCCACGGCAGCAACCGGAGGGGTATCGATCACTTTTGGATTGACCGACATCTGTACGGCCTGCAGCACATCACGTCCCGCCAGGTCAATGGCAGTAGCCGTTTTAAAGTCGAGGTTCATATTGGCCTTATCGGCGGAGATCAGGGCATTGACCACAGCCTGGACATTTCCTCCTGCAAGGTAATGCGCTTCCAGTTCATTTCTGTTCAACTTCAATCCTGCCTTAGTGGCAGCAATCAGGTTACGGACGATGACCTGCGGAGGCACTTTCCTCCAGCGCATCAGGATCAGCTGAATGAGAGAGATCCTCACATCCGACAACAATGCCGTAAACCATAGGCCAACAGGTACAAAATAAAAGATGATCCACAGTCCGACGAGTGCGGCAATGCCGATGGCCACAACGATAAAAACGCTGGTCCCGGCTACCTGAAGCATGACAAGCAAATTATTTCCCATGATTAGATGTTTTAAGTTTAACGGTAATCTTATTGAACTCAACTTTTGTAACAACGATCTCAGTGCCCGGATCGATGAATTCCCCAATGGTATGCACTTCATAATATTCGCCATTGATCATGGCTTTTCCTGCCGGAGCAAGACGGGAGACGGTCGTGCCGGTATCACCTGCCCTGACGGCATTTTCGCCGATCACATTTACTTTCCCGTCAATGGAGGATTTCAGGCTGAGACGGTTCCATGTCCTGGCTTTCAGGGCCAGGATGAGAAAGACGATGGAACCTGCAATACTGACAGCCAGGGTGATGAATCCGGCAGTAGTACCATAGGAGGCAAAAGCTCCCCATACGGCCAGTGCAATGGCGATAAATCCCAGAACGGCAGCTACCGTAATTCCTGGTATGACAAGCATTTCCAGAAGCAACAGGATAAAACCGACAAGCAACAGGATAACGATCAGTGTCCAGGTCATTCCTATTTATTTAGTATATAGCATGAAGTATAAAGCATGAAATATTTACTGTTATAGTTTAATAGCTCCGCCTCCGGTACTTTTCGTGCCGCCACTTTTTACTCCTCCCTTGGAGTATTTCATTGCTTCAGGCAGGAATTCCTGCATTTTAGCGATCCTGTTTTCGTCGCTGGGGTGCGTACTGAGAAATTCAGGCATGGAAGAACCGCCGTGCAGTTGCGACATCCTTTGCCAGAACGCGATCGTGCTTGAAGGATCGTAACCGGCCATCGCCATGAAGACCATTCCCAGCTTATCGGCTTCGTATTCATGCTGACGGGAATAGGCAAGCTGGCCCAGTTGTGAACCCACGCCATAGGCTGTCAGGAAAATGTCACTGGTGGTCTGAGGCTCATTCCTGAGTGCATATTCAAGCCCAAGGCCGCCCACCAGAATGGCTAACTGCTGAGTCATTCGTTCCTCGCCGTGTTTGGCGAATGCATGGGCGATTTCATGGCCCATAATGGTCGCAATCCCTTCCGGTCCGTTGGCCAGTGGCAATATTCCAGTATAAAAAACGATCTTACCACCCGGCATGCACCAGGCATTCACTGTTGGGTCATTAACAACGTTGAACTCCCAGGCCATGTTCTCAGCTTCTTTTTTCATATCATTATCATAAAGGAACTGCATAACGGCATTGCTGATGTTATTTCCGACGGTTTTAACAGGTGCTACTCTGTCATCGGAGGCGGGCAAGGCTGGATTTTCCTGCAAAAAAGAATTGTATTCCTGCAGAGCCATAGGGATCATGAACTCAGAGGGAATGAGATTAACGCGTTTCCTTCCTGTGATAGGCACTGTTGAACAACCTGCCAGCAACAACAGTGTTATCCAGAAAAATACACTTCTTACAGATTTAGTTTTCATTTCAGATCAGGTTACGATTCAGTACACAAAAATAAGATTAAAATCATTGATTTCATGTATCATTTGCTTTTCCTTTTAACTTTGACCGATTTTGCACCCATGGCATTCCAAGACCTCATCGATCATCTTACGTACAGGCTCAGTCAGCCATTACCTGGATTTGCCGCTCATCTGACGATGGCTTCCCAGTCGCGGCTGAAATGGCTCATGGAAGGCATGGATTCGTCAAACGCAAAAAAAAGTGGCGTTTTGATCCTTATCTATCCGGATCAAGACGGTCCCACAACGGTAGTGATCCAGCGTCCGGACTATGATGGCATGCATGGGGGGCAGGTGAGCCTGCCCGGTGGAAAGCGGGAGGAATCCGATGCCACCCTTATCGATACGGCTCTCCGGGAAACTCAGGAAGAACTTGGGGTGCCCTCTGCTTCCGTCACTGTCATCGGTACGTTGACGGAGCTTTACATTCCTCCCAGCAATTACCTGGTGCTCCCGGTGGTTGGCTTTACCCGGGAAAAGCCAAAGTTCACCCCCGATCCCGTGGAGGTGGAAAAAATCATCGAAATCCGCATTGGACAGCTGTCAGATCCCAGCTACAAAACCACTCAGGAGATAAACGTGCACGGCTTTGTTCTTACTGCCCCATGTTATACCATCCATGGTGCGACCATATGGGGTGCGACGGCGATGATCCTGTCTGAACTGGAACAGGTAATTCGTACCTCATAAATTCCAAATTCCATTTTACAAATTCCAAATAAATCACAATATCCAAATTCTAATACTGCTGAACCTTCGTCACTTCGTTCCTCAGGACAGGCCGTTTCCCGCCTCCATCTTCACAAGTATCTTTCTCCTTTCGCCTCTCTCCTTTCTCCTTTCTCCTCTCTCTTAATTCACTCCGAAAGCACCTCAATCTCATAGGTGACCGCTGCTGATTTGCGCAGCATCGCTGAAACTCCGCAGTATTTTTCCTGAGAAAGTTCAACTGCCTTCTGAAGTTTCTCAAGGGGCAGGTTCTTACCCTTGAAGATGTACACAATATGGATCTTTTTGTACACTCTGGGATGTTCATCCGTTTGTTCTGCTTCGATCTTCATGTCGAAGGATTCCAGCGGCACGCGCATCTTTTCCAGCAGAGAAACCACGTCCATCCCCGTGCATCCTCCCAGAGCAGCAAGGGTCAGCGGCTTGGGCCGCGGGCCCTGGTCCTTGTCTCCCGCTTCGGGAGCTGCATCCATCCGGATGGCAAAACCATTGACATCAGCATCAAAGGCCATTTTGCCGTTCCACTTAATTCTTACTTTGGTACTCATTGTTCTATTGTTAAACTGTCAAATTGTTAAATTGTTAAATTGTTAAATTGTTAAATTGTTCATCGTTAGAGGGTTCTATCGCTACATCGCTACTTCGTTACATCGTTATATCTTGACATTCACTCCGCCGGTGTATGACCGCCCCGGATTAGGATAATACCTGATCACCTGATAATCAATATTGAACAGGTTATCTATCCGGAAATAGATGTCCAGATCGCACACCTTCAGATCCCAGGTGCAGCCAATGCTTATCCTGCCGATGCTGAACGCCGGCAGGGATTCCGAATGGTCCTCCAATGTCGCCCTGGATCCCGTGAAGGACTGCGTATAATCCATATATGCCCGACTGTAGCCAATCCTGACATTGATCGTTCCCATGTGTTCAGCCACATACGGTAGCTGCTTCCTGAAGTTATCCGCCTCTTTGTTCTCATTGATTGAGCGTGTAAAGGAATAGGATGCATCCAGGTTGGCCTTTACTTTCCCAATGTCACCGAACAGTTCGAGCCGGCTTTCCATTCCGGTGGATCGAACACGCTGGACATTCTGAGGCGACCAGAAATAAGGATCATCCGGATCCGGTACCCATCGGATCCAATCATCGATCATGGAGTGGAAATACGTGATGGAAAAATCGTCCAGGATGGGTAGACCATTATGGTCAGGATTCAGGCACATGGTGATTTCTTCATTCCAGCTTTTCTCAGGTTTCAATCCGGGATTTCCCCCGGGTTGCCAGTAACGTTCATTCAATGTGGGGCTACGGTAATTATGAGAAATGCTCATCTTCAACATCAGGTATTTTCCTGCTGGCCCTTCCAAGCCTACTGATGGTGTGAAAGGTTCGTCATAATCCTCGGTCCACCCCTG
The DNA here is from genome assembly GCA_022711405.1 of Bacteroidota bacterium. GTDB lineage: Bacteria > Bacteroidota > Bacteroidia > Bacteroidales > JAGONC01 > JAGONC01. The sequence continues at coordinate 72,823 of JAKLFC010000007.1, forward strand.
CCGCAGGTTCAGATCGATCTTCCATCCCAGCTTTGGAAATACATATTTGGCAGCCAGGAACAGGCTGCCCTGAAGTTGATCTTTCATTCCGGAATAATAACCGGAACTGACTTTTGAATACCTAAGGTCGCCTGCACTGTTCAATTCGAACCGCTCCGATAGCCGGTATTTTTCACTGACTTCCACTGTCAGGGTCTGTGTCCGGATCTTACTGTCGATATTATCCTCGGGATAAACCTCACTGAGTTCCGTATATTGCAGATAATCATTAAAATATGCAGCCCTCACATGTAGGACGGAATGCGTTAGCGTTTTTTTCCAGGTGAACAACCCGCGAAGGAACCGGTCGTGCTGATCGGCATTCTCCAGCGGATAAGTAAGACTTCCAGGTATCTCCCGGTCCATGAACTGGTACCAGAGATTAAGAATGAACAGGTTGTTACCATTCATGGAATGGGATAATGTTCCCATGAATCCCATCCCCCTTTGAACCGCATTGTCCAGTGTATCCTTTGGTTTATCCTGTTTTGTATTATCGGTATAGGTAAAATTATTTTCAGCCGAAAGCAGGAATGCGCCTGCACGGAAGTACCAGCTGGCATTGGAGAACAAAACGGACAGGTTTGAACGCAGTGCACGAAAGCTGCCATACTCGATACCCGCATTCAGGTCTCTTTGCCTGCGAAAGTCCGGTTCATTTGTCAGATGGATTCCTCCTCCGATGTTACCCTCGCCAAAGACTGAGCTGGTACCTCCGTGAAGGATGTAGATCTTGTCAAAGAGACTTACCGGGAGCAGGGAAAGGTCGGTTTGCCCATTGTTGACAGGATTCAGTGAAATGCCATTCCACAAAAAGCCGGTATGGTTCGAAGAAGTTCCCCTGAAGGTGACTGTCGAAAGGTTGCCGGGATTATAAGACTGTACCTGTATGGAGGTCCGTTGAGCAATGAGATCGGTGAGCATCCTGTTCTTGTAGGCTGAAAGAGTAGCCGTATCAATGATCCGGATATTTGTTCCGATTGTGTTTTCAAAAAGCCTGGGCGCCTGAACAGATACCTCCGGAAGAACAATGGCAGTATCAGGTGTCAGGGCCGGCTGTGAAAGCAACTGAGGCATGGCAGGGATGATCGCCATGAATGTGATCAGGATTATGTAAGCTTTAACGTTCATTTTGGACAACAATACGGTTTGCGGTTACGTATAACCGGCAACTGACACCCGACAGATTGCTAAAATATTTAATTAAAGCATTCGTTGTATTATTAATTCCGTAAATTTGCACTTCACAAAACCTATTGGTATTACGGTGATGTTAAGGAAAATAAATAAGATGTCTTTTATAACGGCCATCCTGTTCTCCTTAACAGTGATAATTACAGGAGGGTGCTCATTCCCTAACTATACTCCTGAAAAAGTGAGATATACTACCAAGCCTACCACCACCTCCAAATACAAAAAAATTAGCAGGAACCACTCCAAACCCGTTGTAAAACAGACCTACCCTCTCGAAAAAAAGTACATTATTCCCCATAAGCGTTCATCTACCCCGCCCTGGTAATTCCCGAAGTAATTTACGCTTATGTTTCCAATCCATTACACCCGTTATATCTTCTGGAATTTTGCAGATGTGAATGACCTGTGGCGTTTTCCCTATCATGTCATTAAAAAAGGAGATGATGCCTTCCGGTTTGAGGTTTCCCCCGGATGGCCCCTCTCAGAGTTCCGGCAGGTTTTGGCGATCAGAAGAGGGATTCCCTGAACGAGTTTCTGCATCATCATAAGACCCTTTGCTTTCTGGTTATCCAGGATGACAGGATCATCTATGAAAAATACTTCGACGGATATACTCCTGAGATCATCTTTCCTTCCTTCTCGGTGACAAAATCTTTTGTATCAGCCCTGACAGGAATAGCTATCGGAGAACAGAAAATCACTGGCACGGATCAGAAGGTGACCGATTTTCTGCCCTGGATCGAACAGAGCGGATTTCAACATGTTGCCATTGAGCATCTGCTGAACATGAGGTCAGGCATCCGTTTCAATGAGAGTTATTCCAATCCGTTCGGTGACGCTGCAAGGTTCTATTACGGGATCGATCTGAAAAAATTCGTCTCGAAACTGAAGATCAAAGAACCTCCCGATCTGCGTTACCATTACAATAGCGGCAATCAACAACTGCTTGGATTCATCATCGAAGAGGCGACAAAGATGAAAATCTCCGGATACCTTGAGCAAAAGCTCTGGCAACCCCTCGGTATGGAACACGACGCTACCTGGAACATCGATTCAGAAAAACATGACAACGTAAAGATGTTTGGATGCTTAAATGCCACTCCCAGGGATTTTGCCAAATTTGGACGACTCTACCTGAACCAAGGAAACTGGAATGGGAGACAGATCATACCCCGGGAATGGATCAGACGATCCACCAGCATTATCAATGATTCCCGCGATCAGGACGGGTATCCGTTCACCTACAACTGGCGCGTGCTACAGGGCGAAGAATCCTTCTTTGCAAAAGGACTGCTGGGGCAATACATATTTATCAACCGTCCCAAAAAACTGATCATGCTTCGTTTTGGCAGAAAATACGGCGGAATTGACTGGGCAGACTTTTTTGACCAGATGTCGCAGATGCTATGACCGTTTACTTACCTTTTTCAACTCCGTCAACGAACCATGTTTCTTTTACCAGTTTGCCATTTTCATCATACTCCTGCCATTTACCTTCTTTCCTATCGTCTTTATAAATTCCTGATAACTTGATATTTCCATTGTTGTAATATTCCTTATGGAATCCTGACAGGATGCCATCATGGAATTCTTCCTCGGTCTGGAGCTTCAACTGAGGGTAATAGGTCCTCTGGATCCCATCAAGCCTACCCCTGGCATATGAATACACGGCTATGACATTTCCATCCTGATCGTACCATTTGGAAAGACCGTGTTTTTCACCTTTATCATACATCGTCTCTTCCATGATCTTCCCGGGCATTTGCTCATAATAGACGGTCTTTATCCCATGATAAACGCCATTCCTGTAATTAATCACCTGTTGCTTTTGCCCTCCCCTGAGATATTTAACAGATGTTCCATTCAACAGTCCATTTTTATAATCTGCCTCTTCAAAAACGTACCCTCTGGAATCAATACCAACGGTCAATCCATCTTTTTTGCCATTTTTGAAATTGGAGATCTCCGAAAGCGTTCCACCCTCCTGGCGCGTGATCCAGGTTCCTTCCCGCCGCCCGTTTACGTATTCCCCCTTGCTCGACTTGTCGGCAGACACCTCGATCCATGTGCCCTGCTTCAGGCCATTAGCGTCGGTTTGATTGGTAAGGGTATCAACTACCGGGAAATCCTGCGCCCCTGCCAGAATCCCCGTCCCCAGAAGGATCATAATACCTATGGATTTTCTCAGCATGATGTTCAATGTCATTTAACCTAAACAACGTCACCAAAAATATCAAAACTTTCAATACCGTTTATCCGTACCGGATAAAAATACCCGGGTATGCAAACCGATCGTTCCTTATTGATCAACACCTCATTATCAATGTCCGGTGAATCGTGTTCTGTTCTTCCAATATAATATATTGAATCTTCTCTATCAACTAAAACATTTATTATCTTATTCAGTTTATTTTGATTCAATTCATATGATATTTCTTCCTGTACCCTCATAATTTCATTTGCATACTCTTGTTTTATTTTATCAGGAATATTATCCTTAAATCCATAAGCAGAAGTATTTTCTTCATGCGAATAGGTAAAAATTCCCAATCTGTCGAACCGGTATTGCTTTACAAATTCCAGCAGTTCCATGAACTCCCGTTCTGTTTCACCTGGATAGCCAACGATTAAAGAGGTTCTTACGGCAATACCCGGGACCTGTTTCCGGATGGTATCAAGTAAATCCAGGGTTTGGGCCGATGAAATACCCCGTTTCATGGATGAAAGAATACGGTCGCTGATATGCTGTACCGGCAGGTCGATATATTTACATACATTCGGAAACTGATGGATAACACGGAGCAGGTCGGCCGGGAAACCAGCGGGATAGGCGTAATGAAGTCTGATCCATTCCAGGCCTTCGATGCCCGCCAGTTTTTCAATGAGCCGAGGCAATGTTCTCTTTTTGTACAGGTCGGCACCGTAATAGGTCAGGTCCTGGGCAATCAGTATCAGCTCTTTGACACCACCTCCGACCAGGTTCCGAGCTTCCATGAGGATCTCTTCCTCAGGTCTGGAGATATGTTTTCCGCGGATCAGCGGGATGGCGCAGAACGAACACTCGCGGCTGCATCCTTCTGATATCTTCAGGTAAGCATAATGGGCCGGCGTAGTCAGGATGCGTTCGCCCACCAGCTCCTCTTTGTAGTTGCCGCCCAGCGAATCAAGGATCGCAGGGGCATCATCAACGCCAAAAACACCATCCGCCTCGGGGATCTCCTCCATGAGCTCTTCCCTGTAGCGCTGGGCCAGGCATCCAATGACCAATACTTTTTCAGCATTACCATTCTTCTTTTCCTGGATGCACTGCAGGATGGTATCGACCGATTCTTCCCTCGCGTCATGAATAAAACCACAGGTATTGATCACGATGACAGATGCTTTCTGAACAGAAGGATCCTTCAGGATCGAAAAGCCATTTCGCTCGAATTGTTTAAGCAATTTCTCTGAATCTACAGTGTTCTTCGAACAGCCCAGGGTGATCATCCTGAGGGTTTTATCCGGTCTTTTCGTTCTCATGGACGGAGATTGGCCTGCAAAGATAACAGAAAGAACTCCGCGGGGATCATTCAGCGCACAGAATCCAAACGACGAAATTACGCAGAACCAAATTTCTGATTACCTTAGCGCTCGGATTGCAAGGTAAAATACGATGCATATGAAAAAGTGGATTCCATATTTGCTCATGTTGTTTATTCTTTTTCACGCCGCTCCCGTGGCTATGGGTTATCCGGGTGAGGTGATCCGTTCTTTTTCCTCTCCCGGAGAGTTTCCGACAGGTCTGGCCTTTGACGGAAATTACCTGTGGGTAGCCGACCGTTACGTGGATAAGATCTTTTGTATTGATCCTGCAAACGGAGTGGTCATACGTTCGATCCCCTCACCCGGTTATTGGCCGGCAGGACTGGCCTGGGATGGTCAGTACTTATGGAACATTGATTTCCAGGGCGGACTGCCACTCTCGGAGAACTACAATGCGCAGATCTACCAGCTGGATCCTGTGACCGGCAACATCCTTCATACGGTTCAATCCCCTGCGGGTATCACGCACGGACTGGCATGGGACGGAGGCTATCTCTGGTGCACGGACAGCGATGCGGAGGAGATCATCCAGTTCAGTCCCCGGGACGGAACCACCATCCGTTCCTTTTCCTCACCGTCGGTCGATCCGAGAGGCATCACCTATGACGGAAACTATCTCTGGGTTGCTGACAGGATCACGAATGAAATTTACATGATGGATCCGGTTACCGGTTCAGTGCTGCTGATCACCAGCACCCCGGGAGAATTTGCCATGGACATGTGCTTTGACGGCAACTCATTGTGGATCGCTGATGATCAGGACAACAAGATCTATGAATTAAAGGCAAGGGACGATGAAAGATTCATCCGCTATAACGAAAGGCATGCCATCGTCACCTTCCGCCACGTCACCACCAATTTCGGTCCCGGAAAGGTTTTAACATCGGATGTGCACCTGGCCGTCCCTGAAAAACGGGACAGTCAAGATATCATGGGAGAAATCCGGTTCTCCCCTGCCCCGGATGAGTACATCACTGACCGCTGGGGCCAGAGAACAGCATTGTACCACACAGAAGACATCCAGGCAGGAGAACAGGTTGAGGTCCAAATGGTGACTGAAGTTAAGACCTATGCGGTCCGTTATTTTATTTTCCCCGACAGGGTGGGTTCACTGAGCGATATCCCTGAAAGCATTTCATCGAAATACCTGGAAGACAATGAAAAGTATCAGATCCATCATCCGGTGATCCGGCAGGCGCTGGAAGAAGCTATCTCAGACCAGGACAATGTGTACTGGATCGTGCGTCACATTTATAATTACATCAACGATCACATGTATTATGAGATGACAGGCGGATGGAACACTGCCCCCACGGTTTTGAGCCGGGGAAACGGATCTTGCTCGGAATATACCTTTGTATTCATTTCCATGTGCAGGGCTGCCGGTGTGCCCGCACGCTATGTCGGATCGGTTGTAGTCCGGGGGGATGATACCAGCATGGATGATGTCTTTCACCGCTGGGTGGAGGTGTACCTGCCCAACTTCGGCTGGATCCCTGTCGACCCTTCAGGAGGGGATAGCGATTCTCCGCGCGGGCAGGCCATGGGGATCGGCAACCTGTCGAACCGTTTTCTGATCACCACGCAAAGCGGCGGCGGATCGGAAACCATGGAGTGGACCTATAATTCGAACGAATTCCGGACCACTGAGCCTAAAACCCATGTGGTGAGTGAACATTTTGGAGACTGGGAGAAAGTTAAATAATGTTGCAAGTTGCAGGTTGCAAGTTGCAAGTATAACCTGAAACCTGTAACCTGTAACCTGAAACATAAGTACGGACCATGAAACTTTCCGTAATCATCGTCAACTACAACGTCAAGTACTTTCTTGAGCAATGCCTGCTTTCCGTTAGGAAGGCATTGGCGGGACTGCAGGGAGAAGTATTCGTCGTTGACAATAATTCGGTGGATAGTTCAGCGGAGATGGTCAGGGAGAAATTTCCGGAAGTGGTCCTCCTTGAGAACAGCGAGAATGTGGGCTTTGCAAGGGCGAACAATATGGCGATCCGCAGATCGAAGGGTGAATACGTGCTTTTGTTGAATCCGGATACAGTGGTTGAGGACGATACCTTTGGGAAGATCATCGGTTTCATGGATTCCCAGCCCCAGGCAGGGGCATTGGGTGTCAAGATGGTGGATGGAAAGGGCAGGTTCCTGCCGGAATCAAAAAGAGGTTTGCCTACTCCATCTGTAGCGTTCTATAAGATATTCGGATTGTCGAGGCTCTTTCCCGGATCCAGGCGGTTTGGCCGTTATCACCTGGGCTATCTCGACAGGGATCAGATCCATGAGGTGGAAATCCTTTCGGGGGCCTTTATGCTTATCCGGAGAGAGGCCCTGGATAAGGTGGGTTTGCTGGACGAAGCGTTCTTCATGTATGGCGAAGACATCGATCTCTCCTACCGAATCATCAAGGCAGGCTATAAGAACGTCTATTTTCCGCATACGCGAATCATTCATTACAAGGGTGAAAGTACCAAGAAGAGCAGTGTCAATTATGTGCGGGTATTCTATCATGCCATGGTCATTTTTGCCAGGAAGCATTTCTCTTCGAGAAAAGCCGGCATGTTTTCGTTCCTCATCAACCTTGCAGTATATTTCAGGGCCTTTCTGGCCATCCTGAACCGCTTCCTGAGTGCTGTCCTTCTGCCGGTGATGGATGCCCTTATGATCTTTCTGGGCATTTTCCTGATCAAGAATTACTGGGAGGAAAACATGGTCTACCTGGATGGCGGGCACTACCCCATCGAGCTGGTGGCAGTGGCCATACCCGCCTATATCCTCATCTGGATCCTGTCAGTCTTCCTCAGCGGAGGTTACGACAGGCCCCTGCGAATGAACCGTGTATATCTGGGCATTTTCCTGGGCACCATAACGATCCTGGTGATATACAGCCTGCTTCCGGAGACGTACCGGTATTCGCGGGCTTTGATCCTGCTGGGAGCTTTGTGGGCCATGATCATTGGGACCATCCTGCGTTACGCCTTACACCTGACGGGTATAAAATCCTTTCAGATCAAACGGTACACGGGCAGAAGGTACGTCATCATCGGCGAAAAAGAAGAGGCTGAACGGGTGGCCGATCTGCTGCGGAGATCGACTCCCGATCCGGGATTTATCGGATTGGTGAATGTAAAAAAAGAAGTTTCATCGGTTCATGGTTTCATTGGTAATATTCGTCAGATCAAGGACATCATTGCGATCTATAAGATCGAGGAAGTCATCTTTTGTGCCAAGGACATTTCAGCACAGGAGATCATTGACAACATGACCGGACTGCACAATGCGCAGGTCGAATACAAGATAGCGCCCCCTGAATCCCTTGCCATCATCGGAAGTCACTCCATCAACACTTCCGGAGATCCCTATATCATTGACATCAATTCGGTCGACAAGCCGGGGAACAGAAGAAGCAAGCGCGCCTTCGATCTCCTTGGAAGCTTTCTCCTTCTGGCAAGCCTTCCCGTTACCGTGTTCATCGTAAGGAAACCACTGAATTTTATCACCAACTGCTTCATGGTCCTTTTTGGAAAACGTTCCTGGATAGGATATACGGCTCATCATCAGCAAAGCGCATTTCACCTGCCGGTCATAAGAAGGGGAATATTGAATCCAACGGATATCTTTAAAAATCCTTCATTTGACAGCCAAACCATTGACCGGCTGAATCTATTGTATGCCCGCAATTTTTCGCTGGTCAATGAATTTACCATCCTCTACCGCGGTTTCAGATATCTCGGAAGGAAGTAGATACCACGCACCCCGAACATTTTAAGGTGTGATTTGTTAAGTGGATTGATTACTTTTGCAAATTCACATCAGGACCTAACAACATTATTATGACCAGGTTTGAGTTAGTGATGCCCAAAATGGGTGAAAGCATCATTGAAGCCACGATTATCCGTTGGACGAAGAGCATTGGGGACAATATCAGCGAAGAGGATGTCATCGTTGAAATTGCCACTGACAAAGTTGATTCTGAGATTCCCTCTCCTGTAGACGGAAAGCTGACCGAGATCTTTTTCAACGAAGGTGATGTGGTACCGGTCGGGAAGGTCATTGCCATCATTTCCATGGAGGGTGAAGAAGGCAAGGCAGCACCTGAAGAATCCGCTCCGGAGGTTCATCCCAGTGAGCCTGACAAGAAGACTTCAGCGGAACCCAAGATCACTGACGTTCCTGAGGCAGTTCCTTCCCGGTTCTATTCTCCCCTGGTCAGAAATATTGCCAAACAGGAAAACATATCCCTGAACGAGTTAGAAAAGATCCCGGGAACCGGCAAGGATGGCCGGCTTACCAGGGACGATCTGATCAAGTATCTCACCCACAGAAGCCTTCCTGTGGAAAAAGAAGTTCCATCCCCACCTGTTCTGACAAGAGCTGCTGTTCAGGAAGGTCCCAGGGTACTGGCCAGCCCGGGTGACGAAATGATCGAGATGGACCGTATGCGGCGCCTGATCGCCGATCACATGGTCATGTCAAAAAAGACCTCCCCCCATGTCACCTCCTTCATTGAAGTGGACATGACGCGTGTGGTCAGATGGCGCGATAGGATAAAAGATGAATTCTTCAGGAGAGAAAAGGAGAAACTGACCTTTACACCGATCATTTTTGAAGCCGCTGCCAGGGTGTTAAAGGATTTTCCCGGTGTCAACGCCTCTGTGGATGGGTATACAGTGATCATTAAAAAGAATATCAACATTGGTATGGCCACTGCCCTGCCCAATGGTAACCTGATTGTCCCGGTCATCCGGAACGCCGATCAGAAGAACCTTCTGGGGATGGCCAAGACCATCAATGAGCTGGCCGGCAGGGCGCGCAATGGCAAGCTGGATCCGGATGACATCCAGGGTGGCACGTTCACGATTACCAACCTGGGCAGCTTTGGCAGCCTCACCGGAGCACCCATCATCAACCAGCCCCAGGTAGCCATCCTGGGGATCGGAGTGATCAGGAAAAAACCTGTGGTGATCGAAACCGATGAAGGTGATATGATCGGGATACGGAGCTTGTGCATCCTTTCGCTCTCCTATGACCACCGCGTGGTGGACGGTGCCCTGGGAGGAATGTACCTCCAGCGTGTGGCTGAATACCTTGAGAACTTCGACCTGAACCGCACCGTCTGAACACTGCAGCATGGAACTTAACCTCACCCGTCCTATCGCTTTTTTCGACCTGGAAACTACCGGCACTGACATTGCCACCGACCGTATCGTTGAAATAAGCATCATGAAGCTGCTACCGGATGGTTCCAGCAAACTGAAAACCCACCTGGTCTATCCAACCATTCATATCCCGGAAGAGGCCAGCCGGATCCACGGGATCACGGATGAAAAAGTCTGGGACAAGCCCACTTTTGCCGAGCTGGCAGGTGAACTGCATGCGTTCATTGCCTCCTGCGACCTGGGGGGATACAACATCATTAAATTCGACATTCCACTGCTGGCTGAGGAGTTCCTCAGAGCTCAGGTGGATTTCGATATGAAAAACAGGAGGATCGTTGACGTCCAGAACATTTTTCATAAAATGGAACCACGAACACTCCGGGCTGCCTACAAGTTTTACTGCGCCCGGGAACATATTTCAGCCCATAGCGCGGAGGCTGACACCCTTGCCACATTGGAAGTTTTAAAAGCACAGCTTGACAAATACCGGGATGAACCCTATATTGATATGCACGGAAACCAGTCCTTTCCCATCCAGAATGACGTGGAAGCGCTCAGCAGGTTTTCCTTCTATACTCGTTATGCTGACCTTGCAGGACACATCATTTTCAATGACCAGGACAAGGAAGTGTTCAATTTCGGTAAATATAAAGGCCGGCTGGTAGCAGAAGTCTTTCAGACTGAGCCACAGTATTATGACTGGATGATAAAAAGTGCTTTTCCTTTGTACACCAAAAAGATCATCACTGGAATAAAACTGAGGGAGTTCAACAAGGGGAATACGCGGTAAGGATATCTGAGAAACGATTAACGGATATTTGATTATTGATTTAGTTTATGAAAATTATCTGTATAGGAAGGAATTACAGGGAGCATGCCAGGGAACTTGGTAATCCGGTCCCGGAGGATCCGATCTTTTTTCTGAAGCCTGACACTGCGATCCTTCGGCGTAACAGGCCATTCCTTTATCCTGATTTCAGCAGCGATATCCACTACGAAACGGAAATCGTGATCAAAATCAGTAAAAACGGGAAGCATATTGAACCTGCACATGCACACACCTATTATGATGAGATTGGAATAGGCATTGACTTTACCGCCCGCGACCTCCAGCAAAAGGCCAGGGAGAAAGGGCTGCCCTGGGCACTGGCCAAAGGTTTTGATCATGCAGCGCCCATCAGTTCTTTTAAAGCCAAAACAAACCTACCCGACCTTGAAAGGCTTCATTTTCACCTCGATCTCAATGGCAAAACGGTTCAGCATGGCTTTACAGGGGATATGATCTTCCCTGTTGATACACTGATCAGCTATTTGTCGCGGTTCATAACCCTGAGGAAAGGAGATCTTGTTTTCACTGGAACTCCTTCCGGTGTGGGACCTGTCAGCAAAGGTGACATGCTGGAGGCTTTTATTGAAGACAATAAAATGCTGAAGTGTGAAGTGAAGTAGGGTTTGACCTGTTCCCTGCCCCATCAAAGGAGAACTATTTCCTCAATGACCATTGCACCTGCTTCCTGGTTCAATAGTTCCGCAATCTTCTGCCGGTTGTAAAAAAGCTCGTTCTTGATGGCAGGCGAGTCAATTTTGACAAATAGCTTTTTTTTATTGATATAAATGTTCTTTGTGTGACGGGTGACCATCTTCCCCGTCACCTGAGGCCAGGCTTTAATAATGCGGATCTCGGCCAGTTTGCCTTCCATCTGGTAAGTCTTCAGCATGGCCTCGAGCGCCTGTCTGAGTGTCTGTTCATTCTTCGGCTTCATTGCCGGGATTTGTTTTTTCAGTGAATGGTCTGACTGTACCCTTATCTACCCGGAAGATCCTATGTTCGATCCTGAGGCTTTCCATGACACGGAGAATGCGTTCCTGCTGGGTATCTGTGATAAAAACCTGCCCAAAGCTGTTTTCGCTTACCAGTTTGACGATCTGTTCCACACGTGTTTCGTCCAGTTTGTCGAAAATGTCATCCAGCAGCAGGATTGGTTTGAATCCCTTGATGTCCCTGGTATAATCAAACTGAGCCAGCTTGATGGCCACCACGAATGACTTTTGCTGGCCCTGTGATCCGAACTTCTTGATGGGATGTCCTCCGATCGAGAACTCCATGTCATCCTTGTGGATCCCTGCAGTAGTGTAACGTGCCAGTCTGTCCTGCTCCCTGCTCTCGCTCAGCAACGCACGGAAATCTGCATCATGGAGCTGGGAGATATAACCGATGTCCACCTTTTCCTTTCCCCGGGAGATAAAATCAAAATATTTTTGAAAAGTGGGAATGAAACTGGCAATGAAAGTATTTCTTTTTTCAAAAATGCTGGTTCCGCGTACCATCAGCATCTCATCCCAGATTTCAAGTGATCTTTCATCAAAATTGCGGTTTTCAGCGAAGGTCTTCAACAATGAATTTCGTTGCAGCAAAGCCTTATTATATTGAATAAGATCATCCAGGTAGATCCGGTCAAACTGAGAAATGACGCTGTCGATATAGCGGCGCCTTACTTCGCTGCCATCATTGATCAGGTCCCTGTCGTAGGGCGAAACCATGACCAGGGGAAAAAGGCCAATGTGATCCGCCAGCCGCTCATAGGTCTTCTTGTTGAGCCTGACGATCTTTTTCTGATTCCTTTCCTGTATGCAGCTCACCAGGTCGGTTGTGTCTCCGTTTTTCAGGTAGGTTCCGTGGACTGTGAAAAGTGAAGTATCGTGTCGGATATTTTGATGATCGATGGGATTGAAATAGCTTTTACAGAATGACAGATAATGGATGGCATCCAGCAGATTGGTCTTTCCTGCCCCGTTCAGCCCGATGAAGCAATTGATCTTATCAGAAAAATCAAGTTCCGCTTCCGGGTAATTCTTAAAATCGGTGATATATAATTTCTGCAGGAACATAGTTTCATTCCTGTTGCGAAGATACGATTCTGGTGATTTTTTCCGCCACTTTTTGCAGCAGCCACAGGGGGGTTGAAGTAGCTCCTGTCACTCCGGCCGAGTCAGCACCAGTGAACCATTCCGCCTCAAGTTCACCGGGTCCGGTGACAAAATAGCTGGAGGCATTGTTAGTCTTACAGATGCTGAAAAGGAACTTCCCGTTGGAGCTGGTAGGGTCGCTGACAAAAACGATCACGGCATGGCCACGGCAAAACCCGGCGAGGGTCTTTTCTCTTCTCCGGACCTCTCCGCAAATGGTATTGCGGATGATCAGCGGGCCTCTCTCGCCTTCGGGGATTGCGTTGGAGAGCTCCACCGCCTGGGTTTTAATGGACTCAAAGCGAGAGGCATTAAATGTGGTCTGAGCGTAGATGCATACCGGTTTCCGGAAGTCAATTCCAGCCAATTCCTCAGCAGTAGAGATGATTCGTACGGTTCCGGGGATCTGGCCGCGCAGCCCTCGGACCTCGGGATGGTCCTTTTTCCCCGCGATCACCATCTGCACCCCCTGGGGCAAAGCTTCTGCGTCATCTTCCCGGATCCTTTGCTGGAGGGTTCTGACAATGCGGCAGGTGGTATCAATGAGCGTGATGTTGTTCTCGCGGGCTATCCGATAGGTCTCAGGAGGTTCACCGTGAGCGCGGATCAGCACCCTAACGTCCTTCAGCCGGCTGAAGGCATCATGGTCAATAATCTGCAGGCCTTTTTCACTGAGACGACTGACTTCCTGCCGGTTATGGATGATCTCCCCCAGGCAGAAAAGAGTGCCTCCCCGTTCAAGTTCGTCCTCCGCAATCCTGACAGAATGCTCCACTCCTTTGCAAAAGCCAGCTGAATGATCAATGGTGACCTGCATGTCAGGACCTTTATTGATTCTTCCTTGTAAATCCAGACAGATTGGTGGTAAGAGTGAAGAAATTCGGAGAGCCTGCCAGGTGATATGCAGAACGGGCATACGTGAATTCAAAGTTAGAGATCTTCAGCCCTACACCCCATGAAATACCAACAGTGGCAGGTTTCTCATACACTTTCATCTCCTGTCTTCTCTGATAATTGTATCCAATCCTGAGACTCAGGAACTTAACAGGTATCAGTTCCCCACCGATCACGATATGGCGCATGAATTTATCGGCAAAATCAGCAATCCCGCTCTGAGACTTCACTTCTCCGGTGAGTGGATCGATGATTCCCGGGTCATTTGGATCCAGATAGGAAAGATCCCATTTCTCAATATGATGATAATTAATAAAATAACGAAATGGCACATGTTTTAACCGGTTCGACATTCCCGCGCTGATCTCAAAGGGCATGGGTTCGGGATGGCTTGAATAGTACGGTTTAAGCTGTGTGCCTATATTCCTGAAGATCAGCGATACAGTCAGGTTGCCTGAGCGGTTGGTATAGGAGCCAGCGACATCCACCGCGATGCCGTAGGAATTGTACGTCTCAAGGGACGAATATACGCCCCGCAGGGTAGCACCGATGGTAAAAGAAGAATCCAGTGGTCTTCCCCAGCCAATATTCAGTGCGTATTCAGAGGCCCCGAAGGTACCGGAAGTCTGGCCCGTTTCATCAGCATATGTAAATGACCCGTAATCAATAAATTGCATCGCTCCCATAAAGTTCCCAATCTTGTTGAAGGAATGGGAATACATGGCATATCCGTAGTTGATATCTGAAAAATAGTCAACAAAGCTGAACGACAGATAGTTGTTCATTTCGCTGGTGATCAGCGATGGATTGGTCAGGGTAAGGGTAAGGTCCCTGTCTTTGGCAACAAGGTAATTATCCCCGATGGAGGCGATGCGTGCAGAATTGGGCAGGTTCAGAAATTCGAAGGTGTTGTCGCCTCCGGTCTGGCCTAAAATATCGGCACCACAGAACGAAAGGATGAAAAGAAGTATAGTGGCGGACAGGCGATGTTTCTTCACAAATGAGTTGTTTAATAGTGGTACACGTATCTTTCCTTAGCAAGCCATTTCATGTAACGGTGATCTGATGCGGATTATTTTGCTCTTCCGCAATTTACCCGCATTGTATCCCTTATTTCTGCATAATCCTGATCAGGTTCAGCGCACTGCCGGCCCTGAACCAGCTGATCTGCATCGGATTGTACGAATGATGGACAGCGAACTCCTCAGTGGTTCCGTCGGCATGGTTCAACACAACGGTCAGGGATTTACCCTGTTCAATATCCGACAATCCCAATATATCGATCCGATCGTCTTCCCTGATCCTTTCATAATCCTTCTTATCAGCGAATGTCAGCGCCAGCATTCCCTGTTTCTTCAGGTTGGTTTCATGGATCCTTGCAAAGGATTTTACGAGTACAACCCTCACATTGAGGTGTCGTGGTTCCATGGCTGCATGCTCCCGCGAGGATCCCTCACCGTAATTTTCATCTCCGACAATGATCGATTCGATCTGGTTTGTCTTATAATGCCTGGCCACAGTGCTTACCCTATCGTACATGCCCGTCACCTGGTTTTTGACAAGATTGGTCTGCCCGTTGAATTCGTTCACAGCGCCCATCATCAGATTACCGGAGATATTATCGAGGTGTCCCCGGAACCTGAGCCATGGGCCGGCCATGGATATATGGTCGGTAGTGCATTTCCCCCTGACCTTGATCAGCAGTCGGAGACCTCTCAGGTCGTTGCGGTCAAAAGGCGGAAAAGGTTCAAGTGCCTGAAGGCGTTCGGAGCCTGACCGGATGATGACTTCAAGGTCTTCCATTCCTGAAACAGGTGCGATAAAGCCAGGGTCCTTCACATCAAAACCGGCAGGGGGCAGCTCGATTCCTTCCGGCTCATCCAGCTTCACCGGTTCTCCTTTTTCATTGATGAGTGAATCCTCCAGGGGGTTGAAGGTCAGTTTACCCGCAATGCTCATAGCGGTGACGATCTCCGGAGAAGCGACGAAGCTGTGTGTATTCGGATTGCCGTCGTTCCTTTTGGCGAAATTGCGATTGAAGGAATTAATGATTGAATTTTTCCTATCAGGGTCCTCGGTATGTCGTTTCCACTGACCAATGCAGGGGCCGCAGGCATTTGACATCACCACCCCGCCGATGTCCTCAAAGACTTTCAACAGGCCGTCCCTTTCGGTCGTGTAACGGATCTGCTCGGAGCCAGGCGTCACCATGAATTCTGACTGCACCCGTAATCCTTTGTCAAGGGCCTGCCTGGCGACAGAAGCAGCCCGGGTCAGGTCTTCATAGGATGAATTGGTACAGGAACCGATCAGCCCTACATCGATCTTTTCAGGAAAACCTTTCTCTACTGCAATTTTGCAGAATTCTGAGATGGGGTATGCGGCATCCGGAGTATAGGGTCCGTTGATATGAGGTTCCAATGCCGACAGATCGATCTCGATCAGCTGGTCAAAATATTTCTCAGGATGCTGATAAACTTCCGGATCGGAGCGCAGGTGCGATCTCATTTCCTCGGCAAGGTCAGCCACTATGCCTCTTCCGGTTGCATGAAGGTAGGAGGAAATCTTATCGTCATATCCAAAGACCGAAGTGGTAGCGCCGATCTCTGCACCCATGTTGCAAATGGTCCCCTTCCCTGTCGCGGAGAGGCTGTCAGCTCCATCGCCGAAATACTCCAGGATGGCACCCGTACCACCTTTTACTGTGAGAATACCTGCTACCCTGAGGATGACGTCCTTTGGCGAAGTCCATCCGTTGAGTCGCCCTGTCAGTTTCACACCGATGAGCTTTGGCATCTTCAGTTCCCACGACATACCTGCCATCACATCGACAGCATCAGCTCCTCCCACACCGATGGCGATCATCCCGATCCCACCGGCATTTACGGTATGCGAATCTGTCCCGATCATCATTCCTCCCGGAAAGGCATAATTTTCGAGGATCACCTGATGGATGATGCCGGCTCCCGGTTTCCAGTATCCAATCCCGTATTTTGCTGAAACCGATTGAAGAAAATCGTAGACCTCTTTGTTCTGTTCCATGGCCTGGTCAAGATCGACCTGTGATCCTGCATGCGCCTGGATCAGGTGATCGCAGTGAACCGTGGTGGGCACGGCCGTATTTTTCTTACCAGCATTCATGAACTGCAGCAACGCCATCTGTGCGGTCGCATCCTGCATGGCAACACGGTCAGGTGCAAAATTCACATAATCACCTCCCCTTTCGAAAGGATGAGAAGGCATTCCATCAAAGAGATGACTGTACAGGATCTTTTCAGTGAGTGTCATCGGGCGTTTCAATACCCTGCGTACCGCCTCGATCTTTCCGGGCAGGTCCTTATAGACTCCCGAGATAAGTTCTACATCGAATAACATATAGAATCATTATAAATATAAAAAAAGATACATCTGTTGAAGAAACAGATCTTTTTGTTATTTGTTCACTGAAGCCGTCATCGGGCCAGAAATCATAGCCGCAATTTGCGCAGATCTTCTTTCATCCGTTCCAGATCGGTGAGCCAGTCCTCGATATCCTGCTCATGCTCAAGTTCCTCGTTCAGGATGGTTGTCGCCATCTGGTGAGTGGTATGGTCCTTTCCTGCAGTAAAGTCGGCAATCTCCTTGTACCTTTTGATGGCGCATCTTTCCCCGGTCAGGTTTTGTTTTAGAATTTCCTCGATATAGGGATCGGTTGGCGCATCATAGCTACATCTGCTGAGCCTGGTCCACTCATTTGGATTGAGCACCGGCGTGCCGCCCAGTTGAATGATACGGTTCACGACCAGGACGGCATGATTCAGCTCCTGGTCAGCATGCAGGAGGAGTTCGGGTTCAACTTCGCTCCTCATGGGCCCTTCCATGACCCGGGCACCAATCCAGTACTGGTAATAGGCCAGCCATTCTTCACTCAATGCCTCATTCAGCATTTTGAGCAGGCTTTCCACGTCTAGATCGAGGATCTTTATTCCATGCTTTCCCATAATGATATTTTATTGTTAATGGCAAATTATATGGCAAAGTTAAGAAATATTGGGATTGGAACTTACTCCGCAGCCAAATCGTTCACAGAAACATATACCGGAAGATGATCCGAATACCCCCCGTGATATTCATTTCCTGAGTAGGTCTTGTTTGGCATCTTTTCGTGGTATCTGGGATGGGTGAACAGCAGCCATGAAGGATCGAAGATGCGAAAGCTGCCGGCAGGGATGGAGATGCCGGCAGCGGGACGGATCATGGAGGGGCTGACAATGACCTGGTCGAACAAAAGCCATCTGCCCCTGTGGTTAATCGTTCCCTCACGCTTTCTGAACAAAGGAAAGGCAAGATTGATCAGGTTGTCATTGCCGGAATTGCTGACCGGCTCTACCAGCAGCACTTTTTTAAGGCTGTAACTGTCAGGGGGATCGTTAAAATCTCCCATGAGCAGGATCTTTGCCACGGGATCATCGGTTAAGATGCCTTGGATGAACTGCCTGACGGTTCTGGCTGCAAAGGTTCTCCGGGGTTCTGATTCCAGTACTCCTTCCCTCCGGGAGGGCCAGTGGTTCACAAAGATATGTACGGTATCCTCTCCCCTGAACTGACCTTTGACATAAAGCACATCCCGCGTCCTGTCCGTCCTGTCAAACGGAAACGTAAGAGGGATCGGCTGGGACGCCAGGGGCCGGAAATATTCCCGCCGGTAGAGAAGTGCGACATCCATACCTCTTTCATCACCAGAATCGTAATGAATGAACTGATATTTTCCGGGTGTAAGACGATCGGTGCCTATAAGATCCCCCAGTACTCCGTCATTTTCAATCTCTGTCAGGCCTACTACCACTGGCAGGTCGTTCCCTGAGGACCCGATGACCTTAGCAATATGATTGATTTTGGTATGGTAACGCGCTGTATCCCATTTTTTTGCGGAGCGAGGCAGGTACTCATTGTCCAGGGTTTCCGGATCATCCTTTGTATCGAAAAGATTCTCAACATTATAAAACAGGATTTGCTTTCTGACCGGGGATAACAGATCGTGCATCTTACCGTTGGAATAAACTAAAAGAGGCTCGTGGCCAGGCGGTTTCATCTTCTTGTTCTGACGCCCAGTGTTCCGAGGATACCTCTGGTCAGTTCCCGCATCACAGTTCTTCCCAGCTGGCGCACCATGGTGTTCTTGCTGAGCTTTTCAACGACCGACGGGGGTGTCTTCTGACGCCCCAGTGTTTTCCTGGCCCGTTCGTGTTCAGCTTCCCGTTCTCTCTGAAACTCTATTTCTGAAGCTCTTTCGAGCTTCTGGGTGATGATCTCGTAAGCGCTCTGACGGTCAATATCCTGATTATATCTGTCAGCCAGCTGTGAATCCCGCACCAGGTCGTCTATCTCCCTCTGAGAAAGGATATCCATCCTTGAGAGGGGGGCCCTGAGAAGAGTGGCTGTCAGGGGAGTTGGAACTCCTTTTTCGTTGAGCACGGTCACCAGAGCTTCTCCTGTGCCCAGTGAAGTAAGCAGCTCCTCCGTTTCGTAATATTCAGAGATTGGAAAATTTTCGGCGACTCTTTTAATCATCTGTCGATCCCTGGCGGTGAATGCTCTCAGTGCATGCTGCACCTTCAGGCCGAGCTGTGCCAGGACTGAATCCGGAACGTCGTTGGGGTCCTGTGTACAGAAAAATACTCCTACACCTTTTGACCGTATCAGTTTTATGATCGCATCCAGCTGATCAAGCAGTGCGCTTGAAGCTTCCTTGAAGATCAGGTGTGCCTCATCGATGAACAGGACAAGCTTGGGCTGGTCCATATCACCCATTTCAGGAAATGTGTTGTACACCTCTGCAAGCAGGCATAGCATAAAGGTTGAGAAAAGCTTGGGTTTATCCTGAATATCGGTAAGCCGGATGATGGATATCACCCCTCGGCCATCCCTGTCCTTCAACAGCAGATCATCCGTTTCGAAAGAAGGCTCCCCGAAAAACCGGTCCGCTTCCTGTTCCTCGATTTCGATGATCTTGCGTATGATGGTTGAGACTGTCGTTCCTGAAACGGTACCATATTCCTTCTCCAACTCTTCTTTTCCTTCATTGCTGACAAACTGAAGCATTTTCCTGAAATCCTTCAGATCGATCAGCGGCAGCTTCTGATCGTCGCAGTACTTGAAGATCATAGAGACAACACTGGACTGGGTATCATTCAGCGCCAGAATTTTGGAGAAGAGTACCGGTCCGAATTCCGAAACCGTAGATCTCAGTTTCACTCCATGCTCGCCCGAGATCGACATGAGTTCGACCGGCATGGCCATGGGCTCATACGGTTCACCGACCATTTTCTGCCGCCAGATGACATGATCATTCACCTGTCCGGATTGCGCCAGTCCACTCAGGTCACCCTTGATATCCATCAGTACGACAGGGATGCCTTTGAGAGAAAGTTGTTCAGCAATCACCTGCAGGGTCTTTGTTTTGCCCGTTCCCGTGGCACCTGATATCAGGCCATGACGGTTGATCGTTTTCAGGGGTATCTTAATTTGCAGACCTTCAATGGGTTCACGATTAAAAATTGCCCCTCCCAGAACAAAATAGTCTTTCTTAAAAGTGTAACCAGCCTGTATATCACTGATAAATTTTTCTTTTTGTCCCATGATAGCTGAAATCCGTTAAAATAAAAATTGGTTAAAGAGTGTAGTATCTTAATTTCCAACAAAAGTAATAAATTGTGTTATTTTGTCAGAAATTTCTGACACAGATCAGTAAATAGACCTTTCTGATTCCATTTTTCCATCATGGCTCAATAATTGATGAACGGGCCGGATCACAAAAAAATAAAAAACTATGATTGGAGCATATATTATCGGGGCCGTGTTTGCCGTCATCGGCATGATCGTCGGCCAGGTGCTGCAGAGCAAATTCAAAAAATACTCCCACCTTGCATTGCGTAACGGCATGTCAGGCAAAGAGATCGCCGAAAAAATGCTGCGTGATAACGGGATAAACGACGTACAGGTCGTTTCTGTCAGGGGCCAGCTAACCGACCATTACAATCCGTTGAACAAAACCGTCAACCTCAGCGAAGCCGTATACAGCCAGCGCAGCGCCGCAGCAGCCGCTGTGGCCGCCCACGAATGTGGTCACGCGGTGCAGCATGCCACTGCCTACAGGTGGCTGATGTTGCGTTCGAGACTGGTGCCGGTGGTCAGTTTCAGCAGTAAGATCGTACAGTGGGTGATCCTGGGCGGTATCCTGCTGATCAACTCCTTCCCCCAGCTTCTTTTGGGAGGGATCATCCTGTTTGGCATGGTAACCCTGTTCTCCATCATCACCCTGCCGGTTGAATACAATGCCAGCAGCCGGGCGCTGGCCTGGATGCAAACGCGCAATGTCGTCACATCTCAGGAATATGAAGGTGCTAAAGACTCTCTGAAATGGGCTGCCCGTACATACCTGGTGGCTGCGCTGGGTGCGATCGCTTCACTGCTCTACTACCTGATGATTTATATGGGGCGGAGAGACTAAGGGGAATCTTCAGAAAGCCTCATTGTTCAATTGTTCAATTGTTAAATTGCTGAATTGTACTGCTGTTTGATTCACTCAAACGAATTCTATCTCTTCTTTTCAGGACGCAGCTGTGAATAGATGCAGCTATCGAGAAGCACATTGTTCTTGATCACATATTTTTTGAGGATGGCTTCACAGATGAATCCGCTTTTTTCAAGCACCTTTCGTGAGGCCATGTTGTAGGCATAAGGCTCGGCATAGACACGCTCGACGTCAAAATTATCGAAAACGTACCCGACGATCATACCCAGGGCGATGGTGGCTATCCCCCTGCCCCAGTATTCCCTTCCGATGAAATACCCGATCTCGGCGTTCTTCCAGTAGATGTTGTCTTTCAGTACAAAACCGATGCTGCCTGCCAGTTTCCCGTTGTATTCAATGGCAAAATACCGGGTGGGCGGCCGCCGGTATTTCCTGGTGGCTGAGAGCCAGTTCCTGGCATCTTTAACGGTATACGGATAAGGAAATCCGTCCCTGAGGTTGTCGGAAATTTCCTTACAGTTGGCGATGGAAGGAAGTGTGTCCGCATCTGAATCTCTCCAGTTGCGCAGGGTGATCCCTTCTTTCGAAATGCGTGTCATCTATTTTCGTTGTGCATAAAGTGCAACCAGCAGTACATAGATCAGGCAGAAGACGATCAGAAAAAGACTTGCGATCACGCCCAGGCTGTCGCTGACAATACCCATGAGGGGTGGTATCAATGCGCCGCCTGACACGGCCATGATCATGAGCCCTGAGATTTCATTGGCGCGTTCAGGCATTTTGTCCACCGTCACCGAGAAGATCAGCGGGAACAGATTACCAGAACCAAGCCCTGTCACAAAGATTCCGATACGGGCCAGCAGCAACGTCGGTGCAATGATCATCAGCACAATCCCGAACACTGCGAGGATGGCTGTGCCCAGCAAGAATTTCCGTGAGGGAAGGAAACTCAGTCCTACTGCTCCCAGAAACCTTCCTGTCATCAAGGCAAAGAAGTAGAGGCTGATCCCGAGGGACGCCTGTTCAAGCGACAGATCAAACCTCTTGCTGAGGTAATTGGCAATATTGGAATTCATACCCACGTCGGCCCCGACGATGAAAAGGATGGCAAGTACCATCAGGATAATATACCTGCGGTTGAGCAGGCTGAAGCATGACCTGAAGGTGGCCTGTGCGCGTTCGGGTTTGATTTCCGCGATCCGTGTAAAATAGAGCCATGCAACCGCGATGAACGATGTGATGGCATAGACCAGAAAAACGATCTTCCAGTCACCGAACCGGACAGCTACTGCGGTGGTGATGATGGGCCCCAGCAGCGAACAGATCGCTTTTATGAATTGGGAAAGGCTCATGAAGCTGGAGAACCTCTCCCTCGGAACCACGTCCATCAGCAGGGGATTGGCCGAAACCTGTACCACTGTATTACCGATACCCAGGAAGATGATGCCGATCAGCAGACTCGGAAAGGAATACTGTATCAGAGGGATGATCATCCCCACACCTGTAAGCGCCATTCCGATGTTCAGCATAAATCGCTTTCCGTACTTGTCCTGGAGGATTCCCGTCGGCGTGGAGAAAACCAGGAACCAGATGAACGCCAGGGTGGGGATCAGCTGGGCCACCCCGTCGCTCAGGTTGAAATCATTTTTGGCATAGCCGGTAGCCACACCGACGATATCGACAAATCCCATCACGATATAGGCCAGGAGGACGGGTAGCAGTTTTGAGTACTGGATCTTTTTCATCTTCAGGTTGTTATTAGTCCACTGCCTGTCCTGGTAAGCCCCGGCATTCGTCGGGATAAACTACGCCTGGTCAGGATCAGCGGCAGGTACGGAATGATTGTAAAAATAGCTTAGAGTTTCTCATTTTTACCGAAAAGGTATCGCGAAATCCATCCTGCCACAATGCCACCGAGTATGGGTGCTACCCAGAACAGCCATAGCTGCGACAGATAGGCGCCGCCGGCAAAGATCGCCTGGCTGGTGCTGCGGGCCGGGTTGACCGAGGTATTGGTCACAGGGATGCTGATCAGGTGGATCAGTGTCAGGGCCAGACCGATGGCCAGGGGTGCAAATCCCTTTGGGGCCTTCTCGTGGATGACACCTATGATCACCAGGAGGAAAAAGAAAGTCATGATAAACTCGGTGATCAGGGCGGAAACCATTGAATAGCCACCCGGGGAGAGTTCGCCATACCCATTGGCGGCAAATCCACCCAGATCCGTGAATCCTGATCTTCCAACGACCACCAGGTAAATAATGACAGCCCCTGCGATGGCACCGATCACCTGTGCGATGATATAGCCCCATAGTTCCTTGAGCTGGAATTTACCTGCGGCCCACAAACCAAATGAAACGGCCGGATTGAAATGTCCTCCTGAAATGTGACCAACCGCGTAAGCCATGGTCAGGACTGTCAATCCAAACGCGAGGGCGACACCGGCAAAGCCAATGCCAAGTTCCGGAAAGGCAGCTGCGAAGACAGCGCTGCCACAACCTCCAAGCACCAGCCAGAAGGTACCGAAAAATTCAGCGAATAATTTTTTTGTCATCGTATTACAGTTTAGGTTAGTACATGAAACACACTCTGTGTTTCCATTTTGATGATATTTTAGCCTTTACCCTTATCACCGACAAAATAATCTTCTTTGTCGGCGAAAAGGAGGTTAAAGGACGTGAGCGTACCGTAAATCCGTGTGACATATTGCTGCAGTTCTATCTTATCCACCTCTGAAAGAGTGCTGGCATTGATTTTCTGTTCCATGACCCTGATACGGTCACGGATCATCACGATCTTATGAAAAAGTGCATCTATCGGCATATCCTTGCTCTGGACATTTCTGTCGCCGGGCTCGAGAATAATTCGTCCTCCTTCCCATTTTCTTCCAATCCTGACCGTCTCCTGGATATCTGTCAGCCTTCGTAAGATCCTGATAAAACTGCGTTCCACCTGCTCATAACTGATCAGGTCAATATCAGGCGCGACATAATCCAGCACTTCCAGTTCCCTGAATGATTTCATGATCTGTTTCCGGCCGTGGTCCATGAACGTGATCTCATAGGAGTCAGCATAGACCTGAATGACCACGCCTTTCCCAAATTCAGGATGCTGAACGCGCGATCCGATTCCCAATGTCAATTCTTCCATAATAATTGTCAATGTTCAATGCTCAATCTTCAATGTTCAATGTTCAATGATTCATTTGCTTTACGGATCAGTTCTCCGTGTACTTTCAGCACCTGGGGGATGACCATACGTTTTCCATCGTTGGTGATGACAAAATCGGCTCTTTTACATTTCTCCAGATCTGTCAATTGGTTTTTCATCCGAAGGAGCACCTCTTCCCGGTCGATGTGATCCCTTTCCATGACACGCTGGATCCGGATCTCTTCCGGGGCGGAAACGGTCACGATGGTATCGCATTCCTTGCTGAATCCGCTTTCAAAAAGTATGGCAGCTTCCTGTACTGCATAAGGAATTGGCCCTCTGCTTTCGAACCACTGCAGCAGTCTTTGCCTGACACGTGGATGAATGATGGCATTCAGCTTCAGCAACGAGGGAGGATCGTTAAACACGATGGCCGCCAGTCGTTTGTTGACGATCTGCGAATGTTCATCCAGAATCCGGTCTCCGAAATAATGCACAATCCCGGCCTTTACTTCAGGGTCACGCAGAAGCATTTTGGCTTCGGTATCAGCATAAAATACCTCAATTCCCAGATTTTCTAAGATCCTTGCCACGAGCGTTTTACCGCTCCCGATGCTGCCGGTCAGACCAACTTTCAGCATTGCGGATTAGTTTAGTACCTGCTGGTCGGGCAACAATCCGATGTAAACAGTATCCGGTGAGATCCTGTTTACCGCATTCAGCACATCCAGCTGACGTTCGATATCCCGTGTCAGGGTATTGGTTGCCAGCCTTATCATATGCAGAGAATCTGCTTTTCTGACCGGAAGATCTTTAATGCTGATGATCAATGGTGAATGGGATCTTACGAATTTCTGGCGGACCAGATCAGCGCCGTTCAGCTCAATTTCCAGTAAAAGGGTCTGTGAAGATACCTCATCAATAATGGCACCTTCAGGTATATTGCTGAATACCACAGGATACCTTATGGAATAGGTATTCTCCTTTGACAATTTCACAGCAATCCACATCAGCAGGGCAATGATCAGGCACACCATGAATACAGGGAAATCATCCTTGAAAACATGCCGGATGAAATTCCTCAGCCGTATTTTAAGCTGATCTTCCTTATTGCCCAAGATGATCTGATTTAATCGAAAGGATGGTCACTATTTTTTCGAATCATCCAGCTGAGCTGATTGATCCATGGCCACGGCGCTCTTTTCAATTTTGAGCCGTGTTCCTTCAGATTCGATGATAAAGGAAGTTTCTCTTACTTCTATGATCTTTCCATGGATCCCTCCTATGGTAACGATCTTGTCGCCATTTTTAAGATTCTCCCTGAATTTTTTCTGGTCTTTATTACGTTTCATCTGAGGTCGGATGAAAAAAAGATAAAAAACCACGATAATCAGCACCAGAAAAATCAAAGAGCTGTACCCCCCTCCTTTCTGTCCCTCCTGCTGAGGCATGAAAAGTAAAATGTTCAATAGGTCTGTCATGGTCGTCAAATATTGGTTTATGATGAATTATTCTTCCGGGATTTCCACCCTGGCTTTAATATGAAGTTCGTGACGGTTGGGCTGTGCATTGGAAAGTACGGTGATGGACTTGTTTTGAAATCCTTTTCGTCCCTCACTGTCAAATGTCACTTGTATGGTTCCCTGTTCACCTGATTTGACAGGTTCCCTTGAATACTTTGATACGGTGCAGCCACAGGAAGTACTCACGCTGGCAATGAGCAGGTCGCTTTTTCCTGTATTGGTAAACTTAAAGGCATACGTGACCACCTCACCCTGGATGATGCGGCCAAAATCATGTTCATCCCTGTCAAATGATATGACCGGAAGTTCATTCCGATTGCCCTGATGTTCTGCTGAATTGGGATTATGAACAATATCAGCAGGGAGTTTCTGCTTCACATCATTACGGCATCCCTCAAGGGCAAACAGCATCATCAGTGTCGCTATGGCTAAACCTGTAGATCGCATGGGCATTGTAAGGATACAAAAATAGTAATTTTCTGTCATTTACTGTTGCAGAAGTCCGCGACCCGTTTTTTTAATTTTATTCTCCTGGGTCAGTTCAGTGATCAGTTTGTCGAGTATACCGTTGATGAAGACCTTGCTTTTAGGAGTGCTGTACTCCTTTGAAATCTCAATATATTCATTGAAGGATACCTTGACAGGTATGGTAGGAAATTCGAGGAACTCGGCAATGGCCATTTTGAGCAGGAGCATGTCGAGCATGGCGATCCGCTCGGTATCCCAGTTCAGTGTCCGGTCAGAGATCATTTTCCCGTATTCGTCGCTGTGCCTGATTGTCTGCCGGTACAATGAAACAGCAAAATCCCGGTCTTCCTCTTCCGGTTCGGGAGGCAGACCGGGCAACGGATCCGACCGGTGCATGTCTTCTTCCAGGGCACTAATGGTCTTGTCGATATAATAATAGGCAGCCGAATAATCATTCGCCCAGTGAATGCTCTTTTCTTCATAGAAACTGATCAGTGCCTCCTCTGAGTTGATATGCTCGCTGATCAGTTTCTGAATGAATTCCCTGTCCAGTTGATAATTGTTTTCGGGCGAGGACATATATTCCTTATAAAGTTCACTGCCGCGGATGGAATGGTACAGGCGCCTGACAAGTTCCTCTTCCTCTTTCCAGGATATCCTGAGCTGATCCGAACGGCGGCAGAAATCGATGTTGCTGGTAAGCTGATGAATGATCCTGTTATCAACGAACCGGGTATTGGGATGAAGATCTTCTTCGGTGGGGAGGAACTTCAGCTTTGCTTCCTCCATACGCTGACGTGCGAAGTCGAAGATCTCGATCAGGAATGAGATCTGGTATGCATAAAGATCGTGAAGCCTGAGAATGCTTCGTATGAGTTCACTTTCTCCTTTAAGAATGTCCGGACCTCCGTTAATGGTAAACGCATACAATGCTTGCATCACTTTGATCCTGATATGACGTCGGCTAAGCATAAACGATGGAAATGAACTTGACCTGAAAGCCGCACAAAAGTAGCAAAAATGTAAAATAATAAAAAAATCACTTTTATTTTTGAATCTATTTTTTACTTTTGTATGTTGATAAAAAAGTATTGGCATGGAAGATTATGATAATTCAGGCAGAAAAGAGGAGATTTATTCACTGGCGATCCGTGCGGGCAAAAGAACCTACTTCTTTGATGTAAAAGCGACACGATCCAACGAATATTATCTGACCATTACGGAAAGCAAGCGAAAATTCAACAACGAACAGGGTAAGTTCTTCTACGAGAAGCATAAGCTGTTTCTTTACAAAGAAGACTTCGACAAGTTTCAGAACGGGCTCCAGGGAGTTATTGAGTTCATTCAGACAGGGAAAAAACCGGATTTAACCCATTTTGACCTGGGAGGCTCTAGCCATCATGATCTTGAGGATGATTCTCCTCATTCGGGCTCTGATATGAGTTTCGAGGATCTGGATCTGGAAGACCATCCTGATAAAGTCTAAAATGTTCATAAGTTCACCGGCGAACTGTCCTCTCCTGAGGCAATTTTCGTACTTTTACCCGCATTAACATTTTCCCGTAGTTCGATCATTTTCCAATCACCCATTGCTGAAAGTGAAAGCAACCGATACAAGGGCAATTTCTCTGGAAATCGCATACCGGCAAGGAATTACAACACAACGACCATGGGCAAGGTAATCACCATCGCAAATCAGAAAGGAGGAGTGGGTAAAACCACCACTGCCATCAACCTCTGTGCGAGTCTGGCCGTCCTGGAATATAAAACCCTGCTGATCGATGCCGATCCCCAGGCAAATGCTACCTCAGGGGTCGGTTTTGATCCCAGGAACATCAAAACGAGCATTTATGAATGCATTCTCGACGAGGTGGAACCTGCCCATATCATACTGAACACCCACACCCCCTACCTGGACCTGCTGCCCGCTCATATTGACCTTGTAGGAGCTGAAATTGAGCTGATTGACATGCCTAACAGGGAGAAAATGATGCGAAGGGTCGTCCAAAAAATCAAGGACGACTATGCCTTCATCATCATCGACTGCGGACCTTCACTGGGCTTGATCACCGTCAATGCCCTGACGGCTGCCGATTCGGTCATCATACCCGTACAATGTGAATATTTTGCACTGGAAGGGCTTGGAAAACTCCTCAACACGATCAAGATCGTTCAGACACGGCTGAATCCCGACCTGGACATCGAAGGCATCCTCCTGACCATGTACGATGCCCGGTTACGGCTCTCCAACCAGGTAGTCCAGGAAGTGAAGACCCATTTTCAGCAGATGGTCTTCGATACGGTCATCTTTCGGAACATCAGACTAAGCGAAGCTCCCAGCTTCGGCGAGACCATCATCATGCATGATGCCGACAGCAAAGGGGCCATTAATTATCTCAACCTGGCGCGGGAACTCCTTCATAAGAACGGATTGACAGCCGGTCCCGGTCAGGATTTTATGGAATATCTGCAATGAAAGAAAAACGAAGAGCTCTGGGCAGAGGATTGGATGCCATCCTGGAAAGCCCGGATACTGAAATCCTTTCAAAAGAACGGTCAGGCAAGCCTGCCATCGGCAATGTGACCAATATCCCCGTAGGGAACATAGAAAGCAATCCGTTCCAGCCAAGGGATTCCATGGAAGAAGCAAGCATCTCGGAGCTGGCAGATTCCATTAAAGTACTTGGGATCATCCAGCCACTGACCGTAAGGAGCCTTGGATACGACAAGTACCAGCTGATCGCAGGAGAAAGAAGACTGCTCGCCGCCAGGAAAGCCGGATTGACAGAAGTGCCTGCCTTCATCCGAGTGGCCAACGACCAGGAAATGCTGGAAATGGCACTGGTGGAAAATATCCAGCGAAAAGACCTGAATCCGATCCAGATCGCCATCGGATTCCAGCGCCTCACCGAGGAATGCAACCTTACCCAGGAACAGCTGAGCCAGCGTATCGGTAAGAACCGAACCACCATCAGCAACTTCATCCGCCTGCTGAAACTGCCCCCTGAAATCCAGATCGCCATCCGGAATGAGACCATCAGCATGGGACATGCCAGGGCCCTGATCAACATGGAAAGCACTGATAACCAGTTGGATATGCTTCGCATGATCCTGGAGAGAAGCCTGTCGGTGAGGGAAGTGGAAGACCTGGTCAGAAACCTCCGTACCCCGCTTCGACCCAAAAATGCAGAGAAAAAACAACCCCTGCCGCAGAAATTCAGGGTAATTCAGCGATCAATTGCAGAAAAACTATCGGTCAAAGTTGATATTCAGAGAAATACTAAAGGAAAAGGATCCATCGTTATTGCATTTGATTCAGATGATGATCTGGATCGGATCATCGCTCAGATCCTTTAACAAATGATCAGTATTCAATGATGAAAGTTGCCTGTCATCCGGTCGCTACCCACCGTAAACTGACCTGCTTCCTAAGGCCGGGCACTGCCCTTTTGATCATTCTTTGCATACTCTCTTCCCTGGCAACAGGTTACACACCTGTGACTGCACAGGACACCATTGCTTCTCCCGCCCTGAAGACAACCACCCTGCCTCCCAAAAAACACTCGGCAAAAAAAGCCTCCATCTACTCGGCGGTCCTGCCCGGATTAGGACAGGCATATAATCATAAATACTGGAAAATTCCTATCATTTATGCAGGCTTTGGAGCCTTCGCCTATTTTATCAATCAGAATTATTCTGAATATCAGCAATTCAAGGAAGCCTACCTATGGAAAATAAGCGGGGATACGATCCCCATCGACAATGAATATATCTACAAATACCAGACTGCCGATCAGCTCAAGAACGGGAAGAACTATTACCTTCGGAACTTTGAGCTGACCTGCATCCTTACAGGAGTGTGGTATGTGTTGAATATACTTGACGCAACCGTTGATGCGCACCTGCTGGATTATGACATCAATGAGGACCTTTCGGTCCAGCTTCAACCTGGTATTCAGGGTCTGAATCCGTCTCCCTGGCAACCTGTTGCGGGTGTTACCATGGCGTTGCGATTCAAATAAATGCGCATGATTAACATAAATTAACATGACCCGGGCTTATTGTATGAAGGATTCTTTATTATTTTGGCAGTTCTAAAACTACATGTATGGATCTAACCGTTGCACTTCTTATCATCTTTCTTATCATTCCTGTATTTTGCTGGAAAGTTTTTGAGGACGCTGGATTTCCGGGATGGGCCAGCATTGTTCCGTTCTATAATTATTATATCTGGCTGAAGGTCATCAAGAAACCCCTGTGGTGGTACATCTTTCTGCTGATCCCTTTCATCAACTTTTTCATGGTTTTTCTAATAATCGTAGAAACGGCCAAGTGCTACCAGAAGTACGATCTCGGAAACCAGGCACTGGCAGTTCTTTTTCCTTTCGTTTACCTGCCTTACCTGGGCCTTTCCAAAAAAGAAAACTATCTTGATCCAGTAAGGCGCCCCGCCATCAAAAAGACGGTTGCCAGGGAATGGATCGATGCCATTATTTTTGCGGTGGTGGCAGCTTCCATTATCCGGATGTTTCTCATTGAAGCGTATACCATACCCACCTCTTCCATGGAAAAATCACTCCTGGTGGGGGATTTTTTGTTCGTCAGCAAGATACACTACGGCCCTAAGCAGCCCAACACTCCTCTTTCCTTTCCGTTCGTTCATAACACCATGCCATTTTCCAAATCCGCCAGATCGTACCTGGAATGGATCAAGCTGCCCTATTACCGGTATCCCGGATTTCAAAAGATAAAGAACAATGATGTGGTCGTCTTTAACTACCCCAACGGAGACACAGTTGCCCTCAAGATCCAGAATCCGGATTATTATGCGTTGGCCAGGCAGTACAGCAGAAAACGTATCTGGAATGATCCCGTGAATTTTGGCAATGTCCTCTACAGGCCGGTCGACAAGAGAGAGAACTATATCAAGCGATGCATAGGCATACCTGGTGATTCGCTGCGCATCACCGATGGAGTGGTCTATGTGAATGGAAAAGAACTGATTTCTCCCGGGATCAGGCAATATAAATACATTGTGACAACCAATGGTGATCCGATCAATCCAAGGCGCCTTGAGAAGATGAAAGTCACAGAAGACATTCTCACCGTGGGGAGGAACCAGTATAAGATCACATTGACGGATAAAGCCATGGAAGAAATGAAGGGATTCTCAAACGTGGTCAGTATCGAAAAAGAAGTGGCAGGCAAGGGCATCTGGGCGCCCTATATCTTCCCTTACGACTCTGCATTTAAATGGAACGAGGACAATTTCGGACCGTTGCTCATCCCAAGGAAAGGTGAAACGGTGAAACTCACCCTCTCGAACCTGCCCCTTTACGAACGCATCATCGATATCTTTGAGGATAATGACCTGGAAATTGCCGGTAATAAGATCTACATCAACGGCGAAGAAAAGGACACCTACACCTTCAGGATGAATTATTACTGGATGATGGGAGACAACCGTCATAATTCAGCTGATTCCCGATTCTGGGGTTTTGTTCCTGAAGATCATATCGTCGGTAAGGCAGTCTTTGTCTGGCTCTCTCTCGATAAGAACAAGCCGCTGTTTGGCGGAAAAGTCAGGTGGAATAAACTGTTCCGGACGATCCACTAGTCATGACCGCATAATCATTGATAGATTGGCATTAAAAGAGAACCTGTCTAAAAAAAACACCCTGCGTGAAGAGCGACCTGCATCTTCAGGGAAAAGCAGGAAGGTAAAAGCGTCCGTAAAGGCCAAAGGACCCGGATTTTTTCACAATGAAAAGGTACATCAGGCCATTGGAGTGGTGCTGCTCCTCTTTGCTCTTTTCCTCGCCTTTGCCTTCATCTCCTATTTTTTCTCCTGGGCCAAGGATGATGCAGTCAGTGATATTTCCTTCAAGCGGGTGATCGGAGATGAGACCATCCAGATCAACAACTGGACAGGCAGGATGGGTGCCGCACTGGCACACCAGTTCATTAAGGAATGGTTTGGAGTTGCCTCGTTCCTTTTCATTCTTCTGTTGCTTGCCCCCGGACTTCGCCTTATTTTCAAAGCTTCCCTCCTGCCCGTAGCCAGGACGGTGATCTATTCCGTCTTTGGTATTCTCTGGATATCCATGGCCATTGGTTTTTTCATGGATCAGCAGGACGAGCTGTATACCATACTGGCGGGAGCTTTCGGCTACTGGTCTGTCGAATGGTTCAGAGGCCTGATAGGCAATCCCGGGATCATTCTGCTCCTGGTAGGCACTCTTCTTATCTTTTTGATTGTCGCCATTAATCTCCAGATCAAAAGATTCTTCAGGCTGAGATCCGCCAGGGAAACCATTGAAGCTACTGAAAAACAAACCATTACTGGGCTGCCCGGTGCTTCTGAAGAAGATGATGATCAGCAGGATCGCCAGGTGAGTTCCCAGCAGGAGTGGGAAAGGTTTCGCGAACC
Organism: Bacteroidota bacterium; assembly: GCA_022711405.1. GTDB lineage: Bacteria > Bacteroidota > Bacteroidia > Bacteroidales > JAGONC01 > JAGONC01. Next base: position 105,748 of record JAKLFC010000007.1, read on the forward strand.
TGAGAAGATATCAGACCCTGATCCTGCCAAAAACCTGGTGAATACAGCTGTCGAATTTGAGATCCATAAACCCGTCAGGGAAAACGAGCAGGAGGAGGAAACGGATAATGGGGAAATGATCCATTTTACGACTGACCAGTCGTACGATCCAACGCTCGACCTGCCCAGATATCAGTTTCCGCCGCTGAACCTGCTCAACGACTACAAGGAGCCCATGACCGGCGTCAACAAGGAAGAGCTGGAGGCCAACAAGAACAGGATCGTGGAGACGCTGAACAACTATCTGATCAGCATTGACAAGATCACAGCCACGATCGGGCCGGCAGTGACCCTCTATGAGATCGTTCCCTCTCCCGGCATACGCATTGCCAAGATCAAGAACCTGGAAGACGATATCGCACTGAGCCTTGCGGCACTCGGTATCAGGATCATTGCTCCCCTGCCCGGTAAGGGAACGATCGGTATCGAGGTGCCAAATAAGAATCCGGAAATCGTATCCATCAAATCCATCCTGTCGTCAGAACGGTTCCAGAACACAAAGTACGCCCTTCCGTTCGGGATCGGCAAGACCATCTCCAACGAAAGCTATATCGCCGATCTGACAAAGATGCCCCATATTTTGATGGCTGGAGCTACCGGCCAGGGAAAATCGGTCGGACTCAACGCCATCATCACTTCCATACTGTACAAAAAACACCCGGCCCAGGTGAAATTTGTGCTGGTTGATCCCAAAAAGGTGGAGCTGACCCTTTTCTCCAAAATCGAACGGCATTTCCTCGCCAAACTACCCGATGTGGAAGATGCCATCATCACCAATACACGGCAGGTGGTCAGGACACTTAACTCCCTTAACATCGAGATGGACAGCCGGTACGATCTGCTGAAGGACGCACAGGTCCGTAACATTCTGGAATACAACATTAAATTCATAGACCGTAAACTGAATCCCAACGACGGACACCGTTTTTTACCCTATATCGTGGTGGTGGTGGATGAATTTGCGGATCTGATCATGACAGCCGGTAAAGAGATCGAGACGCCGCTGACCCGTTTGGCCCAGCTCTCACGTGCCATCGGCATCCACCTGATCCTCGCCACGCAGAGACCCTCTGTCAATATCATCACCGGTACCATCAAGGCTAATTTCCCGGCCAGGATCGCCTACCGGGTGATCTCAAAGATCGACTCGCGGACCATCCTGGATTCCGGCGGCGCCGATCAGCTGATCGGGCGCGGCGACATGCTGCTGAGCACCGGCAATGACCTGGTCAGGCTGCAATGCGCCTTTGTGGATATCGAGGAAGTTGACCGCGTCACTGAATTCATAGGCTCACAACGCGGTTATCCCGACGCATTCTATCTGCCTGAATACCTGGATGAAGAAGATGAAGCCAACAAGGATTTCGATCCATCCGAACGCGATGAGCTTTTTGAAGATGCTGCCAGGGTAGTCGTCGTGCACCAGCATGGATCCACCTCCCTTTTGCAGCGGAAGCTCAAACTGGGCTATAACCGCGCGGGAAGGATCATCGACCAGCTGGAGGCTGCCGGAATCGTGGGCCCCTTCGAAGGTAGCAAGGCCAGGGAAGTGAAGGTAAAAAACGAAATCGCTTTGGAACAATTATTGAAGGACCTGCGCGATAATCTTTAAACAAAGCAATCATGATACGGATCATCGCTGTTCTTCTTCCGCTTTCCATCGCTTTCCTGCACGCACCTGCCCAGGATCCGGGAGCAGATAAAATACTCAAGTCACTCCAGGAAAAGACCCGCACGTACCAGACCATTCAGGCCGAATTTACCTATTCGGTCAGCCAACCTGCCGAAGAACAACATGAGTCCCTCAGCGGCATCCTTTATATCAAAGGCGACAGCTACCGGCTTTCCCTCGCCGGACAACTGGTTGTCTGCGACGGAGAAACATCCTGGACGTACTTTGAAAATGTACGTGAGATCCAGATCAATTCAGTGGAAGAAGAGGATGAATCCTTTTCGCCATCAAAGATCTTCTCTTCCGTATTCCAGGATTATACTTCGCATCTTTCAGGCGAATATGAGAAGTATGATAGGATCCTACATAAAATTGAACTCACACCCCAAAAGAGCAAATCATTTTCCCGGATCACTCTCGGGATCGACACGTCAGCGATGGAGATCGTTGATTTTGAAGTTACCGATAAGAGCGGCAACCGTTATTCCTATCATATCAACAGGTTCAGCACCAATCTCCCGCTGGGTGATGATAAGTTCACCTTCAATGTCAATGCATTCCCTGATGCAGAGATCATCGACATGAGGTGATCCCTGTTCATTTGACCTTCACCAGTTTGTAATTGTCGAATCTGAAAATGTTCATGTATTCATTTTCCCATCCTCCGTCGCCCTGCTGATAAAAGTCAAAGTCCAGCTGCAGCCCCTCATAGGAAAGATACCTCAGGCAGCGGGTAAATTCAGGACCGAACTGCATCAGGGCTCTGAGAAAATAATAGGTGATGTCATACCCTTCATAGGCATGTTTTTCAGGTACCGGTTCACCCTCGTACTGGTAACGGTAACGGATAATGAACTGTTTGACCTTTGGATCAGTATAATCCACAAATTCAGGCGAGAAAAGGTGAAGCTTCAACTTCATGGCATAGTCAATGTCCATCTCATAATCCATCCATTGAGGCATTCCAATCATCGTGATCTTATAATCTGAAGCCAGGCCGTATAGATTCGACATGACACTGGCGACAAATGCCCTTTGTGTTGAGACACATAACAGAATATTGTCGTTTTGGGTGGATAGTTTTTCCCTGAGACCCGAAATACCATCCTGGTAATAGAGCCATTCTGTCACCCGCCGGGCAGCAGCAAGGCTGTCGGTTGCACCGGCATCGGGTTGTAATTCACGGTACATCCGGGCAAGGAGGTTTTCCTTCAGAAATGCAAGGGTATCCTGGTCCCTGGTCTTATTGTGCATTACCAGAAAATAATTTGCATCAGGATAAGTGGTCGCCAGGTAATCCACCATGGTGGAAAGCTGACCGTAAAAGGAAGGTTGAACCTTAAATACCCATGGGTTGTCAAAGATCACATCGCTCCGCTTTGAGAATGGATTTACAATGGGTATATGGTGCTTTCCCGCAAAATCGGCAGCAATTTCGAAAGGAACTTTGAATACGGGTCCGATGATCAGGTTCATCTTGCCAAAATCCTCCCCTTCAATGATTTTCCTTACATCCGTGACATCTTCAGCGACATCATAAATGTACAGTTTAACGTTCAATCCTGTCTGCATGAGGGAATCCAGTGCAATCCGTGCCCCTTCATAGAACTGGATGAATTTGAATGCCCTGAAGGCAGACGGCTCCACCGCAGAAAGAGTATCGTCTGTAACGATAGTGCCCGATTCTTCCAGAAAGAGCGGTAACAGCATGGCAACCCGGAAATATTCTCCCTTATAGGTGTAGTTGTCGCAGCGCCTGTCGTTGATCACTTCGGCGGGGATCTCTTTCTCAGCGATGACAGGCTCATCCTTGACCCTTGACTGAATGACCAGCGTTCCGGACGAAACACTGGCAAACTGGCGCGGATCCTTCACAGGAATCTTGATGGTCTGGCCTTTTTTAAGCCCATCCTTCAACACCGGATTGATCAGCAGCAGCTCGTTTATGGTGACATTGTACTGTTTTGAAAGGCCATAGAGCGTCTCTTTTTTCTGGACCAGGTGATTCCGGTAATGGATGAGTGTGTCCTTTTCGATCGTCACCGCAGTTTTCTTCAGGGGTTCCTGGATTGCACAACCATACTCCGTGGCTGTCAGGTCAGGTTGATTTGATTGATGGGCCATGGCTGTCCCGGAAAGCAGTCCGGTCAGCAGCACCAGCATGCAAAAATACATTTTCATTTTTCAGGCAGCTTCATTATTCCCATTCGATGGTGGCCGGTGGTTTTGAACTGATATCATATACGACCCTGTTGACACCTCTTACATTATTGATTATTTTATTGGAGATCATGCCAAGAAAATCATAGGGAAGCTGTACCCAGTCGGCTGTCATTCCGTCGGTGGAGGTCACAGCCCTGAGGACGACCACATTTTCATAGGTGCGTTCGTCACCCATGACTCCGACAGAACTCACCGGAAGAAGTATGGCAGCCGCCTGCCAGATCTTCTCATAAAGTCCGTTCTGTTTCAGACCTTCCACGAAAAGATGATCCACTTCCTGCAGTATCCTGACCTTTCTGGGGGTGACCTCTCCTACGATCCGGATCCCAAGACCCGGGCCCGGAAAAGGATGCCGGCCCAAAAGCTCCGGATCAACGCCCAGTGTCAGGCCTACTTTTCTGACCTCATCTTTGAAAAGGCTATTCAACGGTTCAACCACTTTTAGTTTCATGAAGTCAGGAAGCCCGCCCACGTTGTGATGGGATTTGATGGTGGCCGAAGGTCCTTTGACCGATTTGGATTCGATCACATCAGGATAAATCGTGCCTTGTGCTAACCATTTGACATTCAATATTTTATGAGCTTCTTCATCAAAGATCTCAATGAATGTCCTGCCAATGATCTTTCTTTTTTTCTCAGGATCGGAGACACCCTTCAAGGCATCCAGAAACCGGTCGCCCGCATCTACGCCCCTGACATTCAAACCATAATTCCTGTAGGAATGAAGGACGGTGGTAAATTCCTTTTTCCTGAGCATGCCATTGTCCACAAAAATACAATGAAGGTTCCTGCCAATGGCTTTATGGAGCAGGAGGCCCGCCACTGTTGAGTCGACGCCGCCCGAGAGTCCCAGAACCACTTTATCCTGTCCAAGTTTCTGTTTCATGTCCAGCACCGTGGTCTCCACAAACGAATCAGGTGTCCAGGACGGATGACAGCCACAGATGGTCACCACAAAATTTTCCAGGAGCCGCATTCCCTCGGTCGTATGATACACCTCAGGGTGGAACTGGATCCCGAAGGTTTCCTCTCCTTCAACGCGAAAACCGGCGATCGGAACGTCAGAGGTGCTGGCAATGGGAATGAATGCAGCGGGAAGCTGCAAAATAGTATCGCCGTGTGACATCCAAACCTGTGAGCCGGCCTGTATATTTTTCATCAACGGGTTGACCGTATCGATATAAGCCAGATGGGCACGGCCATATTCACGGTGCGACGACGGCATCACATTGCCTCCTTCGGTGAAAGCAAGGTACTGAGCACCGTAGCATACACCCAGAACAGGTACTTTCCGGCGGATCGCCGAAAGATCCGGTGAAGGAGCATTACCGTCCCTGACCGAAAACGGACTTCCGGAGAGAATGACGCCCTTTATATGAGCATCCATTGCCGGATAGGTATGGTAAGGATGGATTTCACAGTATACACTGAGCTCTCTTACCCTTCTGGCAATCAATTGGGTATATTGTGAACCAAAATCCAGGATCAGGATCATTTCTTGCATCGGACAAAGATAAAACTTAAAGTAACACCCTGACGGCTTCAGCGGGTCTTTCCGGATCGAATTTAATCACAGCCAGTTCCGGACCATCCCACGAAGCATTGAAAGCGAGTGTCCGGCCAAGCTGATGACTCCATTGACCTGTCAGGCGCGACGATTCATGAATATGCCCATGCAGGGTGACCACTGGCTGCTGTTCCTGAATGAACTCTCTGATAGCGATGCTGCCCACATGGACATCCAGCGGTAGATGATCAACCTCAATTCCATCCAATGCGGCACGGTCCAGATGCGTGTTGTAGGGCGGCGAATGAAACAGGCATATCAATTTCTCCTTGTCCAGGTCGGCGGTCATCTGTTTCAGGTGCTTCCGGATGGTACTGTGTTCTGCATCCCTTGTGTCGCCCCAGGTCCGAAACCCTTCTTCGGGCGGAATGCAACCAGGATCCACATATTTGGAAACATCGTAGCGCTCCCAGTCCTTTAACTGAAACGGACTCGGCGGGATGTAGGAATATCCCATCACGGTGTAACCGCCAAAAGGGAGCGACCTCATGTGTATATAGGACCAGAGCATCATTTCATGCCCCATGATAAAGTGCTCCTCCTCTGACCTTGGATCATCGTTACCCATGATAAGAAAGACCGGTGGATAATGCCTACCCAGGTGGGATCGAAGCTGATCAAAGCGCAGAAAAAGATAATTGAGGATAAAATGGTCGATCACCTCACCCTGGAACCGCTGGGGGCGCAGGCGGTGTGGCAGAAGGTCCCCACCCAGGAAAACAGCTTCCGGAGGTTCCTCGCTGATGAGCTCAAAGAATTTCTCATAGCGGTCAATGTGCCCATGAAGGTCCGATACAAAAAAACAGAGGGCCATAGGATCATCCTTTCCGTATTCGCAGTGCCCGGGCCGGGTCATCCACTGCATTGATCTTCACGGCAAAGCTTGTCTTTTCCCTGACATCCTGATCCGTGATCAGGTGCAGATCGATCAGTCCAACGCCAGTCCGCTGCCCCGTCAAAAAATGGTTGAACTCATCCAGGCAATAACTCCACCCCTCGATCCAGGATTTCAGCTTTTCAATTTTGTCCAAATTATCTTCCACATGGATCATCAGGTCGATATCGCTTCCCCAGCCGGCTGTTGCGTTTTTGGTACTCCCAAGCACATACACGGCTTTGACGCCAAACCGGTCCAAATCCATCTTATCCGCGATGAGCTGCGCCATCCTCAGTCTCCACTGCCAGGGTTGCTCAGATTCAATAGGTAAGTTTTGCTTCATACGTCCTGATATTGTCTTTCCTGTCCCTGACCTCGAGGCGAAAAATATTGATGCCCTTTTTCAGGTACTGATCAAAATCATAGATCAAAAGATCATTTTTCTCATCATACTCCATCAGGATCCATTCACCGTTCAATGTGGGATCATAGGATTCTATCCCGCTTTGCTCATCCACGATCAGTACCTTAAGCTGGCTCATCCCTGCCAGATTTTTGTTATTGATGAAATTGACCGGTTTAACGGTGGGTTTTAAGGTATCCGCCATCAGGCTGAAATTACCAAAACGGGCAGACTGCCCCACCACAAATCCATCTTTAAAGGTACTTCTGACGGCTTTACCGGTCCCGTCATTCTCCAGCAATACAATATACAGCTTATCTTCAAGCCCCTTTGCTTTTTCGGAGGGTCTGATCCACAGGGTCATTGCCTTGTGCAGCGGTGTCAGCTGATGATGGACCCTGTACACTTTTGCAAAGGTATTTTTCAAGGGAGGAGAGGTTCCATATTGAAAAACAAGGTTGTCATAAAGTGCCCCGGGAGGGATCTCTGCTTTGAAATCACCTGTCTCATAGGTATTTGACAGGTAGTACATGAAATGATAGTCGTCAAATTTCTCCGGGAAAGGAAGATAGGGTTGATGCGAGGTCATTTTCCGACCTTTTACCCAGAAGACCAGGTTTGAGCTATTACCATACACGTCCTTTACCAGGCAGGTCAATTTATGGGTCCTTTCATCGTCAAAGGTAAGGATCCCCTTGTTCCTTACTGTTCCATAGCCGCTGAACTTATTGTTGGGATCAACGGCCGTTCGGAGGTAACGCCTGCCTGTGGTCATGAATTCACCGTAATCTGTCAGGCTGTTCACAAAGCGCGTCTGATCAAAGCTGAACGTCTGTGTTGAAAACTGAAAGACGGATTCACCATCCAGGATAAGCTCCACAGAGTTGATCCCGCTTTTCCTGTCGGAGTCACTGATCAGGTCATAGGTCTGAATGCCGAAGCTGATGTTTCCCATCAGGGTGATGGTATCCGGCCCGGCCAGCCGGTATCCCTGTCCTGTACCTTCGAGCATTAAGACGATGCTGTCCGTTTTCCCGTTGACCGTACTGTACGCATCCATCGCGTAAATCTTCAGTGAAGAAAGGACCGGTCTCACCTGGTCTTTGACCGGTAATCCAAAAAGCAGGGGATTGATAGGATCCTGGGTGGCTTCATCCCGTATCTCAAAATGCAGATGGGGGCCGCCTGAAGTGCCCGAGTTACCAGAATAGGCGATCACCTCACCTTTTATGACCGGGAACATCCCTTTCTCAGGAAAAAGATCAATCTCATAGGACTGCTGCCTGTATTGTTCCTGAACCAAATACTGATGAACGGACGGTCCAACGTCCTGAAGATGGCCGTACACCGATACATAACCATTCGGATGGGTCACATAAAGGGCTTTACCATATCCTGACGGGGAGATCTTGATCCTTGAAATATAACCGTCTGCAATGGCATACAATGGTTTTCCCTCCACTCCTCCGGTCCGGATATCAATGCCTGAATGAAAGTGATCGGGCCGGAATTCACCAAATGTTCCGGACAACATCATTTTAAAGTCGACCGGTGATCTGAAATAGTCTCTGGGGTAATCAGGCACCTGTGCACGGGCATCTTTCAGGAAGGACGCCGTCAGCAAAAGCAAACCAGCCAGCACAAACTTACAGCAAAATAAACTAACGATGTGCCTGTGGCGGGCTTGCATTGTCTGGTAACCTTAAAACGTTGTTTTCTGCGAAAATAGAACAAATAATTTGATATCTTCCGGTTTATACCTAATTTAGAAGCCAAATCCACTACTCAATGAGCCAGCTTTTTTTCCGTGAAACCCAGCGTTTCAATCAGCCCTGGATATGGGTGATGAACCTGGGCATGGTTGCATTGTTCGTATTTCTGATCTTCACGCAGCTTTTTGCACACAGGCCTGTCGGAAATCATCCGGCACCGGATTTTCTCCTGTTGCTCCTTCTTCTTTTCCCCATCGGGATGATCGTCCTGTTTCGTTTTATACGACTGGAGACGGAAATACGGCGTGACGGGATCTATTTTCGCTTTCCTCCTTTCATACGAAAGGAAAGAACCTATCACTGGGAAGACATCAGGCAATGTCATGTGCGAAAATACAGTCCTATAGGAGAATACGGCGGATGGGGTTACCGTGTGGCAGGGAAGAGATCAGGAGTTGCCTATAATATCTCAGGAAACATGGGCATACAAATCGAATTGAAGAACGGAAAAAAGATCCTTCTGGGAACGCGTAAACCTGAGGAAGCAAAGGAAGCACTTCGAAAGTCGGGAATCTGATTCAGAGGATGCGTGACATATCCCTGATATTCTCGCCTGATAATACCGGCACAACGCTGGTCAGATTCATTTTAAACGCATATTCAAGAACATCATCCGCATGCAGCTGGCTGAGTCTTTTGCGGTGGGAGGCTTTTTCGAAATAGTTCAGGATGTCCTGACTGGCCACACGCCACAGGTCCAGAGCAGCCTCTGCCGAATCGCATTCCACCGTATAGGTGCCCAGTTGTATTAAGGATTCGGTCAGGGCGCCGCAAAAAACGGAATCTTCCAGGTTGAACTGGTTCTTCCACCCCGCGCACAACATGACCACCGGCTTACCCTGCCTGATGATCCACCTGCTCAATGCCTGCAGGTTCACAAAGGCACCAATGGCAACCGTTCCATGTTCCCTTGCCATCTCAATGGCTCGTGTCCCGTTAGTGGTAGTATAGACAATGGTTTTGCCCTTTACTTTTTTTCCCTCGAAATCATACGGAGAGTTACCGAAATCGGCAAAATCCACCTTCACTCCATTTCGTTCCGCCGCTACAAGCATCCCCTTCTCTTTAAGGTTCATGGCTTCCTGAAGGGTGGCCACGGGGCGTATCTGAATAGCGCCATGGTGAAGGGCAGAGCAGATCGAGGTGGAAGCCCGGAGGACATCGGTCACCACGATGATACACTCTCCTTTTGTACGAATGTACTTGAACAGTTTGGGAGAGAAACACACTTCAATGGAGGAGGCAGTTATGTCCATAAGCAAGATGGATTGGTATGGATTATTCGTACTACATGAATAATTCTATCTCTGGTAAAAAGGGATCTTGACGATCCTGGCTTTTAACGCTTTGCCGCGTATCTCAATGAATATTTCCTTGCCGGGCTCCCAGTAACCATTCTTCACATATCCCATCCCGATGGCTTTCCTGAGAGTCGGCGCCATGGTACCCGATGTCACCTCTCCAATCGCTTCCCCTGTTTCATTGAGGATCGGATAATGCTGACGGGGAATGCCCTTGTCGATCAACTCAAATCCTTTCAGTCGGCGCGTCACACCTTCCTGCTTCTGCTGCAGAAGGAGTGCCCGGTCTATGAAATCTTTATTGTCCGCAAACTTTGTGATCCAGCCAAGACCTGCCTCGATGGGGGAAGTGGTGTCGTTGATGTCATTGCCGTACAGGCAGAATCCCATTTCCAGGCGAAGGGTATCCCTTGCTCCCAGGCCAATGGGTTTGATTCCGAATTCCTTACCTGCATCAAAGACGGCATGATAGATTTCCCCGGCCACCTCCTTTTTCATATAGATCTCACATCCACCTGAGCCGGTGTACCCTGTCGTTGAAAAGAGTACGTCCTTTACACCCGCAAACTCAATGGTCTTGTGTGTGTAGTACTCCATGTCTTCAACAGATTCCCCGGTCAGTTTCTGCATCGCCTTCAGGGCCAGCGGACCCTGCACAGCCAATTGGGCAAAATCGTCAGAGGCGTTGATCATGTCTTTCCCTGCCTTCAGTCCCATCCTTTCGCCCTGGAGCATGACCCAGTTCCAGTCTTTTTCAATATTGGCTGCATTGACCACCAGCAGGTATAAACCGTCGCTAATCCGGTACACCAGCAGATCGTCCACAATACCTCCCTGCCCGTTGGGAAAACATGAATACTGAACTTTCCCGTCGGTCAGCTTTGAAGCATCATTGGTGGTAATATACTGTATGAGATCCAGGGCCCTGGGACCACTGATCCAGATCTCTCCCATATGCGAAACATCGAATACACCCACTCCATTGCGAACCGTCTCATGCTCCGCATTGACTCCTTCAAACTGAACTGGCATCCAATAACCTGCAAACTCAACCATCTTCGCTCCCTGTTGCTCGTGGAACCTGGTAAATGCTGTAAACTTCATAATGATATTATTTAGAGTTAATACGGCAAAAATACGAAAAGGACACGAAAATAGTCACACCCACAGGGTCACATTTTATTGTATTCAGGGATTAACCCTTGAATGATATCAATCCTGATGAGAACAAGATCCACCACCCATAAAGGTTCACACGAACACGCCACCGGGGAAAAAACCTCAGTGCAGTTCCTTATGCCTGCCATTCTCGCTCTTCTCACATTCCTGACATTTTACCCGGTGATCCATAACGATTTTGTGAATTACGATGATCACAAACTGATCACAAGGAATCCGCTTATCATCCAGGGTAAACATGTACCGGTAAAGGATCTATTGTTAAAAAATTTCCACAGTCCTCATTTCAAGCCACTTGTCCTGATGTCCTGGAATCTTGAATACCGTCTGTCGGGCATTGAACCGAAGATCTTTCACCTCAACAACCTTCTGCTGCACGTCTGCAATGTGTTGCTGGTGTACAGCATCGGAGTCATGTTTGCCGGCATGATGGCAGGCAATCGCAGGATCAGGTACGGATCCTGGCTGTACAGAAGATTACCTTTTGTGGTCGCGATGCTGTTTGCGCTGCATCCCCTTCACGTGGAAACCGTTGCCTGGGCCTGCGGGCGGAAAGACCTGCTTTATGCTTTATTTTATTTGATTTCTATTCTGTGTTACCTGAAATATACGGATAAGGGTAAACCTGTGATGATCATTCTCTCCGCATTCATGTACCTGCTCGTCATCGGATCCAAGTCTATGGGGATCACCCTGCCGGCCGTTCTTTTCCTGATCGACAAAGTGTCCGGACGTAGACCCTCCTTTCGTATTCTTTATGAAAAGAGCCTCCACCTTGCCGTTCTGCTTTTCGCCTTCTATGCATACGGCCTTACCGGTAGTTTTAATTTTTATGCCACAGGGTTGACGGCGGGGATCGTGAACCAGGGATTCGGATCGTATCCCGAACATCTGACTGACCTTCCCTCCGGTTATGTTCGCATATTGATCATCTCCACTCGCATACTATTGTGGATCAAACACATACTGATACCAGCAGGGCTTTCTCCCCTGTATTCAGAAAAGATCTTACTGGACAAATCGGATTATCAGATACATTTTAATATTGTACTCATGGCAGGGTTGATCCTGTCCATCCTTTTATTACGAAAAAAAGTTCCTGCACTCGTCCCCGGGTTCCTGTTCTTTATCATTACCCTATCACCTGCCCTATCGATCGCAGAGCGCGGCATGGGCGTGTTCATTCCGGATCGCTATACGTACCTGCCACTCATCGGGATACTGGTGCCACCGATAACAATCATCACCGGGTATTTATACAGGAAAAATAAATTACGTCCTCTTGCTTATCTACTGGTTGTTTCTGTCATCATTTGTTTCAGCCTCACTTCATACCGTCTGTGCACCCGATGGCATGATACCGAAACTCTTTGGTCGTATGTGCTGGAGCGTCACCCCGAAGAAGCTGCAGCATGGAATGCGAGAGGGACATTCTATCATGAGAAGGGTGATACCATCAGGGCGCTGCATGATTATAACATGGCCATTGCCATGGATCCCACTTTCTACTGGGCTTACAACAGCCGGGCAAAGATCTATTCGCGGCTGGGGCAACTGGATGAAGCACTTCGTGATTTTTTGCTCATCACAAGAGTTGATCCCTGGTTCACGGAAGCATTTACAAACCTGGGCGCAGTCTACGGGCTGAAAGGCCAGTACCAGTTATCACTGACCGCGTTGAACAGGGCTCACAGGCTTAAACCGTCAGATCCCGACGTTCTTCTCAACCGTGGAGTGACGTTCTTTCATTTGAATGATTATGAAAACTGTATCAGAGATCTAAACTCCTATCTTCATCTACGGCCGGATAACGCAGAGGTGATCAATACCGTCGGGGTCTGCTATCTCAGGCTGGGACAGGTTGATAATGCAGAGTTGGAATTTAACCATGCGCTCCAACTCAAGCCGGATTTTGAAGTCTGCCGGAACAATCTTGATCATTCCTTAAAGATCAGAGAGCAAAGAGTAAAAAGCAAATAGCAAAAGTATTTTGAATTTTACACTTTGATCTTTGAAATTAATCATGTCCACCTTTCTGGCAACATTTGGGTAATTTTGAATATGCCTCCGGATCTGCAGGAACATCATCCGCATCGTACCCGATCTTTGATATGGCTGTACGAATCTTTTCAGGTGTCGTCTTATCCTGATGGTAAGTGACAGTAACTGTCTTCGCTTTAATATCCACATCAATGTCCTTAATTCCTTTTTCAAATGACAAATCATTCAAAATTCGTTCTTTACACATCTCACATTGAAGTGAAACTTTGATTTCTATTTTCTTAATTTTAGATGTATCCTGTCCATAAGTTAAATAAGAAATCATAGTTAACAGTTCAATAAAAATTATTATTTTAATTAATCTATTTTTCATTTTTTATAAAAATATTTATTGATAAAAATATATATTTATTTATCAGTCAATCAAACTTATCCCTTGTCCCTTATCCCTATATTTTAACCCTTATGCCGGCATAGAATTTCCGTCCCACGACCGGGCCCCATACCTGGCTGGCGTCGAAATATTCCCCGAATGGATCATCGGCTCCGATGATGGGATCCTTTTGCGTGTAACCTGTGAGGTTCTCAGCGCCCAGATAGATGTCCCATTTGCGGAAGAATTTCGATACTTGTGCATTCAGCAGCGCATACACCGGCGAGGTGTCAGGTCGCTGATACGGTTCCGGATTAAAGTGTGTATCTTCCAGGCGGCTATCACCGTTGAGCTGGGCGGTTATGTCAAACTGCCACTTGTTCAGCTTAGTCTTATAACTGGCGGTGAAGAGCCCCTTATACTTGTTCACCAATGGCTTACGTATGAGTTCCCCGTTATAGGTCGACCTGACATCGTTCAACCGGAATGCAAGCAGCAGATCAAGCCTGTCGACAGGATTGACAGAAGCTTCGACCTGAAAACTGTTGGAATAGGATTTCCCTGACAGGTTGTAAAAGAAAATATGTTTCGGATCGCTTTCCATATCCATGATCACCTGGTTGATGAATTGGGTCCGGTAATAATCCGCGCTCAGGGATAATTCTCTCCTGCCAAGTTCAAAGTGCCGGTTGACCGATACTCCAAAATTCCATGCCACTTCCTGATCCAGAGGGCCATCGATCTCCACTGTCCGGGAAGAGACAAGGATGGCCATATTCTCGGGGAAAATATGGGCGGTACGTGAGCCCTTTCCCGCTGACAGTCGGATTGTCGTATGTTCATCCGGATGGTACTTGAGGTGTAACCGCGGTGTGAAGAATGCACCGAACTGCGAATGGTGATCCAGGCGTATGCCGGCCAGTACCGTCAGCTTGTCGGGAATCGTAAATGTATATTCTGTAAAAATCCCGGGAACCATTTCCCTGGTCAAGAAGGCACTGTCGTTGAACACCTCATCGAAATCGTCGTAGTTCAGGCTCCAGCCTGCATTTATCTTATGGTCAATGGTATGGATATAGGTGCTGAAGATGAAATTGGAGTGCCAGCTTAACTGGTCGCCAGAATAATTGTTGAGACCGAAAAGATTCTGTTGGTCGTGGTACGAGAAGCTGTTGATAAATCCAAAGCTTGTTTCCTTCCTTTGTTCAAACACCCTGCCGATCTTAGCAAACGCCTCGTAGCGACGCGTATCAACCTTGATCCCGTAAATGCCCGGCTGTTCCTCCTGGCTTTTTTCCGGATCATAATCCATCTGGCCGCTTATCCGCTCTTCGTCCAGCACTTTTGCGCCAAACTGTATGTGCCATGGTTTTTTTCCCTGGTACTCCCACCTGTTGAAAAAGTTGAACTGCTTTACCAGCGGCTGATCGATGAAAGAATCATGGTTCATGTCCTCCCGGATGAACCGTTGATCATAATGTCCGAAAAGGGCTGTGCTCCAGTGATCGTTGAGCTTTAGTGCCCCGTTGGCATTTGCCTCCAGCCTGCCCATGTGGTCACCAAAAAGGTTGAGATAGAATTTTTCGCTGTTTGAAGGTTTTTTGTACTCGACGTTGATCTGTCCGGTGATCGATTCATAACCGTTCATGACCGAGGAAGCACCTTTCGACACCTGGATGGACTCCATCCAGGGACCGGGGACGTAACTCAATCCGTAGGTTGATGCCAGTCCACGAAGATTTGGAAAGTTCTCCGACATCATCTGCGTATATGCGCCAGCCAGTCCGAGAAGTTGAATTGTTTTTGCACCGGAAATGGCGTCTGCATAGTTGACATCCACCGAAGCATTGGTTTCAAAACTTTCAGAAAGATTGCAGCAGGCCGCTTTTAGCAGCTCTCCCGAAGTGATGACCTCCGTGGCGATGGGATTCATCCTGGAAATGAACCGGTCGGGTTGCCAGGCGGAGATGACGGTTTCCGCCAGGTTGGCTGCTGCCGCCAGAATGACCTCCACACGCTGCTGATCGGCGGCGATGGATAACGTATCGCTCTGGTAGCCTACGTAGCTGATGACCAGCGTATTCTTTCCCTGCTCCGGCCTGGAGATCTCAAACCGGCCCTGCAGATCGGTGGCGATGCCCTGCATGTTTTCCAGCCAGTACACGTTTGCACCTGGCAGGGGACTTTTATCTTTTTCCTTCATTTCATAAACGACTCCCGATAGTTTTTGGGCGACGATGAAGTGGGGTGCTGCGAACAGGATCAATATGAACAGGAGAATGCGTTTCATAGGTTTTATTTTAGGCACTGAGGCGCAAAGGCACAGAGTGATATTAGGGGAAAGATTAATAATGTAAGATTGAAAATGGCAGGTTGCCGATTGCAGATGCCTGGGTTAGCAGTCGATCCTACGCTGGTGCAGAAGATTCAGGAGATCTTTGCCACTGATGTGGGTACCCGGAGGTGCGTCATATTGATAAGGTTGTCCTGAATTCAGAATGAGGGAAGATTCATTCGAGTCAATATCATCAGAAAGCAAGGCATAGTGCAGGACTGGATCCTGCTTGATCTGCCTGTCAAGGTCCGTATCAAGCCTGATGAATAGATGTTCTGTTGTGCAACAATCGGATGTTTTAAAGCGGATGGAGCCTGTACAGCTGTTTTCGGTACTGGTGCAGCAGGACGTGTGATCTGTTGGTCCGGTACCGCAGCATCCGGTCATGGTCTCGTCATGGGTGCAGCAGCTCGCTGAAGGAGTTGCAGTCACGTACTGCAGATCCTTGCAGGAGCAATGATGCATGTAAATGTTCACACCACTGACAGAGAACAGGAACAATCCTGACAGCAACACCAACATGCTATTTTTTAAAAATCTGCTCATGAGAAAAACGCTGCAAATATAACCATCCATTTTTAAAAATGTTGTTAGGAAAATGTTAACATATCAAAAAAGGCCTGATAACCTTGTGTTCCGGTTGACAGAAATGAAAAAAACGTTAATTTTGCAGTTCAAAAAACAAAGCCAGCAGGATGCATGCGGATGTGGCGGAACTGGCAGACGCGTCAGACTTAGGATCTGATGCCGCAAGGCGTGGGGGTTCGAGTCCCTTCATCCGCACAAAAAGCTTCAAGTTACAAGTTTCAAGCGTCAAGCTCATTCCTCTGAGCCTGAAATCTAAAACTTGTAGCTTGCAGCTTGCAGCTCAAAGCTGAGGGCCACTAACATCATATGTAACAAGAATCCCATGAACATAACCCAGGAATCCACCGGTCAACTGACAGCTACCATCCGGATCAATATTGAAGAATCCGATTACCAGGAAAAAGTTGAAAAAACACTTCGCGATCACCGAAGGAAGGCTGCCTTACCTGGATTCAGACCCGGCATGGTGCCGTTTGGGATGATCAGGCGTATGTATGGAAAAGCGGTGCTGGCAGAGGAAATCCAAAAGCTCATATCCGATTCACTGGATAATTACATCAAAGAAAACCATCTGGAAATACTTGGTCAGCCATTGGCCAGCGAAGAGCTTAACAGCCGCATTGATTTTGATAGCCAGACCACGTTCGATTTCTATTTCGACATTGGGTTAACGCCTCAGATCAACCTGGAGCTGGACGATCACATCGAGGCAACCTACTATACGATCGCCGTGGATGATTCAATGCTGAAGGATTCGTTGAAAGATATTCTTCACAGAAACGGGACCATGGTAGACTCGGAGGTCATTGAAAACGGTGGTACCGTGGCCGGAGAGATCACCGAGCTGAATGAATCAGAGGAGCCAAAGGAAGGTGGGATATCCCGCCAGACGACCATCGCGGTGAATTACATCAAAGATGACCAGGTGCGTGAACAATTCATCGGTAAGGTCAAGGGTGATACGGTCATTTTCAATCCCCTGACGGCCACCGGAAATGCCAACGAAACAGCCCAGATGCTAGGAATCAGGAAAGAAAATGCTGAAACGCTGACATCAAGCTTCCGGTTCACCATCGGGCAAATACAGCGCATTGAGCCGGCTGTCATAAATGATGAACTCTACAGCCGCCTGTACCCTTCGGAAAAGATCTCGTCGGAAAAAGAATTCAGGGAACTTGTCAGAAAGGATATCGCTCGGTCAATGACACCTGATTGTGACCAGCAGTTCATGAATACGGTCATCAAATCACTGATCGAAAAAGCGAACATCGAACTGCCGGATGCATTCCTGAAGCGTTACCTGCTGGAGGTCAACGAAAACAAGGCTGACCGCGAAAGCATTGAAAAGGATTATGAAAAATATGCCAGGGGACTGAAATGGCAATTGCTGGAAAATAAGCTGATCAGGGAGTACCAGGTTGGCGTGGAGGATGAAGAGGTGCGTGACTATATCAGGGGATATTTCAGGAAAAGATTTGGAAATGAACCTACCACCCATTATCATGAACACGGGCATGATCACGAACATGACCATGGGCATAACCATGAGCATGACCATGACCATGACCATGACCACGACCACGACCATGAACATGAACATGAACATGAACATGAGCCTTCATCCGGCGAAAACATCAAAGATGCGTCTATGTACGATTCCCTGATCGATCATGTCATGAAGAATGAAGAAGAGGTGCGCAAGATCTATGATCATCTTTTTGACATCAAACTCAGGGAGCTTTTCAAGAGTAAGCTCAATGTGCGCCATCAGGAAGTCTCGCTGGGTGATTTCATCCGTTTATCCACAGAAATTAAATCCTAAATACCGTTAAGCATGAACACTGAAGAATTCAGGAAATACGCCACAGGGCACAGGAGGATCAGCAGCCTTACGCTTGACAAATACACTTCCACCATCGGGAACTATATCTCCCCCACCATTATTGAGGAACGTCAGCTGAACATCGCCACCATGGACGTTTTCTCGCGTTTGATGATGGACAGGATCATCTTTTTAGGCGTTCCCATTGACGATTATGTCGCCAATATCATTCAGGCCCAGCTGTTGTTCCTTGAATCTGTCGATTCGCGCAAGGATATACAGATCTATCTCAACACGCCAGGAGGGCAGGTCTATGCGGGGCTGGGCATCTATGACACCATGCAGTACATTGCCCCCGACATAGCGACCATCTGCACGGGTATGGCAGCTTCCATGGGAGCTATTTTATTGTGTGCCGGCACCAAAGGTAAGCGCACCGCGTTGAAGCACGCCCGCATTCTGATCCATCAACCCATGGGGGGTGCCCAGGGACAGGCGTCCGACATTGAGATCACGGCGCATGAGATACAGAAGATCAAGAAAGAGCTGTATGAGATCATTGCCCTGCACGCCAATCAGCCCTACAAAAAAATATGGAAGGATTCGGACAGGGATTACTGGATGACAGCCGAGGAAGCCAGGGATTATGGTATGATCGATGAAGTGCTCATAAAGAACAAGAGTTGAGAATTTTGAGAACCCTTCGGAATAATTTACGTATCAACGATCATGGCCAGAGACTACGAAAAATGTTCATTCTGCGGCAGGCCCAAGCGTGAGACCAACATGCTGATTGCAGGGCTGGATGCTCACATCTGCGACTATTGTGTAGCGCAGGCACAGAGCATCATCGCCGAAGAAATGTCGAGCCGCAGCCAGGATCATCTAACCACGCTGGAGGTTCACAAGCCTGCCGAGATAAAAGCGTATCTGGATCTTTACGTCATCGGCCAGGAAGAAGCCAAGAAAGTGATCTCCGTGGCCGTCTACAATCATTACAAACGGATCATGCAGCCCAGGGGCGGCATAGAGCAGAGCGATGTAGAGATTGAAAAGTCCAATATCATCCTTGTGGGGGAAACCGGTACCGGCAAGACCCTCCTTGCCCGCACCATCGCACGCCTGCTCCGTGTTCCTTTTTGTATCGCCGATGCCACCGTGTTCACGGAAGCCGGGTATGTGGGCGAGGATGTGGAAAGCATCCTGACAAGGCTGCTGCAGGCGGCCGACTACAACGTCGCCGCAGCTGAACGAGGCATCGTATTCATCGACGAAATCGACAAGATCGCCCGCAAGAGCGACAATCCCTCCATCACCCGCGATGTGTCGGGCGAAGGAGTCCAGCAGGCACTGCTGAAGCTGCTCGAAGGTTCTATCGTCAACGTGCCCCCGCAGGGCGGACGCAAACACCCCGAACAGAAAATGATCCAGGTCAACACGCAGAACATCCTGTTCATCGCAGGCGGAGCTTTTGACGGCATCGACAAAAAGATCGCATCCCGTCTGCAAACCAACCTGATCGGATATACGGTCAGCAAGGATAAAGAAACCATCAACAGGGATAACATCCTGCAGTACATTGCGCCACCCGACCTTAAAAGCTTCGGGCTCATTCCGGAAATCGTCGGAAGGCTCCCGGTGATCACCTATCTGAATCCGCTCGACAGGGATGCACTGCGCCGTATCCTGATCGAACCGAAAAATGCCATCATCAAACAGTTTGTCAAACTCTTTGAAATGGACCATATCAGGCTGACCTTCGAAGAGGCTGTGCTGGACTATATCGTTGATAAATCCATCGAATTCAGGCTGGGCGCACGTGGATTAAGATCCATCCTCGAAGCCATCATGACCGATGCCATGTTCGAACTGCCGTCCGACAAATCCGTCAGGGAACTTCATGTAACGGCAGGATATGCAGAAGAGAAGCTCAGGAAGACCAATCTGTCGCGCCTGAAAGTGGCATAAAAGTTGCAAAGCCACTGCAATCTTTTTTTTCTGAGTAAAATGAAGAAAGCACTCTTTCTTTTTCCTTTGCTGATCATCGTCATTTCAGTCTCCGGCCAGGAATCCCGACGACTCCTCACCCGGGCAACCATCGAGAACGGAGACACCATCCCTGTGATAAACCTTCCCACTGTTTTCATTTATGCAGATTTTGCATTCGGCCGCAAGCACGAGAAGCTGGTCCGGAATATCCGAAAGGTATATCCGTACGCACGGCTTGCCGGTGAAAAACTCAATGAATACAGCATCATCCTGGCAGCAGCTTCCGACGAGAAGGAAATCAAGGCGATCATGCAGCAGGCAGAGGATGACCTGCTCAACCAATACAGGGCTGACCTGGAAAAAATGACCATCTCACAGGGCAAGATCCTTATCAAACTGGTCGACCGCGAAACGGGGCACTGCAGTTATGAGCTGGTACAGGATCTCCGGGGTGAATTCCGGGCGTTTTTCTGGCAGTCCTTCGCCCGGATCTTTGGGATGAACCTTAAGATGGAATACGATCCGCTGGGCACGGATAAAGATATTGAGGAGATCGTGAGCCTTATCGAAAGAGGAATGTTGTAAAGGAAATGAGAAAGGAGAGAGGAGAAAGGAGAAAGGAGAAATATTTTAATTTTTCTCTCCTCTCTCCTCTCTCCTCTCAGAATCACTTTCCCCTTCCCTGTATCACAATCATGACCGTATAGATAAGGATCTTGATATCCATTGCGATCGACATGTTCTCGATATAGAGGATATCATATTTAAGACGTTCGATCATCTGGTCTACATTCTCCGCATAACCGTATTTGACCTGTCCCCAGGAAGTGATGCCGGGCTTGATCTTCTGCAGTAACTTGTAGTGCGGTGCCCGCTTCTGGATCTGTTCAATGAAGTACCGCCGCTCGGGCCTGGGCCCCACCAGGCTCATATCGCCGATGAGCACTGAATAGAACTGTGGGATCTCATCCAGCCTGACTTTCCTGATGAACCTCCCAAAAGGGGTTATCCTGGGATCGGATTTGGAAGATAACATCGGGGTGCCTTTCTCTGCATCACGGTACATCGACCTGAATTTATGCATCAGAAATGGTTTCCCGTGCAGTCCAATCCTCTCCTGGGAATAGATGATACGGCCAGGGGAGGATAATCTGACCCCCATCGCAGTAAAGATATACAGCGGAATCAACAGGATCATGGCCACCACGGCCACCAGGATATCCATCAATCGCTTAACGGATTGTTGCCAGGCGGGCATCAGCTCGGTAGTGACATGGATCAGAGGAGCTCCAAAAATGGCAGAGGTCTTCACAAATCCCATCAGGATATCCCGCATGTCGGGGATGATCTTGATGATGACGCCGGTCTCTTCCAGCTCCGAAATGATATCATCCACACGATCCTTCTCCGACCTTTCATTGGCGATGATCACTTCCTCCACCCTGTGCTGGTGTATGATCGGCTTGAGATCGTCAACGTTTCCCAGGCGGGGAAGGTATGCGGCTAATTTATCAGGCTTGTCAGATGAAATGCTTACAAATCCGATGAACTTGTTACCGCTCGATTTGACCTGGTTCTCCACTTCATGGTAGATATCCACAGCGTTGTTCCTGCTTCCGATAATGAGGGTAGGGAATCCGATCACCTTCTGATGGATCCTCCGGACCGTGATGGTTGTCAGGATAAGCCGGAAGAGATAGGTAAGTGAAAAATGAAGTGCATAGAGTACCAGGAAGGATTGATAATAAGTGCGGTAGGAGATGACCACATCATCCAGGATGAGTGCGAAAAAGATAAAGATCGCTCCAAAAAGTGTTACCAGCAATGTCTGTCCGAGCTCCCGGAGCCGCGATTTGCGGTAAACATCCTTATAGGCACCGCTGAGAATATACAGGATCAGCCAGAAAAGAGGGATGATGACGATGCCGAGGTAGAAATTTGGATCCGAAAAGATCAGCTCAGGTTCCCTGAATATGCGCGGATCTACAGAATACTTCCGGTAAATGAAAAATATACTCCAGGCCAGTACGGCTGATATGAAATCAGCCATCACATACCTGGCTACCTGCCACTTTTTATTCATCTTCTCCCCTATTTATGGATCAATTTCAGATTATCGATCAGGATCAGCGATTCCTGCACGTTCTCCGGTTTGGTTGCCGAAAAGTATACATTGAAGCTGATGGCGGTCGTATACGTGCTCACAGCATTTCTCAGGCTAATATAGATCTTTTTCCACTCATCCGTTTCATTCAGGACTACCACAGGAGCCAGTGTGGATTCCATCAGGAAGTTGACCATCAGGCCAACCGTCACCTCCGTGTTGGTTTTGAAGTCCATTTCAAGGTAAACATCTGCACCCTGTCCGGGAAGGTCGAAGGCTTCCGATGAGAAACTTTCAAAAAAGAACCTGTTCTTGTCAAGGACCACTTTCCCCGAGTATTCTCCCTCGAATACTTCACCAGCGGTGGAGGTGATCATTACGGAGGTATCGCTACGGCTTGATTTCATCATGGAAACCACGGCATCCTCAAAGTCCTCCGACCACACGAACTCGCAAAAATCAGCATACATGAAACGGGGATGAACATCCAGCACTGTATCCCTGATGAAATCAAACTGCATGGTATAGCTTTCATAGAACGGGTATTCTCCCCTGGTTTCTGCAATGCCATTAACCTTTATTCCTGCTAATATCCTGAGCGTATAGATACCCTCCTTCAATACCGGAAAGGTAACAGGGAGTTCATACACTCCAATGAATTCCTGTTTGGTCTGGTCCTCCACATAGATCCATATATCGGTGATCTGGTGTGATAAAGAACCTTCCAGATGCTGAATGGAAGGATTGGATACCAGATCAACTTCCTCCACCCGGATATTGCACGGAATCAGTGTTTCGTCGTTCCTTTCGCATGAAGCGCTCAGGAGCATAGCTGAGATGGCAGCGAGCCAGACCTGCGCCCGTATTACCGAAGCGATCACCTTCCTTGTCAGGTTCATAGGCCAAGCGGGGAATGGTTTATCTTTTCGATGATACGGTACGCGATTTCAAGGGCATTGTACCCATCGATGATGGTCACGGGCGGATTCGTATCGTTCATGACGGATAAGGCAAACAGTTCAAGTTCGTGCCGGATGGCATTGGCAGGCTCAACCGGTGGCTTTTCGATCAGTAACTCCCTGGGAGCCTTATCAGGACCCAGATCGATGATCATGGCAAAAGGATTCGTGTTACCGGGATCCAGGTCCCTCATCCGGATGATCTCCAGGTTTTTTTCCAGGAAGTCAACGGCAATGTAGGCATCGCGCTGAAAGAAACGGGATTTCCTCATTTTTTTCATTGATACCCTGCTGGCAGTCAGGTTGGCAACGCATCCGTTGTCGAATTCAAGACGGGCATTTGCAATATCGGGTGTATCACTGAGGATCGGGACACCGCTGGCACTAATCTTATGAACGTTGGAACGTACCACGCTCAGGACAATGTCGATATCATGGATCATAAGGTCGAGCACCACCGGCACATCCGTTCCCCTGGGATTGAAGGGCGCCAGGCGGTGTGTTTCGATGAACATGGGATTTTTAATGTAAGGCTGCGCAGCAAGAAAAGCCGGATTGAAACGCTCCACATGTCCAACCTGAACCTTGACATTGGCTTCCTGGGCTATTTTGATGAGTTCCATGGCTTCCCGCGGTGTGGCAACTACAGGCTTTTCGATGAACACATGCCTGGATTGCTTCAACGCCCTGGAAGCACAGTCAAAGTGACTGACAGTAGGTGTAACAATGTCCACCACGTCCGACAGCCTGATCAGATCATCAAGCGAAGAAAAGGAGGGTATGCTGAACTCTTCAGCTACCTGTTGGGCGATGGATTCATCCGGATCATAAAATCCCAGCAGTTCATACTGTCCGATCTCTCTGATACATTGTATATGGATCTTTCCCAGGTGGCCGGCACCCAATACTCCCATCTTGAGCATGTGGATAATTTTTTACAAATGTACTTTTTTTGCTACTTGAAAATCGTAAATTCGCTTCAAAAAAAGTCAACCCCGCCTTGTCATGATAGATTCCTTCAAGCACAAGGGGCTACGAAAACAACTGATCGATCTTCTACGGCACAAGGGTATCCGCGATGAAAGGGTTCTGCAAGCCATGGAATCTCTGCCCCGCCATTACTTTTTCGATTCTTCGTTCCATTCGTTCGCCTACGATGACAAACCTTTCCCAATCGGAGCGGGGCAAACCATCTCCCAGCCTTACACCGTGGCTTTTCAGACCGAGCTGCTGGATGTGAACAAAGGCGATAAGATACTGGAGATTGGTACCGGTTCAGGATATCAAGCGTGTATCCTGGCCCAGATGGGAGCCCGTGTGTACTCCATTGAGCGCATCAAGAGCCTGTATCTCAAAGCGAAAGCATTTGTACCTACGGTAGGCTGTACCCATGTGAAATGTTTTTATGGTGACGGCTACAAAGGACTTCCTGCCTATGCCCCTTTTAGCAAAATACTGATCACCGCTGCCGCACCTTATATACCTGATGCCCTCATCCAGCAACTGACCGTTGGAGGCATCCTTGTCGTCCCCCTGGGAAGCGCTGATGTTCAGGTGATGACACGGGTGACAAAAACGCAGGAAGGCGCCTACAGGACGGAAGACCACGGGTATTTCCGGTTCGTGCCTCTGCTGGAAAACAAAGAGGACGATCACGGGAATCATTAGTCATAATTCATTTTACAATAGTCGGCAGCGCATGGTAGAACAACTCGTGGATCTTTGTCCTCAATTGCTGTTCGATCAGTTTATTATTCGATGCGTCCGGGTACACGCGGTTCGAAAGAAATACATACGTCAGATTATTTTCGGGGTCAGCCCAGATGTAGGTTCCGGTGAATCCGCTGTGGCCGAAACTGCTCTGGGAAGCGCTGGGGCATGCCGGACCGTTGGTTCGCTGTCCCGGTTCCGGCTTATCGAATCCGATTCCCCTGCGGTTATTGTTCAGGGGAAATTGATAGCGCGTGAATTCTTCAATGATCCCTTCACCAATATACGTTTTACCGGCATACGCACCTTTCTGAAGAAGCATCTGGAGAACGACGGCCAGGTCGCCAGCGTTTGAGAACAATCCGGCGTGGCCTGAAACGCCTCCCAGCATGGCTGCACCCTGGTCGTGCACATCGCCATGCACCAGACAATGCCTGAATTCACGGTCAAATTCAGTGGGGACAATACGCGACAGCGGAAACCGATCACGGGGCCGGTAGGTCATGGTGGTCAATCCCATGGGCTGGTAGAATTGTCTGTCAACATAATCTTCCAGCGGCATATTGGTCACATTTTCAATGATCTGAAGCAGAAAATAGAATCCCAGGTCACTGTACTTATAGGTTTGCCTGTCAGAAAGTTTTGAGGCAACGATCGTGTCATAAAGGGTATATGCATAATCACGGTGGATGTACAATCCTTCGCAGACCCTGACAGGATATTCTTCCGAGATCTCATGGTGAAAGATGCTCGTATCCGGCTGGCCATTCAGGAGAAGGCTTTTATAAAAAGGTATCCATGGAACGAACCGGGCCTGGTGTGCCATCAGCTCCCTTATAATAACCGTCCCCTTGTCAGTCCCTCTCAGGTACGGCAGGTACTCACCCAGCATCCCGTCGATATCGAGCTTACCTTCCTGGTACAGTTTCATGACCGCCAGGGTGGTGGCCATGACCTTGGTCAGGGATGCAATGTCATAGAGATCGGAAGGCATTACCTTTTGCCGGTTGTCGTATGTGTGGTAGCCGAAGCATTTGTCATAAAAAACCTTTCCATCCTTTGCGGCAATGATCTGGCACCCGGGGAAGACCTTTTCCCGGATAGCTTTCTGGACGATCGAATCTACCCTGCCGAGTGTATCGGGGTTGATGTTCTCTTCTTCGGGAGTGACATAGGTCAGTTTGCCGTTGGGTAGGGTTGTCATGCCCGTGTTCACCTGAAATCTCCCGGAGGCGCTGACCGGCAGTTTACCCTTGAAGGGAAGGCTGCCGAAGATCATTTGCGCCGTGATCTCCTCCGGAGCGGATCCATCCTGGTAAGCGACGATCAGACCGGTAATATGGGTCAGGTCGGTCAGTGATGACAACAGGTAAGGATGACCAAACAACACAAGAATTACCGGTTTTGTTTCCTTCAGGGTCTGTATGATCTGCAGGACATTGGTATTCAAGCTTTTCTGCCATACTGGCAAATTGTGCACACCCAGGATGATGACATCGTAAGCGGCCAATTCACGCATGATGGGATCGTTCATTGCAAGACCTGATCCTTCAGGAATCATATAATGGTCCATCGGGGCATAGTTTCCCATCATTTGCTGAAAGGGAGTGATTTCTGGTGAGCCGATGCTGACGGAAGCCAGATGCTGTCCGCTGGGATTGTTCAGCGGGAGCAGGGCATCAGGGTTCCACACCAGGGTGACAGCCTCTTTGTAAACCGTCCGTTCAATATCTATATTTTCAGGGCTGTTCAGACGCTGAGGCAGGCCTGTCAGGTCGGATGGCATCCAGTGTGAAAGCCCTGCCCTGTATTTGCAATGAAGGATCCTGCGGCAATGATCTTCGATCATTTCCATGGTCACGGTACCGTCGTTTACCGCCTGCTTGATCCTGTCGATGGCCCTGGGCACATCAACAGGTAAAAGCAGGATATCATTACCGGCCTGAAGGGCCTTGAGTTCAATCTCACCGGAGGGAAACACACTGGTCACGCCTTTCATATCCAGCGCATCAGTCATGATAAGTCCATCGAATCCCAGATCGTTGCGCAGCAAGCCCGTCACGATTTTCTCGGAGAGAGTGGACGGGATTCGCGAATTGGTATCGATGGAAGGTATGGAAAGGTGGGCGATCATAGCGCCCTCAAGGCCATTGCGGATCAGTTCCCGGAACGGAAACAGTTCGACCGAGTCAAGCCGTTCGCGGGAATGAGGTATCACCGGCAGTGTGTGGTGCGAGTCAGAGTCCGTGTCCCCGTGGCCGGGAAAGTGCTTGGCTGTAGTCAGCACGCCATTATCCTGCAGGCCTTTCATATATGCCACTCCTTTACGGGCGACGTTGGACCGGTCTTCCCCGAACGAGCGGACATGAATGACCGGATTTGCCGGATTATTATTGATGTCGATGTCGGGTGCCAGGTTCATGTTCACCCCGATGCATTTGAGCTGCCGTGCGATCTCATGCGCCATAGCGTACACTGGTTCTTCCGTGGTCATGGCACCAAGGGTCATCTGGTACGGGAAACTGAAGCAGCTGTCGAGCCGCATGCCCAGTCCCCATTCTGCGTCCAGGGAGACCAGCAGCGGAACGCGGGAGAGTTTCTGGTACTCATTGGTGAGCTGTGCCTGGCCGACAGGCCCGCCCTGAAAGAAGGTCACTCCGCCGATGCGGTAGGTACGGATCAGTTCAGCAATGGTGCGGGCATGTTCCGGGCCACGGTTGGAATAGGCACGCACGCTCATCATCTGCGCTATCTTTTCCTGTGGCGTCATGGAAGCCATGACCGAATCAACCCAGCGGTCTTCTGCATCGGTCTGCTGTGCCCGTAGTGGGATCCCGAAAGAGAAAAGCAGCACGCTGAACAGGAATGGTTTAATGAATCTCATTTGCAGACAACGTCTCATGAAGTAAGAAATTTTTCCAGCGGTAAAATTATGAAATTAACCGTAAGTGTACGCTTGTAAAGCGCATGAATGTGCTTGACTGGAGGTTCCTGCCTGCGCAGGAATGACGGTCATTTTGGCGAAGGAGAGGGTGGGTGGTAAAATTTGCATGCAAATTTTACCACCCACCACCCTTCATTCCATGAAATATTGTAATTTGGTCTCCGTTATCTATTTGCAAACCCGACCACTCTTGTCCAGCCATTTTCGCTATATCGCTATTATCATTTTCCTGTTTGCCGGCTTACCAGGTCACCCGCAGGTATCTCAGCCGAAACCGGAGACCAAAGAACCCCTGACAAGGATCCTGTTCGTTTTTGACGCTTCCCAGAGCATGTACGGTCAGTGGCAGAGCGACGAAAAGATAAGGATCGCACGCGATTTGCTGATACATATCCTCGACAGCCTTAAAACCACTCCAAACCTGGAGATGGCCCTTCGCGTCTACGGCCACCAGAAGCCCTACCCCCCTCAGGATTGCAACGATACCAAACTGGAGGTGCCCTTTGGCCAGAATAATGCCGGCAAGATCAGTAATGTATTGAAAACACTGGTTCCCAAAGGGAGTACACCGATCGCCTATGCCCTGGAACAAACCAAAAATGATTTCTACGCCTGTGACAACTGCAGGAACATCATTGTGTTGATCACCGACGGGATCGAAGAATGCGACGGGGATCCCTGTGCGGTTTCGCAGGCGCTGCAGAAGAATGGCGTGGCCATGAAGCCCTTTATCATCGGTATTGGCAGGAACTTCCGGTCTGATTTTGAATGTGTCGGAACCTACTATGACGCATCCAATGAGGAAGAGTTCCAAAGCGCACTGAACATCGTGATTTCACAGGCACTGAACTCCACAACTGCTCAGGTGAACCTGCTTGACACCTATGGCAATCCGACCGAGACCAACGTCAATATGACGTTTTACGACCATGTCTCCGGACAGGTCAAGTACAATTTCATCCATACCATCAACAACAAAGGCGTTCCCGATACCGTGCGCATCGATCCGCTGCTGACCTATAACCTCGTCGTCCATACCCTTCCGCCTGTCACACTCGACAGCATCACCCTTACTCCCGGCAAGCATACCATCATCGCACTGGATGCGCCCCAGGGGATGCTGGATCTGAAGGTTGGAAATAACGACCGGACGATCAAGGATCTTTTTTGCATCGTACGAATGGCTGGATCAATGCAAACTCTTAACATACAAACATTTGGATCGCCTGCCAAATATATTACCGGAAAATATGATCTGGAGGTCCTCTCCCTTCCACGCATCCTGATCAATAATGTGGTCATCAAACAAAGTCATACCACCACGGTTGAGATTCCGCAACCCGGCATCCTGGTGGTGTCCAAATCAGTCAATGGATATGGCAGTCTTTATCTTGAAACCGGCAATGAGTTGAAATGGGTCTATGAACTGAGAGACAATAAATTACAGGAATCGCTGGTCCTACAGCCCGGAAATTACCGGATCCTTTTCCGCTCAAAATACCTCAGCCAGACCCTGTACACCATCGAAAAAAAGTTCAGGATCGAGCCTGGTGTTACGTTGAATCTTAAGATCTACCAGGCGTACTAAAGGAATCGGAAATTGCGGGTATGAACGACGCAGAGCTTCTTTCCCTCATTCGAAACGATCATACGAGCCGGTACGGTTTTTCACTGCTGGTACAGCAGTACCAGCAGCAGCTCTACTGGCATATCAGGCGGATGGTCGTGGATCATGAGGATGCCAATGACCTGGTCCAAGAAGTCTTCCTTAAGGTATGGAAGGGGATCGGATCGTTCAGGGAGGACTCATCCCTGTTTACCTGGATCTATCGTATTGCTTCCAACGAATGCATAAGTTTTCTGAAAAAAAGACGCCTTCATACAATGATCCCTCTCCTGGGTGGAAACAGGGATATTGCCGAACGGCTGACCGAAGATCCCTATTTCACCGGTGATGCCATTCAGGTGAAGTTCCAGAAAGCGCTTGATAAGCTTCCGCCACGGCAGCGCATGGTCTTCCACATGAGGTATTATGACGAAATGCCCTACGATGTCATGTCAGAGATCCTGAACACCTCTGTCGGGGCGCTGAAAGCATCGTACCACATTGCCGCGAAAAAAATTGAGGATTCCATGACGCAGGATTAAACTTAACGAATCATCCAATGTCTAACAGGGTAATGAAGAAAATGAGACATAAAACGGTTTTCCTTCAGAATGAGGATAGTAAAGAATCATACCGGGAACTTGAAAACATACCGCGAAATAATCCGTTCACTATCCCCGACGGATATTTTGACAAGCTTCCATCGATGATCATGGACAAGATTAATCCTGAGACTGGAAGCAAAAAAACATTCTTCCTATCACTTCGCAACATGAGGTGGTCCTACAAGGTTGCACTGGCAGCCTCCCTGATCTTCATCGCCCTCACAGCGGCCTATCTTATTTTCGTTCCGGATTACGCGCAGCGACTGATCAGTGGGATTCAACAGATCACTTCCAGTGAGCTGGCGGAATTTGACGGTTACCTGGTGAACTTTGATGAATCCCTGGTGGATGACTGGATCGCCAGGCAGGGAGAAGGGATCCGTTCAGCAATGGTCGACACTGCCAGCCTGAATGAAATCAGCGGTGATGATATTATGAATTACCTCCTGGCAGAATATTCTCCGGAAGAATTTCCACTGGATACCGAAAATGATCTTGATCAATAAATTAATAACGAATCAGCCATGAAACGATCCATCTTAAATGTAATTTCCAGCCTGTTCCTGCCATCCCTCTTTTTCATGTATCAACCGGTCAGCGGGCAACCCGACCAAAATCCTGAGAAGTCGAGGGAAATGATTCAGGCACACAAGATCGCCTTCATCACCGACCGGCTCGACCTTACCCCCGATGAGGCGCAGCGGTTCTGGCCCGTTTACAACGAGTATCAGGATAAACGGGAGGTGGTTCAGAAGGAGATGTTCAGGGATTATGACCTGAAGAATATTGACATTGATGCCCTGACGGATGAGCAGGCTACCGAGGTAGCTGATAATCAAATAATTAAAGCTCAGAAACTACTGGACGTCCAGAAAGAGTATCACATCAGGTTCAAGGAAGTGCTCCCCAGCAAGAAAGTTCTTAAGCTCTATCAGGCAGAAAAGGAATTTCAGCATGAGCTTCTTCGCAAGATCAGGGATGAACGTCCGTCTGACCGGGGACAGCCGCAGAGGTGGTAATTTCCAGCTATTGGTTTTCCTTCCACTGATGGTAGTTATCCAGCAGGCTGAGTGTCGTCTCGTCGGGCTGGGCCACGCCGGTCTTCAGCGTCAGTACCTTTGAATCCTCAGGCCAGAAAACAACAGGCATGTAGTCGCCGCCAAAATCTCCGTTGGATTCCAGGAAGGTCTCAGTATCCAGAAATGAACCGATGTTCAGCATATACGGACCGGTTGATTTATACCGGAATAATTTGACAGCAGCAAGGTCGTTGAACTCCATCGTAATTTTTCCGCACAGGACACCATTTTCCTCAAACAACTCTTTCTCCACATTGACGGCAGTCGGATAATCGGTATCGAGTGATTCACCGTAGAGGTAGTTGGAAAGCAGCTCCTCAAAATCCTCTGCCGAAACATCCAGGGAGTCATCCATGGTGGAGAGAATGTTGATGTATTTGATGGTGAGCTTCCCGGAATTGGTTCCTGTCAATTCAAAGGTATACTCCTTGCTTTCAACGGTAAGGCATCCGTTCAGAACAAAAAGAACCAGGATGGCGACAAGACTGAGCAGGCTGATCTTTTTCATGGGGGAAAATTTAAATTAGAGTTGTAATTTTGAAGCGTAAAGATATAAAAAATACCTCACCCCCCAACCCCCTCTCCTAAAGGAGAGGGGGAGGATGAGGTGATAAAACATCATGATGAACGATTTTATCACCACACTGACGCAAAACATTCTCGATACCAGCTGGATCGAATATGTTGCCGTGATCTTCGGTATCCTCAGCGTGTGGTATGCAAAGAAAGAGAACGTACTGGTATACCCCACCGGCATCGTGAACGTGCTGATCTTTGTCTACCTGTGCTATGACGCCGGCATCTATGCCAACATGGGCATCAACATCTTCTATTTTTTCATGAGCGTCTACGGATGGTACAGCTGGACGCGGAAAGACGCCGGCGAAAATGTACTGGTGATTTCAAGGTGCAACCTTTCCTATGGTGCGGTGATGATCGCCATTTTCCTTGCGTTGTTCCTCCTTCTCCGGTTTGTCCTGATGCGGTTCACCGACAGTATGGTGCCGGGCATTGATGCACTCACCACCTCTATCTACGTCGTTGGCATGTGGCTGATGGCACGTAAAAAGATTGAGAACTGGATCGCCTGGATCATTGGCGACATCATTGCCATTCCACTGTATGCCTACAGGGGGCTCATTTTTTCCAGTCTCCAGTTTTTCATCTTCCTGATCATTGCCATCCTGGGTTACATCGAATGGCGCCGTAAGTTACTATCCGGACAACCGTCATGATCCGCCGCATTTCCATCACCGGTCCTGAATCCACGGGCAAGTCCACGCTTGCACAGCAAATAGCGGAGCGTTATCATACGGTCTTTGTCCCGGAGGTTGCCCGTTCATACCTTGATTCGCTCGGCAGGCATTACTGCTACGATGACCTGGCGGTCATTTCCAGACACCAGTACCGGTTGGAGCAGCAGTGGGCCCGGAAGGCCAACCGTTTTCTCTTCTGCGATTCCGATTTCCTGGTGCTGAAGATCTGGAGCCTGGACAAGTATGGCCGGTGCGATCCCAGTATCCTGGAGAGGGTTGAGCGTCACCGGTACGATCTTTACCTGCTGATGGACATTGATCTGCCCTGGGAGCCTGATTCCCAGCGCGAAGATCCGCACCGGAGGGAGTACCTGTTTGCGTGGTACCGGTCTGAACTGGAACGGCTTGGCGTGGAATTCGAAGTCGTTTCAGGGATGCAGGGTGAGCGGGTGGAAAGGGCGGTGTGGATCGTGAACGACAAGTTCCAAATTCCAGTACAGCCCCCCTCCCAACCTCCCCCCATCCGGGGGGAGGAGCAATGCCTACTCCCTACCGCGTAGCGGTTAAACTATTGTAACAAGGCTGAATCACCAACAACGTGCATTCCCCGTAGGGGATATACAAAACACTCTTTAACCCCTACGGGGTAATGGAATGGCGGGGATGACGGGCTGCTACAACACTTCATGCCCTACGGGCAAAGGGGGGAGAGATAAATCGGTTATCGGATATCTGGATAGCCTATCCTTCGGGGCGGAGTTACTACCATACTTCATGCCCTACGGGCAAAGGGGGGAGAGATAAATCGGTTATCGGATATCTGGATAGCCGATCCTTCGGGGCGGAGTTATTACCATACTTCATGCCCTACGGGCAAAGGGGGGAGAGATAAATCGGTTATGGATATCTGGATAGCCGATCCTTCGGGGCGGAGTTATTACCATACTTCATGCCCTACGGGCAAAGGGGGGAGAGATAAATCGGTTACCGGATATCTGGATTACCGATCCTTCGGGGCGGAGTTTATCCGGACGAAGTCAGGATCCTCGGGACATGTTGCCGTTAACAGATAACCGATCTATCTTACCGATAGCCGATAACAGATAGCCGATTCACAACATATGTTTCTCCGCGCTTTTTGAAACAATCCCCCTGTCCTCGTCGTAAAAAACACCGTGGTTCATAAAAAACCCGTTAAAATTTTGTTAACGGGGTAAAATGTTATAATTTTAGATAAAATTATACTATCTTTGGTAGTGTAAATTTGTATATTGTTGTTGTTCATCCATGGGCATGGTGGAGCAAAAAGCAGAATCGACAGATTAATTACGCAGTGGTGTAGTAAAAAGTTGATATTTAATTAATTGTAGTTTATCGATAAAGCAAGATCGATCCAATATTATTACCCTTTTCATTTCTGTCATTCCGCATTACAGCCTGCCAGATGCCTACCAACATTTCAGTAAGACGGAAAGAATCATGATTTTCCGTGGGAACTGGAAGAGTATGCATGAGTAGACATCGAAACTTAGTATTATTTTCGGTTATTCTTTGGATGTTCTTTTTCCGGGAATCATCCGGCCAGCCATTCAACAGCCGGCCGATCACCGATGGTTCGTACGGCAGTTGGATCTGCAGTCAGAATTCCCATATCCAGGGCACAAATGCTTTCTTTTCCTTTAACGCACCGGATCAACGCATCTATTTTCCTTCTTTTCCAGCCAATACAAGTGATTCGCTTATCAATGTCGGCATCTTTCAATCTTCATTGCCAAACAAGATTGAGGTAAAGATCCTGCCTGATTTCCTGATCAATGCGGATGAAACCATCAGTGAGATACTTTATACCATCAGGTGGGATGATCCGACAATAGTCATCACTACCGTGGATAATATTACGCCGTTCAATGTTCAGGCCATATCGATTCCGATTTTAGACAACGGCTATTACTATCAGGTCTTTGGTGCAGTCCCGATGAGTCCGGTTGGAACGCCGATTCCTGCGGGTTCGCAACGGTTGATCTCATCCTTTTCCTATACCGGAAGCACTAGCGCATGTTTTGAACTTATTGACAATGAATGGACGGTGTTGAACAACGGCGGTCCAAGCTTCGAATGGATGGGAAATGAATGCACGGGTATCATTTATAGTCCAAATGCTCCATCAGGGTGTGCACCGTGCACACTGACCCTTACATGTCCCTCAGATATAACTAAGGCCAATGATACCGGGAACTGTGGGGCAATTGTCAGCTATACAGGTCCTGTTGTCAATCCCGGAAGCTGCACTGGAGTGACAGTAACTCAAACAGCTGGCTTGCCTAGCGGCTCACTTTTCCCTGCTGGTACCACATTAAACAGTTTTTTAGCCACCAGCAATGAAGGAGCCACAGCTTTTTGCAGTTTCATTGTCACAATAACTTCATTACCGGGTACTCCCGGGAATATAACGGGTGCATCCGCGGTTTGTCAGGGACAGAATGGTGTACCTTACAGCATCTCTCCCATATCAAATGCTACAAGCTATGTATGGAGTTATTCCGGAACAGGTGCAACCATTAACGGTAGTGGGAACTCCATTACCATCAATTTCAGCACTACTGCAACCTCGGGAAATTTAACTGTTTATGGAGTGAATAATTGTGGTGTCGGACCGGAATCCCCTTTCCGCGCCATCACTGTCAATGCGTTGCCCGGATCAGCTGGTAATATTTCAGGACCCACGACTGTCTGCCAGGGTCAGAATAGTGTTTCATACAATGTACCGACGATTTCGAATGCCACAAATTATGTTTGGAGTTACTCAGGCACCGGTGCCACGATCATCGGAAATGGCACTGTCATAACTATTAATTTCAGCAGCACAGCAACTTCCGGGGATCTGACAGTCTACGGAGCGAACAGCTGCGGCAACGGCACCCTATCGCCAGCCTACCCCATCACGGTAAATACGTTACCCGGAACCGGAGGTACCATCACGGGAACATCGGTGGTAATACAGGGCCAGAATGGAGTGTCGTACAGCGTACCAGTGATTCCCGGTGCCACGAGCTATGTCTGGAGCTATTCAGGGACGGGCATCACCATCAATGGCAGCGGTGCTTCCATCACCATTGATTTTGGACTGACCGCTACATCGGGGAATTTGACGGTCTACGGGGTGAACAGCTGCGGCAACGGTGTGGTGTCGCCTCCGTTTTATATTACCGTCAATCCTTTGATTGAATGCACGATCACCGGACCGGATCCTGTTTGTGCCGGATCGAATGACAATATATATTCCGGGCCAGGTGGTGTTGTCAGTTACACCTGGAGCATCACCGGAGGAAACATTGTCGGAAATACTGACACACAAACCGTAAATGTGACTGCCGGCACGGGAGCCGACTTTACACTTTCGCTCACAATTTTTGATGGCACAGCCACCAATACGTGTGAGACAACTGTCATGATCAATACAAGTCCATCAGCTGATATCACCCCCGATCCGGCTTCCATGTGCGTTGGCGGAAGCATCAACATGAACGGAAATCCATCGGGCGGCAGCGGTTCCTATACCACACATGTTTGGACAGGAACCGGTGCTATGTACCTTAGCAGCGCGACCATTCAATCTCCCGTCTTCTCCGGAGCACCTGCCGGCACATACTCTCTTACCTATACGGTGACCGACAACAACGGTTGCAGTGGAAGCGATAATATTACGGTGACCGTCAATCCAAATCCATCGGCTGATATAACTCCTGATCCGGCTTCTATGTGCGTTGGCGGAAGCATCAACATGAACGGTAATCCATCTGGCGGAAGCGGCTCCTATACCACTCACTCCTGGACTGGAACCGGGGCAACGTACCTCAGCAACATTGCCATTCAATCTCCCGTCTTCTCCGGAGCACCTGCCGGCACCTATTCACTTACCTACACAGTGACCGATGATAACGGATGCAGTGGGACTGATAATATCACAGTATCCGTCAGCGCTAATCCATCGGCCAGCATCACCCCTGACCCGGCAGCCATGTGCGTTGGCGGAAACATAGGCCTGAACGGAAATCCATCGGGCGGTAGCGGTTCCTATACCGTACATCTCTGGACTGGAACCGGGGCAACGTACCTCAGCAACACGGCCATTCAATCTCCCGTCTTCTCCGGAGCACCTGCCGGCACATACTCTCTTACCTATACGGTGACCGACAACAACGGCTGCAGTGGGAGCGACAATATAACGGTGACCGTCAATCCCAGTCCATCGGCTGATATCACTCCCGATCCGGCTTCTATGTGCGTCGGCGGAAGCATCAACATGAACGGTAATCCATCTGGCGGCAGCGGTATCTACACTACCCACACCTGGACAGGATCCGGAGCAACCTACCTCAGCGATGCTGCCATTCAATCTCCCGTCTTCTCAGGGGCACCTGCAGGTACATACTCTCTTACCTATACGGTGACCGACAACAATGGTTGCAGTGGCAGTGATAATATCATGGTGACTGTCAATCCCAGTCCATCGGCTGGCATCACTCCTGATCCGGCAGCCATGTGCGTTGGCGGAAGCATCAACATGAACGGTAATCCATCTGGCGGCAGCGGTATCTACACTACCCACACCTGGACAGGATCCGGAGCAACCTACCTCAGCGACGCTGCCATTCAATCTCCCGTCTTCTCCGGGGCACCCGCCGGCACATACTCTCTTACCTATACAGTGACCGACAACAACGGCTGCAGTGGGAGCGATAACATCACGGTGACCGTCAATACCAACCCATCGGCTGGCATCACTCCTGATCCGGCTTCCATGTGCGTTGGCGGAAGCATCAACATGAACGGAAATCCGGCAGGCGGTAGCGGCTCCTATACCACTCACGCCTGGACAGGAACCGGGGCGACGTACCTCAGCAACACTTCCATTCAAACGCCTGTGTTCTCAGGTGCACCAGCCGGTACATACTCTCTTACCTATTCGGTGACCGACAACAACGGCTGCAGTGGGAGCGATGACATCATCGTGACCGTCAATCCTTTACCAACTATTGCTTTAGGCCCCAATCCTTCAGTCTGTAAAGGAACAACAACAGCCGACCTGACCTACTCCACAATCACTGGCAGTCCTGACCAGTACTTCATTGATTGGAACAATGCAGCCAATACAGCAGGATTTATTGATGTGCCCTTCACCGCATTGCCTGCAAGTCCCATTGTACTATTGATTCCAGTGAGTGCGGTCCCGACGACCTATTATGGCATATTGAAGGTAAGAAACAGCAGCACAGGTTGTGAAAGCATCGTATACAACATTGCAGTGACCATTAATCCCGTACCAACCATTAACCCGGGGAGTCCTCCATCAGTCTGCCAGGGGGCTACTTCTGCTAATCTGCCCTATTATTCCCCCACTGGCAGTCCGAATCGTTACAGTATTGACTATGATGCGACAGCTGAAGGGCAAGGATTTATTGACGTAATAGATGCTGTCCTGGGAGCAAGTCCGATCGTACTTGTAGTTCCAGCGGGTGCATTTCCTGGAGTGTATAATGGATCACTGACCGTAAAAAATGCTGCTTCAGGATGCGTTAGCAGTGTTTATCCCATTACTGTGACGATCAAGCCCATACCCGAACTGACCAGCAGCCTGACTCCTCCTGGAATTTGCAGTGGCACCGTGTTTAACTATACTCCAACAAGCAGCACTTCAGGAACGCTTTTCAGCTGGGTACGAAATACCATCCCGGAAATCCTGGAGTCAGGAACCTCCGGAACCGGAGATCCCAATGAGACCCTGACAAATATAACTTCGTCTCCGGTAACGGTGACATACATTTATACATTATCCGCATCCGGCTGTACAAATCCCAATCCCTACAATGTCACGGTCGTGGTAAGTCCTTTACCCGTTCTTACCAGCACCACGACCCCTCCTCCTATCTGCAGCGGGAACATTTTCAGCTATGATCCTCAAAGCAGTTTGGCAGGCACTGCTTTTCAGTGGAGTCGCGCTACTGTCCCTGGCATTCTTCCGCTGGCAAACTCCGGCACGGGAAATCCTGGTGAAGTGCTCACCAATACGACAGCACTCCCAATACCTGTGACGTATGTCTACACGCTCACGGCCGATGGTTGCCAGAATCCAGCGCCATTCAATGTCGTGGTCACTGTAAATCCTTCCCCGGTCCTCTCCAGTCCATTGAATCCACCCGCTATTTGCAGCGGGACGGTTTTCAGTTATATACCGGCCAGCAACACTCCAGGTACAACCTTTTCC
Organism: Bacteroidota bacterium; assembly: GCA_022711405.1. GTDB lineage: Bacteria > Bacteroidota > Bacteroidia > Bacteroidales > JAGONC01 > JAGONC01. The sequence goes on from JAKLFC010000007.1 coordinate 144,417, forward strand.
TGGAGCAGGGCAGCCGTACCCGGCATTAGTAATCCCCCCAACTCAGGAACCGGCAATCCAGATGAAATACTTTACAATACCACCATTTCCATTGTAAACGTACCCTATGTTTATACATTGACCGCCAATGGTTGCACAAACACTCAGACAGTCACTGTCGGAGTGAAGCCTTCGCCAACGGCGAATCCCATTCCAAACCAGTCATGGTGCCACGGGGTTACCGTTCCGGTCACACAAGTGACGGGACCTGTCGCAGGAACTTCTTTTACGTGGGTCAACAGCAATACGGCCATCGGACTGGGCGCCAGCGGCACCGGGAATATTCCTTCTTTCACTGCCACCAACCTTACCAATGATCCGATCGTTGCGGTCATCACCATAACACCACTGGCAAATGAGTGCACCGGATCCTTATCCTCATATACCATCACGGTCAGTCCATCGCCCCAGCTGACCAGTACCCTTACTCCGTCAGCCATTTGCAGCGGGACGGAATTTAGTTACGATCCGACCAGCAACGTTGCCAACACTACCTTTGCCTGGAGCCGGGCTGCCGTGCCGGGTATATCCAACCTGGCTGCCACCGGCACAGGTAATCCGCATGAAATCCTGAACAATACCACCGTACTGCCTGTGAACGTAACGTATATCTATATCCTGACTGCGAATGGCTGTACCAATCCTTCGACATACGCCGTTGTGGTCACGGTCAATCCTGTTCCTGTACTCACCAGTTCGTTAAATCCTCAGCCCATCTGCAGCAACACTTTATTCTCTTACACACCAACCAGTGGAACACCGGGGACCGTGTTCAACTGGAACAGACCCGTAGTACCCGGCATCAGCAATCCGGCCGGTTCAGGCACAGGGAATCCCAATGAGATCCTCATCAATACAACCGGTGCAACCGTAAGTGTCACTTATATTTACACGCTTTCGGCCAATGGGTGTACCAACGTACAGAATGTTATTGTGGATGTTAAGCCAACTCCGGCTGTAAATCCTGTTGCAAACCAGGAACACTGCAATGGCGACATTGTTCCTGAAACGATCCTGACAGGCCCTGTGGCGGGTACGACATTTACCTGGACGAACAATAATACAAGCATTGGGTTGGGAGCCAGCGGCTCAGGGAATGTGCCTTCGTTTACAGCCATCAATACCGGTTCTTCACCCCAGGTTGCTATCATTACCGTGACTCCATCCACCGGTAACTGTCCCGGCTCCACATCCTCGTATACGATTACCGTAAACCCTTCAGCTACTGTAAATCCGATACCGAGCCAGGCCTACTGCAACGGAGATGTCGCCCCCGCGACTGTTCTGTCGGGGCCCATACCCGGCACGACCTTTTCCTGGACAAACAACAATACAGCCATCGGCCTGCCGGCCAGCGGCCAGGGTGATGTTCCGTCGTTCACAGCCTTAAATGCGACCATCAGTCCCATTTCTGCCACCATCACGATCACTCCTGCGTATGGAACATGTCCTGGTCTGGTATCCACTTACACCATCACTGTCAATCCCACACCTACGGTGAATCCGGTGAGCAGTCAGACCTATTGTGAAAATGCGACCGTACCTGAAACCGTTTTATCCGGGACTATTCCAGGAACCACATTCTCCTGGGTGAACAACAACATCGGGATCGGGCTGGCAGCAAGCGGGATTGGGAACATTCCCTCATTCATTGCTACTAATGATGGTGATGGTCCCATCACATCAGTTATCACAATCATTCCAACAACACCCGAATGTTCAGGAATCACTGCTAGTTTTACTATTACAGTCAATCCAATTCCAGAGCTAAGCAGTCCTTTAAGTATTGCCGGAATTTGCAGTGGTGAGACTGTGATATATTCACCAACAAGTTTGGTAGCAGGGACTACTTTTAGTTGGGTAAGGCCGGAAATAACTGGAATTGAACCATTAACAGGTTCTGGCAATGATGGGATTAACGAAGTGTTGGATAATATAACTCTTGATCCAATAGTCGTAAATTATATTTATACCCTTACTGCAAATAATTGTTCAAACACTCAATCGGTGACCATTACAATTACTCAACCACCTTTGCTAACGATAAATGAGCCTGATCCTCCAACGGTTTGCAGTGGTCACCCATTTAATTTTAATGCAACCAGTGAGACGGATGGTACAACATTTACATGGACCAGACCTTTTGTTACAGGTATAAGTAACCCACCAGGTGCAGGTACCGGTGATATTAACGAAACATTGATCAACATAACCACCAATGAGTATATTCCTGTAACTTACTATTATACACTAAGTTCGAACGGGTGTACTAATTCAATACCTGAGCCAGTGACTATCATCGTTGTACCTGCACCAATTGTATCAGTTAACGCAATTCCTAATCCTGTCTGCCCTGGAGAACCATTTGATTTACAATCTTCGTCTAACCTCGGTGGCACACTTCCTTCACAGATCTATTCTGAAGATTTTAACACAGGTACTGCCGGGAGCACAAATGGACCAAACGGATGGACAACTACTTTAGGGGGAGGAACACCATCAGCTTCCCGGTGGACATTACGAAATAGCCCGTATTGGAATGGGTGGGAAAATGTAAATTCAGGTGATGGCATATTTTATCATTCAAATAGTCGTCAAGGATTTGGAACAACGACAAATACTTCTTTAATAAGTCCAATTATACCTATACCCGCTGGTTATAATGGTCTGACTCTAACTTTTAGGAACTATTACAATGATAATACTACTGATAATGGATTTGTTGAAGTTCAAAATGTAGCTACAGGAGTGTGGGTTACATTATTACCTTTAAATTCTGATCGGGGCACACCTAATAATTTTCAACTAGAAACAGTATCATTAAATGGATATATTACTGTTCCAAATATTCGAATCCGTTTTAGATATGTAGCGACTAATGACAGATATTGGGCTGTTGATAACGTTGTCATTACAGGTACATCTCCTTTACCTGCTATGTCATGGTCAGGTATTCCACCACTCCCGCCAGGATTTCCTACTACTGATCCAAATCCAACAGGTGTTTCCCAAACGCAAACTACTTCCTATATAGCGACTTATGTGGATACTCATACCAACTGTCCTGGAAGTGATACGGTAACCGTAGAGATGGCTTCGGTGCCGGAGGCTGACATAACGGCGGATTACTGCACTGTGCCCGGAAAGGTCGTGCTGACCGCACATCCATCGGGGATGAGCTATCTTTGGACGACAGGCGCCACCACACAATCCATCCAGGTTGATGAAGTCGGGCAGTTCGGTGTAACGGTAACCAATACCTATGGTTGTTCGGATAGTTATTTTATGCAAGTATCCAATGAACTGGTCGTTGATGGCAGCTTTACGAACTTTGTCCCAGCTGCTCCAAGTTTTGTCACTGAATATACTCAGAATCAAGGTTATTATACAGGTGTCCCCAGTTCAGGTTTATGGCCTGAAGGGTACTATGCTGTCAATACCAGTGCCTGGTCTAACTGGCCCAATTCGCCTCAGGGTTACCACCCTAATTTTCATGGGAGAGATCACACAAATAATACGTCAGGACCAAGAAATTTCATGATGATCAATGGAAGTACAACTCAAATTGAGGACCCACCCGGAAGCGGTATCTGGAGACCAAGGATTATCTGGCAACAGACAGTTACAGTAACCCCAAACACTAATTACTACTTCAGTGCATGGGGAATGAACCTCAACCCTGCCAATTCAGCAATTTTACAATTTGAAGTGAACGGTGTCCTTGTAGGGACCATTGTTAATCTTGATACTGTACCTAAGCCGGCATCTGAAGCTGAAGTTAGTTTATCAAACTGGAGACGTTTTCATGGTAATAATTACTGGAATTCAGGATCAGCCACAACAGCTGTTATACGGATCAGAAATCTCAACACATTAGCAGGCGGTAACGATTTCGGTCTTGATGATATTTCCTTTGGAACCCTGGATGCATTTCCGACGCAAATCAACATTGAAGCAAACGGGGGAGCGGCTCTTTGCGAGGGCGATACCCTTTACCTGGAGGCTAATGCTGAAGGCGGGCTTCCTCCCATCACCTTCTCATGGACAGGCCCCAACGGATTTTCGTCGAACCAGCAGAATCCCATCATTCCCAATGTTGCTCCGGTCAATGCCGGAGAGTATATTCTTTCGGTCCAGGATGGCTATGGGTGTCCTCCCATTACCGATACGACCATACTGACCATCATTCAGGCGCCTATGGCCTCTATCAGCGCATCGGACACTGTTTGTGTCAATGACCCTGAACCAATTGTCACCTTTACGGGGTATAATGGGGTTGTTCCGTATACCTTCTACTATACGTTCAATGGAGGGCAGGTTCAAAGCATCACCACCACATCAGGAAATTCTGTGAACATTGCCGTTCCAACCAATGCTCCAGGGATATTTACTTATACGCTTGTGAGTGTAACCGACCTGAACGGATGCGACAGACCCTATGATGATATGTGCACGATAACCGTAGGAGAATTACCTGTATGTTCCATTACAGGCATTACGCAACTCTGTCCGGGCGCTACAGGAAATGTCTTCATTGGCCCGGCAGGACTGGCCAGTTATTCCTGGAGCATTACGGGTAACGGAACCATTATAGGCTCAACCAGCGGTTCTACTATAACTGTCACTGCGGGCCCGCTCTGCGACAGCACATTTACGCTGAGGCTTACCGCGGGCACCCAACTCGGATGTACGTCTCAGTGTTCCATGACCGTCCCAGTGCAGGATATTACGCTCCCTGTCTGGACCACGGCAGCAGGCAGCCTCGACCGTACGCTGCCGTGCTCTGATGTTTCAGGACTGGCCAGTGCGCAGGCCCTTGCACCGGCAGCCAGTGATAATTGCACGTTTCCCCTGACGCCGGTCAAATCACCGGGAGAATTTGTCGCAGGTAATTGTCCGCAGGCAGGTACCTATACCAACTCCTGGACTGCCACAGATGGTTGCGGAAATTCAGCTTCGACCACCTTTACACAGGTAATCACGATCATCGATGATGTGGCTCCTGTTTGGACGACCCCACCCGGGGCGCTCCATGTCACTCTGGACTGCAGCGATGCATCGGGTCTTGCCACTGCCCAGGCAATGCTACCCGCAGCAAGCGATAATTGCGATGCGACAATTCTTGCTGTTAAAACATCAGGTCCCTTCGTGCAAGGTTCATGTCAGTACTCAGGAACATATACCAATACTTTTATTGCAGCTGACGACTGCGGCAATGCAGGTGCCGTTTACACTCAGGTCATTACCATCACTGACAACGCAGCTCCTGTGATCACATGCCCCAACAGCATCGCCATAGATTGCGATGAATCCACCCTGCCATCCAATACGGGGACAGCTGTGGCCACCGACAATTGCGATCCGACCCCGGCAATTGGTTATGCCGATGTAACCATCCCCGGATTATGCCCCCAGTCGTACACGATTCAACGGACCTGGACTGCGACCGATGCCTGTAGTAATGCAATCAACTGCATCCAGTTGATAACCGTTCAGGACTTCCTGCCTCCTGTTCTTGAAGGTGTACCCGATGATGTCACGGTTTCCTGCGAAGCCATTCCAACCGAAGCTCAGGTTACGGCCACTGATAATTGCGATCCATCTGTCCCTGTAAGCTTTAACGAGATCAACAATGTGGTGGATGGTTGCGGTACCATCATCCGAACATGGAGTGCAACCGATGATTGCAGCAATCCCGTCAGCGACAGCCAAACCCTCACCGTCTTTGACAATACCCCACCTCTGCTGATAGGGGTCCCTGCAGATATGATCGTCTCCTGCGATAATATCCCGGATGTCCCCGGCGTTACGGCAACGGATAATTGTGATCCGACTGTAAATGTGACTTTTGAAGAGGCGGGTAATTCCGTTGTTGATGGCTGCGGAGAGATCGTCCGTACCTGGAGTGCAACCGATCACTGCGGCAATTCGGTTTCTGACACGCAAACAATAACCGTAGAAGATACCGATCCACCTTACTGGATCACTGCACCCAATTCACTGAATCTGACCGTGCAGTGCAGCGATGCTGCCGGACTCGCCATAGCACAGACACTTGAGCCGGTTGCCAGTGATAACTGCGATCCCACCGTGATCCCTGTCAAGAATCCCGGACCATTTGTTCCAGGAGGCTGCCCTCAGGCAGGAACTTATACGAACACCTGGACAGCAAGTGATAATTGCGGCAATACGGGCAATGTTTATACACAGGTTATCACGGTGGTGGACAATACAGGACCTGTATGGGATCAGTCCCCCGGTTTCCTGAACCGCAGCCTGGCCTGTGCCGATATTTCCGGTGTGAATGCAGCGCTGGCACTTGCCCCGACAGCAACGGACAATTGCGGCACAGCACTGGTCAATCCTGTCTCGGATGTCACGATACCGGGCATTTGTTCCGGTTCGTATGTCAGGACAAGAAAATGGTCAACCACGGATAATTGTGGTAACACTAATACGGTATTATACACGCAAACCATCACCGTAACGGATAACACAGCTCCGGTGTGGGATCAGGTTGCTGGTGGACTGGATGCATCTGTCGCCTGCGATGACAGCAATGCCTTGAATGCAGCGTTGTCACTGTCTCCATCTGGTACTGATGAATGTGGCTCAGGTGTCATCGTCAACCTCTCATCAGATGACATGACGCCGGGGAATTGTCCGGGGAGTTACACCATTGTAAGAACGTGGACGGCATCCGATGGTTGCGGGAACGTGAATGCTGTTGCATTTGCCCAAACCATCACTGTCACAGACACAACTCAACCCGTTTTTTACGATGTTCCGATCAACATTACCATTAGCTGTGAAGATCCTCTTCCAGGTGATCCGGGCACTTTACTGGCTTTTGACAACTGCAGTGATGACGTAACCGCTGACATTGTTTTCAACCAGAGCAGTCTCAATCCGGATCCCAATTGTCCAAACGGCGGCACCATCAGCAATACATGGACTGTGGATGACGGCTGTGGCAATATAGCCATCGCCACACAGGTGATTACCATAACTGACGATATCTATCCGCAGATCAGCTTCTGTCCCGAATCGGACACTGTGCAGGCTGAGCCCGGTGAACTTTATGCCGACGTTTCCCTTCTTCCGCCTGTTTATTCTGATAACTGTACATCAGTGGTAAACATGAATATCAGCTGGACAATGACAGCTCCGACATCGGGCTCCGGTTCAGGAATCATTCCAGTTCCTTTTCAGTTCAACATTGGCACCACTCAGATTATATATTATATAGCCGATGAATGTGGCAATAGTGAGACATGCACTTTTTTTATCACTGTATTGCCAAACGATCCGCCGGACATCATCTGTCCTCCAGATATTCCAGATTGGCCGACCGATACGGATGTATGTACTGCTTTGATCGATCCCGGGTTTCCCACTGTACTGGAGGGTGAAGAACCTATTGACTATTATTGGTCAATGTCAGGTGCCACCTCAGGAAGCGGTACAGGTACGATCTCACCCAATCCATATCTTTTCAACGCTGGAACTACCACCATCCGATGGATCGCAGTCAATACATCAGGTGCAGATACCTGCTACCAGACTGTCGCAGTGGTTGATATGCAGGCACCGGTGGTCACCATACCCGATGGTGATTCACTCGTGGAGTGCGTTTTCTCTGCCGTTCCACCCGTTGTTCCCAATGCAACGGATAACTGCGACGGCATAATTGCAGGAGTGCCCGAAAGTATAACAGATGTACCCAATCCTTTAACTTGCGAGGGAACGCGAACTTATACGTATTCATTTACAGACCTTGCAGGAAACACTGCAAGCTGGTCATATACATATATTATTGATTATCAAGATTTTATAATACCAGCGAACTCAGATCCGGAGGTCATCACCTGCGCCTCCGATCTGTATACGCCCACACCCCCTGCTGTCACCGATAACTGCGGGGAATTGATCACTCCAACAGGACCGGTCATCAGTCCCACGCCGCCCTGTGAGGGCAACGTTACCTACCAGTGGAACTACACCGATTGTGCTGGGAACAGTCATACATGGACCTTCACCTTCACCATCGAATATCTGGACTTCACCATGCCAGAAGATCCCGATCCGGAGGTCATCGCCTGCGCTTCCGATCTGTACACCCCCACGCAACCTGCTGTCACCGACAACTGCAGTAATCCCATTACTCCCACGGGACCAATCATCAGTCCTTCTCCGCCCTGTGAGGGCAACGTCACCTACCAGTGGAATTATGCTGACTGCGCTGGGAATTCCCATACATGGACCTATACGTTCACCATCGAGTATTTGGACTTCACCGTGCCTGAAGATCCCGATCCGGAGGTCATCGCCTGCGCATCCGATTTGTATACCCCCACACCGCCTGCTGTCAACGACAACTGCGATAATCCCGTTACTCCCACGGGACCCATCATCAGTCCCACACCGCCCTGCGAAGGCAACGTCACCTACCAGTGGAACTACACCGATTGTGCAGGGAACAGTCACACATGGACCTTTACCTTCACCATCGAATATGAAGACTTCATAATGCCTGCAGATCCCGATCCGGAGGTCATCGCCTGCGCATCCGATCTGTACACGCCCATACCCCCTGCTGTTACCGATAACTGCGGGGAACTGATCACACCCACAGGACCGGTCATCAGTCCCACACCACCCTGCGAGGGCAACGTTACTTACCAGTTCAACTACGCCGATTGCGCCGGGAATTCCCATACATGGACCTATACGTTCACCATCGAGTACCAGGACTTCACCATGCCTGAAGATCCCGATCCGGAGGTCATCGCATGCGCATCTGATCTGTACACGCCCACACCCCCTGCTGTCACCGATAACTGCGGTAATTCTATCACACCCACAGGACCCGTCATCAGTCCCACGCCGCCCTGCGAAGGCAATGTCACCTACCAGTTCAACTACACCGACTGCGCAGGGAATTCCCATACATGGACCTTCACCTTTACCATCGAGTACCAGGACTTCACCATGCCTGAAGATCCCGATCCGGAGGTCATCGCATGCGCATCTGATCTGTACACGCCCATACCCCCTGCTGTTACCGATAACTGCGGTAATCCCATTACTCCCACGGGACCTGTCATCAGTCCCACGCCGCCCTGCGAAGGCGACGTCACCTACCAGTGGAACTACGCCGATTGCGCCGGGAACAGTCATACATGGACCTTTACCTTCACCATCGAATATGAAGACTTCATAATGCCTGCAGATCCCGATCCGGAGGTCATCGCCTGCGCATCCGATCTGTACACCCCCGAACCCCCTGCTGTCACCGACAACTGCGGGGAACTGATCACACCCACAGGACCGGTCATCAGTCCCACGCCGCCCTGCGAGGGCAACGTTACCTACCAGTGGAATTATGCTGACTGCGCTGGGAATTCCCATACATGGACCTACACCTTTACCATCGAGTATCTGGACTTCACCATGCCTGCAGATCCATCCCCGGAGGTCATCGCCTGTGCATCCGATCTGTATACCCCCACACCGCCTGCTGTCACCGACAATTGCGATAATCCCATTACTCCCACAGGACCTGTCATCAGTCCCACACCTCCCTGCGAAGGCGACGTCACCTACCAGTGGAACTACACCGATTGCGCCGGGAACAGTCATACATGGACCTTTACCTTCACCATCGAATATGAAGACTTCATAATGCCTGCAGATCCCGATCCGGAGGTCATCGCCTGCGCTTCCGACCTGTACACGCCCACACCGCCTGCTGTCACCGACAACTGCGGTAATCCCATTACTCCCACGGGACCTGTCATCAGTCCCACGCCACCCTGTGAGGGCAACGTCACCTACCAGTGGAACTACACCGATTGTGCAGGGGACAGTCACACCTGGACCTTTACCTTCACCATCGAATATGAAGACTTCATAATGCCTGAAGATCCCGATCCGGAGGTCATCGCCTGCGCTTCCGATCTGTACACGCCCACACCCCCTGCTGTCAACGACAACTGCGGTAATCCCATCACACCCACAGGACCCGTCATCAGTCCCACGCCGCCCTGCGAGGGCAACGTCACCTACCAATGGAACTACGCCGATTGCGCCGGGAATTCCCATACATGGACATACACCTTCACCATCGAGTACCAGGACTTCACCATGCCTGATGATCCCGATCCGGAGGTCATCGCCTGCACATCCGATTTGTATACGCCCACACCCCCTGCTGTCACCGACAACTGTGGTAACCTCATTACTCCCACAGGACCTGTCATCAGTCCCTCTCCGCCCTGCGAGGGCAACGTCACCTATCAGTGGAACTACACTGACTGCGTTGGCAATAGTCATACATGGACCTACACTTTCACCATCGAGTACCAGGACTTCACCATACCTGCAGATCCCAATCCGGAGGTCATCGCCTGTGCATCCGATCTGTATACCCCCACACCGCCTGCTGTCACCGACAATTGCGATAATCCCATTACTCCCACAGGACCCGTCATCAGTCCCACGCCGCCCTGCGAAGGCAACGTTACTTACCAGTTCAACTACACTGACTGCGCAGGGAATTCCCATACATGGACCTACACCTTTACCATCGAGTACCAGGACTTCACCATGCCTGAAGATCCCGATCCGGAGGTCATCGCCTGCGCTTCCGACCTGTATACGCCCACACCCCCTGCTGTCTCCGACAATTGCGATAATCCCATTACTCCCACAGGACCTGTCATCAGTCCCACACCTCCCTGCGAAGGCGACGTCACCTACCAGTGGGACTACACCGATTGTGCAGGGAATTCTCATACATGGACCTATACGTTCACCATCGAGTATTTGGACTTCACCATGCCTGCAGATCCCGATCCGGAGGTCATCGCCTGTGCATCCGACCTGTATACGCCCACACCCCCTGCTGTCAATGACAACTGCGGGGAACTGATCACACCCACAGGACCTGTCATCAGTCCCACTCCGCCCTGTGAGGGCAATGTCACCTACCAGTGGAACTACACCGACTGCGCTGGGAATTCGCATACGTGGACCTACACCTTCACAATCGAGTACCAGGACTTCACCATGCCTGAAGATCCCGATCCGGAGGTCATCGTTTGTGCATCCGATCTGTACACCCCCGCACCCCCTGCTGTCACCGACAACTGCGGTAATCCCATTACTCCCACGGGACCAATCATCAGTCCTTCTCCGCCCTGCGAGGGCAACGTCACCTACCAGTGGAACTACGCCGATTGCGCCGGGAACAGTCACACATGGACCTACACCTTCACCATCGAGTACCAGGACTTCACCATGCCTGCAGATCCCACTCCGGAGGTCATCGCCTGCGCTTCCGATCTGTACACGCCCACACCCCCTGCTGTCAACGACAACTGCGGTAATCCTATCACACCCACAGGACCTGTCATCAGTCCCACTCCGCCCTGCGAAGGCAACGTCACCTACCAGTGGAACTACACCGATTGTGCAGGGAACAGTCACACATGGACCTTTACCTTCACCATCGAATATGAAGACTTCATAATGCCAGCAGATCCCGATCCGGAGGTCATCGCCTGCGCCTCTGACCTGTACACGCCCACACCCCCTGCTGTCACCGATAACTGCGGTAACCTCATCACACCCACCGGACCTGTCATCAGTCCCACGCCACCCTGCGAAGGCAATGTCACCTACCAGTTCAACTTCACAGACTGCGCTGGGAATTCCCATACTTGGACCTTCACCTTCACCATCGAGTACCAGGACTTCACCATGCCTGAAGATCCCGATCCGGAGGTCATCGCCTGTGCATCCGACCTGTATACGCCCACACCCCCTGCTGTCACCGACAACTGCGGTAATTCTATCACACCCACAGGACCTGTCATCAGTCCCACGCCACCCTGTGAGGGCAATGTTACCTATCAGTGGAGCTACACTGACTGCGCAGGGAATTCGCATACATGGACCTACACCTTCACCATCGAGTACCAGGACTTCACCATGCCTGAAGATCCAGATCCGGAGGTCATCGCCTGCGCATCGGATCTGTACACACCCACTCCACCTGCTGTCACCGACAACTGCGATAATCCTATCACACCCACAGGACCTGTAATCAGTCCTACGCCGCCCTGCGAGGGCAACGTCACCTACCAGTGGAATTATGCTGACTGCGCTGGGAATTCCCATACATGGACCTACACTTTCACCATCGAGTACCAGGACTTCACCATGCCTGATGATCCTGATCCGGAGGTCATCGCCTGCGCTTCCGATCTGTATACGCCCACGCCACCTGCTATCACCGACAACTGCGGGGAACTGATCACACCCACAGGACCTGTCATCAGTTCTACGCCGCCCTGTGAGGGCAATGTCACCTACCAGTGGAACTACACCGACTGCGCAGGGAATTCCAATACATGGACCTACACCTTCACCATCGAGTATCAGGACTTCACCATACCTGCAGATCCCAATCCGGAGGTCATCGCCTGCGCATCCGATCTGTACACCCCCGCACCCCCTGCTGTTACGGATAACTGCGGGGAACTGATCACACCTACCGGACCGGTCATCAGTCCCACGCCCCCCTGTGAGGGCAACGTCACCTACCAGTGGAACTATACCGATTGTGCAGGAAACAGTCACACATGGACCTACACCTTCACCATCGAGTACCAGGACTTCACCATGCCTGAAGATCCCGATCCGGAGGTCATCGCCTGCGCTTCCGACCTGTATACGCCCACACCCCCTGCTGTCTCCGACAACTGCGGTAATCCCATTACTCCCACGGGACCAATCATCAGTCCTTCTCCGCCCTGCGAGGGCAACGTCACCTACCAGTGGAACTATACCGATTGTGCAGGGAACAGTCACACATGGACCTACACCTTCACCATTGAATACCAGGACTTCACCATACCTGCAGATCCCAATCCGGAGGTCATCGCCTGTGCATCCGATCTTTATACCCCCACACCACCTGCTGTTACCGACAACTGCGATAATCCCATCACACCCACGGGACCTGTCATCAGTCCCACGCCACCCTGCGAAGGCAATGTCACCTACCAGTTCAACTTCACAGACTGCGCAGGGAATTCCCATACTTGGACCTACACCTTTACCATCGAGTATCTGGACTTCACCATGCCTGAAGATCCAGATCCGGAGGTCATCGCCTGCGCCTCCGACCTGTACACGCCCACACCCCCTGCTGTCACCGACAACTGCGGTAACCTCATCACACCCACAGGACCCGTCATCAGTCCCACGCCACCCTGCGAAGGCAACGTTACTTACCAGTTCAACTACACTGACTGCGCCGGGAATTCCCATACATGGACCTACACCTTCACCATCGAGTACCAGGACTTCACCATGCCTGCAGATCCATCCCCGGAGGTCATCGCCTGCGCATCGGATCTGTATACCCCCACACCGCCTGCTGTCACCGACAATTGCGATAATCCCATTACTCCCACAGGACCTGCCATCAGTCCCACGCCGCCCTGCGAAGGCAACGTCACCTACCAGTGGAATTATGCTGACTGCGCTGGGAATTCCCATACATGGACCTACACCTTTACCATCGAGTATCTGGACTTCACCATGCCTGAAGATCCCGCTCCGGAGGTCATCGCCTGCGCTTCCGATCTGTACACCCCCGCACCCCCTGCTGTCACGGATAACTGCGGGGAACTGATCACACCCACAGGACCGGTCATCAGTTCCACACCGCCCTGCGAAGGCGACGTCACCTACCAGTGGAACTACACCGATTGTGCAGGGAATTCTCATACATGGACCTATACGTTCACCATCGAGTATTTGGACTTCACCATGCCTGCAGATCCCGCTCCGGAGGTCATCGCCTGCGCATCCGATCTGTACACCCCCGCACCACCTGCCGTAACGGATAACTGCGGGGAACTGATCACACCCACAGGACCGGTCATCAGTCCCACACCACCCTGCGAAGGCGACGTCACCTACCAGTGGAACTACACCGATTGTGCAGGGAATTCGCATACATGGACCTATACCTTCACCATCGAGTATATGGACTTCAATATGCCTGATGATCCCGATCCGGAAGTAATCGCCTGTGCATCTGATTTGTACACCCCCACACCACCTGCCGTCACGGATAACTGCGGGGAACTGATCACACCCACAGGACCGGTCATTAGTCCAACTCCACCCTGTGAGGGCAATGTCACCTACCAGTGGAACTACACCGACTGTGCAGGGAATTCACATACATGGACCTATACGTTCACCATTGAATACCAGGACTTCACCATGCCTGAAGATCCCGATCCGGAGGTCATCGCCTGCGCATCTGACCTGTACACGCCCACGCCACCTTCTATAAACGACAACTGCGGTAACCTCATCACACCCACAGGACCCGTCATCAGTCCCACGCCGCCCTGCGAAGGCAATGTCACCTACCAGTTCAACTACACCGACTGCGCAGGGAATTCCCATACTTGGACCTACACCTTCACCATCGAGTATCAGGACTTCACCATACCTGAAGATCCCGATCCGGAGGTCATCGCCTGTGCATCCGACCTGTATACGCCCACACCCCCTGCTGTCACCGATAACTGCGGTAATTCTATCACACCCACAGGACCTGTCATCAGTCCCACGCCACCCTGTGAGGGCAACGTCGCCTACCAGTGGAACTACGCCGATTGCGCCGGGAATTCGCATACATGGACCTATACCTTCACCATCGAGTACCAGGACTTCACCATGCCTGAAGATCCAGATCCGGAGGTCATCGCCTGCGCATCGGATCTGTACACACCCACTTCACCTGCTGTCACCGATAACTGCGATAATCCTATCACACCCACAGGACCTGTCATAAGTCCCACGCCGCCCTGCGAAGGCGACGTCACCTACCAGTGGAACTACACCGATTGTGCAGGGAATTCTCATACATGGACCTATACGTTCACCATCGAGTATGAAGACTTCACTATGCCTGAAGATCCCGATCCGGAGGTCATCGCCTGCGCATCCGATCTGTACACCCCCGCACCCCCTGCTGTCACCGACAACTGCGGGGAACTGATCACACCCACAGGACCCGTCATCAGTCCCACGCCGCCCTGCGAGGGCAACGTCACCTACCAGTGGAACTACACCGACTGCGCTGGGAATTCCCATACATGGACCTACACCTTTACCATCGAGTATGAAGACTTCACTATGCCTGAAGATCCCGATCCGGAGGTCATCGCCTGCACATCCGATTTGTATACGCCCACACCACCTGCTGTCACCGACAACTGCGGGGAACTGATCACACCCACAGGACCGGTCATCAGTCCCACACCGCCCTGCGAAGGCAACGTCACCTACCAGTGGAACTACACCGATTGTGCAGGGAACAGTCACACCTGGACCTTTACCTTCACCATCGAATATGAAGACTTCATCATGCCTGCAGATCCTGCTCCGGAGGTCATCGCCTGTCCCTCCGAACTGTACACTCCCACACCCCCTGCTGTCACCGACAACTGTGATAATCCCATCACACCCACCGGACCCGTCATCAGTCCCACGCCGGCCTGTGAAGGCAACATCACCTACCAATGGAACTACACCGACTGCGCAGGGAATTCCCATACATGGACCTTCACTTTCACCATCGAGTACGAAGACTTCACCATAACCGCCCCACCAGGGACAGACACCGTAGAATGTCTGGCCGAAATTACCCTTCCTTCGCCGCCGACAGTAGTGGACAACTGTGGAAACACCATCACCCCAACCGGACCGGTGATCACAAGTACGCCCGATCCTATCACCTGTGATGGAACCGTGGAATTCCGCTGGACCTACACCGACTGCGAAGGCAACAACCACGACTGGACCTTCACCTATACCATCATTGACACCACTCCACCCGACATCACGTGTCCCGGACCGCTCACTGCAGTCTGTGACATCTCCGAGCAACCTCCCTATGTTGATTATGCAGCTTTTCTTGCCGCCGGAGGTACAGTTGCCGATAACTGCGCCATTGACGAAAGCTCCTTTGAACTGGCCGGACAAACAGAGACACCTGGCAATTGCCCGAGAATATATACCAGAACCTATCAGATGGCAGATCTTTGCGGCAACATCGCTACCTGCACTCAAACCATCACGGTGAATGATGATATTCTGCCTGAGATCGCCTGTCCGGGACCCATCGAAGCTGATTGTGCTATTGAAGAACAGCCGCCATATGGATCATTCGATGATTTTATAGGCGCAGGGGGAAGTGCTTCAGATAACTGTGGGATTGACGCAGAATCCTTTACATGGATCATGGACGAATCAGGCAGCACGGATTGCCCAAAGATCGTCACCCGGACCTATCAGATCGCTGACCTGTGCGGTAATACAGTGACCTGTACGCAGATCATTGCCATCAACGATGAAATACCTCCTGAGATCCTTTGTCCTCCATCCATGAGCGCCGTCTGCGATATTCTTGAAATTCCTCCCTATCCAGATTTTAATACCTTTGCTGCTGCCGGGGGAGCAGCTACTGATAACTGCAACATTGACCCCGATACTTTTACGTTGTTCGATGAGGTTTCCGACAACAACAGCTGCCCTGAAACGGTGACGCGAACCTATCAGATCGCCGATCTGTGCGGCAACACGTCAACCTGCACACAGATCACTACCGTCCATGACCTGGTACCTCCTATGATCACCTGCCCCCTCCATTGACGGCTGTATGCACTATCGGAGAACAGACTCCTTACGAAACGTATGACGAATTTACCGCTGCAGGTGGATCGGCCATGGATAACTGCAGTATCAATGAAGATTCATTTGAATGGGTAAATGATATTACCGATGGCCAAAATTGTCCGGAAACCGTTACCCGCACCTACCTGATCGAGGACCTGTGCGGCAATATCGCAACCTGTTCGCAGACCATCACCATCAACGACGAGGTTCCGCCCTCGATTGACTGCCCCCCTGCTCTCACCGCTGAATGCAATATCACTGAACAGCCGCCCTACGTTAGTTTTAGTGAGTTCATCGCTGCAGGAGGCGTTGCCGCAGATAATTGCTCAATTGACGAAGATTCCTTCCTGATGACGGGTCAGACCGAAGCACCGGGTGAGTGTCCAAAGATCTATACACGAACTTACCAGATTGCTGACCTCTGTGGTAATATCACTACTTGCACACAGATCATTACTGTGAACGATCAAATACCACCCGTGCTGGATTGTCCGGCGGATCTGACAGCCAGTTGCACTATCTCTGAACAACCACCATACAGTACCTTTAGCGAGTTCACAGCTGCCGGCGGGACCACTTCTGATAATTGCGGCATCGCTGTTGCCACGTTTTCTCTCACCGGCGAGGTCACCGACGGGAATGTGTGTCCTGAAACTGTAACACGCATCTACCAGATCGAAGACTTATGCGGCAATCTGGCGACCTGTACACAGCACATCATCATCCATGACCTCATACCGCCAGCCATTGTTTGTCCCGGATCGCTGAGTGCAGTATGCGACATCTCCGAAAAGCCGGCCTATACTGATTATCCTGCTTTTATCGCGGCAGGAGGTACCGCCACCGATAACTGTGACATTGATCCTGATTCCTTTACGTTGCTCGACGAAGTTTCCGATGACAATACCTGCCCCGAAACCGTGACGCGTACTTACCAGATCGCCGATCTCTGCGGTAATGTAGCCACATGCACGCAAGCGATCATCATCCATGACCTGGTACCACCCGTGATGGCCTGCCCTGCCCCAGTGACGGCTGTCTGCGACATTTCCGAACAACCTCCGTACACCTTCAGTCAGTTCACTATCGCTGGTGGTACTGCTTCGGATAACTGTGGAATTGACGAAGATTCCTTTACCTGGTTAAATGATGTCTCCGACGGACAAAGCTGCCCGGAGGTGATCCAACGCACGTACCAGGTCGCTGATCTGTGCGGCAACGTAACATCCTGCACACAGACCATAACCATTGACGATGAGATTCCACCCGCACTCTCATGTCCCGGCCCATTGACCATCGAATGCGAGATCGCTGATCTTCCACCCTACCCCGGCTTTACTGCTTTTATCGCTGACGGTGGTATGGCCTCGGATAACTGTGGTATTGATGAAGATACTTTCTATCTGGTCAGCCAGGAAGAAGCACCTGGCGACTGTCCGAAGATCTATACCCGTACCTACGGGATCGCCGACCTGTGTGGAAACATCACTACCTGTACGCAAACCATCACCGTCAATGACCTGATCCCCCCAGCGATAACCTGTCCCGGGCCCATAGAAGCCGATTGTGATATCCAGGAGCAGCAACCCTATGACTCGTTTGCCGCATTTGTCAACGCAGGAGGTTCAGCTTCAGATAATTGTGCTATTAATGAAGATTCCTTCACGTGGGTAAATGATGTGTCAGGCAGTACCGACTGCCCAAAGATCATGACGCGGACCTACCGGATCGCAGATATGTGCGGGAATACAGCCACCTGTACCCAGATCGTCACCATTGATGATAAAATACCTCCTGCGCTTGCCTGTCCGCCACCGGTGAATGCTGTATGCACCATCAATGAAGTACCTCCCTATGAAGATTTTGATGCATTCCTGGCTGCCGGAGGGACAGCCAGCGATAATTGCAACATTGAACCGGATTCCTTTACATTTCTGGATGAGTATTCGGATAATAACAGTTGTCCTGAAACCTTTACCCGGATCTACCAGATCGAAGATCTCTGCGGAAACGCTGCAACCTGTACACACACCGTCCTCATCCACGACCTGTTGTCTCCGGTGATCACCAGCCCCAATCCCCTGACTGCAGTATGTACGATATCAGAGATACTTCCCTACAGCACCTATGCTGAGTTTACCTCTGCCGGCGGCAATGCTTCCGATAACTGCGACCTGGATATATCCTCATTTTCGTGGATCAATGACATCTCTGATGGGCAAAATTGCCCTGAAATGATCACACGTATCTATCAGATCGCTGATCTGTGCGGAAACACAGCTACATGCACTCAAAGCATCACCATTTATGATGATATCGCACCGGTATTGTCATGCCCCGGACCTTTAACCATAGAATGCGATATTAATGATCAACCGCCATATGCTGACTTCGCAGCGTTTGTTGCAGAAGGAGGAAGTGCATCGGATAATTGTGATATCGAAGAGACTTCACTTACCATGATCAGTCAAACGGTAGAGCCAGGCGATTGTCCAAAAGTCTTCACACGGACATACCAGATCGCAGACCTGTGCGGGAATACAGCTACCTGCACGCAGTCCATCACCGTCAATGATATCACACCTCCTGAAATAAGTTGTCCCGGGCCGATAGAGGCTGATTGCAATATCCAGGAGCAGACGCCCTACCAGACGTTTGATGAGTTTGTCAATGCAGGGGGGACAGCTATGGATAACTGCGAAATCGATGAAGGTTCATTTGCCTGGATTACAGATGAATCCAGCAGTACCGATTGCCCGAAGGTCATCACCCGCACCTACGGGATCACAGACCTCTGCGGAAATACAGCCACCTGTACCCAGGTCATTACCATTGACGATGAAATACCCCCGGTCATAAACTGCCCCCCTGCGCTGAGCGCCACCTGTGACATTTCAGAGATCCCGCCCTATTCCGACTTCGGTGCTTTCTCTGTTTCAGGCGGGACGGCCACGGATAATTGCGCTATTGATCCAGGTTCATTCGCCCTGCTGAGTGAAGTCTCTGATAATAATGAATGTCCCGAAACCGTGACGAGGACATACCAGATCATGGACCTCTGCGGCAATCCGTCCTCCTGCACCCAGCTTATCATCATCCACGATCAGGCAGATCCTGTGCTGAGCTGTCCTGATCTGACCGTAGATTGTGCAGAGAATCTGCCCCCTGCCTATTCATCCCTGGAGGATTTTATTGGAGCAGGTGGCTCAGCAAATGATTATTGCGGAATTGATCCTGCGACCTTTATTTTAATCACTGAGGTAATTGCACCTCCGGGGCCTCCCTCACCCTACCAGGTCTTAAGAACGTACGGTATCTCTGATCTGTGCGGTAATACCGATACATGCCTTCAGGTCATTGATGTCCCGGCGTACCCCTGGGCAAATGCAGGCCAGGATGCAGTGATCTGTTCCAACCAGTCGTATCCGCTATCCGGTTCATCCAATATGTCAACCGTCCTGTGGAGCACAAGCGGTACAGGCACGTTCGATCAGCCGAATTCTCTGTCAGCAACATATACTCCGGGTCAGGAAGATATCAGTTCCGGCTCGGTGATCCTGACCCTGACAGCCATCACCAGCGGTAACTGCGAAGATGCCAGCGACGACATGGTACTTACGATCCTGCCGGCACCGACTGCATTTGCGGGGGCTGACGCCTCCATTTGCGAAGGAGAGTCCTTTATGCTTTCAGACGCATCAGCAGGGAACTTCAGCCTGGTGACATGGACCACCTCGGGAGATGGATCATTTAACAATGCCAATGAGGTGAATACGTATTATTTACCTGGTCCTGCGGATATTTTCGCAGGTATTGTCACCCTTACCCTGACAGCCACCGGTGAAGGTCCGTGTTCTTTTACCAACGATTCCATGATCCTGTCCATCACCGGTGCTCCTGAAGCATATGCAGGTGAAGATGATGGCATTTGTGTAAGCCAGGGCAGCTATACCCTGGCAGGAAACGCCTCCGACTATACATCGGTATACTGGGCTACCAGCGGTACAGGAACGTTCACCAACCAGAATACCCTGACAGCGACCTATACCCCTGGCGTCGAAGACATCAATGCCGGTACGGTCACGCTTACCCTGACCGCCAATGGCGGCGGAACCTGCGGAGATTCTTCGGATGTCATGATCCTCACCATCTGGCCCGACGCCATAGCGGATGCCGGTCCGGACGCAGGAATCTGTGAAGGTGAATCATACACTCTTACCGGTGCAACAGCCTCCCATTACACCGTCATCGCCTGGACTACCACAGGATCAGGTACGTTTAGCGATCCCACCATCGTGAATTCCACCTATCAGCCAGGCCAGGCCGACATCGATGCAGGATTTGTCGTACTTACCCTGACAGCGACAGGAACAGGTACCTGTCCGCCTGCCATCTCCTCCATGACACTGTCCATCACCGGGGCTCCTGCGGTTAACGCCGGACCGGACGGGGACATCTGTGCCAGCCAGAACAGCTACCAGGTATCCGGCACTGCCACGGATTATACATCTGTCATGTGGACCACCAGTGGTACAGGATCTTTTACAAATCCCGGATCCCTGATCACCACCTACAGCCTGAGTGCTTCCGATAAGCTCAGCAGCATGATCATTCTGACGCTGACCGTGAACGGCAACGGGGAATGCGGTGAATTCTCCGACGGGCTTTTCCTGACCATATGGCAGGACGCCACGGCAGATGCAGGATCAGATGCAGCTGTATGCGGGCTGGAACCCTACACCCTATCCTCTGCCTATGCTTCGGATTATGTCACGCTTCACTGGGCCAGCAGCGGAACTGGTGCCTTCGACAATCAGTTCGCTATGAATCCCACCTATACACCCAGCCCGGCAGATGTCGCCAGCGGATCGGCCGACCTTACCCTGACCGCCTCCGGCGGCGGGACCTGCCCCGATGCCACAGATTCCATGACACTCACCATCACCGGTCCTCCTGCCGCCAACGCCGGATCCGACACGACAATCTGTACCAGCACGTTACCCTTCCCTCTGCAGGGAACGGCCATCAGCTATTCCTCTGTGCTCTGGACGACCATCGGCGATGGCAGCTTTTCTGATCCGACCTCCCTCACCGCATTCTATATACCGGGAACATCCGACCTGATAGCAGGAGTTACAGTACTTACATTGACCGTGGAAGGGAATGGCACATGCGGCTCAGCCAGCGACAATATGACCCTTTTCTTTACTATGGCTCTTACGGCATATGCCGGAGAAAACGAGTATATCTGCGAAGGAGAGTCTTTTACGCTTGCTGATGCGACAGCCAGCGAATATAGTTCACTGACATGGACGACCTCCGGTATGGGTGCATTCAACGACAACACCATTCTGAATCCCGTCTATACTCCCGGTCCTGAAGATATTAATGCAGGATCGGTTTCTCTGGTACTGACCGCACAGGAGAATTCGGGAATTTGTCCGCCTGTCTCCGATACGCTCCTCCTGTTCATCACCGGGGCACCTGCCGCCTGGGCAGGCAATGACAGCAGCATTTGTTCCATCGTTAACACCCTGGAGCTTTCCGGTTCAGTGATCAATTCCAATGACATCCTCTGGACATCCACCGGCACGGGAAGCTTCGACGATCCTTCACTGCTCAATGCAACCTATTCTATAAGTCAGGCAGATGCCAATCTGGGTATGGTCTTACTGATACTCACCGCACAGGGAAATGGCTCCTGCGGCAGCGTGAGCGACACCATGAACCTGATTATCTGGAAAGCCCCGGCCGTGTATGCCGGCATGGACGCTTCGATCTGCGAAGGTGAAACTTACTATATTGCTGATGCAACAGCAAGCGATTATTCATTTGTTAGCTGGACATCCTCCTTCAGCTCTGGTTATTTTGATAATCCAAACGCTGTCAATCCAACGTATACTCCCGGTCCTGAGGATATCACAAATGGAGGGGTCATGCTGGTACTTACCGCACAGGGATCACTCTACTGCCCGCTGGCCGCTGACACCATCCACTTATCCATCACCCAGGCTCCCACGGCTAACGCAGGCGCCGACACAGCCATGTGCACCAGTGAGATAAGCATTACCCTCGCCGGCTCCGCATTCCATTATTCCTCCATCCTCTGGACCACCAGAGGCAATGGTACCTTCAGCGATCCCTCTATCCTCACACCCACCTACACTCCCGACCCGACCGACATCAACGCCGGCCTCGTAACCTTAACCCTGACCTCCTCCGGAAACGGCACCTGTGAACCCGTCAGCGACTCCCTCCTCCTGACCATCATCATAGCTCCCATGGCGTATACAGGCGACACCACTGCCATCTGTGAGGGAGATACGGTTCTGCTTACCGAGGCGTATGCCGATCACTACGACTCGCTTTTATGGACGACCACAGGCGATGGTTCCTTCAGCGACGCTACGATCCTGAATCCGGAGTACATCCCTGGTCCCAATGACATTGTGAATGGAACCGTTGAACTGACCCTGACTGCGACGGGTGCTGGCCCCTGCCCCGTTACTGCATCTACCATGCCCGTGAGCATTACCGGTGCACCCGTTGCCAGTGCAGGCGTTGACACAACAATGTGTACCAGTGAGACAAGCATCACTCTTGCCGGCTCCGCTTCCCATTATTCCTCCATCCTCTGGACCACCGGCGGCAATGGAATATTTAACGATCCCTCTATCCTCACACCTACCTACACTCCCGACCCGACTGATATCAACGCAGGCCTCGTAACCTTAACCCTGACCTCCTTCGGAAACGGCACCTGTGAACCCGTCAGCGACTCCCTCCTCCTGACCATCATCATAGCTCCCATGGCGTATGCAGGCGACACCACTGCCATCTGTGAGGGAG
>JAKLFC010000008.1 GCA_022711405.1 Bacteroidota bacterium
CACATCACCGGGTACTTATACCGTTATAGTGACCGATGACAACGGCTGTTCAGATTCCGAAAGTATCACCATCACTCAGAACATCACCCCACCCACGGCCAGTATCACAAACAACACGGGGACCACGATACTGACGTGTACGGTCACTTCGATCAGTGTGACAGCCACAGGCGGAGTGAGCTACCTCTGGACGGGAGGAACCTCAACCAACACAGCGGCCAACAGTTTCACGACACCTGGTACTTTCACGGTGACGGTGACGGGTGCCAACGGATGTACGGATACAGAAAGCATCACGATCACCCAGAACATCACCCCACCTACGGCAGGGATCACCAACAACACGGGGACCACGGTACTGACGTGTACGGTCACATCGATCAGTGTGACGGCCACGGGAGGAGTGAGCTATTTGTGGACGGGAGGAACCTCGACCAACACAGCGGCCAACAGCTTCACCTCCCCTGGAACCTATACGGTGACGGTGACAGGGGCCAACGGGTGTACGGACACTGAAAGTATCACCATCACTCAGAATGTTGATATTCCATTAGCCCCCGTCAGTGGAGGAGACAAAGCCATCTGTCTCGGTCAACCCATTCCTGCTTTGACGGTGACCGTTGGAAGCGGAGAAACAGCCGACTGGTATGCAACAGCATCCGGAGGAGTCCCCCTTGCAACAGGAACACTTAGCTACACTCCTGTAGCAGAGGGCACTTATTATGCTCAGGCAAGAAACCTGACCTCCGGGTGTATCAGTCCGTCCCGTACAGCTGTGACATTGACAATCAATGATCCTCCTGTCCTGGGATCAATTGGTAATAAAACTGTAAATGAACAAGTTGCCCTGAATTTCACGGCTGCGGCTACCGATCCTGATCTTCCGGCCCAGACGCTGACCTACAGTCTCGACGCTGCTGCAATAGCCCTTGGAATGACTATTAATCCAAATACAGGTGCATTTTCATGGACGCCATCCGAGTTGCAGGGCGGTGGCAGCTATACTGTCACTATTACGGTAACCGACAACGGAACTTGCAATCTTTCCGATTCAGAAACCATCACCATTACCGTCAGCGAGGTGAACAAACCACCGGTTCTTGCACCCATCGGCAATCAAACCGTGGATGAACTCTTTCTGCTAACCTTTACGGCCAGTGCAACGGATGGCGATTTACCGGCCAATACGCTGACATACAGTCTGGTGGGAGCTCCTGCAGGCGCTTCCATCGACCCGGTAACAGGCGTGTTTACCTGGATACCGACAGCGGACCAGGGCCCGGGATCCTACACATTCACGGTGAAAGTGTGCGACAATGGAACTCCTGTTCCGTTGTGTGATGAAGAAGAGATCACCGTGACTGTTAATCAGTCTGTCACTCCCCATCAGCTGACCGTCACAATCTACCTGCAGGGAACCTATGCGGGCAGTGGCCTGATGTACACCACACTGAATGACGAGGACCAGCTCCCCCTGTCACAGCCATATAATCCGGCTCCATGGAATTATGCCGGAACGGAAAGCGTAACGGTCATGGATCCTGATGTTACCGACTGGGTTCTGATCGAACTAAGGGCTAACACAACCACAACGTCGACCAGAAGGGCAGGCCTGCTCTATAAAGATGGAACGGTGACCGTAGACTTCCAGGGAGATGTGACAGATCAGGGGCAATATTATGTTGTCGCCTGGCATCGTAACCACCTGCCGCTGATGTCGCAGAATAAAATTTCGATTCCCTCAACAGGTGCACTAATCGACCTGAGCATACTGGCAAACTGCTATGGCGATAACCCGGCCATCCACCTTGATGGCGACCGCTATGGCATGATCGCTGGCGAGGTGATCCCCGATGGCCAGCTGAAATACAGCGGCCCGGCCAACGACCGCGGACCCGTCCTGGCGAAAATACAGGCCCTCGGTGGTACTCTGGTAAGCGATATTTTTACAGATGACTACTGGCAGGAAGATATCAACCTGAACAACGAATTGAAATACATTGGACCGGACAATGACAGGGGAACGATCATATCCAATATTTCCAGCCTGCTCAGTACGTCCCTTTTAACGGCTATCTACTATTCGGAGGTACCAGGTGCATATGCCGGGAAGAAAAGTGTTGTGGAGAACAACGGGCCGGTGAATATCCATCTTTACGGTCATCAGGGAGGTATTGAGGTGGTGCTTACCACCGGAGATCTTGTTCAGAATGGTGTCATGGATAACCTTCAATTCACACTGGCCTGGAACGCCGGCGATCCTGATATCGGGGAAATGCTCAGCGAGTTTTCTTCCGGTTATATGATCCAGCCCCAGGGAGACCCTGTTTTCGCCAATGGAATAGTGTACCAGGTTTATGCCACCGTTACACCCTGCAGTTTGCCTTCGTTCTGGTATCCGGGTGAAGACCTTACCGCCCTGACATTCGGTACACCCGAAGGTGGAACTATTGCCGGCAGGCTCTGGATAGCAGAGGATGGATTCACCAGCCAGAATAACGCCATGTATTATCTATCCATCTGGGGAACTGATCATACAGGCATCATAGAGGCCCCGGTGCTGGTATCGGTGAACGAACCCGAACCGGAAAACCACATCCTGACCTATCCGAATCCTGTCTATGACGGCAAACTGACCATCGACCTTCATTCGGTCCGGACTCAGTCCCTACAGATTGAAATTCTTGACGTTGGCGGCAACCTGCTGATCGACCTTCCCTGGAAAACCTTCAGCAGCCGTAGCTTACAGGTGATCGACCTGTCAAAGCTGACTCCGGGGACCTATGTACTGAGGATCACCGGTGATCAGACCACCTTTCAGAAAAAGATCATCCTGATGACCCTGTATTGATAAGGGAGACATTGGTTTAAGGAGATAAGGATTTTTAGTTCAATGAACTGCATGCATCACGAGAGTGGTGCAGAACGAAACTTTTAAAACTGAACCTCGTAGAAAATATTTATATAGAATAGCAATATAATCAATTGGAAAAGGATTAATTTTGCAAACACATCAATAGTTTGTAAAAGAATCAACTACTTTAATATCCTCTGATGTTATGAAGAGAAATATATTTCGTAAAATAATCATAGCCATAAACGGATTATTGCTGGGCTCGTCGACTCTCTTTGCCCAGGTACCTCCACCGGTGAATCCGGTGGATCTGTGCATGCGACTCTCCGGCTCGTCCCCAAATGATGTCGAGATCGTCATGCGGCCTACCACAAATATCCTCGCAACCGATATTCTTTCTGAGATCAGGTATACCATCAGCTGGCAGCAACCATCACTGACCCTCACCCCGGGCTTCGGCATTGCTCCGTTCAATCTGTTGCCCCAGGGCGGACCCGTATTATCCGGAGGAACATATTATCAGACATTTATTACTCAGCCAGGCCTTCCTTTTGGCTTCAATATCAATGCCGGACAGGAAGTCGTGATCGCTACCTTCTCCTGTTCAACACCCCTGCTGGCCGATGTGTATCTTCTCAATGACCAGTATATGCTGGACAACAATATTCAGTATTATTATGAGATCTGGGGATTGGACCGTACCGGCACCTTCTTATGTACGTCGGTACAGATTCAACCTGACCTGACGGTACCGATCTCTGGCTGGTCTGTTTTTCTGGTTGTCCTTCTTATCTCGGGCACCATCATCTATACGATCAAAAGGGTCTGAGATCATTACGTTCTCCTGATTTCCAAATCCTCCTGATCCATATCCGGCAGGCTCCCTGACGGCACTTTGCTTCATTCGGAAACCGGTATGAATCGTGGTTCCCTTGCCTGCCTACTGATCTTTCCATAAGGTTTTCATGCGTTGGTACAATAGTTGCATCCCGATCCGTCCGGAACGGTAAAGGGATTCCAGAGGCCTTGAGAACTAGCAGGATTCCCGGATTCAGTTCCAGATAAAAAGTTCCTTAACTAAATTAAAAGGTGCCATGAAAACACTGGTTAAATTTCTTGCGGTACTGTTCCTGGTCTCAGCATTTACTGCATTGATACCAAAACAGGCTTCGGCTCATCATAAAGTGGTCATCAGTTTCCAGGTCTTCTATGATGAACTGACCCCTTACGGGACCTGGGTATACCATCCTGTCCACGGATATGCCTGGATACCCGATACGGGTCCTGATTTCTATCCTTATGCCTCAGATGGCTACTGGGTTTTGACCTGGGCCGGATGGACATGGGTTTCCAATTATACGTGGGGCTGGGCGCCATTTCATTACGGCCGCTGGTACATGGATCCTTTCTACGGGCCCATGTGGATCCCCGGCTATGAATGGGGTCCTGGTTGGGTGGTCTGGAGAAAATCGGGCGACTATTACGGCTGGGCGCCCATCGGACCCGGCGTCAGCATCAATGTCGTCTACGGAAATACATACCATATTCCTTATGACAACTGGAGATTCCTTGATGGCAATCATTTCGGAACACATGACCAGTATATTCATTATGCGCATGTATCCGATAACAGGAAATTCATGGAGCATTCCAATGTGATCCGTCAGGTCAGGAATGACCAGTCGAACTACACGCCCTACCACGCCGGCCCCGACAGAAAAGAGATCGAAAGATACAGGGGCGAAGCTATTTCCCAGGTCACGATCCAGGAACGGGACAAACCAGGCCAGTACCATGACAGAAACAGGCTGGAGCTGTATGCGCCAGAGATCCGTAAGGATGAGTCCACCGCCAGGAAAGCCGCCCCTTCCCAGGTGACGAAATTCGGGGAAGTGAAAGGTAAAACCACCCGGACTTCAACGGATATGAACCGGGCCATGAATGATCTGTCCACCTATCGGGAACCCGTCCGGTCACAGCAGGGGACTGCAGTGAAAAAGACCGAAACGGTAAAACAGACACAGCGCACGACTCCTACGCGAAATACGGAGATCGTCGAATGGTCAGCCCAAACTGCCTCTGCGAGAAATGCGGGCAATGTAAAACCAACTTCGCAAACCGCATCACAGAGAAATACCGGGACGGTAAATCAAACTTCCCGTAACACCACGGTGAAGAAAACGGAAAGCACACGACAGACAAAGCCAAACGCTCCTGATACAAGGCAGCAGGCTGGCCGGACATCACAAAGTGTTAAAAACACTAAAAGCAAATAAGAAACGATTGTATCCGGTAATGTTCAGCGAGAGGCTGTCCCTGATGATGGGTCAGCCTCTCGCTTTTTTGAATGGTCAGAAATGAACATACCCTGTAAAATAATTGAACACTTCAGCGTAGATCAATTGGTTATCGTTATTATTTAATTTATTGAATATCAATAGATTAAATCCTATGGCATGATTCGTGCAGAATTTGCGGATTACTTTATTTTAAGCCTTCCCCCATGATTTCTCTGAAGAATATTCATAAATCGTATGTAACAGGAACGAATTCGCTTCATGTGTTAAAGGGGATAAACCTGGAAGTGGCAGAGGGTGAACTGGTGGCCATCATGGGCTCATCCGGTTCCGGGAAATCAACCCTCCTGAACATCATTGGTATGCTCGATACCTATGACGAGGGTGATTACCGGCTGGAGGGCCAGTTGATCCGGAATATGAGCGAGAAGAGGGTGGCCCGGTTCCGCAACAGCCATATCGGATTTGTCTTCCAGTCGTTCAACCTGATCTCCTTCAAGAATGCCATGGAAAATGTGGCGCTTCCTCTTTATTACCGTAACATACACCGAAAGAAACGCAACCAGGTTGCCATGGAACTGCTGGAGAAAATGGGGCTCAGTGAATGGGCGGAACACATGCCCAACGAGCTGTCGGGAGGTCAGCAGCAACGTATCGCCATTGCGCGTGCGCTGGTGTCACGGCCCAAGGTGATCCTGGCTGATGAACCAACCGGGGCACTCGACTCCCAGACCTCCTATGAGGTCATGGATCTTTTCAGGGAGATCAACCAGTCGGGCATAACCATCCTGATCGTTACCCACGAAAATGACATTGCCCACATGACCGGCCGGATCATCCGGCTGCATGACGGCGATATTGTGACGGACGAAATAAATGGTATCCGCAGAAAACAGCCTGTCCTGCAAACATTAACCCACTGATCCATGTTCGATGTCGATAAATGGCAGGAGATCTTCAGTACGATCAGCAAGAACAAGATGAGAACCTTTCTGACGGGTTTCAGTGTGGCCTGGGGGATCTTTATGCTGATCATCCTGCTGGGCTCGGGAAAAGGGCTGGAAAATGGCGTCAATGAACAGTTCAAGGATGATGCCACCAACAGCATCTGGGTCAACCAGGGAACCACATCGATGGCCTACAAAGGCTTAAAGCCCGGTAGGAACATTCAGTTCACCAATGAGGATCATGCCATCCTGAAGGATATGCCCAGTGTGGAACATGCCGCCGGCCGGTTCAATATCTGGGAAAATACCACGATCAGCTATAAGAATCAGTATGCCACCTACGACATCATCGCAACGCACCCTGATTATGCGTTCCTGGAAAAACTCCAGGTCAAAACAGGCAGGTATCTTAATGAGCTGGACATCAAGGAATTTCGTAAGTCAGTGGCTCTTGGGGAAGTGGTGGAAAGGGAATTGTTCAAGGGTGAACCTGCCGTGGATAAATACATCATGGTGGCCGGCATTCCGTTCAAGGTGGTGGGAGTATTTACCGATCCGGGCGGCGACCGTGACCTGAACCGCGTCTATATACCGATTTCAACGGCGCAGCGTGTTTTCAACCGGGGAAACAGGATCAACCAGCTCTCCCTTACGGTTTCCGATGTAACCGTTGAACAAAGCAATCAGATGGTGGAATCAATACGGAGGGAGATCAGCAAGCGTCATACGGTACACCCCGATGACAAACGGGCACTGTTCATCTGGAACACCCTGGAACAGTACAAGAAATTCCTGAGCTTATTTGCGAGCATACGGATCTTTATATGGATCATCGGCATCGGGACCCTGATCGCTGGCATTGTGGGTGTCAGCAACATCATGGTCGTGGTGGTAAAAGAACGGACAAAAGAGATCGGCGTTCGCAAGGCACTGGGGGCCACGCCGGGCTCGGTCATCGGACTGATCCTTCAGGAGTCGATCCTGATCACGGCTTTTGCCGGATACATTGGATTGCTTGGCGGTGTGGGGCTTCTGGAGATCATTTCTCCCTACTTTGCAGGGGGTGAAAGTTACTTTAAAGATCCGGAAGTAGATCTGAGGGTGGCGCTGACAGCGACAGGGATCCTGGTACTCGCCGGCACCCTCGCGGGATTTATTCCGGCAAGGAAAGCATCCGCCATCAAACCCATCGAAGCACTTAGGGATGAATGACATAAAACCAATAATCTGACTATGTTCGATCCGGATCGCTGGCATGAAATCTTTTACGCCCTGAAAAAGAACAAACTGCGCACGTTCTTTACGGCGTTCGGTGTGTTCTGGGGTATCTTCATGCTGATCATCATGATGGGTAGCGGCAACGGGCTGGAGAATGCCGTCTTTGCCGACTTTGGAGACATGGCCACCAACAGTGTTTTCATGTGGACACAGCGGACCACCATGCCTTACAAAGGATTTCAGCGTGGCCGTTATTTCAATTTCAGGAACAGCGACACGCAGGCCCTGAAGGATAAGATCCCTGAAATTGGCCTGGTCGCGCCCCGCATCCAGGCCTGGGGCGGGGGAGGAGCCAACAATGTCATCCGCAATGAACGGACCTCTTCCTTCACCATATTCGGAGACTATCCCGACCTGCAGCGCATCGACCCCCTGAACATGACGGAGGGAAGGTTCATCAATGAGCTTGACATCGAACAGCACCGCAAGGTGGCGGTGATCGGTGCCAAGGTGAAAAACGATATGTTTGAACCCGGTGAGGATCCCATTGGTGAATATTTGAAGATACAGGGAGTCTACTTCCAGGTGGTGGGTGTGTTTGAGTCCAGAAAATCGGACCAGCAGTCCGAGCGGGAGAACCAGGTCATCTTCCTGCCCTTCACCACATTGCAGCAGACGTACAATTACGGGGACATCGTAGGCTGGTACGCCCTGACCTCACGTCACGATGTTCCGGCTTCCGTGGTGGAGGCCAAGGCCAAACGACTGATGGCTGAGCGGCACAGCATTCACCCGGAGGACCAGCGTGCCATAGGCTCGTTCAACCTGGAGAAGGAATACCAGAAAATGACCGGATTGTTTACCGGTATCCGAATCCTGGTGTGGATTGTGGGTATCGGCACCCTGTTCGCCGGGATGGTGGGTGTTTCCAACATCATGCTCATCGTAGTCAGGGAACGCACCAAAGAGATCGGTATTCAGCGGGCCATCGGAGCCACACCCTGGAACATCATGAGCCAGGTGATCACTGAATCGGTCATACTGACAACTGCAGCGGGGTATTTTGGACTGGTGGCCGGTGTGGGCATCATCGAGGGTGTGAACCTTGCCCTTGCAAAAGCCGGTACCAGCAGCGACATGTTCAAAAATCCGGAAATTGATTTTCAGATGGCGATGCTGGCCCTGCTGATCCTGGTGATCTCGGGAGCGCTAGCCGGAGTGATACCGGCACGGCGGGCTGTCAGCATAAAACCCATTGACGCCATTCGTTTTGAATAATATAAAGATATCCATACTATGAAAAAGATCCTGAAAATAGCTGTCATCGTGATCGTTCTGACTGCGTTCCTGGGGACTATCTGGTTCCTTTACAACAAATCCAAGGCAGAACCGGTTGTTTATGAAACAGCGACACCTTTTGTGACGACCATCATCAAAAAGACTGTGGCTACCGGGTCGGTCGTGCCCAGGAAAGAGATCATCATCAAGCCCAAGGTGTCGGGCATCATTGATGAGATCTTCATTGAGGCGGGAGAATATGTGAATACAGGCGATGCCATTGCCCGTATCAGGATCATACCCAATATGGTCAACCTGAACAGCGCAGAGTCAAGACTGTCCAGGGCGAAAATTTCCCTGGAGAATGCAAAGAGGAATTATGACCGTCAGAAACAGTTATATGACGAAAAGGTCATTTCCAAAAATGATTTCGAACGCTTTGAGCTGGATTATCTCAATGCCATGGAAGAGATGGAATCGGCGGAGAATAACCTGCAGTTGATCCGCGACGGTCAAACCAGGGATTCCAGCAAGGAGTCGAACACCGTGGTACGGTCAACCATCGCGGGCATGGTGCTGGATGTACCGGTCGAGGTCGGCAGCTCTGTCATTGAAAGCAATACATTCAACGATGGTACGGCCATCGCGACCGTGGCCGATATGGGAGAGATGATCTTCAAGGGAAACATTGACGAGACCGAAGTGGGGAAGATCCGGGAAGGGATGGACCTGATCCTGACCATTGGAGCCATCGACCAGGAGAAATTTCATGCCTCCCTGGAGCATATCTCTCCCAAAGGCGTTGAGGAGAACGGCGCCATTCAGTTTGAGATCCGGGCTGCGGTGGAGCTCAGCGATTCATCTTTCATCCGCGCCGGCTACAGTGCCAACGCCGACATCGTGCTCGACCGGAAGGACAGTGTCCTGGCGATACAGGAGAGCCTGCTGCAATTTGATAAGGATACCACGTATGTGGAGGTTGAAACCAAACCCCAACAGTTTGAGAAACGGATTGTCAAAACGGGACTCTCCGACGGCATCAACATCGAGGTGCTGGAAGGCCTTTCAAAGGATGACAAGATCAAGATCAGTAACGGGACGCCCACCAATTCACCGAGCTAAGGCAGTGGCATCAGTGTTTAAAAATTCATTCCTTTGATCTGCAACGTCTTTAAAGGATTTCCCATCCTTACATTCAAAACCGCATCTCGGTCAGTGTGTGACTGTGATCTGGCTATACCTGACTCCCTGGTCGGTGATGAGTTTTAACAGGTACACACCCTGTGGCCATGTATGGAGATCCAGTTTAAATTCTTTCTGATGGAGAACACTTTCAGCATGGACCACCTGCCCTGTGATTGAAAGAACCTCAACGCTTCTCATCATCTGATCGCTTTTAATGTAAACATAATCTCCGGCTGGATTAGGATAAACGGTTATCCTGTTCTGGTCATCCGGTGTACTCATTCCGACGGGTGTTACCGTCAGTGTAACGGGAATATTGATCATTCCGACGTCCGGATCGCTTTCCAGGCGGATATTTCCTGACAGGATGTAGTCCTTTATGGAGAATGCGAGGTCTCCGTGCATGGTCACGGTCATTTCCTGTTCAGACCATGGCTCAATGGTGCCGTTTCTGGGATCAACCGTAAACCAGGGAAGGAGTCCGGGGAAGGCTAATCCATCCACCTCACTGTTAAAGGTACCCAGTAACAGGGTGTTTCCTGTGATCCGGTCGAGGATCCGCAACTCTCCTGCATATGCTTCCTGATTGAATGCCGACAGGTAGATGATATCCGTTGACGGATCCCAGGCCATGCCCTGGGCGTAGTTCGCATCGAAGCCGATAGGCCCCAGGTATATAGTTTCCAGCGTTTCAAGGTTAATGCTGTAGGATTCTTTATTGACAATGCAATAACTGTACATGGTACCTGACCCGTCAATAGCGCAGTCAATGGCCCCTGGCATTCCGATATCTCCGAGGTCAGTAGCTTCGCCCGTGTTCATATCAATGGTGTAGAGAGCTGATCCATCCATATTGCTTGACACACCGTAGAGAACATTTGTCAGCTTATTCACAGCGATTCCCGTCCAGATATGTTCTTCTCTGGGAACGCATGACCCGATGGATTCTACTTCACCGGTTTCAAGGAAGATCTTTTTAAGTTCAAAATTATCATAGTCAATAACATACATAAAATCTGTATGTTTTGAGTCGAAGTCTGCGCCCACGGCAAGAAAATCTACCGGACCGATGAAGTTCTTCAAGGTTAGATCATCCGTATCGAAGGAAAAGAAACGGGTAGGATCACCCAGCTCAAATCCATAGGCCAGCGATCCTCTGGGCAGATTGTTTGCCTTACCCGATGTGTTATGGTTGACTGAAGGAGCCGGCCCTGCTGACGGAGGTGTGTTGCTGCGGGGAAACTTACCATCGCTGCGGGGGATGGATATCCGCCCCACAATGGCTGAAATATAGCTTTGCCAGTCCATCGGCCCGTCGCCGCTGTTAGTGATCTTTATCGTCCTGGTCACGGATTCTCCCTGAGGGGTTGTCGCATTTATTTCAGTGGGATTGACGTTCAAGACCGGAGCCAACAGGCTGACATCGTGGGTGGTTGTCTGATCTCCCGTCACCACGAGGCCTGCAAATGAATAGAGGTTATAGCCCGTCTTTTGTACAGTCAGGGTATATTCACCATATAGAATCGTGTTAAAAGCGTACATACCATTTGTTCCGGTAGTCATGCGGTATGTATAGTCAATGGGACTGTCCTGGCGGGAGGCGGTCACGGTCACCCCATCAAGTGGAAGATCATTATGGGTGATCGTTCCATTCAGCATTCCGAATAAAGGTCCCTGGATGGTCATGGTCAGGTCGACAGAAGTCGGATCGCATAAGGAAATGCTGACATCCGGTTTCAATACGAGCTTTCCCGTCACCGTTGGATTTTCATCTTCATTGATATAACTGCCGTCAAAAATGATATTCA
Source organism: Bacteroidota bacterium (assembly GCA_022711405.1). Lineage (GTDB taxonomy): Bacteria > Bacteroidota > Bacteroidia > Bacteroidales > JAGONC01 > JAGONC01. The sequence goes on from JAKLFC010000008.1 coordinate 11,588, forward strand.
CTGTCTGGGAACCTCCTGCTTCGATCAGGCCCGTGCTGGGCTCGAGGGAGAACCAGGTGGATGATCCTCCCGGGAAGGCAAGGGCGTCGGTCTCTCCCCTGAGATTACCTATATATTCGGTATTTCCGCTTACCCTGTCCAAAATGCGCAATTCGCCCGATTCTGTCCAGTTGTTATAAGCTGTGAGGTAAATGATGTCAGTGACAGGATCCCAGCTCATTCCCTGTGCAAAATTGGCATCGAATCCGATGGATCCCAGCAAGGTTGAAACCGCAGTTGTTTTATCAATTTTATAGGCATTATCCGTTGAGATGTCGTAGCCGTACATCTGGCCGGAACCGTCAATAGTGATATCAATGCAAGCATTTATTCCCAGGTTCCCAACCTGTGTGGCGGTACCCGTATTCATGTCGATGGTGTAGAGCTGTGACTCGGTCATGCTCCATATCGATGAGACCGCATATAATATATTTGTCGTTTTATCGATCTCCAGTCCTGTCCAGGTATGACCCGACACTTTATAGCATTTCCCTATATCCGTAAATGCACCGGTTGTCATATCCACTTTGCTCAGGTGATCGTTGGAGTTGTCGATGATGTACATGAAATCCGTGTTATAGGCATCAAAGGTTCCTGCGTATGTTCCATTCTTAAAGGTACTGATAGGCAAGGGCGTACCCGGATCATCCGTATCAAAGGAGATAATGTTTCCGCTCCAGAGATCAAAGGCAAACGCTGTGGATCCTTTTATGCCCCGTGTGGGCTCAGGGGTAGCAGAAGCTTTTACCGGGGCGCGGTCAAGGGAAGCGGCTGAAGCACCTTTAGGAAAATCACCATTGCTTTTTGGATTAGATGTGCTGCGGGTACTGGACTGGAAGCTGCTGGTCCATGCCAGCGGACCATTGCCTCCATTGTGAAGGGTGATGGTCTTCTCTGTTGTCAGGCCCACAGGAACAGTTGCCGTCAGTGAGGCAGGATCAACCGATAGGGTCGAATACTTTAATGCGTAATTTTTGGTGATCGTTTGATCGTAAAGGATGGTAATGCTGTCGAAGAGCACATTGAATCCTTCTTTTTTAATGCTTAACAGGTAGGTCCCTGTCTCTGCGCCGACGATGCTGTAATTGCCACCGGCTCCTGTTTGAGCTGTGTATACTCCGCTTTGTGGATTACTGATCGTGACGGCTGCGTCATTCACCGGACTGCCATCGGAGAACCTCGTCACCGTCCCGGCAATATTTCCGACCTCCTGACGGTAGATCTTGATATTATCCATTTCCCACACATTGAAGTTGGAGGTGTTGGCACCATGTACCCTAAACCGGACATTGAAGATCTTTCCAGCGACGTAGGGCGTTATATTAAATTTCTTCCGGGTGTATTCAAATCCCCGCTGGGTATTTTTGTGAGTATAAAGAACCTGCCAATTCTTCCCGTCATAGACCTCCGAGGAAAGGCATTCAAGTGTTTCGACTGTGGAGGGATTCTGAAATTTGACCTCGTACTCAAGCGTCACATTATCATCGATCTCTCTGGCGTCGAGCGGACGCGTGACGAGCGAAAAGCTGTAATCCAGCACATTAACGGGTCTGAAGTACCACACTTCCGGTTTTGGATTCCCGTTGGCGGTATTGACGTTCCACTGGATGGTGACCGGATCCAGCTCCCACTCATTGGCAAGGAAGCCAGGATCCCAGCTTTCGCTCAGTGGCATCTGGCCAGGTTCCCCCTTGATCCTCATGCTCACCGGTACCTGTTTCAACGGGTTGACTTCATCATCGGTCACGATGCTGATGGTTGACAGGTGGTTTCCTGTGATGTTATCCGCATCAATGGTCATGTTCAGGTTGATGGTTCCGCCGGCTGGTATAGTGCCATTGGTTTGGCTGAAGGTAATCCAATCCTCAGGGATTGTGTAGACACTATCGGAAAGTGCGAAGGTCAGGTTGCGGTCCACCCTGTCGGGCTGATAGGTAGATCCATAGCACCAGGTGATGCACTGGGTGGACAGGCCTCCGGGAGGATTCTGCCAGGCAAATTCATTCAGGATTGTGGGAGAAGCTTCCCGGCTCCAGTACCAGTACCTCATGGTACTGTACGACATGTGCGCAGCTACAGATACCCAGTAGGTTCCTTCTGCCAGTGTTGCAGGTGTTGGAAGGAATATGTTTACATCGCCTGCCACATCGGAATGAGCTGCGATTGAGTCATAGGTAAATAAGGCTTCCCCCGGGAAGTTCATCGCATCAGCATAAAAGACTACATCCACAAAGGGCACTTCCCCGTGGATCACATAATTTACATATTCTCCTGCAGCAAACACATGACTGATATTCCATGTTTCGCCAGCGGGTACGATAAAGTCATCCGCGGCAGCACATATACGCGTGGGTAGATCCGTGACGAAAGTTTGCGATATAATACCCGTTTCGGCCGATGGATTTCCTGTCTGATCATAATACACCGTTGACCTTTTATGCCCGGGAGCGGCTTCCTGTTTCGAAGCATAATCCAGTACGACATTGTAATTATGAGAGGTGTTCCCCTTGTTTGTCAATGTGAGTGTTCTCGAGGCGGTTGTGTTGCTCATCATAAGCTGCGATACGGATCCCGGAGATATCTCCAGATCCTCGCAGGTCGAAGCATTCAATGCTTTATACTCCAGATCATCAATATAGTAAAGAGGTATATCGGTCGGATAATTTTCACTTGTTCCAGCGAAAAAATTACCTGCCGATACTTGTTTGATCCCATTGAGCCCTGTGGCGCCTACGCTCCACTGCCATGCATGGATCGTTTCCCCGTCAATGATCAGTTCGGCGGCATCATTGTTCAGATCAATGATATTTTTGACTGATATCCATTGATCATGGGTATAATTGAACGTGGCTGTACTGTAACCGTTTGCATTTAAAAATCCATCACCATTGGAAGGGAAATACACTTCCATTCCATACATGCTGGAGGAGCTGTTGAAGTCCTGGAGGAGGTTGTAATATCCGCAAAAGCCAGCTGGAATGTAAAGCTGAAACGAGAATTCGTATTTACCGGTCGTCTTGTTTCCCAGGGGAAGGATCAGGTCAGTGGTGCCTTGCACTTTCGCACTCTTTGAACCACTGTACGCGAAGTCGGTGCTTGATTCTGCGTCTTTTTCACCGCAGGGCATCAAATCCCAGGTGGTCCACTGCATCGGTTCCTGGCAGGCGATCTGTCCCGGTACATCGAACGACTCAAATCCCGTCGCATAGATCCCTGCATTTGAACCCGGAATGATGTACAATGTAATGTTGGGAAAATGATCCATGGGCGTTAAATGAATCGGGGGATTGGCCGGGTATAATGTGAAGGTTTGAATGGGATCAAGGGCAATAGCAAGGGTTCTGGCAGGGTGATCCGGATTTAGCGACGAATAAAACCGGTTTGTAATACTGTAGATAGTAGTATCTTTTTCCCTGTACGTCATAATGACCAGGTTTTTTCCCTGGTAGGTGTAGTGGGTATTCAGGGGAATAACTACCTGATTCTTTCCTGACTGAAAGGTCACTTTTCCATCAAAAACCTTGGTAAGGTCGGCTGATGTTATCCAACCACTGCTTAGATCCGTTGAAGCGGTCTCACCCATGTAAACTTGGATATTTTTATCGGTAAGGGTTTCCGAAAAATCAGCATAATAACCGATTTTAGTGACCTGGTAGCCGGCAGGCAGTCCGATTTCATCAGCAAAATAGATCGTCTCGCTCAGGCTGCTTTTCCAATAGAAATCAATGGGCGACCGTGGTGATCCTGGAAGTTCAGTGCCGTTTCCAATGTTCACAACACTTTTCATTTCTGTAGCTCTGGAATCTGCAGGCCCATTCCATCCCAATTCATGGTCTGACAGTCGTTGGCCTGATGAAGGCAGATTCATTGAAAACGTAATGACAAATGCCCATACTGTCGTAAAAAGTAAATTTGATTTCATAGCAACTGGTTTATGTTAGAAATTGATCATTCCGAAATCATATCAAGCCACATAAGATCCATCCAACTCATGTGAATGTCGGACAAAGTAATTACATGATTGCTTAATGGCAAAATATTGCAGGTAGATAAATGGTGAATCCCTGGAGAGAATTCAGGTTAATAGTGGCTTGGGGCTGCCGGTGGATCATATGGCCCGGATGATTTCTTCCAGGTTCTCACCTGCTTGCAGGTTGAGTTTTTTACGGATGTGGTAACGGTTTGTCTTGAGGGATCCGGGATTGATATTAAAAATTTTTGCGATTTCATGGTTGCTGAGATTGATTTTCAGGTAGGCACATAACCGTATTTCATGATCTGTCAGCTCAGGCCCAAGCTGTTTCAACCGGATAAAAAAATCCTTATGAACCTTTTCGAACATACTTTTAAACTGATCCCAGTCTTTATCTGCATTATCACTACCGCGGATGATGGTCAGCAGGTTCTTGACGGAATTTTCATCCATGCTGCCACTCTTAAAAAGCCTATGTGTCGTTGATGCGATCTCATTCAGGATGTCTTTCTTACTGACCAGTTGAAGGGATAGTGTGATGAGCTCCTTGCTTTTACTTTCAATCTCCGCCTGGTGTTTAAATTTTTCCAGTGCATTGATTTTTTCAGCCGTTTTTATTTTTTCCTGCAGGTTATCGTTGTCAATTTTCTGACGTTTCAGCGATTCCCTCATGTATTTGAAAAACATCAATGCAATCAGGATCAATGAAACGATCAAGACCACGTATAAGAGGTTCCTGTTTTTTTGCGATTCGTATTTTTCCAGTAGCAGCTCACGTTCATATTTTTTCTTTTGAAACTCGATCTCCCACTGAAAATCAGAGATTTTTTTCTGGATTTTTAAATTTAAGATGCTATCGTTCAGGGCGACAGATCTTTTGTAATAATTCAGGGACTCCAGGTACTCACCCTTCAGTTTTAAAAGATCAGACAGGGCCATATTGGCCTTTTGTTCAGCGCTAATGTAGCCAATATCAGAAAAAATAGACATTGACTTCAGGAATGATTCTTTTGCATTGTCGTATTGTTCACGGGTTGCATACCAATGGCCCAGGTTAAACAGGGCTTCTCCGTATAAGCGCCGGTTCCCCAATTGTTTTGCAAGGGTGATTGCTTTGTAAAGATAGTCGTAGGAGATCGAATGATTGTGCAAGGCCTGGTGTACTGTACCCAGCCTGATAAATATATCGCAAATGACGGCCGTGTCTCTGATCTGTTCTGTCATGGCAAGAGCTTCCATGAATAGTCGTTCGGCCTGATTGAGTTCATTCTGGCTCATGTATATCGAACCAAGGTTTACTTTTGCGATGGCATTGCTTCGTATACTCAAACCGTCATTGTTGTTTAATATTTTGGTTTCCTTGGTGAAATATTCAATGGCTTTATCATTCTCGTTCAGCGACATGTACACCAGTCCGTATCCATTATAGGCCAGCCATCTCAGGTAGTTAATATTGAGTTTTTCTGCAATCCTCTCAACTTCGGTATAGTACTGCATGGCCAGGTAGTAATTGTCTTTGGTAAAATAATAATTGCCAATGTTGTTGTCGATCTTTGCCAGAAGGGTATCGTTCCCCTGTCGTTCGGTAATCATTACTGCCTGATTGCTGTAGAACAGGTTACTATCGTTGTTCTCGAAGTGACCCAGTATTCTGGCTTTAAAGAAGAGGGCCTCTGCTATGCTATTGCTGTCGTCAATCTGCCGTGCCAGCTGCAGGGCTTCCGAAGAGAGCAGCAGGTTTTTATCCTTCTCCCTCCAGAAGCCTGTATCCAGGACGGTAAAGATTTCGTTCAGTTTTTGTTGGTATTCAAGGGAATATTCACTCTCCGGATGTTTTTTATTTACAAGGAAACACACAACCAGAACGCACGTTACCAACGAAATAACGATGCCTATCGTCCACTGCCAGTGGTGTTTGTTCATCCGCATATGTACCAGTAAGCCGGGATCTGGTCACTTTCCCGGTATGAAACGCTTCCTACTGGCAAAGGTATGATTTTTCGGTAACCGGATCAGTTCCCGATATACAGTTTCGCTCCCACGCAGGTTCCGCCACCGTCACCGTAGTAGTCCTCGAAGTACAGGATCCACTGACCCTGTGAAGGTTCCCCGTCGAAGGCGTTGGTGGTAAAGTGGAAATCGGTAGTGCATCCAAAATCGGCAAATCCCTGCCAGATCTGGAGGATGGTGCCCGCGGGTGATTTCAGGTACAGGGTAACCTCATCCGGCCAGTCATCCGAGCAGATCTGCGAGGCCGTTACGATCACACAACCCACATTTACATTCTCACCCGATGGCACGGTAATATCTGCCCAGCCGATATCTGCCCAGGAGTCCTCCGAGTAAGCATATGGATCGGTGAGGTCTTCAAAAGTGTAATCGTACATATCGGTCTGGCATGCGCTGAAGTAGATGATCACCTGGTCAGTGGAACTTCCGCATGCGGTACTTATCGTCCAGGAAAGGAGGTAGGTACCCTCTGATTGTCCCTGAAAGGTGCTGGCAGGGTTTGATGGATCGGTGATCACACCCCCTGTACCTTCAACGATTTCCCATAACCCGGTACCAAAGATGGGTGTATTCCCCTGAAGTGTGGTGGAAGTACTACCGGTAAGGATCTGGTCATTTCCGGCATTGGCCTGGGTGGGCTGGGGAGTGCAGTCGCGGATACAGCGGATCCCGGATCCCCCTTCTTTATACCAGGTGTAGTGGTCCACTCCTCCCCAGTTATAATAAAGACACCAGTACCAGGCGGTTTCATCGTCATCCTCCGTTGATGTCCAGTTGTCGCAGTAATAACCCATATCCACGAAGCTTCCGTCGTAGTGATCCCGGTATCCCGAGGGAAGGCTGGTGAATCCACTGAGGTTCGTGGCATCTGTGTTAGGCGCGTACCAGAGGCCGGTACCCTCTTCGATGGTGCCTGTGGCTTTCATTTTACCCCCGGCAACATCAACTCCGCCAAGATAATCCGTAAGTTCGACAGACTCGTCATGGGTTGGAAGATGCCAGCCAATAGGACAGATTCCCTGAGAACCTTCCGTTGTCACATACTGCATGGCTTCGTGCCATTCGTACAGTCCGCCGTATGTTTCACAGTTAGCGGGATCATTATTCGGGCAATACTTTTCGATCACCTGGTTATCGGTCTGCTGCTGACCTTCGTTATCGCTGATGATCATCGAGCCGGTGTTCAGGTTTTCGGCCATCCAGCATTGTTCGCCGATCTGTACTGTCTGGTAGAATTTTCCGTCGCGGCAATCTTCCAGCAGGTCCCCGCACGTGAAGGTTCCTTCCGGGGCAAAGCTGATCGTTACCATATCGGAAGATGATCCGCATACGTTATTGATGGTCCAGGACAGGGTGTAAACCGTGCAGGGTTGTCCCTGGAATCCGCTGGTGGGGCTGGTAGCGTTGCTCACTGTCCCTCCCGCGCCACTGATGATCTGCCAAAGTCCGGATCCTTCAGAAGGAGTATTTCCTGCCAATGTGGTAAAGGTCCCGGGTAGTCCATTCTGATCAGCACCAGCATTGGCCTCGGTGGGGTAGGGTGAACAATCCCTGAGACACCGGATGGCCGATCCGCCTTCCTTGTAGTAGTCATACCGGTCAACCGCTGCATCATCGTTATAAAGGGCCAGATACCACGCATTATCCTCATCCTTTTGTGTGGAGGTCCAGTAGTCACCATAATAGCCCTGTGAATAAAATTCACCACCGGTTTCACGGTATCCATGCGGGAGGCCCGTAAATCCGCTGGAATTGGTCGCCCCCACATTCGGTTCCCGCCAGAGTCCCGTCCCTTCTTCCAGGGTGCCGGTGGATTTCATTTTACCTCCGGCAATATCTTCACCTCCCAGGATAGTCATCAGCAGGGTGAACTCTCCGTTGGACGGGATGTGCCATCCCTGCGGACAAATGCCCTGGGCCCCCTGGCTTGTCACGTATTGCATGGCTTCATTCCACTGATAAAGGGCGCCGTATGTGTCACAATTGGCAGCTTCGTTTTCATAGCAGTACTTTTCAATGGTCCCATTGTTCGATGATTCGATGGATCCGTTGATCATGGTTCCGACGTTCAGGTTCTCAGCCATCCAGCACATGTAACTAATCAGTACCGTGGCATAGGATTGTCCGTCACGTTCATCCAACAGCAGGTCGCCGCAGGCGAATCCGCCCGTGGAGGCAAAGCTGATCACGACCTGGTCGGTGGAACCTCCGCACGCGGTGGTGATCGTCCAGGAAAGAGTATATTCGTTACCAGCCTGACCCTGGAACTGACTGGCCGGATTATCCGGGCTGACGATGGCGCCTCCGGTTCCGCTTACGATCTCCCACAATCCGGTCCCGTCGGCTGGCGTGTTCCCTGTCAGGGTGGTGGTAGTACCCAGTACATTGAGCTGGTCGGGACCTGCATCAGCGGGAGTGGGTTGAGGTGTGCATCCGCCTTTGAGACAGCGTACGGACATTCCAAACTCCTGCTGATTGGGATTCTGACCCACTTCTCCTGTATGGCTCATCAAGTACCGGTACCAGGAGGTATTCCCAAATTCCTCTGTTGATGACCACAGATACGTATAACCATGTAAAAAACTGAAAACACCTGTACCGCCTATCCGTTCGCCTGCAGGAAGAGCCGTGAAGCCGCTTTCGTTCGTAGCCCCAATATTAGGAGCATTCCAGAGGCCTGTTCCGTCGTCGAAAGTACCCGTCGACTTCATTTTACCTCCTGCGACTGTCAAACCTCCGAGGAAGCTGGTAAGCTGTGTCCATTCCCCGTTGGAAGGAATATGCCAGCCTGCAGGGCAGATACCCTGAGCTCCCTCATTGGTAACATACTGCATCGCCTCTTTCCATTCGTAAAGACCGCCATAGATGGTGCAGTTGGCTTCATCGTTATCATAACAGTACTTTTCCACCGATCCGTTGTTTGTTTGCAATTGTCCTCCTGCATTGCTGCCGATCATCGTACCGGCATTCAGGTTCTCCTTAAGCCAGCACTGCTCCCCGATCTGAACGGTGGCATAGGTTTTTCCCTCATAGACCACCGGCGCAACGCACCCGCAGGGAATGCCCGGTGCCTGCATGATGATGTTCACCAGCGAGATGACATCGAGGATATTGATCGTGTCATCCGCATTGATATCGGCGGCCTCCATGTTGAAGGGACTCGGACTGCCCCCCATGATGTAATTAACCAGCGTAATGATATCCAGCACGTTGATGAATCCATCCTCATTTACATCGGCACACAGGAAGTCGTTCTCCGGAAAGGCGGGGAAGTCGGGAGCTTTGGGTGAAAATGCTGCCGCCGGATTTGGCAGATTAGCGGTTTCCGCACTGGAAAAACCTGTCAGACAGGCAGTTGCTGCCATCATCAGGATGGCCATAAGCATATGTTTATTCATGGATCTGGTATAAGGTGTAACTTGTATTTTCCCGTAACAAATATAAAAATCAATCCATTAATAAACAATTAAAAAATAGCTTATTGTTTTAAAGTCTTAAAATTAAGCTGTTTAATTATCGGTGGCAGGCCGGATGAAGGTCATGTGCCATCTTATAAAAACCTGATCCTGCCAGATGAAATGGTTAAAAGGTGTCAACTATTACAGCGGCAGGAATGATCATGCGGGAAATCATCAGATGGCATTGAACCATCAGGGTACAAAGGCGACGATGCGCAGCGGGGCGCCGCTGCCTCCTTTGATCTTCATGGGCAGTGCCATGATCCAGAATCCCTCCGGAGGAAGTTGTTCCAGACCCGCCAGATTCTCATAGGCTGTCAAACCGGCAGCATAGAGGGTGCGATGCGTCATGAAATCACTGGACTGTCCGTAATCAATACTGGGAGTATCGAGACCGACAGCTTTGATCTTACGGTTAGTGACCAGCCACTGCGCTGCATCGGGATGCAGGCCCGGGAAGTGCAGATGCGCCACCCCTTCGGTCCCTGCCAGTGTGGTACCGGTATAGGTTTCACAGTCGGGATAGAATTTGCCGAAACCCGTTCTTAGCAATATGATCGCACCATCGGGAATCCTGCTGTACTGGTTCTCCCAGTCCTGCAGATCCCCTGCGGTGATCTGATAATCACGATCGGAGGCGGCTTTTGCCGTAACATCGACCACAATCCCTTCGCCGGTCAGCTGTTGCAGAGGTACCTGATCAACGGTATTGCCTTCCTGTGCGAAGTGTACAGGCGCGTCGAAATGGGTCCCGCCATGTTCTTCGGCACTGAATTTAAACGATGAATAGTAGTAGCCTTTATCATTGATTCCTGCAAAGACCGTATCATGGGTGAAATGGATATTGGTCGGCCAGTAGACCGACTGCTCATCGAAGGACCACGTGAGGTCGATCCATTGACCATTCCTGAGGATATCCAGTGGATCGCGCTCCCTGGAACAGCCAGCAGCGAGGAAAAGAGCAAATAAGATGATAAAACATTTTTTCATGATGATGCTACTAGGATGATTCAAAGATAAAAGTAAATTTACGCCGTCATTTTTAAAATCCAATCCGTGCTGTAACTTTTTTTGACGCACAGCGTCCTTTATCATTATGAAATCAGTCATCGTCATAGGAGCAGGTGCAGCGGGACTTGCTGCAGCAGGGTACCTTGCCCGCAATGGATTCAGTGTCAAAGTCCTTGAAAAGAATGCCTTTCCGGGGGGCCGGTGTGCGGCATTTTTCAAGGAAGGTCACCGCTTTGATATCGGTGCCACCCTTTTAATGATGCCCCATGTCTACGAACGGACCTTTTCGGGATTGGGCAGGTCCCTGCAGGAATCCATTGAGTTGCAGCGGCTGGATCCTGTGTACAGGCTTTATTATCCTGGCGGACAGACACTTGATTTCTCCTCGGACCTGATGAGGATGCAGACGCAGCTGGAGACGATCGAACCGGGAAGTTACCTTCCTTTCCTGAAATACATGAGCAGTAGCATACAGGCCTATCAGGTATCCATGAAGCATATCATCGACCGGAACTTCGATCATATTTTCCAGTTCATTCATCCGGCCAGCCTGTTCCGGCTTCTGCGGCTTCATGCCTTTGGTGACCATTACCGGCTGGCATCCACCTATTTCCGTAACGAAAATCTGCGCACAGCCTTCACCTTCCAGAATATTTACGTGGGGCAGAATCCATTTCACGCTCCTGCCATCTTCTCCATGCTGCCCTTCATGGAACTGACCGATGGAGTATTATTCCCGATCGGAGGGATGAACAGGATCCCTGAAACGCTTGAAAGGATTGCCCTGGAAAGCGGCGTGGAGATCCGGTACCGGCAGGTGGTCACGCAAATCCCCGTCGCGGGCAGCAGGGTGAAAGGTGTCGTTTTATCCGACGATTCCTTTCTTCCGGCCGACATTGTCCTGGCAAATGCTGACCTACCGTATGTATATCAGGAACTATTACCGGGGGGAAGGGCACTGCGGCGAATCCGGCGGCTGGGTTATACATGTTCGGCGCTGGTGTTTCACTGGGGGATGGACACGGTGTTGCCCGGGCTGGAACAGCATAATATCTATGTATCGGACAATTACCGGGATAACATCGGCGAGGTATTCGAGGGAAGCGGCATTGCACCCGAGCCGAGCTTTTATGTGCATTCGCCGGCGCGTGGCGACAAAACTGCTGCACCTGAGGGCCTGGACAGCGTATCGGTGATCGTCCCGGTGGGTCATCTTCAGGATGGCAGGGAATACGACTGGGAGAAGGTCAGGCTGGATGCCAGAAAATCCGTTTTTCAACGCCTTGCACAGGAAGGACTGCCGGATGTCGAGAAGCACATCAGGTTCGAGAAAGTTTACAATCCGCCGATCTGGCAAAACCTTTTCAACCTCTCGCGCGGGGCCACCTTTGGAAGCCTGAACCATAACCTGATGCAAATGGGTTACTTCCGCCCGCACAACCACCACAGCAAGTACCACAACCTGTTCTTTGCAGGAGGCAGCACACATCCGGGCAACGGAGTGCCGCTGGCCCTGATATCAGCGCGGCTGGCCTGTGAGAAGATCAGAAGCTATTTTTCGTGATAAAAATCAATGGATCCATTATGGACAACATCGATGCGATAGTAAAGGAAACCCTTGGCAAGATCGATTTCCATCATGTCAATGATCATCCTAACATTTTGATCGCAGCCAGGTTCTGGGACGATGAGCGGTACAAGGCGGCAAGGACCGTGTACCGGTTCATGCGCTATATAGATGATATGATCGATGATCGCAAGGCGCTGACCACCACGCTGACATGCATGGAGAAGAAGATGTTCACCGACCAGGTGAACTCCTGGATCGACTGCCTGGGGCTCGATCAGACGCGCGACCCGTTTTCAGGGGAAGTGATGGCGACCATCCAGCGTTTCCGTATCCCGTTGCATTTCTTTTACAACTTTGCGCGTTCCATGGTCTATGATATTTCCCACAACGGCTTTCAGACCTTCAACGAGTTTGTTGACTATGCGGAAGGGGCCTCCAACGGTCCTGCGTCGGTGTTTGTCCATCTTTGCTGCCTGGAAGAAGCGCACGGGGAGTATTATCTGCCCAGTCTCAATATTTCCGACGTCGCCCGCCCCTGCGCATTGTTCAGCTACCTGGTCCACATCATCCGCGACTTCCAGAAGGATCAGCTGAACAACTTGAACTATTTTGCCCTGGACATCCTTCACAAACATGACCTTACCCCTGAGGACCTGCGACAGGCAGCTGTTACGGGGCAGATCCCCGGTGCGTACCGGCAGGTGGTCAGGGAATACCTGGAAATAGCGGATACCTACAGGCAGGAAACCGCGAATGAGCTGAAATCGCTGGCCGGCCGCCTGAAGCCAAGATACATGCTCAGCCTGCAGATCATCTTCCATCTCTATTTGAAGATCTTCGAACGCATCGATCCGGATCGTGGAACTTTTACAACCGCCGAGTTGAATCCTTCTCCGGAAGAAGTGAAGATCAGCGTGATGGAGTGTATCCGGGAGTTCATTGAAGGAAATCCCGCCCTGCTCAGTAATGAACATACAGTGTAATAAACTGAACACCTGTTCACTGGACCATTCTTACAGCATTTTTTATAACTAAATGATAATATGTCAGTTAGCTCAACTGGCATAATTCATGGTCATCTGCTGGATCTGTACCATTTCGTCTTATCCTGATGATCTCCTCTAAGAAAATCACATTCGGATGTAATTATTATAATTAACAAAAATTTCAGGGAGGTTCCTATGAAAAAGTATTCCATTTGCTTTGTATTTTTTATTTTATTCCTCGGGATATCAAGCGCCCAGGAAGGTATGTGGCTGCTCAACCAGATCGGGCAGCTCGATCTGAACAATAAGGGACTGCAGATCCCTGTAAGCGACATTTACAGCAAGAACAAGGCAGGACTGTGCAATGCGGTGGTGCAATTGGGCGGAGGAACGGCTTCTTTTGTATCGCCGGAGGGTCTGCTGCTGACCAACCATCATGTCGCCTTTGCCGCTCTCCAGCGAGCCTCAAGTGTCAACAGCAATTATCTTACGGAGGGCTTCCTGGCCTCAAAAAGGACGGAAGAGATTGCAGCGCCTGGATACAGGGCACTGCTGCTGACGGAAATGCGGGATGTCACCGATGAAATCACCGCAGGAGGAAAAGGGATTACCGATCCTGTTGAACGGGACAAAGCCATCAACAGGAAAATTGCCGGCATGACCGATGAAATGGAGAAGGGAAAGGAAGATGTCAGGGCAGTTGTTTCTGAACTATACAACGGCAAGCAGTATATGCTTTATCTGTACAAACAGTTCAAAGATATCCGGATCGTTTATTCTCCTCCGCTTTCCATCGGCAAGTACGGAGGTGAGACCGACAACTGGATGTGGCCACGGCATACGGGGGACTTCTCATTCCTCAGGGTGTACGTTGCCCCTGATGGGACAGGGAGGGAATACAGTGCTGAAAACGTACCCTATAGACCAAAGGTATGGCTGAAGGCAGCAAAAGAAGACCTGAAAGACGGCGATTTCAATTTCATCGTCGGGTTCCCCGGTTTTACTACGCGGTACCGCTCTTCGAACTCGGTAGCTTGGAATTTCAGGTACAACTATCCGTTTTCGATCCAGAATTACGGTGATGTGATCAACATCCTTGACGAAAAAACAAAGAATGATCCGGAAGGCAAGCTCAAAGTAGCCAGCCTGAGGACAGGACTGGCCAATGTCATGAAGAACTACGAAGGTAAAGTGGCTGGATTTGAGAAAACGGATTTTCTGAACAAAAAACTGGATTTTGAGAAGGAGTATACGGCATGGGCCAACAGCAGTCCTGCGTTAAAACAGAAATACGGGAATATCATCAGTAAAGAAAAGGAACAGTACGACATCCTGGAAAAAACAAGAGCACGTGACAACGTCTTTGGTATCATTCAGGGATTGTCGGGCACACAGCTGGGCGTGGCGGCCACCATCTACCTGATTGCCAGGGAGCTCGAAAAGCCTGAAAGTGAGCGGCAGCCAGGCCTGGATGAGAATGCAGTGAAGGAGACCATCAATAATCTGCAGTATGCGTATTCGAATTACTATGAACCGGTGGATAAGGAGATGCTGCTGCGTGCTTTGAGATTGGCCCAGTCGTTGCCTCAGGACCAGCGCATTACGGGACTTGATTATATCTTCAATAACAGATCCCTGTCGCTTGAGCAATTTGTGGAAGAGGCCTTCAAAGCCTCCAGGCTGAATGATCCGGAATATGCAAAGAGCCTGTTCGGAAAATCATCCGCCGAGCTCGAATTGCTCGGTGATCCCTTCATTATGATGGTAGCTCGTTTGTATCCGCTTTCGGAAGAGATCCGGAAGACCAATGAAGTTTTCTCCGCCAATGTCACCAGCATCCGGAAAGAGTACATGGATGCCCTGTATGCATGGAAAGGTAGTAATCTTTACCCGGATGCTGACGGCACCATGCGGTTCACCTGGGGTCCGGTGAAGGGCTACCGGCCTGCCGACGCGGTCTGGTATTACCCCTTTACAACGCTCAGGGGTGTGATTGAAAAAAATACCGGCAAAGAACCTTTCAATGCACCCCAGGGACTGATCGATCTGTACAAGAAAAAGGATCTCGGACAATGGGTGGATCCGGAGCTTAAGGATATACCTGTTGCCTTTCTCAACCAGTGCGACATCACAGGGGGGAACAGCGGGAGCCCGGTGCTCAATGCGAAGGGAGAACTGATCGGTGTTGTCTTCGACGGCAACTATGAAGCCATGATCAGTGACTGGCAGTACGATTATGAGCTGCAGCGTTCCATCACAGCCGATATCCGGTACGTACTGTTCGTGACCGAAAAGTTCGGCCATGCAGGGTTCATTCTGGATGAGATGGGTATGGCGCACTAGGCTTACCGTTTTTCATACAGCGGTACATCCGGCTGGCCATCATTCAAACTCTCGATAGGCTCCGAAGGTGGCCAGCCGGTCTTCCCCCAGTTGAGGGGGAACTGGCAGAAAAGGTTCATTGAGGTGGGTGCAGATCTGATACCACATTCCTGTACGTGAATAGGTCTGGTGCACGTACTGAAAGGGGATGGATAACAGCAGTGCCTTTGCAGCGGAATAGTCCCCCATATCAATCAGCCATTGCACTTTTCTTTCCCTTATCCATTCATCCTGGAGGGCGTCCACTCTGTTCAGCCATTGTTCCCGTTCGGGCAGCGTTTCCTTCCCAAGTTTTCTGAGGGCAATATCGCGTTCAACGACTATTTGCGGATGCAATTGCAGCCAGGTTTCCAGGATGGATCGATAGGCATCTGCGGCAGCCTGCACATCTCCCTGCTTCATCAGTATTCTCGCCAGAAGAGCCTTTGCCACTCCTGACCGGCATTCGCCAAGAACGGAGATGGCCCTGGCAGTTTCGCCTCTTCCGGCTAACCACGTCCCGAAATAGAATTTCCATGCATCCGATTCATCCCCGCTTGTTGTTCTGATGGCCCAAAGGAATGCATCATCCATTCCTTCGAAACCTGACGGTGGCCAGTTGCAATTTTCTACGACAGGAGGAACCGGCAATACGGATTGATGTTGCCATGCTTCCATGAGTTCATTCCAGACGGCTACGGTTTCCTTCCGTGCCCAGCTGAAAAGCGGGATATCGCCAACAGGCCTTAATTCTGCTTCTGGAACCGACATTGAATAGATATCCATGGGAGTGGAGGAAGGGAACCAATACTCCACATGCCACTTGTGTTCACCTGGTTGCAGTTCGAGCTTAATGGACTGATCCGCGGCTGGCCCTCCCTGGATCTCCAAATAAGGCTGATGGCTGGCTGTGCTTAAGACGGCCCAGACGCTGTCGCTGCCAGAGCCGTAACTCCACAATTTGATCCCCGGCGCGATGTCTCTGGATGCTATATGGTACAAACCCAATCCCAGGGATGGGGTAAATACTCCAAAAGCATTTACATCCCTTTCCATCCAGAAATATCCGGTCATTTCTTCAATATCGGCTTCAACGTGAGGTCCCTGGCTTTCCCAGTCAATGGTGTCGATCACGGAGGAATGGGACAGTACCGTTCCCTTTGGAAAATGAAACTCTGTATCGCGGGCTGACGGAATTGCCGCGTTGGACCATGACATCCAGGGGCAGGCCTGTTGTCCCGGATTGAAATATACCACTCTCTCGGTCAGGAAGTCATCCTTTGTACCCAGCGAATACTCCACCGACCAGTTCATACCGAATCTCAGCTCCCTTTCTCCGCAGGTTACATAAATACGATCGGCGGTCCTGTCGACCCGGTAGCTCACCGGCTCATTTTGTGCAGGGGAGTGCGAAATGGGAAAACTGACTTCAATGCCTCCTGCGACGAAAAAGAAGCGGGGCAGGATCCGGGTTTGCCGAATGACTTCGGGATGATAAAGAATTTCCTTGTTATCATTCTTTAACCACAAAGAAGTGACCTTACCCCCCAGATCGGGGCAGATAGTGACTTTTATTTCACTGTTTTCCAGGTCGATGTAGCGGTAAAGTTTCGGTACAGGCCGGTTGGATGTTTCACAATAACTCACATAGGGATAAACGCCATTTGGGTCGTATGCGGTAGGGACAGGCCCGGCAGGTGTCAGCAGATGGGTGAGGAGATAACCAGTGTACTCCCTGCAGACCAGCATGCCTGTTGTATCATTCCCCAATCCTTTTAGGAGGTTTAGGTACATGGCCAGCATCAAAAGGTATTGTATCTTTTTCACAGAACGATCATTTTGGTTCAGCGAGGGCGTCACTCAGGTCATGGATAATCTGCTGCCCGTTACTTATCATCTCTGTCATACGAGGTGGATCATAAGTGCGTTTGGAGTAGACAGGATCGTCAATAAACTTTCCGAGGTGATGTACCAGTTCAGCCGACAGGTCCTTCACCCTTCTGTCGCCCGAATCTTGAGCCATTTCAAGTAACAGCCTGATCTTTTCGTGATCAGTAATTCCTTCTCTCAGTTTTTCAAAACGGATGCTGCTGTTACCTCCGGGGTAAACCAGGTAGCAATCGCCGGCGGGCCACAGGGTATGACGGGCATCCCTTACCGGGTCAGCGGGCCAGGCATCGTAGGCCCAGCGCAGGAACCCGTCGTACCCTTTAGCTGCAACGTACCAGCTGATGAAGCGTCCTTCGACCGGAGGTGAAAAGACAAAATTATTCGGCTTTGCCGGTGTACAGCAAACGTAAAATGTCGTCGTCCGACCTTGTGACTTGCGTTCGGCCAGCTGCTGCAGGTCTGGTTCACTCGATATTACGACCGAATAATCATCCAGCAAAGGACTCAGTTCCGGATGCCAGTCGCCGGCATAGGTGATCTTCCACTCCGGCGAATGTTCCCTGATCACCTGAATGGCCAACAGGGTATTTTCAAGGGCATTTTCATTGATGCCGATATAGGTCCTGCTGAACCACCCTTTCTGCTGCAGATGAGCTTTCAGGTCCGTCAGGAATAGTTTCCACATCGATCTATATTGCTGCGATTCAGGGCGCCATACTTCAAAGAGATAATTGCCCGTTACTTCATCCAGATACCGGAAACGATCACCCCATGGCAAAGGAGTATAGATCGTAATGGCTTTATCTATACCCGCTTCCATGGCTAATTCTACGTACATATCAAAGACGGAGTAATCGAATTTCCATGAACCGTCCTTTTTTTTGCACCATTCGATCATGGTGCTTTCCAGCACGTTGGAATTATCGGACCACGGCGAATGCACTGCGTAGGTAGTGATAAAATTCCCGCCTGCCCCGGCATAGAGTTTCAGGTGATGCTTCAGCAGTGCCTTATGTTCGTCCGACCACGGGCTGACATGGTGATACCAGGCAATCACCCACGGATTCTGCCACAGATCGAGCCTGTATTTCCAGTCGTGAGCGTCGGGTAATAACTGGTTCTGAACCTTGATTTGTACGGGCAGTGTGACCACGTGTCCCTCCGACGCTATTTCAAATGTCCCGGTATACGTTCCCGGTAAGGCCTCAGCGGGGATGTCGAGGGTGATCCACAACGGCCTGATGGTTCTTCCCGGAAGCGTAAACCTTTTAAATTCCTCCAGTCTGTCGGGCATCAGGTAGACCGAATCGTTGCTCATCATCCAGCATGTCAAATCTTTATCACCATAATGTGCGTTGGAGAGAACGTATCTGACCAGATAGGGTCGGATATTCTCAGAAAGGATCACCTCGCCTTCACTGCCCGATAGGTTTTGGATTTCGATCCGCACCTGGTCGAGGGTATCCGTTGACCAGACAAGGATCTGTGCATTCAGGCGCTCACCTCTCCATGCTGTGGTTTCCCACGCGGCGGAAGTGGCCGGCAGGGATGGCACTTCGCAGCGCAGGTACAGTTCATCGGACGAGCCGAAAGCGGCATGCAGACCAGGTTTTTCGTTCATCCAGCGCAGGGTGTCAACAGGCTTGTCGAAGGTGTATTCCGGCATCAGATGCCATACCGGAGCTGGCACCTTCGACGGATCAATCTGACCTTTCTGCCATTGCGAGAAGGCCTGACCGGTAAGGGACAGGATCAGGCCAAGCAGTAAAATTTTCTTTATCATGATATTTTTCAGTATCCCGGATTTTGCACCAGGGCGGTATTTTTGTTCAGCTCATCCGTGGTAATGGGGACGAAATAGACCTTATCGACCCAGTTACGGCCATCATCCACCACGATCGGTTTAAAGGCAGGATTTTCATACGATCCCTGTACAGGATAGCGTACATCCACGCCGTATCCATTTTCGGTGGATTCCGGGCCGATCAGCCAGCGGCGGACATCAAAAAAGCGTTGTTCCTCAAAGGCCATCTCAACGCGTCTCTCGTTACGGTACCTTTCTTTCAGGGCGGTGCCTGATTCGGCGACGGCAGGCATTCCGGCACGGTCACGGATCATATTGATGTACTTCCTGGCTTCGGCATCCTCTCCCAGCTCAATGCAGGCTTCTGCATAGTTCAGCAGCACCTCGGCATACCGCATGCGGATCCATGCCGGGCATTTGGTAAGCTCTGAGTATTCCACGGGACCCAGTTCCTTATCGCTGAACTTTCGTACCCAGTAGTTAGTGCTCTGGTGTTCGGGAGCATAGGAAGAATCCGGGAAGATGCCCACATGGATGATGCTGTCGTTATACCATGTGGCTCCTTCAAACAAAACGGAGGCATAGAGGCGATTATCCCTGTTCGCGTAGGGATTGGCGGCATGGATGGGATTAGCCCAGCTGAAGCGGGTGCCGTCGCTCATTTCAAAAGCATCCACCAGGTTGCCCAGGACCATGTCGGCCGACCAGCCCCATCCGCCAAAGGACGGGGGTTGCTCCACAAAGGGCGTACGGCCCACTCCCCAGTAGATATCTTTTACCGGATCACAGTAACGGATGAAAATATCCTCATCGGAGCGATGGACGAAGATCTCTTCGAAATTCCTTATCTTATCCGGATTATCATCATACAAACGATAAGCGTTCAGATCCATGACTTCTTTTGCAGCGTCCCTGGCAGCCTGCCATCGTAAAAACGGATCCCCGCCGGTATAGCCAACCAGTTCAGGGTGCGCGTAACCGGCAACGACTGCCTGATTTTTATCAGGATTATGAAGATCGCTCGCAGCATACAGGAGTACCTTTGACTTTACCGCCATGGCCACCCCCTTGTCGGCTCTGGTCTTTATGTTGCCGATATCATTCACATTGTACTTACTGATCGCTATATCGAGATCAGACACAATGAAATCCACGGTCTGCTCAAAGGTATTCCTGGGCTTGCTGTAATCTTCGCCGAGATTGACAGGCCTGTCGTAGCAGGGAATTCCGCCGTATTGTGACATCAGCAGAAAATGGCAGAATGCCCTTAAAAAGTAAAGATCAGCAAAGGCTTTCTCCCGGTCTTCCTCCCTGGCGAAAGGTGTTTTATCAATATTGGCAATGCCAATATTGATGTTGCGGATATTTTTATATACCGCATCCCAGTTCCAGCTCATCTGTGACCATGACCAGACGGATGCGGCAAAGGCTCCCTGGTTGGTGGGAGAGGCATAGCCTTCCGTATAAGCTGCGCCAATGGCTTCATCACCATAGAATACACCCTCGTCGGTAGATGACATCATCATGCACATGGTGTGCCCCTCCGGCAGGGCCTGGTAGCAGCCATTGATCACTTCGAGGGCCAGCTCGGGGGATGACCATACCTGGGCATCCGAGATCTTATCTTCCGGCTCAGTGTCGAGGAAATCTTTACGGCAGGATGGTAATGCTATGCTCAGCAGGCATAACCATGAAACGATATATATGTCTTTTTTCTTCATGGCTGATTTCTGTTAGAAGGCAAGGTTTATACCCAGTGTGTAAATCCGCTGCAAGGGATAGCTTTCCCCGTAGAACTGGTACCGGATACTTTCTTCGGGATCCGTATCAAAGTCTTTCAGGTCGGGCGCGAATGTCAGCAGATTCAGCCCGCTCAGATAGATCCTCATGGTCTCGATCCTGAACTTCTTCAGGAATGCCGTCGGAAGGTTATATCCCAGTTCCACGTTCTTCAGCCTTACATAGTCTGTTTTGCGGACGAAGAACGTATTGTAGATACCTGTCGGATTCGACCAGTAGGATGAGTACTGGTCGAAGATGCGCGGAAAGTCCGAATCGGCATTCCCGGGTGTCCACCGGTTGTCGTAAAATGTTTGGAGATAGTTGCCTTCCAGGCTGAAGGTGGGTCGCATGTAGCGTTCTGCTCCGAAGGCTCCCTGGATGAGAATGCTCAGGTCGAAGTTCCTGTACTGTAAATTGGCACTCAGTCCGCCACTTACCGTGGGGGTGCCGGTCTTGTAAGAGCGTACCATATCCCGTGAATCCACAATGCCATCCTGGTTCACATCTTCAAAGATAAGATCCCCCAGTTGAGCGGGCACTCCGTTCAGTCCCAGGGGCTGTGCTTCCAGATCAGCATTTGTTTGATATACTCCCAGCACATGGTAATACAGGGCTCCCCCGATCGGATGGCCCGTTTGTTTCTGATAATCGGGAATTCCCGCTGTTTCGTCAAAGAACAGGAGTTTGTTCCGGGCGGCCAGTCCGTTCAACCTGATCTGGTACCTCAGGTCGCCGGCCGAGCTGTTATACTGGATATTGAAATCAAATCCCTTATTCTGGAATTTACCGATGTTCTCATCGCTCGGTGAAATCCCTGTGGATCCTGGAATGGCGCCGACCTTAGGAGTGAGGATGTCATCCCTGCGGTTGTAAAAATAATCGAACGTGATGTCGAGCCTGTTCTTTACCAGTCCTGCGTCAAATCCGATATCCAGCTGCCTGGCTTTCTCCCAGGTGACACCTGTATAGGGTACGGTACCTTCGCTGAGGACGTTGTACGGATCAAGCCCGCCACTGGAGCCGATCTGCTCGATATAGCGGGAATAGCGGGTTTCGTACAACGACATATACTGGAAAGGTGCGATCAGGTCGTTACCGGTGATTCCGTATGAAGCCCTGATCTTGAAATAATTGATGAAAGAAAGATGGTCTTTCCAGAACCTTTCTTCAGAGATTCGGTAGGCCAGTGAGCCACCCGGGAAAAACCCCCAGCGATAATCCTTATGGAAAATGGAAGATCCCTGGTACCTGCATACGAATTCAGCCAGGATCTTTGACCGGTAATCATAGTTGATCCTTCCCAGGTAATTTCTCCACCGTATGGCTCCTGGATTATCCTGGGTTATGACATCCACCGTGTTGCCGAAGATCAGCTGATCGAGGTTATCGGCTTCAAAGTCCTTTTTGGTGATGGAAAAGTAGTCGCTGGTCTTCTGATGTTCCTCGTAACCGGCGAGAATCTTAAAAGCATGATCGGCTATTTTAAACTCATAGTTGAATAAGAAGTTCAGCAGGTAATTGTTGTTCTTTGTGGTATTTTCGTTGAGGGTTCGGCGTGGATCTCCCTCCATCTGCGGAGTAAAGACCGGGTCAGTGGTCGAAACGCCATCCCAGTTGTAGTAGGCCACCGGTATCGTCCATATCTTTCCGAATGCGTTCGAACGGTCCAGGGTGCCCAGTCCTGTAAATGACAATCCCTCGATCCAGGGGATTTTGATGTTTACTTTCAGGGTACTGTTGAAGATAAAATTATCGATTTCATTATATCCGCCCAGCGGGGTACTGATTGCCACGGGGCTGTTGGCATTTCCTATTGTACCGATGGCCTGCCCCAGGGTGCCGTCGGGCCAGTAAGCTCTTTTGGTTGGTGTTGCGGTGATGACTGACGAGAAAATGCTGCCGGCATCTGCGATGGAGAAATTGGCAATATCCTGCCGGATGTTCATATCAAAGGAGAACAGGATGGACTTGCTCACGTCCATATCCAGGTTCGTCCTCACATCAAACTGCCGGTATTTGTTGGATCCGTTCTTGTACAGGCCATCCTGGTAGCGAGAGGATAAGGAGACCAGCCCGCGGATTCTGTCGGTCCCCCCTGAGACCGTAACATTGGAGTAATTCTGAAGGGCCCATTTCTTAAGGGTTTCATCCATCCAGTCCGTGGTGGCATAGTGCCATTGATCGTTTCCGTTCTTATACCCGCTCAGTTCAGCCTCGTTGTATTTTGAGGGATGAAAAGTGGCAGGAAGCACGCTGCTGTTGGGATCATCAATCACCTCATTCTGTAACAGCGCGATTTCGTAGGAGCTGAGCAATTGTGGTAGCACGGTGGGTTGAGCGAAGCTTTCGCTAAAGGAAGCCGATACTTTTATACCGCCGGAACTTCCCCTTTTGGTTGTGATCAGTATGACGCCATTGGCTCCCTGGGAGCCATAGATGGCAGCAGAAGCATCTTTCAGTACAGTGATGCTTTCAATGGAACCGGGATCGATGCGCTGAAGTTTGTCGGATACCTGCAGCGGAATGCCATCTACGACGAACAACGGAGATGCATCCCCAAAGGTATTAACGCCCCTGACCAGGATGGTGGAGAAGTCGTTACCCGGTTCTCCCCCCTGGGCTACTACCGTGAGACCTGGAATCTGTCCTGCAAGGCTGTTGCTGACATTGATGGTGTGTGCTTTCATGATTTCCATGCCCTTTACGCTGGCGATGGCCCCTGACAGCGTCGCTTTTTTCTGCGTACCTCCATAGGCCACAACCACCGCATCATCCAGCATGATCGCCTGCGCTGACAGCTGGATATCCAGCGAAGTCTGGCCGGCGATGGAAACTTCCCTGGTCTCATAACCGACACTGGAAATGACCACGGTATTCATGCCTGCCGGTATATTCAGCGAAAATTTTCCGTCAATGCCCGTAGCCGTTCCCATGTCTGTATTTTTAATAAGGACATTGGCTCCTGGCAGTGGACCGCCGTTTTCATCCCTGATGATTCCGTCGACCGTCCTCTCCTGGGCCAGAATACTTTCAGAGACCAGGAACGAAAGAATGAACGGAAGTAAAAGAAGCCATTTTCTCACTAGCGAATTTCTATTGACCGGAAAATAGTGAGCGAAAAAGTGATAACCGTTTTTCATAGCTGGGATCTTAATGGTAAGCGCTCTTCATTCTGCAGTATACCTTGAGGGAGTTTGGATTAAAATCCATTTAACCACGGAGATCACGGAGGATTCACGGAGACCACGGAGAGGTAAGGAATTATAATCCCTCCTCTGTGATCTCCGTGGTTTAAATAAAGATATCTAATGATATACCCTTTGCCCTGTCTAACAGGGATTTCGTTTACTCATTTTAGTGTTGGATCACACTGACATCGTCAATATCATACCACACATCTGAGAACCAGGGATCGTAATTGCCTTCAATGACGTCAATTTCGATGACCAGATTCTGACCGGCAAAGGCTGATGCCTTAGCTGCAGAAAGTGTATAAGTGCCAGTTTTGGTGAGCCAGGTATTCAGGTCCCAGCCCGGGAAGAAATCGGGTTCCTCAAACTCAACGCTATCGATCGCCACACGTGTGGTGGGATCGGAGCCGCTGTAGGCGCTGAAAATGAATACAGTGATCGGTTTGTAATCCCCCCAGGCGTTCCAGGTGCAGGTGTTACTGAAACTGATATCGTAATCGGTTTCAGCAGATGGCACTGTGCCGACGGTCTGGTAGAAACCCTTTGACCAGTCCCAGCACCAGACATACCCTGTATGCCCCTTGTAATCATCAAAGGCATAGCCGATGAAATCCAGCTGTCCGTATGGCTCAGCATCATCGGTCGTTTCCTCTGTTTTCCAGGGTGTGGCAGTGACCAGCTCGCCGTTCACTCCGGGAGTTGCAAAGTCTCCGTTGACGATCAGCTCCACGGGTTCCGGCTCGGCGGTATTGAAGCTGACACTGGTGCCATAATACGTCACCCCGGCATTGATGGCATATGCCCTGACAAAATAGGGAGTGCTTGGGGTGAGTTCTGTAATGACGCTGGTAAACGTCCCTGTCCCTGTACCGTCAGTGGTCTTGCTGTCGGCAGTTGTCGGATTATCGGTGGTTGACCAGCAAACGCCGCGAGCCGTAACATCTATCTCGCCTGTGACGGCTATTGTACCACCTGAGGATGCTCCATTGGCAGTAATACCTGAAACAGCTGTGGTGGTAATGGTTACCACGGTTTCTTCTTCATCGTCCTTGCAGCCCGTTGCAAGCAGCAGGCCGGTCAGCAGGAAAAGACCTGCAATTAATTTTACTTTGTACATGGTGTTGAAATTTAAAGGTTTGACATTCAGTTTTCGTTCAGTTATTTATTTAGCTTATCTGTGTTTTTAATGAAAGATATTCCATAAAGGTACGGCAATTTCATCTGAACTGTCTGTTTTCATCTGCCTTTTTGGTCATCATTGCAACAACGATCTTATGGTTTCCGGTTCCACTGAAATTTCCGGATGAAAGGCCCCGCTGGCCATATAGTACATTAAACTGTACATTAATTGCCTGGCTTCCGGCCTTTTATCATGATTTGTGATCAGGTCAACTCCGGCTACCAGCAGTTTACCCCTGCCAACAGTGCACTCAAAGATCATTGCCAGCGGTCTGGCCGTGACCCAGTCGTCGATGATCCGTACCACCGGCTGCAGATCCGTTGATACGGAGTCCAGGCATATGGCATTGCAATGGCTCATCGCGTCCCACCATTGCCAGTTGCTGCCATACTCAGTGGGGAACCAGGCGAGCGCCGGATGTTTCGGGTTGCATAAAATTCCAAGCGTGAAGGGTGGCTGCCGGAAGGCTGTCCATTGTGTATTCCAGAAAATAGGGGAGAAGCCCACGGGGACGTTCCCTCCTTTATCAGGACGTACAGATCCCTTTTTCACCGTCAGCAGCACACTTCCCCCTTTATCAAGGAAATCAGCAATTTCAGCGTTAAAAACCTGTGTCACTTTTATGTTTTCCTCACCGGCTATCTTCGGTAATTGTGCAGGGTAGACCCAGATATTCCATGAATTCTCAAACTGGTTCACGGTCACAGTCATTGTCAATTGTTGCGGTGCCTCCATTCCGGAAAGGTTCATTTGTATCCCTCCCAGGTCGGTGATCCCAAAGGGAATGGCAGCCGGTGGCAGCTTCTTCTCACGGATCATCCTGCCGTCAGAACCTGTGACCTTCCATGATACCTGAGCGTCAGACAATGGCGAAGGACCATAGTGGGTCACCTGAAGGTCAGCAGAGAAGACCTCATCATCCAGATAGATCATTTTGGGCATTCTGAGCAAAGGGACCGTCGTATTGCAGAACCGGGTATATTCCTTTGCTGTCACGTACCCTTTTTCTTTCCAGAACGCATTGAGGACGCCGACCAGTGCGGTACCCTGACCGGGAAAGTCATGCAGGTCGAGCAGCTGGAAACCTGCAAAACCGGGTGTGCGCAGGGCAGCTTCAATATCGGCTTTATAGCATAGCACCTGGAGTTTGCCGGATGCCAGCAAAAAGCTATCCGCCAAGTGGGCCATTCCATGTTCCTGCATTTTATCCCGGAAGATCTCAAAATTCCTGGGTTTCAGTACGCCATCGTATTCGTTTATCTCTTTAAAGTCAGGATACACGCACCACTGGCCTATTTCATGGCTCACCGTGGGTTTATCTTTTTCAATGTACACTGACCAGTCGAAGTCGGTAGTGGGAGGGCTGGCATTGATCGGGCTGGTGAGCCCGGCGTCCCACCACTGGATTCGGGGAGCTGCACTGCTGGTATAATCGCTGGCAGGGCTGTCGGGGAAACCGGATGCGGAGGTATAGACGCGGCGGGGATCTTTTGCCTGCCAGTACCTGACGAACCGGTTGAGGTAAGCTGCTGCGCTGTCGCCGGAGGCTTCGTTACCGTAGGGCATCATGCAGAACGAGGGGTGGTTGCCGAAACTGTGTACGATCCGGTTACTCTCATCGTAGATGTACAGGTCAATGGGATCGCCATCCCCCACATGTGCCCACGCGGAGTTTTCAACCGAAAGGTAGATGCCTTCCTGGTCCGCAGCAATAAAGGCAGCCTCCGGCGGACACCAGGAATGGAACCGCACGTGGTTCAGCCCGTATTCTTTGCATTTCCGGTAAATGGCTGTCCAGTCGATGACCGAAACCGACGGAAAACCTGTTTTCGGGAATATGGCGCACTCCAGGGTACCTCTTAGAAATACCGGACGCCCGTTGACGAAGAAACGGGTACCATGGGCGATAAATTCTCTCATCCCGAAATCCGTATAGCGGATGTCCGATCCGCGTTTCCCTGTAAGCTCCGTTTTAAGTGTATAGACATTGGGTTCAAATTCATCCCAGAGAAGGGGATTGCTGCCCATATCATAGCCGATGGTAATGACGGTAGTATCCCTACCTGCCAGGATCTTCTTTTCGAGGGCAGCCAACTGGCTACCGGCGTTCGGATTGCGGGGGGTTGCCGATATACGCAGGGTACATTCTTCTTCCTGCTCACTGAGATTGCGAACGGTGATGACAGCTTTCACTTTTTTAGCATCCACGTCGGGAAAGAGCCTTATATCGCTCAGATACACTGCAGGCCGGCTGACCAGGTGCATCGTCCCGATGATCCCGTTCCAGTTGGTCTGGGTGTTATCGCTCACACTGTGGGCATCCCGTCCGGGATCAATATCCCTGATCCTGTTGTCGATCCTGATGGTGATACGATGCTCGCCGGGAGTAAGCCATCGGCCTAGATTAAAAACATGAGGCGCACTCAACGCGTTCTGCATTCCTATTTTGACGGTATCAATCCATACCGTACTTTCCCAGTGGCAGCGTTCCAGGAACAACTCCGCATACCGGTCTTTCCAGTCTGCCGGGATGGTGACCTTTTTACTGTACCATGCAACTCCCGCATAATGCTTCAGAGGCTGGAGCCAGAAAGAGACCTTTATATTTCCCGGTTCACGGTACCGTGCAAATTCTGGACTTTTATACCAGAGGCTGTCCCAGATGCCTCCGGTCCACTGGGTTTTCACTGTGATTTCATCTCCTTTGCCGTTGGTCAGCATGCTGCCAGGCAACCGGATGGTGTCGTTCAGGATCCCGGCGTACCACCTTTCTGAAATGCCTTCATCCAGAGGATCCACCTGGAAATTCCACTGGCCCGCAAGGTCAATGGCATCGCCCACCCGTTCAGACTGGCAGGATGACAGGACCATCACGGCCGATAATAACAGGAGGATTATGTAGTTCATTTTTATCATCAGCTTTGTGCCATGATCACTATTCTGCTGCACCGATCACTTCTGCCACGTTCATCAGGTTACCATGGATCATGATCTTTTTATCTTTAATGAAATTCAGCAGGTTATTCCAGTTTGTATCTTCAGGATCACGCCACATTTTTTCATTGAATGCCCCGCCATATCGTTCAAAACCAGTCGCCGGCGTCCTGAGATCACCCACATAGAGGTTGTTCCCGAAGAAGTTATTGGTGGTTTTGGTAGAATTCACAGCCAGATAATCTTCTTCAGTAAAAATATAATTATTCATGAAATAGGTGCTATCGGCGTATCCCGACCAATCATCCAGGGTAATGAGTGTCCTTTCCGTGTCAGGATTTGTTTTTTTATAAAGATAGAACAGGTTCTTTTCGATCCGTGTATTTTGTGTCGGGCCGGTCACATGAATGACGGGGGAGAAGTAATCTTTATTTCCTTTCACGATATAGTCCCTCAATCCATCGTTGATGCTTATGTTATACCGGACGACGGTGCCCCTGTTGCCTGCGCTCCAGTCAGGCGGCCATCCCCCGGAATTGCAGATCAGGAGGAATCCTCCATCGTTATTGAAGCTCAGGTTGTACTGGATCAGTGTATTGGTGCAGTTATAATCCGAATCGAATCCATAACCGTCCACCTGTGATCTGTGATCGCTGACCATATTGTACTGTATGACGGCGTTATCGCAGCTCCAGGGCCAGATGCCATCGCATGCTTCGGTAGAGGGAAGGGTGGCGGGGCAATTCTTCATCACATTGTATTCAACCAGCGGACCCTCACACGCGACCGGCACGATGCCGTCGCCGGGAACGCCATCCAGTACGTTGTTCCGGATGACCACGCGAAGGCTTGGATTCCAGAGCCTCCGGATCCAGTTGCCCCACATCATAATGCCATTCCGCTGACAGTCACTGATTGTGCAGTTCTGCACAAGCAATCCATCAAAGCGGGAAGAAACCGTATCTGTTTTTTCATCATGGAAATTCACGAACTGGATGGCATTTCCCCCGCCCATTTTTTCTTTATCCAGGTTGCCGTACACATCATGGATGAAAAGGTTATCGATTGTAATATTTTTTGCAGTGCCAAAATTGAGCAGTTCCACCAGCAGACCGTTCAGCCCCTCGGTCATTTCAGGTCCCCTGTTGGATAATTCCAGGTCACGGACCACCACATGTTCCGAATTGAATATATGCATTGCCTGTCGGGCGGTCGCATCCACTTTGATGTGCGGTCGGGCTTCGCCTCCATACTTACCGATCACGATGGGTTTGACCGAATCGCCACTGCATGAGAGATAGAACGCTTCTGTAAACACGGCTCCTGACTTTAACAGGACGCTGTCACCCGGAAGCAGCTGCAAATCGTTCAGCCGGTCAAAACTTTTCCATGCTGCCACGGGTGACCTACCGGTGGAGGAGTCGTTTCCAGAGACCGGATCGAAATAATAGGTGGAGGAGGTCTCCAGTTTGATGACAGTAATTGATAATCCACTGATATCCATTATGTTATTTGTCCAGGTCAAGTCTTTCTCCTGCCAGACAGGATGGAGGTCCCGGGGGGACATGCCCACATACTCCCATGCCTGAGCCATAGAACGGATCGTAAATCCGGGGACCTCCAGCCTGATCTTCTGCGGTGTTTCCCTTTTATTGATCAGGTACAATGTCAGGTTGCCGCCAGAAGGATCGTAACCTGCGTAAGCAACCAGTGGGGTGTGGATTGAATCATAGGTTCCATGGCTGACCGCCACCATCTGTTTCGGGGGGAATTTGCCCCAGATGGCCAGAGCGAAACCGGTCGGGTTGATATTACCTTCTTTATCCAGCGCATCATGGTCGGCCGCCGGCTCTTTTTCATTTTCGATCCACCGTGTATTCCAGAAACATAAAAACCCGATTCGGGGCTGGACCAACAGCTGGCCGGTCATGTCGAATGTCACGATGGCATGGCCCATATCGTTGGTTCCGTTCCATTTCTTTTGCCAGTCGATGGAGCCATATTCCGCTACCATCACCTTAAAGCGCTGCAGCTGTTCGGGTGTTGAGTACTTATTCATAGCCCGGATCGCGGTGAGAGCCGGCCAGATCAGGCACTGCGCCGAGTCGCGGTAGGTGTCATATCCCCTGAAAAAGTCATAGACGCCATAGTTACTGACGCAAAGCCGGTCTATATGATCTCCTGCTTTCCTGATCACTGTGTTGAAGAATATTTCGCTGTCACCATTCGGGATGATAAGAATCGACGAATCCACCGCTTTCATGGCCTTTGAGAAATCGATCACATCCTGCGCGTAGATATCGGCCGTCGAGTTTGGATTATTGGAGTTCCAGCTTTCATTACCAATCATCCAGTAGCGGATGCCATAGTGCATTTTGATGTTGGCGTACCTGACCCATTCCACGGCATTCCGGATCAGGTCATCCCTGGAGGAAAGTGTTTCCCCCGGATGGACATCCATCAAATAGCAGTCAGCTGCCACCACGATGACCGGCTCGGCACTAACGGCCCTGCATACCGCGATGAATTCATCAAAATCAAGCGGATCATATGTCAGCGTTTTTCCTTCTGTGATCACCTCAGGGTAATCGGCCAGCCCCCCAGTCCTGGCCAGGGTGGGGACTGACTTTTCATAAGGTGGAATGCTGAAGAGGTAGAGATCGGATTTTTCACCTCCGGGGTACCGCAGGTACTTCACTCCCATCGTTGCCAGCGCCTCATCCAGAGGATGCACGGGATTGGGGAATCTTGCACCGTCCATGAAAAAATCGACGTTGATGCCGATCCTGGAACTGGTATCTGCATTCAGGACGGAATCCGGGTATATTTTTAACACCATAGTACCCGGATCCGGTCTGTCCACACAGCCAGCCATCATAAGAAAACACAAGACGCAAATTATATGAAAATCAACTCTTTTCATCCTTATCCAGATTATTTTACCAGTCGTCAGTCCGGAAGGACGACGCCGGCAATCCTCCAACCCCGAACAGCTCGCCACGAACGAAATTTTTAAACGCATACCGCACTGCCATGGGTTTGCTCACCAGGGGAGAAGTGACGATCACCGTCCCCTTTTCGCCATCAATCGTGGCCTGGCCTTTGACGAAGACTTTATTTTCCCCTGCTATCTCGAACAACTGCAATGGCTTTTCGTAGCTTGTCAGACCGTTCATCTGTCCGGAAAAATGCAGGATCGCTTTATCCCCCTTTACTTCCAGGCTGTCGTACTCAGGGCTTTCGAATTCAAAACCCTGCCAACCGTACGTTTTGGCCAGGGCCAGCAGGGCAAGCCGCTGACCCACCTCTTGTTTCCGGGCAGGATGTATCTGATGTTCTTCTCCGATATCAAGCAGGACAGCCATCGCACTGTTTGGAATCAGTTTTTGTGATTTCAGCTGGGCTTCGCGCAGGTAGGCCGAGATCTCAGGCCACTGCGGGGTAAAGAAATTCCATTCCGTATAGTCATAGGGCGCGATCTGGGCAAAATAGAACGGGAATTCGCCCTGGTTCCATTCCTGCCTCCAGGAACGTACCATGGCGTCCACAGAAGGAGCATAACGGGGTACGTTGAAAATATTGGATTCACCCTGGTACCACAGAAGTCCTTTGATGGCGTACCCCACCAGAGGATGGATCATCGCATTGTAAAGAACCGTCGGGACATTGTTGATCCATTCGGATGTGTCTTCACTGGCAGGTGGGACGGGGATATCTTCAAACAGCCGGCAGGCCTGCGGTGGCATCCAGGCTTCCACGCAGGAGCCCCCGTAGCTGGCGTTGATGATGCCGATGGGGGTATTCCCCAAGTGTTCCTGCAGGAAAGAAGCGAAAAACCAGGCCACCGCACTGCACTCCCCTGCAGTTGGTGGAGAGGCTGAGATCCATGAAGCATTAAAATGATCCCTTGCTGTGTAGGCGGCCAATGCCGGAACATTGATGAAACGGATCGTTTTGTTCTTTGAGCTCAGGATCGCTTCAGTGGAACCTTCGACGGGCTGACCGGAGTATCCCTTCAGCGGCATGCTCATGTTCGACTGGCCACTGGCAAGCCACACCTCACCGATCATCACATCGTTCAGGGTGATCTTACCGGATCCTTCAATGGTGATCGAGTAAGGACCTCCGGCTTGGGGCGTCTCTACGTGTACCATCCATCTGCCGTCATGATCTGATTTCACGGCATAGGACTTTCCGTCCCATGAAACCGTTACACTGATACTGGTTCCCGGTGCATCCCATCCCCAGATAGCTGCATTGGTCTGTTGTTGCAGAACCATATGATCCGTAAATATGGAAGCGGGTTGCAACCCTTCGGCAATCACAACAAAAGGGAGCAGTAAAACAATAATAAAATATAAACTATTGATCCTCATTTTAATATGTTGTTTAATGTTGCCATTTGCCCATCCTAATCCAATGTCCATTGGTCTCTCCATTCAATAACAGGATTTCCGTTTTCAAATACAAGCGGAAGCCATACATAGCGTGAATCGGCCAGGTTGGTTTTGTTCCAGCGGTCGAACATGGCTATGTAGCTGATATTTTTACCATTGACGGGCAGTATGAAGGTACTCTGAGAGCGGAACGTGATTTCTGCTTCAGTGCCTTTGCATGGATTGCTGGTCATGGTCCACATCCCCAGCATGGAATCTGCCACGGCGATCAGAGCCACGTTGGGATCCCAGCCGGTGCAGCCGGAAGTGATCATATAATATTTCCCATCGTGTTTGAAAACGGCAGGCGCTTCCCTGGATTCGCCAATGAAATTGCGTGTGAAGATGCCTGACGGTTTGGTATAATCATCATTCAACAGGCTGATATAAAGCGTTTTATTCCATTCTGAGGAACAAATATGATAGGCTCTTCCGTCGTCATCCCTGAACAGTGTCTGGTCCCTGCTATCCTGTTCGTTGGGTTTAAAGGATCCGAGATAGGTGAACGGGCCTGCGGGGGAGTCGGAAACGGCCACACCCGCATGAGCCTTTTCATAGTCGGGGCTTTCGATGTGCATCCACATCACGAATTTTCCGGTTTTATCGTTATGGATGACTTTGGGGCGTTCGATCACCTGGGAAGGATGCAGCTCGGAGGAGTCGTCGTCGGGAGTCGCCGGCAGGGCGAGCCCTTCAAATGTCCAGTTGACCAGGTCGGGCGAGGAATAGCAGGACACACCTCCGGCGTCGGCCCGCCAGCATTCCCATGTGGTCACCCGCTCCAGGCGGTAGGTGGAATCGCCCTTGTATTCACCATACCAGTAATAGATACCCTGATGATACAGTATTCCGCCCCCATGTGCATTGATGGTGTTTCCCTGCGAATCTCTCCATATGGCACCGGGGATTATGGACCCTACCCCTGCACCCCTCCCCTGATCCTCACTTTCGCGGGGTCTTAGGGGAGGGGCCGGGGGAGAGGTCTTTAAGGACACATTCCCCACTTCAATACGGATTGTCTCTTCTGGCAATCCTGCAGATCGGACCTTTATCGAAACTGTGCCTTCCTGCCCCGTGGGGCGGACGATGGCCAGCGCCCTGCCCCGGAAGGTCTTCGGGCTCATGGAACGGAAGCTTTCCATATCCACAGGCGAAGCATTGCCTGCTGCTGCGATCTCCCCTGCGCCTGACACCGATAATTCCACCCTCCGGTCATCATCCCGGACCAGCAGGCCATCTTTATCCACCAGCTCGATACGAACATAGGAGAGCTCGTTCCTTGAATTCTGCAGGATCATTCGATCGGCTTTGAGGCTTACCTTTACCGGCTCACCGGTGGTGACCAGCGCTGTGGTTTCCTTTTCCATCCCATTCTCTATCCCGACGGCTTTCAGAATACCAGGCTCATACCTGACCCTGAACAGGGCAGTGTATCTGTCCGGGGCATCCTTCGATGTTCCTTTTTCCTCCAGGAAGCGGCCGTTGAGGTACAGCCTGACCGACGGATACCGTGTGAAGACACGCACATCCATCATTTCACCTTCGGAGCCTTTCCAGTTCCATGTCGCCAGCTCGTCGGGCCAGCCCCAGTAGCTTACCTTTTCAAACAGGCCGTCAGGAGCGGGTGCATGTACCAGGATTTCGATCCGGCTTTGGCCCCACAGGATATCCCGCAGGGCTGACTGGGGCTTTTTATCACCGCAGATATCAATATCGCCGCACCAGGCATTGAAACAAGGCCACGGCAGCAATTCATGCGGACCTTTGACAAGTTGTTCCACATAGGAGAAATGCCCGATTCCTGTTTCTCCCAGGTAATCCATGGCAGTCCAGACAAAATCGCCTATGATGTAAGGATGGTTCTCAACCAGATCCCAGTTGATGGCACGTTCCATGGGCGTGGATTCCGACTGGTAGATGATCCGGCCGGGAAATTGCTGATGATCACTTTCGCAGAGCCACCACAGGTAATTATATCCGCCCACGTCCAGCTGTTCAAAGACCCTCTCCGAATCCTTCCACGTGTAATTGGGTTTATCCCAGAAATCGTTCACGGCCAGGGTGACCGGCCGGGTAGGGTCATATTCTTCCACCAGCCTCCTGAAATTCTTTATGATACGGAGTCCGCTGGTATCGGCGCGTTCCTGGATCTCGTTGCCGATGCTCCACATGATGACCGATGGATGGTTGCGGTCGCGCATCAGCATGGCTGTGAAATCCTTTTCATTCCATTCATCAAAGAACCGGTGATAATCGTCAGGATTCTTGGGCTGCTGCCAGTGGTCGAAGGCCTCGTCGATGACCAGCAGACCCAGGCGGTCGCAGGCTTCGAGGAATTTTTCCGAGGGAGGATTGTGGGCGCACCGAACGGCATTAAAACCGTTGGCTTTCAGCAGTTCCACTTTCCTTTCCTCTGCCCTGTCGATGGCAGCGGCTCCCAGGAGCCCGTTGTCGTGGTGAAGGCACCCGCCTTTGAGCTCCAGGGGCGTATCATTGAGCAGAAAACCATGTTCAGCAGAGAACGATAAGCTCCTGATGCCGAAAGTTGTGCTGATCCTGTCACGAAGTTCTTTTCGGCTTTTGAGTGAAATATCCGCTAAATACAGGGCAGGGGATTCCACTGACCAGAGATCAGGATCCTGAATCTCGAACTGCTGGACGATGGTCTTCCTTTCGCCGGGTTCCAACGATACGGTAACCGATTGATTATCTTCATATTCCCTTTCTTCTCTGAATAGTTTGAAAAATACATCCGCTCGTCTTGTGGCATCCGAAGAATTCATGATGTCGGCACTGATCCTGACCACTGCTTTTCGGGATTCTACCACCGGGGTGGTAATATAGATCCCCCGGGTGTCCAGGCAGAGTTTATCCGTGGTTTCAAGCCATACGTGACGATAGATGCCTGATCCGGAATACCAGCGGCTGTTCTTGCCGTTATTGCTGACTTTGACAGCCAGGATGTTCTCCTGACCGGGCGGATTGCATGATGTGGTAATGTCACAGAAAAACGGGGTATAGCCATAGGGATGGAATATGAGTTTCCTTCCGTTCATCCAGACTTCGGTTTCCATGTAAGCACCTTCAAAATAAAGCGCCAGCCGTTCACCGGATTGTTCCTTCTGAAGGAAAAATTTTTTTACATACCAGCCGGTTCCTCCAACGGTGTAGCCTGTAGCCGTTCCTCCGGCGCTTTCCTGTGAAAAGGGCAGGGTGATGCTCCAGTCGTGAGGCAGGTCAATATCCTGCCATGTCGTAGGATCCAGGTCCGGATTGGATATATTTTCAACAACCCCGTAGTGGAATTTCCAGCCGGTATCAAAACTCATCCTTCGGGTAAATTCATCCCCGGAATGACGGGTACAGGCACTGACCAGGATCATGCCTGCCATCAAGAAACGCCATATGCAAGTAACTCTTAATACCATGATCATTCGACCCTGATGTTGATCTCTGCATCGGGCAATCCGTCGGCGCGTGCTTCCATGCGGATGATCCCTTTTTGTTTTCCTGACCGGAGGATCACCAGGCAGCGACCCTGCCAGGCTTTTCGTTCATTCACCCGAAAGCTTTCAAGGCTCACCGGGTTGGCGTTTCCGACCGCTGCCAGGCTGCCGGCTCCGGATACATTGAATCTCAATGTATTATCTGCCAGGGGATTCCTGGTCCCCTGTCTGTCAACCAGTTCAATGGAAACATAACAAAGGTCCTGTCCATCGGCCTTTAAGGTGTCCCTATCCGCGATGAGCACCATGGCTGACGGTGTGCCGGCTGTCCGGAGCAGGGCCGAATCGGCGGGATGACCATCCTTATACCCCCTGGCTGTCAGTTCTCCGGGCCGGTAGGGTACGTCCCATTGCAGGATATTTTTATTTGCAGACGTATTCGATTTCTTTCCGAGCGATATTCCGTTCAGGAGCAGTTCGACCTCATCACAGTTAGTATAGGCTGAGACTGTCATGGTAGTATTTTCATACCCTTTAAAATTCCAGCTATCCACCGCATCCGGCCAGTCCCAGACGCTCCAGTACTCCTTCTCCGGATTGAGCGGGAAGGATGGGACAGGAGGGGTAACGAAAAGTCTGACGATGGGTTTTTCCTTCCAGAGGGTTTGCCTGTGCCAGGACTGTGGACGCGGATTGCCGCAGATATCCAGGTCCCCGCACCAGGCCAGGTTCCATGGGAAGAAGCCGGGCTCCTGCGGATAACCGCGCCAACCGATGCTTGCTTCGCCGATGTGATCAAAGGCCGTCCAGACAAAGTCACCGATCACCCAGGGGTATTCCCTGACACCCTGCCAGTAATCGTAAGCCTCGGAGGGGTAGGATTCTGAGCAGAACATTACCCTATGCGGGAGTCTTTCATGATCAGAAAGATAAAGGCCCCGGCAATAGTTGTAGCCGCAAACGTCCAGGTGAGAGAAAAAGGCGTCTTTCTGAGGTGTGATCGCATTGACGGCAGCGGTCACCGGGCGGGTTGGGTCGGCAGCGCGTACAAAGTCAGCCATCCGGCCGCACAGACCGGCAATTTCCTCTGTATCGGTGTTTCTGATCTCGTTCCCGATGCTCCACATAATGATGCAGGGGTGGTTCCGGTCACGCAGGATCATGCTCCCAAGATCCTCCTGCCACAGGCTGTCGAAGCGTGTGCTGTAGTCGCCGCTGAAATGACCGTATCGCCACACGTCGAACGCCTCATCGATGACCATCATCCCCAGACGGTCGCAGGCATCGAGGATGGCTGCTGAGGGAGGATTGTGGGCCATCCGCAGGGCGTTGAATCCGGCTGCCTTCAGGAGCCCGACCTTGCGCTCCTCAGCCCGGTCGAAAGCCGCTGACCCGAGCGGGCCGTTGTCATGATGGACGCAGCCACCCCGCAGCTTTGTCTCTTTACCATTGAGACGAAAACCATGCTGGGCATCAAATTGCAGGGTACGTATCCCGAAGGACTGCACCATCCTGTCAGTCAGTTTGCCATCCACAAAAAGGCTCACCTCAGCTGCGTAGAGGTAAGGATCTTCAGGCGACCACAGATGCGGTGAAAGGATGGTAAGTTGTTCATCCACGGTTCCTGTTTCTCCCGGGTGCAAAATGAAGTCCACCCGGGAGCTTCCGGCGAAGCTTCCCCCGGATTCCAATGCTTTCACATACACTGTCCCTTTCCTCTCCTGTAGATCCTGATTGATCAGTGATGTTTTTACTATTATATTTGCTTGATTTTCAATTACTTTAACTGTGGTGACGTCAATTCCCCAGGTTTCGATATGCAATGGTGGCGCCACCATCAGCCTTACATGTCGGAAGATGCCTGATCCCGAATACCACCTGCATCGTACCGAGTCGTTGTTGACCCTGACCGCAATCACGTTGTCTGAACCAAATTTCATCCAATCGCTGATTTCGTATTCAAACGGCGAATAGCCATAGAAGTGATTACCTGCATGGTGGCCGTTGATCCAGACATCGGCGTCCATATACACTCCATCGAACCGTATGAAGACTTTTTTTTCTGCTTCCGTTGCCCCGACGGTGAAATGTTTCCTGTACCAGCCAACTCCTCCCCGGGTGAATCCGCTCGACACACCGTTCACCACCGTTGAATCAAAAGGGGAGTGGTTGCCCGGTAAGTCTTCTATGCTCCAGTCATGAGGCAGGTCCAGTTTCCTCCAGCCTTCATCATCGAGTGTGATTCGTTCTCCTCCATCTGTTTCGCCAGGATAAAACAGCCAGTTTTCATCGAAAAGACGGTCAGATCTGGGCGACAGGGTTTCCTGGCTGCAGGATGCCAGCAGGACGACAGTGACCGTTACCAGGATGATATATCTCATTATGACTGCTCTTTATAAAATCACTGATGTTTTGTCATCACATTCTCGAGCTCTTCCAGTGTTTTACCCCTGGTCTCCCTCACCTTAAACAGGATGAACAGGAATCCCAGGACACAGATCCCTGAATAAATGTAAAAAGATTTATCCGCAAGTCGTTCAAAAAGCACCGGGAATGTGAACACCAGCACAAAATAGGCGGCCCACAGGCTGAGTGTCGCCACTGAGGTAGCTTCGCCCCGGATCTTGTTGGGAAAGATTTCGGAGATCAGCACCCAGGTGACGGGTGCCAGCGACATGGCATAAACGCCGATGGCAGCCAGCAGGAACCAGGATACCTGGAGCGATCGGATTTCCAGCAGCTGGACCACGATCAGGTAAAGAATGGCCAGCCCCCCGGATCCGATGAGCATCAGGGGTTTGCGCCCGATACGGTCCACCAGCGTCATGGCCAGCAAGGTGAACGTCAGGTTCACCCCGCCGATGAAAACGGTCTGCAGCAGCTGGTCATCCTGGCTGGCCCCGATGCTTGCAAAGATTTTCGGGGCGTAGTTGAAGACCGTATTGATCCCGCATAGCTGCTGGAACACGGCGATGCCGATCCCGATGATCACCGCCGGGAGCACAGCCCTGCTGAAAACCGCTCTGTAATTTGTCCGGGCATTTCCGGCCAGTGATTTCCGGATGTCCGACAGTGATCCCGAAGCAAAATCCTCATCACCGATCTTCGTCAGGATGGTTTTTGCCCAAGCGATATTGCCTGCTTTCACGAGCCATCTCGGGCTTTCGGGCAGCCACAGGGCCCCAGTGAAAAACAGTGCCGACGGTATGAAGCCAAGCCCGAACATCCATCGCCAGGCTGCGTCTCCCTGGTTGCGCAGGGCATAGTTGACCAGATTGGTGACCAGGATGCCGATCACGATCGTCAGCTGGTTGATGGCCACCATGCGGCCTCTTACAGGCGCGGGTGCCATTTCGGCTATGTATATGGGTGACAGCATGGAGGCCATCCCAACCCCGATGCCAGCAGCGAACCTCGACAAGATAAAAAGATCCCTGGAGGGTGAGAACGCCATGGCCAGCGATGAGACAGCGAAGATAGCGGCGGCCAGCAGCAATCCTTTTTTTCTGCCATGACGGTCGGCAACATAGCCTGCCAGCAGGCAGCCGAAAATGGCTCCCAGGGCCAGGCTGCCGGTGGTGAATCCCTGCCAGTAGGCATCCAGATCAAAATGTTTCTGCAAAAAAGGCAGTGCACCTGCGATCACAGCGAAATCAAATCCAAACAGGTATCCTCCCAGGGCCGAGATGAAGGAAACTCCCAGAATATAGGAGGTATTGAATGCGTGTCCCCTTCCGTGGGGCATTACTGGCTCCGGGTGTGTGCTGCCTGACATTTGAATCCTGAAATTATCGTTATTGATAATGTATTTTTCAAATTTTTTTACCCTACCCCTGCACCCCTCCCCTGCTAGCAGGGGAGGGGACGGGGGAGGGGTACTATAGATCACCTCTCCTGAGCATCTGCCGGTGCACCTGTGCTCCCTGGTGATTAACATCCATCGAAAGCACCCGTTCAAACAATGCCTCCGCTCTTTCCCGGGATCCATTTCCTTTTCCCATGTACCCCAACCCCATCATATAAAAACAATGTATTTTGTTACGCATATCCAGATCGGCGTCAAAAACGAGCAGATCGGGAAGAGAAACGGCAAAATAATCGATCATGGCTTCATCGTTCATGTGCATCTCCCCGAAATCGATCAGCTGCTGAAAGATGGCGCTGGCTTTTTCCTCCCGGCCTGATTTCCTCCATGCCAGCCCCTGGTAAAAGATCATATCGGGCTGGGGATCATTGTAGAACAATGCCTGGACAGGCTGGCTCTGACCTTTCGTCGCGAGTTCAAAACACCTGCGTGCCTTATCAACCATCCCCATCCTTTCATACACGATCCCTTTCCAGTAATGGATATCGTTTTCGCATGCACCATAAAGTTTGCCTTCTCCCAGGGATGAAGGGTAATTCTCTGTCTGTTCCAGAAGATCGAGGGCTTCTCCCGGACGATCTGCAGCTATCGCTTCTTTTGCCAGTTCAAGATGGCACAACAGGTACTGTCCGACCACTTTCCCTTCTCCTCCTTCCCAGGGGTGGAACCTGCGGGAGGCCAGCAGATCTTTTGCTTTTCGGAACCGGCAGAGCTGGTTGCACAGCGTTACCTGTTCCAGGTACAGGTCATCCCGCTGGCTGACCAGTCCGGAATGTGCTTCCAGTTGGGAAAGCCTTTCTTCATGGCTTTTGTTCATTCTTTTGTACAGCTGGTCGAGTTCCATCAGGATCCTGGCATCGCTGCGGTCGAGCGAGAACGCTTTCTCCAGGAAGGTCTGTGCCCTTTCCGGATCGTGCCGCTTGTTGTAATAAGCGATCGCAAGGTTGCGGTGTACGGTCGGGAAATCATCCCTGAGCGCCGCGGAACGTTCCCAGCAACCGATGGCCTCCTCGTACTGCCGCTTGTCGTACCACAGGTTCCCCAGATAATAATGCGCTTTTGCATCTGCAGGATCCACCTCAAGGGCCGTCTTCAGGACCAGGATCTCTTCGATGCGGTCGGGAAAGACCAGGTCGGGCCGTAAGGCAGATCCCTGCCTGAAATATTCCGTGGCGGCAGGGTGGTTCCCTTCACGGTACGCCAGCCAGCCGAGGTAGTAGGGCACCAGTGAATATCCGTCCCTGTTTTCATTATAATAAACGGAGAGAAGATCCGACGCATCTCGGTAAAGGCCTGCGTGTGCATAATCCAGCGTGTATTCCAGAAAATTATGGACCAACAGCCGGCTGACCGTTTTCAGTTGCGTCAGGGCGTCATCCGATGATCTGGCTTTGTTCTGTTGCAGGATCACACATCGTTCGTACAGGCAGCCGAAATGGAAAGGATCCAGCTTCAGCGATTCCGTGATCCATTCTTCGGCTTCCGGTATTTTATCCAGGTACCTGAGGATAACCGCCTTCAGATGCCGTGCTGTATGACTGCGGACATTGCCGGTGAGCGACTTTTCAACAAGTTCCAGGGCATGAAGGTAATTTTTCTGACGCACCGCTATCCTGGCCAGGTTCAGGTAACCGGCGTCCTGCCATGCATGGTTCCACACGCTTTTATAAAAAGTATCAAAGGCTTCTTCATAACGGTCCTGGAAGGTAAGGGCACAGCCCAGGTTGTAAAAGGGTTCCCCGTCACATGGATTCGGATTGCGTGAAGTCAGTGTCTCCATGGCTTTCCTGAAGAAGGCCTCTGCCCGTGCAAACTGTCCCCGGCGTAAATACCACAACCCCAGTGCATTATTATTTTTTGCATCTTTCGGATCCCTCCTGAGCGCTTCTTCGTAGTAATCTACCGGCATACATGTGGCATGACGGTACTGTTCCAGGTGCAGGCCGGTGAGGAAGAGCTGTTCGTTGTTTTCCACATCAGCTGGTTTGAAGGGAGAAGTTGCTGGTGCGGGTATGGTTGTTTTCCCTGCGATCTCTTCATGGTACGACAGCAACTCCCTGCCTGTCTTCATTTCGGTGACGGTGAGCTTTACGGCGGCAGGGGAGAAGTCTTCTGTCATCGTTATCTTTTTGACATAAGGATCTTCGGGCCCGATGGACAATGTTTCGCTGAACACTTCCTGTTCTTCCCTGAGCAGCCGGATCCGGATCCCATCAAAACGGGAGGTGACGAAAAGCCTGATCTCTACATCATGACCTGAAATATCCAGCCCGAGCAGGGCATCTTTGTTTGCATTGTTTACAATACCGATTTCCCTGTAAGGCATGAAATACTGCACGAACGATCTTTCCTCGTACGGCTGGAGCCAGGAGAAGTCGGGCTGGTTGTCGGTGAACACGCCGGTCATCATCTCAACGTACGGGCCATCTTCGTCCGTCAGGTTCTGCTCCCATGCACGTCCGAAGTCGCCGGTTCCCCAGGTCCACTGCTTCTTGCCGGGTGAGATGTGATGATCGGCCACGTGTAGCAAACCGGCGCGGGTGTCATGCTCATATCCCCCGATGAAATCATATTTTGAGGCAACAGCCATATAGCTGGTCGGCACCGGAATGTTCCTGTACCACGAGATGTCGGTGCCGGGAGAATAATCCACCTTATAGTAGGTGCCATTTGCAACAGGGAACCCGGAAACATCCCGTTTACCATGGTCAAACACGGCATGCACGTCGGGCGGGAACACCGACTGGTAATGATCGTTCACCTTCAGGGCAGGATTTGCCCACCACAGGAACGTCTGGGGAAAAGGAGTCCGGTTATACAACCTGCCCTCAACCTCCAGGTAAGCCTTACCCGGATAGAGGGTGAATCCTGTCGAACATTTCATATGCGACATTCTCTCCACTTCGTTCACCCAAACGGTCTTGCTGCCGTCTGCATTTGCCTGAATTTGATAGTCGGTCTGTTCGAAAGTGGAAGGCCTGTGGTGCTGGGGCCAGTTGAATTCGATCCCTCCTGAGATCCATGGACCTGTCAGTCCCACCAGGGCGGGTTTGATCACGCGGTTATAATAGATGAAATGCCTTTGCCCGATCTTGTCGAATGCCATCTGTACCCGTCCGCCCAGCCGCGGGAGGATCATGATCTTAAGGTAGTTGTTCTCCAGGAAAAGAGCGTTATACGCTACATCTGACCGTTGGTCGCTGATCTTTTCGATGATCGGGTAAGGATAAACCGCGCCGCTGCTGCCCTGGTAGATCCTTTTTTCGAGAAACATTGGATTTTTATCGGGCGGCCCGGTCAAGTACGTTGGGATGTTCACCTGTTCCTGCCAGGCTTTTACTTCCTCATCCATATCAGTATTCTGCCGGATATTGAATGATCAAAGAAAAGATTTTGACGGATAAAAATAAATGGAGTAATTTCGCCATTTGATGGATTATTTTACGGTATTAAAGGACCCCTCCCCCTGCCCCTCCCCTAGGTCCCCGCGAAATCGGGGATCCGGGAGGGGTGAGGGGAGGGGGCCTTCAAACAAAATTCCCCAATGGACGAAATCATTAAGAAAAAAGAGGGATTCGAGGGTCAGAAGGCGATCGTGATACCGCGTCAGATCCTGAACAGCAGGTGTGCCCGCAACAACATCATCGGCACCATGTACATCACCGACATCGGGTACTACCCCAGGGCTCAGCATCATTTCCGCGAGCGGGCCGGCGGAGCCGAGCAGCATATCCTGATCTATTGCCATGACGGGAAAGGCAAGATCTGTTTTCACAAAAGGGAATACACGCTGGCAGCAGGAGAATATTGCGTTATTCCGATAAAGGCACCTCATTCCTATGCAGCCGATCCTGTCAATCCATGGACTATTTACTGGGTTCATTTCAAAGGCGGC
This sequence comes from Bacteroidota bacterium, assembly GCA_022711405.1. Lineage (GTDB taxonomy): Bacteria > Bacteroidota > Bacteroidia > Bacteroidales > JAGONC01 > JAGONC01. The sequence goes on from JAKLFC010000008.1 coordinate 55,419, forward strand.
ATTGCCGATTACATTGTCGGCGAGATGATCAGCCAGGACCGGCTGAAGGGATTCATCAGGTACGACAGGCAGTGCATTGATCTGTTCAACGAGATCTATGACAGGCTTGAATCAGGTTACGCCAGCAATGCCTTGCTGCATGCGAACATGTGTCTGTGGAACCTGATCGCTTCTTTTCTTTACAACGATGATTACGGTTCGCAGGATGCATTGACAGAAAAGAGCGTGACGGATAAGGCGATCGACTATATGAAGTGCAATGTCAGTAAGGATCTGTCGCTGGCGGAGATTGCCCGTGAGGCAAGGCTATCGCATTCCCATTTTTCCTTTGTGTTCAAACGAAAGACAGGCTTTACACCCATCCAGTATTTCAACCACCTGAAGGTTCAGAAAGCCTGCCAGTTCCTGATATTCACCAGTATGCGCATCAAGCAGATCGCGCTGGAGGTCGGTATCGAAGACCAGTATTACTTCTCGAGAATGTTTTCGAAGCTGATGGGCATGTCGCCCAACCAGTACCGTGAGCTGAGGGCGTTGTAGGAGAAGGGTAAGGTGCCGTTACCATTACTCTTTGATGAACTTCTTCAGCGCGGTTTGAATCCCGTCGTCGGCACCGATGTAATAGATGCCGTGCGGGTACGATGTAAGATGGATAATCGTCCTGTCATCCGTGATATTGAAATCATCCATGATCTGTCCGAAGGCGTTGTAAACCTTGATGTTAACATTACGGTCATTGCCTGAAAGAACGATGTTCAGCTGATCGTTGGCCGGATTTGGGAACAGCTCGATGCCAAGTTCGCTGTTCCGCGTGGCAACGACCGGCCCGCTGGCAAAGCCCACAGTATAATCCTCCACCTCACCATTAGTAAAGACTTCACAGGAAGTCGGAGAGCCGCCGGTCTTCTCTGTGATCCTCATTCTTGTTGACCCTGAAGCAGTGGCTGGAATGGCAATCGTACCGGTTGCAGTGCCTTTTTTGTTATTGACAGTAAAAACCTGTTCCCCCGAGTCTTCAAAATCGCCATCCATATTGAAATCGATCCATATCCTCCAGAAATTCCGCTGAGAGGTAGTATGAGGAGTCAGAGTGACACTGTACCCGGATCCGGGAGCCAGGCTGACGGTAGAGCTGGTAAAATCGGAATACAGTGAAGCTCCAGACGGGTGAACAAAACTGCCGATGGCCACATTGGTTACCCATTCCAGTGCGTTAGTAGTGCTATGTGACTCGCAATAGGTCCCGGGAGCATTCACCGTGATATATCCGGTAACTGTTTTGGTATCAGTACCAACACTGTTGGTAACGGTCAGGCTCACTGTGTATGTGCCAGGTGTATTATAGGTGATCACTGGGTTTTGAGTGGCACTGGTCCCGGGAGTCCCGCCTGCAAAATTCCATGCCCATGCAGTGGGATAGTACAGTGACAGGTCGGTGAACTGCACCGTGTTGCCTGCAACAATAGTTGTGGGATTTCCTGAGAAGTCAGCGACAGGAGCCTGCGGGACAGGTGTGGTAAGCGTCAGGGTGTAATCTTCCACCTCACCGAAAACAAACTGCTCACAGGATGAGGGAACTGCATTGTATTTCATGGAAACGCGCATCCGGGTCTCTCCGTTTAATCCGGACGGGATCGCAACGGATCCGGTGACACTTCCTTTCTGTGCGCTGGCTGCGAAAACTTCTTCTCCCGTATCGAAAAAATCGCCGTCCATGTTGTAATCGATCCAGACCCTCCAGTATTCATTCCTGGCTTTACCGGAAAATCCCGGGCTCATCGCCAGGTTATACGAATTTCCGCTTATGAACGAAACGGGAGTTCCGGTAAAGTCCCCGTAACCGCCGTTCGATCCCGAGGTTTTGACCAGGGGACCAAAACTGACCGAATTGATCCATTCCTTCGTCGTATTGCTGCCGGAAGAGGAACAGTAGGAAATGACAAAATCGGTGACCGTAATGTAATTTGTTTGCGTAAGGGTGCCGCCACCTGCGCTGTTGGTGGCTGTCAGGGTGACCGAATACGTTCCCGGAGTGTCGTAGGTGACTACAGGATTCTGCAAGGCACTGATGCCTGGTGATCCGCCATCGAATGTCCATGACCAGCTGGTCGGGAAATTGGCCGACAGGTCCGTAAAGGTCACCTGTTGCGTTGCCATGACGGTGGTTGGGGTTCCGGAGAAATTAGCCACGGGGGGTATGATCACCGGAGGCTGGAAAGTAAAGGAGGCGATCTGTGTTTTCCAGCTCCAGCCGCCGTTTGAATATTCATTGGTGTACCAGAAGGTAGCATCATCCGATGGATCCACCGACATCATCGAATAGTCACCCCAGCGGTTGACCCCATTCTGAGAACTCACTCCCGCGTGGATGATGGTTTCGTTCACATCCAGCAGCCCGTTGCCGGATGTGGCTGCAGTCTGGCCCGCGAAGCGGATGCATGGGTACGTGGATGCACTGGACACTGAATAACCGACGGCGATGTCACCATTGCCGTTCATGGCTACGCTCCCCATCCAGCGGTGGTTACCGTCGTCTGGTGCATAGGTGCCCTGCTGGTATAACGACCATGAGCCTCCGGTCTTTCTGAGCTCATACCAGCGCACACCGGCCTGTCCGGCTCCATTGGCGTTGACGGTATGGTTGGTGAGCATCACTTCATGGGTGCCGAAATTCCTGTACTGAAGTCTGAACATAAGACGGGATGCCAGGGCGTCCAGTGTTTGTGTGGTGCTAGGCTGATTGATCGTTATGCCGCTGTAGGAGTATGATTGGACCCCGAGCGTTTGTGACAGGGAAACGGTGGAACTGCCTGTATTGATCCAGTCAATGGTAGCTTCCCAGATGCGGAGGGAGTTCGTGCCGAGGTTGGCCAGGTAGTTGGGACTACCGGTGGGTGGCTGCGTAGTGCCGTCAAAATCGGCGGGGAGCAGGCTTCCATAGCCTGTGCCCAGGTTAAAGAACAGCATCTGTGCACTGGAATTACCGCTGATCATGGCAGTGCGGTCGAGCACGCAGACAGCAGCCCCGGCGAAGCCCAGGCTGGGGGGTGCGAACTGGTTGATGGTCAGGTAATAACCGTCGGGCCATACGCCGAACTTGGGATAGTCGGGCATATTGGTGAATTCATAAGCGTAGCGGTACCATGCTCCGGTGGGATTACTCGTCTGCGACACAGCCACCAGCTCATAGAACGGCCCGCTCGGATAGTTGGGCAGTGCGAACTGTGAGGCGATCCAGCGGCCGGCTTGCTGGTCGTACAGCACAATGGGGTCACCATCGTTATGACCGGTCCAGGGACCGGTAAAACCGTTCCAGAGTGTGATATTTGCCGCGGGTCCGTACACAGAAATGCCGCTTTTATTCCATATCTGGAACGACAGGTTGACCATCTGCATATAGTAGTCTGGACTGACGTCGCCGTCGGTATCCGGTGGGGCTACACCGCTGGTGTTGCTCTGGCCGCTGAAATTTTCGATGATGGTTGCAGTGGAGCGGCTGCCTGCTATGTTGTCCTGAAGTACCGGGTCAGGGCCTTTCCATGCCGCTTCGGTACTGAACTCTTCCAGGAATCCCTCCTTATTGGGAACCACTTTCTCTTTCCACGACTGGTCCACATATCCGGGAGGAACCGGTGTAATGTCGCTTAGTGCAGGAGAAATATCAAACCCGACCGGTATCATGACTTTTTCGGGAGTTACCGTCTGGGAAGAAAGACTGCCTGACCATAGAAAAAGCACTGTGCAAAGTGCTGAGATGTAGAACTTTGTTTTCATCGCAACATGTTTTTAATGAATACCTACAGACTTAGGAGTACCAATGCAAGAGGGTGGATGACAAATATAGGGTAAAATGAATAGAAATGTACCTATGTAAAGATTTTTTACTTAGGCACGATACCCCCCGTGTCACCTGACGGGTACCGGTTATCCGAAAATGGCAACTTACATAAGTAAAGACCGGTGAGAAGCTGAATGGATCCATCATCTTTTATAATGCAGCATCCTGATTTCTTTAAATTTGTGGAAAAATATGCGAGTCATGAACTTTAAATCATCAGTTGCCCTTTTTGTGGGGCTTTCTGTCATCATTGCGTGCAGTTCGCCCGGAACCAGGACCATCCGGTCGTCGACAAGAACCATTTTAGAATCACCTGACAACCAGGCTGTAACAGATGCAGCTGTCATCCGGATCTGGCAGGTTTTGAGGAGCGAGTTCCCCGAAAATCAGTTCTCGCGGAGCTATACCCTGGAAGAGCTGAAAGCCAAACTACCCTGGGCCATCCGTGAGGGGAAGCCGTTTCTGATCGCCTTTGCACCAGACACAACTTTTGGTCATGGATCCTGGGACTGGACCACCTACTTCAGGGAGCTGGCAGGGCACCGGGCGAAACTGCAGCACATTGCACCCGAAATCTACACCTTGCAGGCAAAGATGTACTATCTGCCACCGGAATCCACCCGGATGAGCCATCCTGTGAACATTGGCGCGTTCGGCAAAGGGTCTTTCCAGTGGGCATGCACCGGCGACTTTGACGGGAGCAGGGTGGAGATGCATTTTGGCAAGGTTCCCGTAATATCCTATACGGTTTTTCACAATCCTTCTGCACCCCCCTTGCCACCGGACCAGATGCCTCCGCCACCTTCGCGTGAGGAATGAGAGGTGAATCAAATACATAATAAAGGTCACATCTACTCTGCAATCTTTCCCAGCAGTACCTCTGCTAGCTCATTCTCGGGATCCGGCACCACCAGCTCCCCGCGGAATGCTCTGGCCAGCACCGACCGCTCTATTTTCTCCACCCGTTGCAGGGCTATTTTATAGCAGGTATCAAGGGAGTCAGCCAGGGCAAACAAAAAGATGATACTGAATTTACAGTCAGGGCGCATAAAACATCACAAAACGTTTATTCCTATTCTCCGGCCGAGACCTTCCTCAAATATTTTAAACAATGTAGATATCTGAATATCAATTTTGCCATTCTCAATGCGGGAAATATAGCTTTTCTTGGTCCCGATTTTTCCAGCCAGATCATCCTGAGTCAGGTTGGCCTGCTTTCTTGCTTCTTTAATCATTTCGCCAATAATGAAAGCCTTTGACTTTTGTTCAAATTCGTCTCTGGTTGAAGTGCCTGGTTTCCCGTATTTAATTTCAAGCAATTCATCAAAGGTGGTTGCTTCACGTAATTTTTTCATTTTTTAATTTTTTTCCTCAAAATATTGAGTCATTAAGTTGACTGCACGTTCAATTTCTTTCTTAGGGGTATTCCTTGTCTTTTTTACGAATCCATTAAACAGCACGATCAGTTTACTTTGATCAAAGCAACAAAAGATTCTATAGGTACTGTTGCTGAAGTTAATTCTGATTTCATAGAGGCCACGGGTTCCTTTCATTCGTTTTAGAAACTTTCCAGGAACAATCTCCACAGTCCGGATCAAGAGTAAGACATAATCAACTTTTTCCTGTTCTCTTAAATCCAGAGACAAATAAAAATCGATAAAATATTCTTTGAAGAATTTGATTTCCCGAACCATGGGGCAAAGTTAACAGATATGTTAACACATTTCAGAGTCCTATGAAAAATATTTTAAATATTTTGCGACCCTGACGATTGGGTCTATGTTCCTTGGGGATAAGATGGTGTATGAAGAATAATGGTTCCTGATCAGATTGGTTTAATGAGAGGAGAAAGGAGAGAGGAGAGATGAGAGATGGTGCGTGTCGCGCCGTCTTTTCACGTAATCCCTCGTTCTCGGCCGTCATCCCGGGCGTAGTAGGGGATCTGAATCTTTATTCCTTGCTCCCTCTCTCTTCCGCAATATTTCCCAGCAGTACCTCTGCCGGCTCATCATCCGGATGTGGCTCCACCAGCTCCCCGCGGAATGCTTTAGCCAGCACCGCCTGCTCTATTTTCTCCACCCGTTGCATGGCTTTGTTGTAGAGGGCTTCAAGGGAGTCAGCCAGGGTAAACAGTCGCTCGACGCGACGGACGATCTCGTGCTGCTCAGGTTAGTACAAGGTGTGCTTAAAGAATGAAAAATATGATTATCACAAAAGTAGCCTTTATGTATCTTTAGATCTTGTTAATCAATTCAACCGTTATGAAAAGGCTTACGAAATGGGACATACTATTATTTGTCCTTTCCATTTATGTAGTTATTGAACTCTTTGTCAGTTCAATAATAACGTATCCACAAAATTTAAGTAAGGTTCTACAAATAGTAGATACGATAATCTGTGTGCTGTTCTTGGTTGACTTTTTTTATGGCCTTATTATATCCCAAAGGAAGATTAAATATTTAAAAACTAATTGGATTGACTTCGTTTCTTCGATTCCGATGGTTGGCGTTCTGAGAATTGGTAGAATTGTCCGGATTATTCGTGTACTGAGGTTAATGCGTTCAGGGAGAGTTTTTTACAATTTATTTAGTAGAAAAAATTCTGTTGCTACTTTGAAAAATTTACTGCTCATAGTGATTTTTTTAATCATAATCTTTACGATAAGTATACATCAACTCGAAAAGGAGATTAATCCCTTTTTCAATTCAATCGGAAATTCTTTTTGGTGGACACTTCATACGACGATGACTTTTGGATTCTTTCAGGATATTTCACCAATTTCTATTGAGGGGAAATTTATATCTATAGTTCTAATTCTGATGGGAATGATTCTATTTGGCACCCTGATAAGCTCAATTACTGATTATTTTATCCACGAAGAAGATATTGCGGTTGAAATTAAACGACTTCAACAAATGGTCAAGGAGTTAAATGAAAAAATTGATAGACTTGATTCGAAAATAAAGGGGAATTAATTTTTATTTCCCCTCATATCCTTTGACTGTGTTAATAAGGATATCAGAAAAATTATAAATATCATCTACCGACTGAAGAGTAGTATATATTTCCTTTCTATTTTCATCAAATGTTCCAATTTGTTTCTTCTTTTCGCTGAAATATAATCTGCAAACTGGTTTTCGGTTATTATCGTCAAGTAAGACGCTGAAATAGGATTGGGTATCCCTGTACGCAATTCTTTTTATATCAACACTTCTCCTTATAATTGCTTTAATGATGTAAAATGCCTCCATCTCTTCGATAGTGGTTTCTATTTTACTTTTGGGAGGCTCAGATTCTGGTTTTTGAATAGGAGCTTCTTTAGGTTGGGCAGCCTCGGATTCTTTCTTGATGGCTGTTTTTAGTCTTTCCGTAATCATGTCTGTAATTACTTCCTGGCAGGATTTCCGTACTAGATCTTTAAAAGTGATCAATACCTTTTCAGTCGCTCTTCCTTGATAAACTTGCGTCACAAAGAAACGAACAAGAGCTTCGCTTGGTTCGTTAATTTCTTTGAAAAAAATATTTTTTATTTCGTTTGAATATTTCAGGTCGCTGGCAGCATTGAATATTTTCTCGATATCAAAATAGGACTTATGGAACTTCTTGAGTTCATCAACCTGATTATCTTTTATTTCGGTAATATCAAATTCAAAGAAAGGCTTCTCATCCATCAAATTATTTTTTACCAGGTCCGTATAAAAACGGTAAATTATCCCGTTGGTGAGAATTGCAAACTTAGCTTTAGATACATTAAAATACCTTAATAACTGGCCATCATGGATATTTAAGTCTTCTACCCAATGCTTACATTCGATTAAAATAATCGGCTGTCCATCTTTCAGAATTGCATAGTCAATTTTTTCACCCTTTTTAATGCCGATATCCGAAATAAATTCCGGTACAACTTCTAAAGGATTAAATATGTCATAACCCAAACACTGAATGAAGGGTACTATAAAAGCCATTTTAGTTGCTTCCTCAGTTTGAATTTGGCTTTTTAATTTCGTTACCCTTTCAGCTAATTGTTTAATCTGGTCTTTTAAGTCCATAGTTTTAAATATATTAAAGTCGAATAATGCAGACAAATATACTGAACTATCGGTAAAACTCAAATAGCTGAGGATTATTTTACGTTTTCCAGTCCTAAGGGACTGATTTGTAAACTTCTCCAGCCCATAGATTACTATAAATTATGAAAGTAGAACGCTAGCGTGTGGAAGTCCAGTAATTCCTGGGAGTAGTAGGGATCTTTGCGGGGCAGCCCGAGGCATATCGTTTGGCCTGTCCCAGTACATTCTGCGGATTCACTGACCCGCGTTTTACTTCCAGGATTCCCAGCAGTCGGCCGTTTACGAAGAGGGCATAGTCTACCGGCCCGTTCGCCGCAGGGCATTCCTCCAACGTGTAGTGCATCAGGTACGACATCTCCATACTCTCTTTATGCGGGACGATCACACAACCAGGCGACAGTACCTTCAGCCGCGCATCGATTCGTGTTTTCCTCGTTTTCCATTCGTTTTCGGACATGAGAGAAAAAATTCATAGGAGTAGGGAATCAAAGGTAGGAAATCAATGTGAAGAAAGGAAATTATGGGAGGGGGTAATTAATTTAGGCGAAATTATTACGTTGTTAATTTTGATAATCCCGATTCTCCATTCCCCCTCAGTTATATTTAGGTGTTTGGATTGACAGTTTATGGCTTAATGTTTGGATTAACTTCCCACTTGCAGCCGCGGTGAGGGATTTACCTCGTGTTTCCTTATCTTTCCTTTTTTGTTTATAGTTTTGGTATCCACTCACCATCGAAATTGCCCCGCATTGCTCTACTGCAAGCTCGTTATCAACTGTTAATTTTTAAATATTTTATTCAATATTTTCGAAATTTTATAAAACTCGGAGAAATTAGTCGGATCATTATTTGCTTCAGCTTTAAATGATTCAAGATATTTTAATTTCAGAATGTTTTTAGCTTTTTTGCCCTCATTTGAATTTTCCATAGACTTCTGAACTAATTCAACATTTTCAGAATAAACTTTCGATAAAATGGTAACAGGAAGTAATCCTTCAATGCATTTTTTTCCTGTTTCATTTTTACCAATTACTAAATATCCAATATTTTCCTTTAGTCCCAAGGTTCCAAATGTTTCTTTGACTTCAGAAAATTTGTCTAAATCGATAGTCACAACAAACCGTTTAAATCTTTCTTTAATAAAACGCAACAAAATATTATTTTTTATATTACCAGCACCTCCATAGGCAAATATTTCACCTTCAAAATTTAATTTATTTCTACCATGCTTTTCATCCATTAACAATGTAAAATATTCTTTATCAGTTTCTCCCTCAACCAATATTATGTCACTTGAGCCACTAAAGATAGTTGATTTAAAAGGGGTAAAATTAGTTCCGTTAATTCCTAATGAAAGAGCAAAAGGCTCAAACCATTTATCACCCTTTGTACTGACGATTTGCGAACCCCTGTTTTTTGAACTAAAATGCCTTTCAAGAAGTATATTGGCTGAAGGTGTTTTGTGACTTAGTAAGAATTGGCTATGAGTCGCGACTATGATTTGAATTTTAAATTCAATTGCAATATCTTGTATAATTCTACCAAATTCTGCTTGAGCAGATGGATGTAAAAAACTCTCTGGTTCTTCGATTATTAAAACAGGGGTCAATCTATCATTGACAGTACTTGTTTCTTGAATCCGCTTTGCATTAAGTAAATTCAGTAAAATTAGAGTCCTATTTTTTGTTCCACTACCCCAATCTTCTAACGAAACTTCTACTCCTTTTTCTTTCAACGAAATCTCGACGTTTTCTCTTTCAAGATCCAAACTTGAAATCCCAAGTGACACATCATATTTATCCGTCAGCCTTCCAAGCAGGTTGCCAAATTCATGTTGATGTCTCTTAAGTGATTTTTTTACAGCGGATTCAAGTGCTTCTTTCTTTTTCGCTAATTCATTTCTATTCTCATTTCCCAAATATGAGATCAATGAGTCTCTATTGCTTCGAAAGAAAAAAAATGGATAATTCTCGGTTGAATTATGGAATAAAATTGATTTTGAATTTCTCAATCGGTTCAATAATTCATCTCTTTTATACTCATCATTAATTTCATTATCACCAAATGATATAGTTATCTTAGTTTCTTTTTGCCCAGGCTCTTGTACGGCTTTGATTATTAAGGTTTCCTTTGTATTTTTAAACTCTTCTTCATTTTTGAATATTAATTCTTTAATAAACTTAAATAAGCCTGTATCTTGATTCTCATCAAGTTCTAGATCAATCTCGATTTCTATATTTCCCTTATCTTTCTCTTTTTTCTTCCAGCAAGGGTAATCTGAAGGATAATGAATTGCAGCAGGATAATATTCTCGGAACATTCTATAATCATATGTTGTTAACAATGATACTAACGCTCTTATTATATTTGATTTGCCAGAATTATTTTTTCCAGATAGAGCATTATAGTAAGGATTAAATTCTACATCTAGGGTCTCTAAACTCCTATAGTTTTTTGTTTTTAATCTTTTTATTATCATTGTATTAACAATTAGTGGGTGCAGAGGTTTGGCGTTATAAAAAGTTGCCAATTGCGGGCGATTACCTGTCAAGTCATATAAAAGTGGAAGTGTGTTACAATCCTTGAATAACCTACTGTACCGGAAATTTATTATACTGCATGTTATAGGAATACCTTATATTATTCTTTGTAAATTATTTTCCAAATATCATTGCCTTTTCTATTTTTCTTAGATTCAGCAAATCCAGCTTTTTTAAGCAACTCTAAAATTCCTTTCACTTTGTCTTCTGAGATGTTAGTATCTTTTGAGACCCCTGCAATTGTCCTGTAAGAATATTTTGATATTAATATTGCACGTGAAACGGCCTTTATATCATCTTTTGAATAGTCAGTTGTAAATGTCCTATTAAGTTCATTCTCGTTGATAATTTCTTCAATGTCATCGATTTCTTGGTTTTTTTGTTCTACATTTTCGGCAATTTGTTTAGCTTCTTCTGCTTTTTTCTCCGCTTTAATAACCTTAGCGTATAAGTCATCAAGGAATCTTTTTGAATAAAAAGCCGCTAAAACACAAAAACCTGCAAGAATAAAATAATTTTTGTTAGGGAAAGCCGCGTCTTTTGGAATGTCAAGGAGATTATTTGAAATTATTTGCAGAAATAATGGAACTGTAACAGAAGCACAAATGCACAGAAAAATAGACTTAAGAAAATCTATCCAACATTCTTTCTTCTTGTAGTCAAGATTGTAAAACAAGAAAAAATTTGTTAAGCCACCTAGAAGTCCGGCAGCAATTATGATTGCAATAATAATCTGTGTATGTGTCATATTAGTCTTTTTTTGGGTTGCCTATAATTTAAGTGTAATACAATGCATTTTTTTTAATGCGATTATTCATTTTATTCTCTTCAATGACCTGACGGGTAGTCTATTAAGCAACGAGTAGCGAATGCCAAACTCTTAACAATATTGACATTTTCCGGCTTTGATGACTGACCGAACTAAGGAACAAAGAATTTACTCGGACTGCACAAAATCATCCTTGGAGATTAGTTGACGTATTTTCTCCGAATCGTGTTTCCGGCGAGAATTGCCGGTGAATGGCCGTCAGACGATGGGTGGTATCGTTACTGCATCAGGCCAAATATACGGAATTTTATAAAATGCAAGAAAAAAAGGATTTTTTTGCACTGCCATAACTGATAATTTCAGGAAAATGGATGCATCCCAGTCCTTATACTGTTTCTTTAAACAGTGAGATCGATCAGGAAAATGATCCGGTTGACCAGACGGGCCGGATGATGCTCAGGGATCATCTCTTCCAAATAGAACCATCCCAACCATCGCATAAGCGACCTTGGCTGGTGCGGTGCCCCGGCCAGAGGGGAACCTGGCCGGGGCAATCGAACGAAGTGAGATAGCACCAGGCGCAGTCGCGTTGCGATGGTGCGGCCCTGCGGCCGGGGAGCAAAAAAATGAGTAATTAACAGGATTAAGGAATCGGAAGAGGGGAAAACAAAAGAGGGTGCTTACTTTTAAGACACTCTTGTTTTTCCCTATCTTCGTCCCTCAATCCAAAAACAACCGCATCATGAAAACACTGATCCGTTTTGCCATCATCACACTGACCATTTTAGCGTCAGCCTCGCTGTTCGCCCAGGAGTGGACCAAAGAACAGGCAGAGGTGTGGAGGGTCATCGAAAACAACTGGAAGAACCTCAAGGCCGGCAATGTGGACCCGTCGGTCCTCGCCTTCCATGAAAAATACCAGGGATGGTCCAGCTCACTGCCCCTGCCGATCAACAAAGACCAGGCGGTCGCGATGTTCCAGCCCCTGAAGGATGCCTGGAAGATGCAGGATTACTTTATCAATCCCGCGCGCATTGCGGTGGCCAGCAATGCGGCGGTGGTGCACTACATTTTTCAGTTCAATATGTCCATGGGAGCGGGAGAAGAGAGCAAGATGGTGCATCATCAGGGGAAATACACCGAGTTTTACGTGAAGGAGAACGGAAAGTGGATGTGCCTTGGGGATATGACGGTGTACGAGGATGAATAGGGATTGTTGATCTGGGTACCGTAACTGAGAGGAGAGAGGAGAAAGGAGAGAGGAGAAAGGAGAGAGGAGAAAGGAGGTGGGAGATGCGAAAGAAAAAGCAAGATAAATCATGAGAAGATTGTTTTGTCTGATGATCGCATTGTTCATGGCTTCTGGCGGATACGGTCAGTCTGCGGAAGAGTACTTTAGCCAGGGCCTGACAAAAGGATTGAACAAGGAATACAGTGAAGCGATTGCTGACTTCTCACGGGCCATCGAGCTGGATCCGCAGTATGCAGAGGCCTATTACCTGAGAGGTCTTGCAAAGACATGGCTCGAAGATACACCTGGTGCAATAGCCGATTATTCGAAGGCCATCGGGATCAATCCACAGTACGTTAACGCCTACTGCGAAAGAGGAATGGAGATGGTACGACTTTCAAGATTTTCAGAAGCACTTTCTGACTTTACCGCAGCAACAAAGATTGACCCGCAGTCTGCCAAAGCCCATTTTTTAAAAGGACTGGCAGAGCTGGCTCTCCAGGAACCCAGACGTGCGATCACTGAATTTACCAGTGCCATTGAACTGTACGCGTTGTATAAAGAGGCATATTGCCAGAGAGGACATGCAAACTATACGCTTCTTCATATGAATGAAGCCACTGCCGACTATACCAAAGCCATTGAGCTTGATGCGAAGTATGCAGAAGCTTATTTCGGCAGAGGATCGGTAAAGGAATATACCAAAGACTACCCTGGAGCCATTGCCGATCTGACCAAAGCGATCGAACTTGAACCACAGTACGCTGATGCCTATTACCTCAGAGGCCTTATCATGTTGAAATCAGGACAAAAGGAAAGCGGGTGTTCGGATTTGAATAAAGCCAGGGAATCAGGCTATGCGGGTGCTGAAAAAAGCATCAGGAAATACTGCAAATAATGACTGCCGGGAGGAACTGATTGACAGAACCACGAAGGAACGCAAAGGTTTTTACTAAGGCACTCAAAGACTTTTTAATGCAGCCTTTCAGCGTACTATGATCGTCTTTTTTACGGTTTTGCTGCCATCTTCAAGACAGGCTTCGATATAGTAAAGCCCGGCAGGGTAGCCGTTTGTATTCACAACGATCCTTTTTTCACGGTCCGGATGGAACTGTGCCACCTGTTTACCCTGGCTGTCGCAGATCCCGATCCACGATACCGGCTCACGGCATTCGACGACCAGCTCTGTACCGGCTGGATTGGGGTAAATGGATAGTTGCAGATTTCCAGGTGTTTCTCCGGTTCCGGTTACCAGCCGGTATCCCACCTGCACATCTGTGACCGGCACATCCGGATCGCTGGTAAAGTGTATGATGGCTTCGTACAACTCGTACAAGGCGAGCCCTTCCCCGTTGAAGCACACTCTGAGTTCCTCACTCGCTCCGGCATCCAGATGCCCGCTGTAGGATGACAGCGAAAGCCAGGATGAAGGGGTGAGCTCGTAGCCGAAAAGGAGGTTGTCTTCGGCCTGCAGGATCCCTCCCAGAACCACCACCCCGGGACTGATCCCGGCGGACAGGAAGGCACCGCCGGCCACCGGGAAGCCGCTGGCCTCCACTTCCGCCAGTACATTATGAATTCGTCCTGTCAGCTGCCCCGTGGCTATATCCAGCTGCAGGAAGGTCGCCCCCGGATCTCCCTGGCAGAACAGCCACAGCGAAGAGGGACCGGTCACGTCGTCGTAGGCTATGCCATACACACCCGCGATCCCCGGATTGGGAATGACCATCAGGGTCTGCCCCTCCCGTCCCACCAGGTAAAGATCGGTTTCCCAGTCGCACACCCAGAAGGCATCGTTTTGAGGATCATAGGCGATGCCCCTGACACAAACCGGTGAGGTAGTGATCTCCACCACGTTGAACGTCACAGGATCGATCTTGTAGATCAGGGGCAGGGCCGGGCTTCCGTACAGGAAATATCCGTCCCACGACAGGGTGCGCAGGTTCTCCGCGCCGCTCACTTCATGCGATCCCAGGTATTTGCCACTGGCGGAGTAGGCAAGGATGCTATTGCCATTCCACTGCGAAACATAGAAGGTATTGCCGTTGAACACCACGCCAGTGTGGTTGTCCACTACGCCGTTGACCGTCGAAAGATCGTACGTGAACAAGAGATCCCAGGCCTCACGGGGATTCTCACCGGTGACCTGAAGGCAGGTGGCACCCACATCCTTCCCCGGGATGCCGGGAGTGGAGCGGATGCCTGCTGTCCATTCCGGGACGGGTCTGGCCTCATCCGGGTACAGGATGCTGGCCTTCCATTCAGCCGGACCCGATCCCTGGTTCACCAGTTCCAGTTCCCTGGTTTCGATCCCGCCCCAGGAATCGACATAAATAGATGTGGGATGGGGATCGGGGGCCGGTCGGGTGAGGATGATGTCATGATTGACCTCTCCGTACACGTTGACTGTGTCGCAATAAGGATTGAAGTGCGCTGCGGAGACGCTGACGGTCAGATGGCCTGCAGGTACTTCCAGGGTGTAGAAACCATCGGGATCCGTAACGGTCTGGGTTTCACCGATGGTAATCATTATTCCTTCCAGCGGTTGAGTGAAAGAGTCGGTTACATATCCCGAAAGGATACCCATGACATCGGTTTCCAGCGTGATATTATCCACCAACCAGGCTTCGATATCCGATGATATTGAGCCCTGCGCAGTGAATCGCACCTGGGTGACAGGACCCTTGACGATCGGAGTAAGATCGTAATGATGGGTCGTCCAATCAAAGGCTTCCAGGTTTTGAAAGCGTTGGCACAGTATCCACTCTTTTCCATTCCATACTTCAATGTCGAGCATTTCGGTACCGGTGGGATTGTTCATGCCGAGCCTCATGTCCAGCGAAAGGAAGAGGTTGCCGGTCCTGCCGGTAACATCCATGCGGTTGCTCACCAGGCTGCACTGGTAACCGGTCATCGGTGGGTCTCCTCCAAAAGAGGCGCAGGGAGCCGGCATGCCCTCCAGTGCTTCGATATTCCACAATCCCTGCAACGTATCGAACGACCAGTGCTGAAAAGCGAACGAGCTGCTGTCCCAGGGTTCCCTGAAAGGCACCACCGATAGGGAAGAATCCGCAAGGAGAATGTCCCTCGTCACGAATCCCCATGGGTCAACGGCGACCTCGAAATGCCGGTCAAAGTACCCTGGCAGGGATACCGATCCCTCGTATGCTCCGGCAGGGATATCCTCCAGTGCATAGTCGCCGTCGCAGCCGGAAACAGTCGAATGATCCCCGGGTGTCAGCAGGATCGAAGCACCGGCCAGCGGCTGCCGGGTGACGACATCTTCCACAGTACCTTTCACCCCGTTGGCCCTGAACGAAAAGCAGGCGGGTCCGGCAAGGCACGACTCGCCTCCATCCTGCATGAGGGCGGATACTTCATAGTTCCAGGTGCCCCTGTTCGCGGCCGGCTCACAGTAAAAAGTATCCGTGACAAACGCCACCAGCTGCCTGTTCCTGTAAAGGTTATACCCCGCAATACTTCCGCCGGGCGCAGCTATCCAGACAATCCGGACCGAGTCTTCTCCGGTCCCGGAGGCAGAAACGGTTCCCGGCATCGGTAAGTTCCAGTAGGTGTCGGCCTCAAAGGGAGGATCGAGCCTGCAGGATTCCCCCAGGTCATAGACGGCCGACAGGGTATACCTGTGACGGATCAGTTGTGTGGAGTCGCATACATTATCCGGTGTATCCGTAAATTCATGCACCGTATCGTCAACATAGGCCAGGATCCTGTCAAAGTACCAGATGTGATAGCCGGTCAGTTCAAACTGTACCGCACTGTCCTGATCGGGAAGTCGCTTAGTGACCGTTCGCCTGTCGCCGGGTGATCCGCTCAGACCGGGAGGCTCTCCCCAGTGCAGCACAATGCATGTATCTTCTATCGTTCCGTAGAAATTTACTGGCTGGTCAAGGTAGGTGCAGGGAGTGGAGTAGAAAGGGGCTTCAACAATAATTGACTCCATGCCTGGATAGATTGCCTGGACGCCGGCGATGTGAAATCCTGGTGGGAGGTCCGGGAGCGGGTAGCGGCCGGCTTCCTGGTAATAATCAATATACTGGCCGTCCAGGTAGACTTTGTATCCCTGAACAGGATCGGTTTCGGGATTGTAATAACTGGTCATGACATAGATCTCATCCAGGCAGATCCCATTGCCTCCCATAGCAGAAAGATCCCCTCTGAATCCGATCGAGTACTGACCGGTCGGATCCGGGAGCCCCAGCAATGATCCGGACCAGCTGTGCGTGTCATAACCATAGCTGTACAACAGCTTCCATTCGCCGTTGGCAACGTTCCGGTAACAGACTTCCAGGCGGTGGCTGACGGCATTGCTGTCGCTGGTCTGGGCGTACCAGAAATGCAGTCTCGGTTTAACGGCCTGACTCAGGTCGAGTGAGGGTGAGACCAGGATCGTGATCCCGTCGCCACCCGGCAAACCGGCATTGAATTCTCCCCTGAAGGCATGGCCGGGATCGCCGGAAGGGGAACCAATCTGCGTGGTCCAGCGCAGCGTATCTGATATAAACTCCTGGTGCCAGGAGCCGGCGATGGTCCCGGATTCAAATCCCTCAAAAAAAACGGGCTGATATTCGTGAACTGGCGGTGACCAGGAAATATCCAGTTCGGGCCAGACGACCCGGACATGGGTAGGAGAATCCAGGGAAGGGCACGTACTGCAGTTCAAGTGGAAATCCTGATTGATCTGGATCCCAGATAAAAAATAATGACTATAACCCGGGATATTAAAATATAAATCATACTCCCCTGCGGCCACATCATAAAAAACTGCAGTATGGTCTTTTTTTGTGGTCAGGGTGAAGATATTCCCTGGTTGTGTTCCTTCGAGGACAACATAAATGTCAGGATTGTCATATAAGCCTGTCTTGATGGTGATGCTGACTGAATAGCCCCGGTGGGAAGGGGAGCCATTGCCGGGGAGCAGAGGCTTATCTCCGGCCTTAACGGAATGGATGCTGGCGAACAACAGGACGAGTAAAAGAGAGAACTTCATGACGAAAAATATGGTTCAGAATGAAGGACTTAGTAAAAGATGTCAATTCCTCGCTTGTAAATATATGAAATATTTCAATTGATAAGATTTATCAGTATAGCCTCTCAGTCGTCCTTGAGGCAGCGGACGGAATACCCTTTTTCCAGGTCGTTGTAGTCCCGATACACACTGGTGTCCGTATAATTTAGGACCCGATACCATGCCGCGCTGTTATAATAGTACAGCGAAGAAGACCAGAAATTACCATTGTAGCTAAGGCCTGAAAAGTACCCAAAGCCTGTACTGAGTCGGTAACCCCCAGGAAGACCTGTGAAACCGCTGGAGTTCGTTCCACCGGTATTGGGTGATTGCCAATAAGTAGTGCCAGCTTCCTTCAGTTCTCCCCCTGCATCTAAGCCACGCCAGCCCGTTTGGTCCCATTCCGGATCTCCAACTGGATACTGGCTGTCCACCATACCTTCCAGAATCTTCCATTCCCCATCTGTAGGAATATGCCATCCAATTGGGCAGATACCCTGTGCTCCTTCAGTTGTAACATACTGCATAGCCTCTCTCCCTTCATATAGTCCACCATAAGTATCACAATTGATAGCAATATTGTCATAACAATACTTCTCGATTATACTATTATTTGTCTGCAATTGTCCCGCTTGGTCACTGATAATCATCGCTCCTACATTCAAATTCTCCCTCAGCCAACATTGATCTCCAATCTGAACTGTATTATAGGTCTGTCCTTCATATTCAATTGTTGGTGTACCCGGACAGGGTTGAACCATAGCAGGTACGAAGCTAATAATCACCGCATCCACCGAACTTTCACAAACAGTTGTAATAGTCCAACTAAGAGTGTATTCATGCCCTGCGACGCCCTGAAATTCACTGGTTGGACTTGAAGGACTGACTAGTGTTCCGCCTGTTCCACTCACGATTTCCCACAATCCTGTACCATAGATCGGTGTATTACCAGCCAAGATTGTGGATGTACCTGTGATATTCAATTGATCAGGTCCGGCATTAGACTGAGAAGGTTGAGGTTCACAATCCTTGAGGCAGCGAACAGAGGATCCAAACATCTTGTAGTAAACCGTTGTTGGATATATATTGTCATCATTGAATTGTAGGCTCGGGCCCAGCGCGTTGTAAGTATTGGCCTGCGTAGAAGACCAGAAGTTACCGTAGTTGCCAAGACTGAAGAAGTCCCCGTAGACGTAACTGCGAATCCCTCCAGGAAAACCTGTGAAACCACTTTCATTAGTGGCCCCTGTGTTTGGTTGATTCCAATGAGCATAACCTGCTTCTTTCATTTTTCCTCCAGCTACATCTGATCCTCCTAAATAATTCACCAGTACCCAATATTCAGAATCCATCGGTACATGCCATCCTTCTGGACAAATGCCCTGTGCCCCTCCTGATGTCACATACTGCATCATCTCAGGCCACTCATATAAGCCACCGTAAACATCACATTGTGCAGGGTTGTTGTTGTAGCAATATTTCTCTATGATTCCATTATTGGTTTGCTGATACCCATATCCATTACTCATGATCATTGTCCCCACATTCATGTTCTCTGCCATCCAGCACTGGATTCCTATTAGTACTGTTGCATAGGATTGACTTTCATATACCAGATCATCACCACAGGTAAACGTACCATCTGCAAAACTAATGACAACTGTATCTGATGAACTTCCGCACTGGGTGGTGACCGCCCAGATCAGTGAATATGTATTGTCAGCCACTCCAGTAAATGTGCTGGTCGGGCTTGTGGGAGTGACGATTGTACCGCCCGAACCGCTTACGATAGCCCAGAGCCCTGTCCCGTAGGTTGGTGTGTTCGCTGCCAGTGTTGTCGAAGTTCCGGGAATATCCAGCTGATCCGGTCCTGCGTTGGCCTGTGTGGGCTCGGGCCAGCAGCCTTTTAAGCAGCGGACTGAATAACCAGCCTCCTCATTGTTGCCTTCACGAAGTACACCAGGTTCATTATTGACCAGTTTACGAGTCCATGCGATACCTGAAACGTACTCAGAGGAAGACCAGAAATAACCGTTGAGGCCACTCCAGTTGAAATACCCATTGTCAGCATTGCGGGATCCGCCCGGAAGAGCAGTGAATCCACTGGAATTGGTCGCATCCGAATTTGGCGAAGTCCAATGCGTCGTGCCTGTTTCTTTTAAATTGGATCCAACATCCAGGCCTCTCCATCCCTCTTCCTCCCACTCCGGGTCACCAACCGGGTACTGGCTGTCCACAGTGCCTTCCAATACCTTCCACTCTCCGTCGGAGGGTATGTGCCAGCCAACAGGACATATGCCCTGTGTCGCTTCAGCAGTTATGTACTGAATGGCCTCGTTCCATTCATAGAGTCCACCTAACGTGCTACAGTTTGCCGCATTGTTATCATAACAATATTTCTCAATGGTACCATTATTCGTCTGTAATTGTCCACCTGTGTTGCTAAGGATCATCGTCCCCACATTCAGGTTCTCTTTGAACCAGCATTGCTCTCCGATCTGAACAGTATTATAGGTTTGTCCTTCATAGAGTACTGATGGGATGCACGGGCAGGGGATGTCCGGTTTTTGCATGATGATGTTCACCAGGGCGATGATATCCAGTACGTTGATCCCATCATCCGCATTGACATCGGCTGCATCCGTATCGAATGGACTGGGATTACCGCCCATAATATAATTGACCATGGAGATGATATCCAGCACATTAACCAAGCCATCCCCGGTCACGTCACCGCACAGAAAGTCTTCGTCCTGTGGCAGATCCGGAAGATTCGGAACACCTGATGAGCACTCCGTGATCAACGTTACTTTATTTAAAGCGATCGTATTAGCCTGGATCATGTTGTTATTAGCAAGAAGCAGAAATGCATCTGTTACTAAAAAAAGTAAGAGTGGTCTCATAGCTAAATGGTTTGGGTGATTTGACGGGAAATATAAATAATTTCAATGGCTTATGCAAGTTTTTAGGCAAATATTTTACTTTAGTGACATTAATTGCATTGATAGGAGCAATACCAAACTCCGACAGTCTATGGAGTGGATGTCGTTCCACAGAAAGAGAAAAGAAAGGAAAGGTGCTTTACTTTCCGATACAAAACTTACCAAATATGTTCCCCAGTATCTCTTCGCTGGTGATCTCGCCGGTGATCTCACCCAGGTGGTACAGCGCCTGGCGGATGTCGGTGGCGATCAGGTCGGTGGGCGTGCCCTTCTGGATGCTGCTCTCCACATGCTTCAAGGACTTATGCGAGCGGACCAGCGCCTCGTAATGCCGTACGTTCGACACGAGCGCCTGATCGACGGGTAAGCCTTCTTCCACCGACTTGCGCAGCTGGGCGGTGATGAGGTTGATGTTCTCGCGGCGCTTGGCCGAGACAAAGATCGTCTCCAGATCCACCAGCTCCTGGAAGTCCTTGGGGATCTCCACCAGCTTGTCGATCTTGTTGCCGATCAGGATCCATTTCTTTGTTTTATCCTTCATGTGCTCCCGGAACTCTTCCACCACCTCCTTCACATCATCCCACGTGCATTCACTCACATCGCACACGTACAGGATGATCCGGGCCTGGCGTATCTTCTCATAGGTGCGCTCGATGCCCATGCTCTCGATCTCATCCCTGGCCGGGCGGATGCCTGCCGTGTCGATGAACCGGAACGATACCCCGTCAATGATGATGGTGTCTTCAATGGCATCGCGCGTAGTGCCCGGGATCTCCGAGACGATGGCCCGCTCTTCGTTGAGGATCGCATTCAGCAGGGTGGACTTGCCTACGTTGGGCTTGCCTACGATGGCCACGGGTATGCCGGTCTTGAGCACATTGCCCATGGTGAAGGAATCGATCAGCATCTTGATGTGCCTGTCCATGGTATGGATCAGTCCCAGCAGCTTGCGGCGGTCGGCAAACTCCACATCCTCCTCGCTGAAATCCAGCTCCAGCTCCAGCATAGAGGCAAAGTCGACCAGTTGCTGCCGAAGCTTTTTGATGCTGTCGGAGAAGCCTCCGCGCATCTGGTTCAGCGCCAGGTCATGCGCCGAACGGGAATGCGCGGCGATCAGGTCGGCCACGGCCTCGGCCTGCGAAAGGTCGAACTTGCCGTTGAGGTAGGCCCTCAGGGTGAACTCTCCTGGCTTTGCGTGCCTGCATCCTTTATCCAGCAGAAGCTCGATGAGTTTCTTCTGTATGTAGAAGGAGCCGTGGCAGGATATCTCCACCGAATCCTCTCCGGTGTAGGAGTTTGGCGCCCTGTAGACATACACCAGCACCTCATCCAGCATCTCCTTCCCCATGTTTACCGTTCCGAAATGAATGGTGTATCCTTTCGCCTGGCTGATGCCCTTACCCTGCGCTTTCGGAGTGAAGATCCCATCGGCGATGCTGAGGGACTCCGGTCCCGAGATGCGTATGATGGCGATGGGACCGGTGCCTGGAGGGGATGCGATGGCGCAGATGGTGTCGGCGCTTGTGAGGGAGGCTGTTTTATGGTTCATTGCGATTTAATATATTTTGTTTAGGGGTAAGGGTTAAGAAGCCGGTTTGGTTGAGGGGTTAAGTTCAGTGTGTAAAAGGACCTTACCTCCGGACCCTTAACTAAACTGGCATCTTAACCATTACCCTATACTTAAGTAATAATTTTTCTCATTAAACGAAAAGATGTTAATTTTGGTTGCTTTTGTGCCTTGAAACGACGTGCAACACTTTAACCTAAGAGAACCATGAGCATCCTCGTCAACAAATCCTCCCGCGTGATCATCCAGGGCTTTACCGGGAAAGAAGGAACGTTCCACGGAACGCAGATGATCGAATATGGTACGAACATCGTCGGGGGGGTAACTCCCGGGAAAGGGGGAGAGAAGCATCTTAACCGTCCGGTATTCAATACGGTAGCGGATGCGGTGAGGGATGAAGGCGCCAATGTCACCTGCATCTTCGTGCCGCCTCCCTTTGCGGCCGATGCGATCATGGAAGCCGCCGATTCGGGGATCAAACTGATCGTTTGTATCACCGAAGGTATACCAACACGCGACATGGTGCAGGTGAAGGATTTCATGTGCGGGAAGACCTCCCGCCTGGTAGGTCCCAACTGCCCGGGTGTCATCACCCCCGGAGAGTGCAAGGTGGGGATCATGCCGGGATTTATCCACAGGAAGGGAAGCGTGGGCATCGTATCGCGTTCGGGCACACTCACCTACGAGGCGGTGGACCAGCTCACCAAGGTCGGACTGGGGCAGTCGACCTGCCTGGGCATCGGGGGTGATCCGATCATCGGTACGCACACCCTGGATGCGGTGATGATGTTCAATGCAGATCCTGAGACCCTCGGCATCGTCATGATCGGTGAGATCGGAGGGAATATGGAGGCCGATGCCGCTTACTGGTACCAGAAGAGCGGCACCAAGCCCATGGTGGCCTTCATCGCCGGCGCTACCGCACCCAAAGGCCGCCGTATGGGACATGCCGGGGCCATCATCGGCGGGAAGAACGATACCGCACAGGCGAAAAAGGAAATACTGAGGGGATGCGGGATACATGTCGTTGATTCACCGGCGCAAATTGGTGCAAAAATGAAAGAGATACTTTCATAAAATTCCAAATTCCAGGACCCAAAATCCAAACAGATTTCAAATTCCAAGATCCAAACCTGCTTTTGGAATTTGGATCTTGTGATTTATTTGGATTTTGGACGTTGGAATTTGGGATTTGCTCGTCGACGCGTTAGCGTTTGACGAGCTCGTATGCTCCGAGATCCGGCGCGGAGTCGAGCGCGCGGTTGTTGTTGTTCAGGTCATGGACCAGGTTGATCAGCGATGAGGTGATGATCTCCATCAGTCCGGCGTCCACGGCCGGCGAGAGGAGGGTGTCGAGGGTGTAGTCGTTGATGGTGTAATCGGTGAACAGCGGATCCTCGTTGAAGATGCTGCCGGTGATCAGGGGATCGCTGGTTTTTGTCGTCTTCAGCAGGCAGTGGTCGAGCAGATAATTGAATTCGGCCCGCGGAGTGCTGGCCATAGTGATCTCTTCCGTCTTGTTGCCATAAACGATACAGTTTCCAAAATAGGCCTGCTTCAGATCGCGGGCGATGGTATCGGTCACCTGTCCCATGTCGTTCAGCAGCAGATAGTAGTTGGTCATCACCAGCGAGGCTGACTGCCTTGCCGTATAGGGATAATAGTTCCCGATGGTGCAGTGCCGGAAGTCGTACGTTCCGCCGATGCCCAGGAAGACGGCTGTTTCGCCGCAGTTGGCAAAGACACAGTTGGCGGCCACCACATGGGAACCCAGTGCCTGGAGGCCAAAGCCGGTCATGTTCAGGATCTGGGTGTTGCTGAGCTTCAGGGTGGGCTGGGTGGAATTTCCAAGTGTATCCACCCGGATGCCGATAACCGCATTTTTGATGATGGCATGGTCGATCTGGTTATTTTTGCTGCCGGCGGTAAGCCATATCGTGCCCCACTGCCCGGGCAGTTCCTGGTAGTCCTCGTCCAGCCGGTCGCCCTGGAAGCTGACCGGTTCTTCAAACGTACCTGCCACCTTCAGGGTTGCCTCGTTAGCCACGGCCAGTACCGCATCCTTATGAAAGTACACCCGGGCTCCGGGCTGAATGGTCAGGGAATAGGAAGAGTCGACGATGACGAAGCCATACACCACATGCGGCCGGTCGCTCTCCCAGATCCCGTGCATCTGGTAGACTGTATTTGTGTAGAAATGAGCGTTCTGACCGTATGCCACCAGGTCGACATCCTGCACATTGCCATTGGTCTCAAATACAATGGAGTCGCTGACGATGAACGGATTGTTTTCGTCATTCGGATCCACTGTAACACGGATAAAGACATAAAGGCTGTCTTCACCGGGTATCTCGATGTCCTTCCATTGAGTTGCAGGGACACCGTCGATGTTGATCTCATAGGGAGAAGTTGCACCTCCGGCAAGCCTGACAGAAGAGATTTTCACTCGGTTTTTGTCAGTATTGTGAACCATCAGGTACCGTGTGGTCGAACCGATGGTGGAAAACACGGTATCGAAGATGACCGTGTCGGTGGAAAAGGAAAGCTTTACGTCCGGGTCGGTGGTAATGATTTCTTCCTTGTCGCACGAAACCAGGACCATCCCGGTGATGAACAGCACAAGGAAAGCCTTTAAAATCAGATTATTGGAGGGATGGATGTGCATCAGTCTCAAACCGGCAAAATTACCGATTCCTACCATACAATACGGTTGACAGGGGAAAATATTTTACGGGCGATGCACTTCTGTTAATTAATCTATAAATTATCATAACGGGTGGGAAAAGCTCAGGGATTTCGCTAACTTTGCAAACTCATTTTTTTCTCATTACATTTGAAAATCCATTACCATAATAACTTATAAATGAGTTATCTAAAGTTTGATAAGAATCAGCTTATAAATCTTGAATATTCTTTATCGCGGGAACTGCTGAGGACAAACCGTGCGGGTTCTTATGGCTTCACCACCATTGTGGGATGCAATACCCGGAAATACCATGGTCTTTTCGTTGTTCCACAGCCTCTGGTAGATCAGGACAATCACGTACTGCTATCTTCAATGGATGAAACCATCATCCAGCACGATACTGAATTCAACCTGGCGATTCATAAATTCAAGGGGGAGGTCTATGTCCCCAAGGGCCATAAGTATATCCGGGATTTTGATTGTGAACCGATCCCAAAACTTACGTACCAGATTGGCGGTGTGGTGCTTACCAAAGAAACATTATTCACTGCACGGGACGAAAAGGCGATGATCCGGTATACGCTTGTGGATGCCCATTCGCCCACCAGGATGCGTTTCAGGCCATTTCTGGCCTTCCGGAACATTCACTGGCTGACGAAGGCCAATTATGATGCTGACACCAAATATCAGCCTGTTGAGAACGGGATCAGGGTCAGGCTTTATAAAGGCTATTCGTCTCTTTCCATGCAGTTTTCCAAGCTGGTGGATTACGTTCATGTTCCCGACTGGTATTTCAATTTTGAATATATCCGGGAAAAAGAGAGGGGATACGATTATCTGGAAGACCTGTTCACACCTGGTTATTTTGAGGTCTCCATCGAAAAGGGGGAAAGCATTGTCTTTTGCGCTGCGCTGGAAGATGTGAATGTGGGTACGCTGGAGCGCATCTTTGATCAGGAGATCAGTTCGCGGATCCCGCGTGACAGCTTTTACCACTGCCTGATCAATTCAGCCCAGCAGTTCATTGTTACGCGTGGAAAGAAGTCGGAGGTCATTGCCGGTTTTCCATGGTTTGGCAAGTGGGGCAGGGATACGTTCCTCGCCCTGCCGGGACTAACGCTGACCAGGGATGATACCAGGGCCTTCAAGGCTGTACTTGATACCATGATCAAGGAGCTGAAGGGTCCATTGTTCCCCAATTTCGGGCAGGGGCACCAGCAGCATTACAACTCGGTGGATGCATCGCTGTGGTTCTTCTGGGCGTTGCAGCAATATCTTGGTCATATAAAGGATCCTGTTAAGATCTGGAATGAGTACGGCAGAAAGCTGAAGATCATCCTTCAGGGGTACAGGGCTGGGACGATGTACAATATCCGGATGCAGGAAAATGGATTATTGCATGCCGGCGTACCGGGACTGGCCATCACGTGGATGGATGCCATCATCAACGGCAAGCCGGTCAATCCGCGCATCGGCCTGCCCGTAGAAGTAAACGCCCTGTGGTACAATGCCATCATGTTTGCTCTTGAGCTTGCTGAGCAAGCAGGGGATAAGGAGTTCTGCGACGAATGGCAGCCTGTGTCTGGAAGGATCCCGCAGGCCTTCATGGATACCTTCTACAGTCCCGCAAAAGGCTACCTGGCCGATTATGTGGATGGTGACTTCAAAGATTTTGCCGTCCGGCCGAACATGCTTTTTGCCGCCTCTCTGCCTTATTCGCCGGTGGATGAGGAGATCCGGAAGAAGATCCTGGATGTCATTGAAAGTGAATTACTTACACCGAGAGGACTACGAACCCTGTCGCCCCAGGATCCGAATTACCACGGCATTTACGCGGGCGATCAAGTGTCCAGGGATCTGGCTTACCATAACGGTACCGTCTTCCCCTGGCTGTTTGGCCACTTTGCCGAGGCCTATCTGCGCCTTCACGGTAAATCGGGCATACAGAAGATCAGAACCATTCTTGGCGGATTTGAGGATGTCATGGATGAGAACGGGATAGGGACCATACCGGAAGTATATGACGGAGATCCTCCCCATAAGCCGGGGGGAGCCATATCACAGGCGTGGAGCGTAGCGGAACTGCTCCGGGTTGGGAAGATGCTGAGGGAGATGGAGGGGAGTTGATGGTTGAAAGTGACGGTTGGCGGATTAAATATTGGAATTTGGTTTTTGGAATTTGGAATTTATCATATCCTCGTACTACATATATTAAAGGATAAATTATGCGAGTCTTAATGTTCGGCTGGGAGTTTCCTCCCCATATCACAGGAGGACTGGGTACAGCCTGCTATGGTTTGACCAGGGGGCTGTCCAAGCACGGGACGGAGGTCATCTTCATCGTACCGAAGGCATACGGCGATGAAGACCAGCGTGCCGTCAGGCTGGTCAATGCCAGTGATGTGGTGATCAATGTGGATGATGTTGAAAACAAGCAGTACTGGGACCGCATCACGTATATGGAGGTGGGATCCAACCTTATTCCCTATGTGGCCCCGGAGGAGTTCACCGACCTGGTCGTCCAGGAGGAACTGCGGAAGGAAACCACACGGCAGACACTGTTCTCGAGCAGGTTTGTTTTTTCGGGCAGGTACGGCACCAACCTGATGGAGGAGGTGTACCGGTATGCATTGATCGGTTCAGCCATTGCCGCAAAATATGAGTTTGACGTCATCCATGCCCACGACTGGCTTACTTACTCGGCAGGAGTTGCAGCCAAGGCCTCCTCAGGAAAGCCCCTGGTGGTGCACATGCATGCCACGGAGTTTGACCGCTCGGGAGAAAATGTCAACCAGCAGGTTTATGATATCGAACGTTATGGAATGGAGCAGGCCGACCGCGTGATCACGGTTTCGAACCTGACGCGGCAGATCGTCATCGAACGGTACGGCATTGATCCGGAAAAGATCATTACCGTTCATAATGCCGTTGAGCCGGTAGACAGGGATGAACTGGAGGGGCCGCAGAAGGTCCTGAAGGAAAAGGTGGTCACCTTTCTGGGACGCATCACCTTCCAGAAAGGACCGGAGTATTTTGTGGAGGCAGCGAAAAAAGTGCTGGAGGTGGATCCCAATGTGCGTTTTGTCATGGCTGGGACAGGCGACCTGATGAACAAGCTCATCCGCCGTGTCGCTGAACTGCGCATCGCACACAGGTTCCATTTTACGGGATTTCTCAAGGGAGCCGATGTGGACCGTATGTTCGCCATGAGCGATGTATTTGTCATGCCCTCAGTGTCAGAACCCTTCGGTATTGTCCCACTGGAAGCCATGCGCTCCAGCGTTCCGGTGGTCATCTCCAAGCAGTCGGGCGTATCGGAGATCCTAAAGCATGCCCTTAAGGTCGACTTCTGGGATGTTCACGGTCTGGCGGATGCCATCTATGGGCTGCTGCACTATCATGCACTCTCAGAGACCTTCAAGCTTTATGGCAAAGAGGAGGTGGAGAGCCTTAAATGGGATGATGCGGCATTGAAGGTAAAGGAGGTGTATGAGGGGGTGGTCAGGTAGCTTGAAGCTAAATTTATAACATTCTTTATAAGCACAATAGATTACACGTATGAGATCAATCTGTCTTTATTTCCAGGTTCACCAACCGTTCAGGTTAAAGACCTACCGTTTTTTCGATATCGGGCGGGACCATTATTATTATGATGAATACCTCAACCGTTCGATCGTCCAACGGGTGGCAAGAAGATCATATCTTCCTGCCAATCAAATTATTATGGATTTGATCAATGAATATGGGAACGCCTTCAAGGTTTCCTATTCCATCACGGGTCTGGCACTGGAACAATTCGAGAAATATGCACCGGAAGTCATCGAGAACTTTAAAAAACTTGCCAGTACCGGTTCGGTTGAATTTTTAACGGAGACATATGCTCATTCGCTGGCGTCGCTGCGAAGCAAGGAAGAGTTTTTCCAACAGGTCAGGCAGCACTCTGATAAGATTGAAGCGTTGT
The DNA here is from genome assembly GCA_022711405.1 of Bacteroidota bacterium. Taxonomy (GTDB): domain Bacteria; phylum Bacteroidota; class Bacteroidia; order Bacteroidales; family JAGONC01; genus JAGONC01. The sequence goes on from JAKLFC010000008.1 coordinate 84,049, forward strand.
TCGGCAAACGACCCACCGTTTTCAGGAATACCGAGCTGATCTATTCCGACCGCATTGGTGAACTGGTGGCGGAAATGGGCTATGAGCTGATGCTCTCCGAAGGTCCCCGCCAGGTTCTGGGATGGAAGAGCCCTAATTTCATGTACTGCAACGCGATGAATCCACGCCTGAAGCTTTTGCTGAAGAACTTCCGGCTGAGCGATGACATTGCTTTCCGTTTTTCACTGCAGAGCTGGAATGAGTGGCCCCTGACAGCTGAGAAATTTGCTGCATGGATCCAGGCGTTCAATCCCAAAGAGGAGGTGGTCAATATTTTCATGGATTATGAGACCTTTGGAGAGCATCAGTGGGCCGATTCCGGCATCTTTGAGTTTCTCAGGAACCTGCCTCATGCCGTACTGGCCGATACCAATTACCATTTTCACACACCTTCCGAGCTGCTGAAGCTCCTCCAGCCGGTGGCGGCCATTCATGTGGGGCATGCAATCTCATGGGCCGACGAAGAGAAGGATACCACGGCCTGGCTGGGCAATGAGATGCAGGCGGAGGCAGTCGACAAGCTGTACGGGCTTGAAGACAGGATAAAAACGATCCGTCAGCCCGATATTCTGCGTGACTGGAACTACCTCCAGTGCAGCGACCATTTTTATTACATGTGCACCAAATGGTTCTCCGACGGCGAGGTGCATAAGTATTTCACACCCTATTCTTCTCCTTACGAGGCTTTTATCAATTATATGAATGTCCTTTCGGATTTTATGATCCGGGTGAGCGACCACAGTGCGGCTGCCATTGCTCCTGCTCCCGTTGCAGAAACCGCCACGACAGAGGAGAAGCCGGTCAACAGACCGCCTGGGAAAGCGGTGGACACGACCACCTGCACGTATGAAGATCTCGACAAATTATCTGCTTCCCGCATGAAAAAGCTGCTGCAGAACGTGGATCTGGAAACCCTTGCCTGCGCCCTGATCAACTGCAATGCATCCCTTCGGAAAAAAGTGATGAAGTACCTTTCAACGCAGGATCAGATCCGTTTTGAAGCTCTTTCCGAATCCCTGGTGAAAAGTAAAAAGACCGAGATCAACCGCTGCCGTCAGAAATTATCATCGGTGATCAACGATCTTTCATAGATTTGCACCTCTTGCGATATACCAACACTGAACGTAAAGGATTAATACATGAAGCCTGATTATATATTTGAAGTAAGCTGGGAAGTATGCAACAAAGTCGGAGGCATCTATACGGTTCTTTCCACAAAGGCGCGCCAGCTCACCGAACGGTTTGGAGATCGTTACATTCTGCTGGGTCCGGATGTCTGGAAAGAGACGGATGAAAATCCTGATTTCATAGAGGATAAAACACTTATGCCTGCCTGGCAGGAAAGAGCGGCGAGCGAGGGTCTGCATTTTCACCTGGGCCGCTGGAATGTGACCGGTCACCCCATTGTGATCCAGGTGGATTTTACCACGTTCTTTACCAGCAAGAATAAGATCTTTGCAAAATTCTGGGAAACCTATAAACTGGATTCTCTGTCAGGAGGTTGGGATTACATTGAGCCTGCGCTTTTTGGTTACGCCGCCGCGAGGATCATTGAAAGTTATTACGAGTTTCATCTTTCGGGACAGGACAAGATCATTGCTCATTTCCATGAGTGGATGACGGGGACCGGCATTCTGTACCTGAATGAGTTCATGCCCCAGGCCGCCACCGTCTTCACGACACATGCCACCACGCTTGGACGTTCGGTAGCCGGCAACGGCCTGCCGCTTTATAAGAACCTGACCACCTACGATCCTGAGGCTACTGCTCAGAATTTCAATATGAAGTCGAAGTTCTCCCTGGAATACCATTCAGCCAATACCTGTGACGTCTTCACTACGGTCAGTCCCGTCACTGCGATGGAGTGCAGTCATTTCCTCAGGAGGGATGTAAATGTGGTTACGCCCAACGGCTTTGAGAATTCGTTCGTGCCGGAGGGCAGTGATTTCCTCGTGAAGCGTGAAGAAGCCCGAAGCAGGGTGAGAAAAGTGGCGGAAGCGCTCCTGAACCAGCCTCTGCCGGAAGACTCCCTGTGGATACTGACCAGCGGGCGGTATGAGTTTCGCAACAAAGGCATCGATCTGTTCATTGACAGCCTGGGCAGGCTCAACAGGGATCCCGACACCAAGAGGCCCATCCTGGCCGTCATCGCTATGCCAGGCAACCAGAAGGGGCCCGATGAGGCGATGCTGCAGCGGATGCCAAATCCGGACTTCAACCAGCCGATCACAGGCGTGTACCTGACCCACCTGCTGTGGGACCCTTCCAATGACGCGGTGCTGAGGCGCATCCAGGAGAACGGACTGTTCAACAGGCCGGAAGACAAGGTCAAGATCATCTTTATTCCGTCTTATCTCAACGGACGTGACGGCGTTTTCAACCTGACATATTACGATTTTGTCATCGGATTTGATGTTTCCACGTTTGCATCCTATTATGAACCCTGGGGATATACACCCCTTGAAAGCCTGGCGTTTCATGTTCCTGCCATGATCACTTCCCTTTCGGGCTTCGGACAGTGGATCAGGAACCATGATCCTGAAACCGAACCCGGCCTGGTCATCCTGGAAAGAGATGATGAGAATGACAGAGCGGTCGTTGACCAGATGATCACGAACATTAAAAAGGCACTTGACTGGGATACCGCTGAATTTGAATCTGCACGCAACCAGGCATTCCAGCTATCACAGCTGGTGCTGTGGGACAAACTGATTAGTTATTACCTGGAAGCCTACGAGATCGCCCTGAAAAAATCACTTACCCGGTCAGATCAGTACCTTTCCAAGCAGGTAGTGGATATCAGCGCACTTCTTCAGCAGGTTACGATCGTCAAACCGGAATGGAGAAAGATCCTGGTGAGCCCCACCCTTCCTGAAAAGTTCCATATGCTCACAGAACTTGCCTGGAATCTATGGTGGACCTGGAACAGCGATGCCATTTCCCTGTTCGAGGAGATTGATCCGGAACTCTGGAAGGAAAGCAGGCAAAACCCGCTGTCGCTCATCGAAGCGATCACCATTGATAAGATCCATTATCTTGAGCAGAATCCGAAGTTCATGGCTAAACTGCAGACGGTCTACCAGCGTTTCAGGGGATACATGGATGTAGAGAGGAACGGCAAGGATGACCTGGTGGCCTATTTCAGCATGGAATACGGGCTTCACGACAGCCTGAAGATGTATTCGGGAGGCCTGGGAGTGCTGGCCGGTGACTATATCAAGGAGGCCAGCGACTCCAACGCCAATATGGTGGCTGTGGGACTCATCTACCGCTATGGATATTTTACCCAGGTGATCTCCCTTTTCGGGGACCAGGTGGCCCGTTATGAAGCCCTGAAATTCTCTCACCTGCCGCTGACCCCTGCCAGAAGCAGTGAAGGCGAATGGATACGGGTTAGCGTGGCCCTTCCGGGAAGGGTGGTCTATGCCAAGGTGTGGATCCTTCAGGTGGGGCGCATCTCCCTGTACCTGATGGACGCCGATATCCCTGAAAATAGCGAAGCCGACAGGTCCATCTCCTTCAACCTTTATGGTGGTGACGAGGAGATGAGATTCAAACAGGAACTTCTGCTTGGAGTGGGAGGCATCAGGCTGCTGGATGTGCTGGGTATACATCCCGATATCTATCATATCAATGAAGGACATGGTGCCTTCATCGGACTGGAACGGTTGAGAAAGTACGTGCAGATTGAGAAGCTGAACTTTATGGAAGCACTGGAAGTGGTCAGGTCTTCCACACTTTTCACAACGCATACACCTGTTGCCGCCGGTCATGATCATTTTACCGAAGATCTGCTCCGTACCTATATCCCTCATTATGCCGACCGGTTGAACATCACCTGGGATTCGTTCATGAATATGGGGCGCATGCATAAGAACCGCCCGGAAGACAAGTTCTCGATGAGCGTACTGGCCGTTAATTTCTCGCAGGAGGTCAACGGTGTGAGCCGGCTGCATGGCAGGGTAAGCCAGGAAATGTTCAGTCCACTGTTCGATGGCTATTTCGCGAACGAGATTCCCGTGGGGTATGTCACCAACGGAGTGCACTATCCATCCTGGACCGCTCCGGCATGGAGGAAACTGCATGAGGAAGCCTTCGGATCAGAATTTCTTCACGATCAGTCGAATCCTGACCACTGGAAAAAGATCCACGGGGTACCCGACGCCAAGATATGGGAGGTCCGAAATCAGCTTCGCCGCGAACTCATCGAATACCTGCGCGACAAGGTGGCCAGGGACCTGACGCTCAGGCAGGAGAATCCCAAGCTGATCTTTCAGACGATCGAGACGTTGAGTGAACACACCCTGACCATTGGATTTGCAAGGCGTTTTGCCACGTACAAGAGGGCCCACCTGCTGTTTTCCAACCTGGAGAGGCTGGATGGACTGATCAACAACCCTGACTACCCGATTCAGTTTATTTTTGCAGGGAAGGCCCATCCACGAGACAAGGCCGGCCAGGACCTGATCAAAAGGATCATTGACATATCCAAGCGGCCAGAATTTATTGGCAAGATCATTTTCCTGGAAAATTATGAGATCGGACTGTCAAAAAAACTCATCCCCGGGGTGGATATCTGGTTGAACACACCCACCCGCCCCATGGAAGCTTCCGGCACCAGCGGCGAGAAAGCGGTAATGAACGGCGTGGTCAACCTGAGCGTGCTGGATGGCTGGTGGGCTGAAGGTTACCGCCCCGAGGCGGGCTTTGCCATCCCGGAAGGACGGATGTACCAGGATCAGCACTATCAGGATGAACTCGACGCTGAGATCCTGTACAACCTGCTGGAGGACAAGATCATGCCCATGTTCTACAGGCGCAATACAGAGAATGTCCCGGTGGAATGGATCCGGTACATTAAGAATACATTCTCCGAGATAGCGCCGCACTATACCATGAAGCGGATGTTGAATGATTACCAGTCAAAATATTACAGTAAACTGTTTACAAGGATTAAAGAGGTCAGAAAGGATGATTATCACCTTGCACGCCGTGTCGCTAAATGGAAGCGGAAGCTCGTCAGCAACTGGGATAAAATAGAGGTCATCGACATGAAAGTGCCCGATCTTAGCATCAGCCCCCTGAAGCTGGGTGAGGTGTTTGAAGCACAGGTCACACTCCTGATCCATGAAATATCCTGCAATGATATTGGCGTTGAAGCATTGTTCGGGCAAAAGGATAACGGCGAGGTAAATAACATACTCTGGGTCAAGGAGATGGAGGCAAAGAAACTGGAGGACAACCGGGTGTTGTACAGCTGCAGCTTCCAGCTGGACAGGGCAGGCGGATATGATTACATCTTCAGGATCTATCCCAAAAGCGACCTGGTACCTCATAAGCAATCGTTACGTCTTGTGAAATGGATCTAAGACGGTTCTGAATCAACGGATAGAAACTTACTTTACACATCATGAATCTTTTAACCGGTAAAACTGCCATTATTACAGGTGCATCCCGCGGGATCGGACGTGCCATAGCCCTGACCTTTGCCGGTGAAGGCGCTCAGGTTGCCTTCACTGACCTGAGAAGAGATACGAATATGGAAAGTCTTGAAAATGAGCTAACTAGGCTGGGAGTGAAAGCCATAGGTTATGCATCGGATGCCAGCTCTTTCACGGATTGCGAAACCCTGGTCAATACTGTGATCACGGATTTCGGAAAGGTGGATATCCTGGTCAACAATGCCGGTATTGCGCGTGATAACCTGCTGATGAGGATGTCGGAACCCGACTGGGACATGGTGCTCGGCGTGAATCTGAAGTCAGTGTTCAACATGACCAAAGCGATCCAGCGCCCTATGCTCAGGCAGCGGTTCGGATCGATCATCAACATGAGTTCCATTGTCGGGGTACGGGGCAATGCAGGTCAGGCAAATTATTCCGCCTCCAAGGCTGGCATGATCGGATTCACTAAATCGATCGCACAGGAGCTGGGCAGCAGGAACATACGCTGCAATGCCATTGCCCCCGGCTTTATCGAATCGGAGATGACAGCCCAGCTGCCAGGCGAAGCCCGTGATAACTGGTTGAAAAACATTCCCCTGAGGCGACCCGGCACACCACAGGATGTGGCTCATGCAGCCCTTTTCCTGGCATCCGACCTGTCGGATTATATCACCGGACAAGTGATCCAGGTATGCGGGGGAATAGGGACGTGATGGGAGAGGAGAGAGGAGAGAGGAGAGAGGAGAAATTAATAATTAAAATACATATCCAATGAAAGCATTAAGCAAGTTATTTTTCACATTATTCCTCACAACCAGTATCGGTATTGCAGCTTTTTCTCAGGATTGCGAGGCCTATTTCCCGATGAAGGAAGGAGCCTACCTGGAGACCAGAAGCTATGATGTAAAGGATAAACTCCAGGGAATCTCCCGGATGACCGTATTGCAGAAACAGACAGCAGGCCCCAGGGTCAGCGTGACAGTTGGCGTTCAAAGCCTCGATGACAAGGAAAAAGAGGTGATGAACACCACGATGGAAGTGTACTGTGAGAGCGGTGTATTTTATATTGATATGAAGAAATTCCTTGACCAGCAGACCATGGAATCCTTCAAGGACATGGAAGTGGCCATGGAGTCGGAAAATATGGAGTTTCCATCGAGCCTTCAGCCCGGACAGGCATTAAAGGACGCACAGATCACCGTGTCGGCTAGCAGCGGCGGCATGAAGCTTTTCAGCATGAATGTGTGGATCACCAACCGCAAGGTGGAAGCGATCGAGGATATCACCACTCCGGCCGGTACATTCTCCTGCTACCGGATCTCATCGGATGTGGAAACCAAGATGATGATGAAGATCTCCGTCAGATCAGTGGAATGGTATGCCCGCAACGTGGGCACCGTCCGCACCGAGTCTTATAACAGCAAAGGCAAGCTGACGGGCTACACTCTGCTGACGGACTATAAGAACTGAGACTTGCCGTACCATCTTAGCAAAGGATCACGGATTGAGCATTCGCATCGAATATCCTTTTTGGTTCATCCTGCTGTGCCTGTTGCTGGGCGCTGCGATAACCTTTATACTCTACTACAGGAACCGAAGGGATGAACTTCCGAAGTGGCTGGGCAGGCTGCTTGCCGTTCTGCGTTTTGTATCGGTATCCCTCATCAGCTTTCTGTTGTTATCCCCGCTGGTGCGGTCGGTTCACCGTACGTTTGAGAAACCTGTGGTCGTTGTCGCACTGGATAATTCCCAGTCGGTCAGGATGGGAAAGGACTCCATCTATTACCAGACCGAATACCGTCGGCAGGTCAACGAGTTGATCAACTCCCTTGACAAGGATTACGATACGAGGATTTACACTTCCGGCGACAGGTTGAAGAGCATTGATGATCCATCGGTGGAATTTCTGACCTTCAGCGAAAAGCAGACCGACCTGGCCGCACTCTTTGATGAGGTGGAATCCAGCTACTCTAACAGGAACCTGGGTGCAATCATCCTGGCTTCCGACGGGATCTTTAATCACGGGATGAATCCTCTCTACAGCGCGCAGAAGATCACAGCTCCGTTGTACACCATCGCCCTGGGCGATACGAGCATCCAAAGGGATGTGATCCTGAAAAGGGTCAATTATAACCGGATCGCCTACCTGGGAAATAAATTCCCGGTGGAAATCGTGGTCAGTGCCGATAAATTCGCCGGACAGAGAACGAAGATGACCCTGACCAGGGGCGACAGCGTACTGTTTACAAAGAATATCGACATTCAGGGCGATCTTTTCACCGAGCGGTATGTGGCTGAGGTGTTTGCCGGTCAGACCGGACTTGTCCGGTACAGGGCATCTCTTTCTGGGCTGGATGATGAGATCAGTTATGAGAATAATTCGTACGATTTCTTTGTTGAAATACTGGATTCGCGTCAGAAGATCCTGATCCTCCATCAGGCGCCCCATCCCGACGTGTCGGCCATCAAATCTGCCATCCAGACGAACTTTAACTATGAAGTGGAGGATTTCCCTGTACAAATGTTTCAGGGAGAACTGACCGGTTACAACCTGGTCATTCTTCATCAGATCCCGGCCCGTTCCCAGAACCAGCCGGCCATCCTGGCAAAAATAAATGCAAGCAATGTCCCCGTCCTTTGTATTCTTACCGAACAAACTGATTTCCAGGTTCTTAATCAATTAAACCTGGGGATGACCGTACAACCGGCCGGTGACATGGTGAATGAGGCCACACCTGCAATGAATCCCGATTTCATGCTGTTCCGTTATGATGATGATACCAAGGCCCAGCTGGAAAAATTTCCACCCCTGGTGAGCCCTTTTGGTGAGTACCGCTTGCCTCCCACGGCCGACATGATGCTTTACCAGCAGGTGGGAAAGGTCATCTCGGCACTCCCCCTGATCGTGTTCACCGGAACCGTTGAACGAAAGACAGGATTCATCACCGGCGAAGGGATCTGGAAATGGCGGTTGTTCGATTATGCGGAGAACGATAACCACAATGCTTTCAATCAGCTGATCCTGAAAATGGTACAATATCTTGCCGTGAAAGATGAAAAGGGATTCTTCCGCGTGATTGCCAGGTCGTCCTATCGTGAGAATGAGCCTGTTGAACTTGAAGCGGAAGTGTACGATAAAAGTTATGAGCCGGTCAATGATCCGGACGTGGAGATCACTATCGAGAATGATGAGGGCACTGTTTTTCCGTACATGTTCGGAAGGAAGGGATCGGCCTATCACCTTCAGGCAGGGAATTTTCCTCCCGGCGATTATTCTTACCGGGCAAAGGTCAAAGTCGGGAACGATCTGTACGAAAAGGCAGGCCAGTTCTCGGTTGAGGCAGTCAATATCGAAACGGTTGCCACGCGTGCCGATCATGGCCTTCTGTACAACCTGGCCCAGCGCCATGACGGTAGTATGATCTTCCCTGACCAGATGAGTGGTCTGCCCGCCATGCTCAAAGAACGCGACGATATTCACACCCTGGTCTATACCAGGAAAACCTACAATGAATTCAACAATATCATCGGGATCCTCGCCGCCATCGTGGTGCTTCTGTCAACGGAATGGTTTCTCCGGAAATATAAGGGATCGTATTGATCTGTGAAATGACTGGTCATAAAGACGCATGAAATCGATGTTTTTCGTAATTTCAAAAATAGCATCCTACTTCCTGACCCCGCTTTTTTGGATCTTGATCCTGGTACTGATCGCTTTCCTGCTCATTAAGAAGAGAGCCGGCAGGTGGATCCTGCTTTGTGCGCTGATCCTTTTTTACCTTTTTTCCAACCGGTTCCTGCTCGACGAAGCCATCCGTGCCTGGGAATACCCCCTGGTAAATCAACGCGCCCTGGGATCCGGTTACGATGCTGCCATCGTTCTGGGAGGAGGCGTTGTAACTTACGACAGGCATGCTGACCGGCTCATTTTTCGTGAGACTGCAGATAAGGTCCTTCAGGCAACAGATCTTTATCTGAATGGCAGTGTAGGGTATCTCATGCTGTCGGGGGGGCCTGGTGATCTGTTTGTGCGCGACCGTTTTGAAGCTTCTTTCATGAGAAAATATTTCCTATCCATCGGTATACCCGATTCGGTCATACTGGTGGATTCGGTCTCCGACAATACGTGGGAGAATGCCCGCAACAGCGCTCAGATACTGGAAAAAGCCATACCGGGTGCCAGGTGCCTGCTTGTCACCACCGCATTGCATATGCCGCGGGCCATGGGCTGTTTCAGGAAAACCGGCCTTGAAGTGACACCCTTTCCGACCAACAAAATTACGGGTGAACGGCGCTCGGACTTTGAATATCTTTTCATACCCCATACCGAATGCTTTGTCTATTGGCGCAACCTGATCCATGAGGTTGTGGGATACAGGATCTACAAAATGAAGCATTACCTGTAGGCTGCTAAGATCAAAGATCAAAAATCAAAGATCAAAGATCAAAAATCAAGGATCATAAATTTTAAATAAATCCGAAATCATAAATACTGAATACTGAATCATAAATCCCCATGGCTCATACAATACTTACCGTGATCATTATCATCCTTGCCGTTGATTACATTGCAGAGCGGATCCTGGATTACCTGAACAGCACCTACTGGAGCGACACACTGCCTGATGAGCTGAAGGGAATTTATGATGCTGAGAAATATAAGAAGTCCCAGGCATATTTACGGGTCAGGCAGCGATTCTCCATCCTGACGGATTCCATATCTCTGCTGGTGATGCTGCTGATGCTGTTGCTGGGAGGTTTCGCATGGCTTGATCAGGTTGTAAGAGGATGGACGGCCCATCCCATCCTGATGGCGCTGTGTTTTTTCGGTATCCTTGGCCTTGCCGCCGACCTGCTCTCCACACCATTCTCGGTATACAGCACATTCGTCATCGAAGAGCGGTTCGGATTCAACAAGACCACTCCCAGGACCTTTATCCTTGACAAGCTGAAAGGGTGGCTGCTGGGTGCGATCCTGGGTGGCGGCATCCTTTCCCTCGTCGTTTGGCTCTACCTTTCGACAGGAAATCTTTTTTGGATCCTGACCTGGGCAGCCATCAGCCTGTTCTCAGTTTTTATGACCATGTTCTATTCCTCCCTGATCGTACCCCTGTTCAACAAGCAGACTCCGCTGGCGGAAGGCGGATTGAGGGATGCCATCGAACAGTTTGCAGCCAAAGTGCGTTTCAGGCTTGACAATATCTTTGTAATTGACGGATCGAAGCGATCGGGGAAGGCCAACGCGTACTTTAGCGGACTGGGAGCGAAGAAACGAATCGTTCTGTATGATACGCTGATCACCGATCATACGGTGGATGAGCTGGTAGCCGTGCTGGCGCACGAGGTGGGGCACTATAAAAAGAAGCACACCCGTACCGGTATCTTTCTGTCGGTCATCCAGACGGGGCTTATGCTGTTCGTTATGTCGCTTTTCATTGGGAATCCGCTACTGTCGCAGGCCCTGGGCGCTGACCAGGGGAGCTTTCATATGGGCATCCTTGCCTTTGGGATCCTTTACAGCCCTATATCGATGATCCTGGGACTGGGAATAAATTACCTCAGCCGGAAACATGAATACGAAGCCGACCGTTTTGCAGGTGTTCATTTTGACGCCAGGTCGCTGCAGGAAGCACTTAAAAAGCTGTCAGTCAATAATTTATCCAATCTACGTCCGCATCCGGCCTATGTATTCGTATACTATTCTCATCCGCCGGTTCTGAAGCGGCTGCAGGCGCTGGAGGGTATAAAGTCGGCAGTCGGCGGTCGGCAGTCAACAATTTGACAATTTGACAATTTAACAATTTAACAATTTAGCTTGCCATGAGCCTCAGATATCTCTCTTCCGTATAAGCAGATAAATCAGAAAGAAAAATAACCCGGCATAAAGAATGGCGATGGCGGAATCAGGAACCGCGACGTAGTCCTGGAAATGGATGCTTTTGCCGTCGATCTCGGGAAGCGGGATTTTGGGGAAGTGCACCAGCCTGCCGAAGGCTTTCATCGGGAATAATTTCACATATTCGGAAGGGATCTTCCACCAGATGATGATCTGTTCGATCATCGTGTAAAAAAGCAGGGTGATCACGGCCAGTCCTGTCTTTTTCAGCAGGAATGCGATGAAGTAGGCGAATATCAGATAGGTGACCACTTCGATGAAATATCCCAGGATGAACTGGAGTCTGTTGCTGAAAATATCGCCGATATCCACATCTTTTGAATGGATGAGGCCAAGGATCAAACCCGTCAGAAAGATCAGCAGGGTGGCAGCCAGGCTGAAGATCAGGATAAGGTAGAGCTTCGACAGGATGAACTCTGTCCTGCTAAGCCCGTTGATGATATTCTGGCGGATGGTTTTATTGGAAAATTCGTTGCAGACAAAGAAGATCACGATGATTGCCAGGAACAGGTTCAGGTAACCGGCCATATAGGTGAGGTTGTTCCATACCCTGGGAAACTGGTACAGGGAGATTTTCAGCAGTGGGATGGGTGCTGATTTTCCTGCCTCCAGCAGGATCTTGTTGATGATCACCTGTGCGACGATCAGGGTGAAGGTGAGCGAGATGGCATAAAAACCAGCCAGCAACCAGAATGCCCGGTAGGAAAGGATCTTTTTCAGTTCTATCCGGATAAGCCTGATCATTCGCTGGATTTTAGGAGTTCGAGGAAATAATTTTCCAGGGTCTTTTTCCGCTGGACGAGATGCGACAGCACAATGCCCTGCCTGTATAAGGCTGCATTCAGGTCGCTGCCTGTGGTATTTTCCGCCAGGCTGACAAGGATCAGATCCTGCTTAAGTTCCATGGACCGTATGAGGGGCGAATCGGTGAGCGCCCGCTGCAATTTTGACATATCGCCTGCTGCAATCTCCACAAGTACGGTATCCTGCAGCACTTCCTGAACGTTTCCTGCAAAAAGCCGTTTTCCTTTATCGAGCACACAGACGTGTGTGCAGGTTTTCTGTACTTCATCCAGCAGGTGACTGGCCAGAATGATGGTCACTCCCCTGGCAGCTGTCATGCGGATAAGGTTCCTGACTTCCGCAATTCCCTGTGGATCAAGGCCATTTGTAGGTTCATCGAGGATCAGCACTTCCGGATTGCACAGCAATGACGCGGCCAGGGCCATCCGCTGGCGCATCCCATAAGAGAATGTGCTGAACTTACTATGCCTTCTTTCATAGAGCCCCACCATTTTCAGCAGTTCTTCCGCCTGGGTGCTGGGGGCTTCTTTAATGAGCGACAGGATCTTAAGGTTCTGCAGGGGTGTAAGATAGGGATAGAAGAGTGGCTGTTCGAGTATGGAACCGATTCGTTTACGATGGTGATGGGAGGGTGGCTGCCCGAACCACGAATAGGTCCCGCTGGTAGGATTCACCACATCGAGGATCATGCCCAGGGTGGTGGTCTTTCCGCTTCCGTTGGGTCCCAGGATACCGTACACTTCCCCTTTGTTCACTTCCAGCGTAAGCTCATTCACCGCATGGATGCGGCCATAGTGCTTTGTCAGGTTCTGTATCGAGAGGATATTTTCGGGCATGAAACGGGGCTGTTTACTTATAGAGCAGGAACACTGCCGGTCGTTTACTGATCTCCGGAGATTCAGATTTCCAGTCTCTTATCCTGAGCGACCGGATCCATTCGGTTTCCAGGGTAAGATCACAGGCGATACAAAGATACGTTTCACCGGCACATATTTTCATCAGGTCGTTAAAAAGTGAAATATTTCTGTAGGGTGTTTCTATAAAGATCTGGGTCTGGTTCTGCAGGTAGAGAGTTTTTTCGATCCGGCGGATCTCCCTGATTCGTTCCTGTGCCTTCACGGGAAGGTAGCCCAGAAATGCAAAGTTCTGTCCATTGAATCCGGATGCCATCAGCGCCAGCATAACGGAAGAGGGTCCTGGCAGGGGTATGACCTGTATTCCCTGCCGGTGAGCCTCCATCACCAGCTCATGGCCAGGGTCGGCCACACAGGGCAGACCGGCTTCGGAAAGAAGTCCGACATCCTGGCCCGACATCAGTGTGGCAATAACCGGGGCCAGGTCGCCGGGCTGGCTGTGTTCGTTCAGTTCATGAAACCCCGTCTTTTCCAGATCACCTGTGCAGCCTGCCTTACGAAGATACCGCCTGGCAGTCCGGATCTCCTCGACCGCAAACTGGCCGAGGTTCCTTAGTATCTCCAGTGTATGCCGGGGGATCACCTTTTCGGGATGTACGTCGCCCAGTGGTGATGGAATGAGGTACAATCTTCCGGGGGTATTCATCACCGATGAGTTTGGAGTGTTACCAGGGTAGTTTTGACAGGTCGACGTTTCCTCCTGACAGGATCACTCCGACACGACTGCCCAGGATCAGTAGTCCGTCAGGATCTTTTTTCTTTGCGTTATCCATCAGGGCAGCCACGGGGACGGCAGAAGAGGGTTCAATGATGATCTTGAGCCGTTCCCACACGAAGTGCATGGCCCCGATGATGGATTCCTCGCTGACGGTGATGATCCGGTGGACATGCTCGCGGATGATGGGGTAGGTAAGGCTTCCCAGGGATGTCAGCAGCCCGTCGGCGATGGTCTTTGGATGGAGGGAGGGAACCAGCTGGCCCGAATAGAAGGAACGGTAGGCATCGTCGGCCATGGCAGGTTCTGCGGCGATCACTTTTGTTCCAGGCGAGAAATAATGAGCGGCGAGGGCTGTTCCGCTGAGCAGACCTCCTCCGCCTACCGGTGCCATGATCACATCGAGAGGTCCGGCATCCTGGATCAGCTCGAGCGCCGCGGTGGCCTGTCCTACGATGGTCCGGTGGGCATTATAGGGATGTACCTCGGTGGCATGTGTCTTTCGGAGGATCTCTTGCAGGGTTTCCTCCCGTGCTGCCAGTGTAGGTTTGCAAAACGTGATGATCCCGCCGTAGCCTCTGACCGCATCGATCTTCACGCGCGAGGAGGTTTCCGGCATGACGATGTAGGCGGGGATACCCCTGTTGCGCGCAGCCAGGGCAAGTGCCTGCGCGTGGTTGCCTGACGAATGGGTACAGACACCGTTGATCACCTCGCTTTCCGTGAGCGACAACACACTATTGGTGGCGCCCCTGAATTTAAATGCCCCTGCTTTCTGGAAGTTCTCGCACTTCAGAAAGATCCTTACCCCGGTGAGCTGATCCAGTGTTCTGGAGTTCAGGACCGGGGTACGGTGAATGTGATCCTTTATCCGTTCTGCAGCAGAGAGTATGGTGGTGTCATCAGGAATCATGGCCTGAAAGGATTTTCATACGGATAGGTGCAGGTTGGCACAGAGGTTACAACTTGATTTTTTTGTCAAGCTCTTCCACATAGATCCTGAACTGCTTGTCGGTTTCGATGAGGTTATTGACCGTCCGGCATGCGTGGAGCACAGTTGCGTGATCTTTATTGCCGCACTGCAATCCAATGGTGGCCAGTGAAGACTTGGTATGCTTCTTGGCAAAGTACATGGCAAGCTGCCGGGCCTGAACGATCTCCCGTTTACGTGTCTTCGAATGGATGGCATCCGATGCCAGGCCGAAATAATCGCAGATCACCTTCTGGATGTAATCGATGGATATTTCGCGGGTTGTGTTCTTGACGAACTTGTCTACCATCTGTTTGGCCAGTTCGATGGTGATGGCCTTTTTGTTCAGGGAGGACTGCGCCAGTATGGAGATCAGTGCGCCTTCGAGCTCCCGGATGTTCGTGGTAATGCTATAGGCAAGGTACTCAATGACGTCGATGGGCATCTCGATGCCGTCGTTGTAGAGTCTTTTTTCCAGGATGGCGATACGTGTTTCCAGGTCGGGTACCTGCAGATCGGCTGCCAGCCCCCATTTGAACCTCGACAACAGCCTGGGTTCAATGCCCTGCATCTCAACCGGAGGTTTGTCGGCAGTGAGTATCAGTTGTTTCTTATTCTGGTGAAGATGATTAAAGATATGGAAAAATACATCCTGGGTTTTCTCCTTTCCTGAAAGGAAATGGATATCATCCAGGATCAGTACGTCGATCATCTGGTAGAAATGGACGAAATCGTTCTGGCTGTTATTTTTAACCGCATCAATGAACTGGTTGATGAATTGTTCGGTGGAAACATAGAGCACGGTCAGTTCCGGAAAATTATTCTTTACCTGCAGTCCAATGGCATGCGCCAGGTGAGTTTTCCCGAGCCCAACGTTGCTGTAGATGAAAAGCGGGTTAAAGGATGTCTTTCCCGGGTTGTTGCCAACAGCGTAGCCTGCTGAACGGGCAAGCCGGTTGCAATCCCCTTCGATGAAACTGTCGAATGAGTAGGTGTCGATTAACTGCGAATTGACCTTGATCTTCTTCAGACCAGGAATAATAAAAGGATTCGGTATCTCTTTGGATGTTCCCCTGTTCAGGTCAATGGGCATGGCAATCGAGGGATTCTTCACGGCTTTCCTGTGTGTGGTGGGCATCTTGATGGACAACGGATCCTCTTCGCCGGAGGACTGGTCCATGATGATGCTGTACTCCAGCTGCCCGGATGCTCCCAGCTCATGCCGGATGGTTTTCTTCAGCAGGTTGATGTAATGTTCCTCCAGCCACTCATAGAAAAACTGACTGGGCACCTGTATCGTCAATACGCTCTTTTCCAGCTTCAGAGGCTTTATCGGTTCAAACCATGTCTTAAAACTTTGATAATTAATATTATCCTTGATGATTTTAAGACAATTTTCCCACACCTCCGAATGATCCATTTTCATTGGTCGACAGTTATTCCTGAGTCAAAAAATCTTTATTCTGCTTACTTAACGGTGTTGATTGCTTCCTAAAACTTCTTAAACTTGATTTCTAGCGAGTTAATTTTTTTGAGGAGGAAAGTTTTATAGTTAACAAAAATGAAATAAAAAAAGTTAAGAAAAAAATTTTTTAGGTCTTGTTTTTTAAAAAAGTTTTTTTACATAAAGAAGGGGAAATCTCCACCGGGCTATTTTTAATATATTGTAAATTAATAATTTACGGATGATGTGATGAACGTTTTGCGAAATCTGTCATTTATCGCGTTGGATTTTCTAAAGTATGGAAAATTGATTGAATCTGGAATAAAAATACATTTAGAATGATTATAAATTTCGGGGGAGGTCACCCATTCATTATCCATTCACGGTCGAAGGAGCTACCTGCCTGATAGTTATGCCGTAACGTTCGTTGAATTTGGCAAGGGTTTCTTCAGCCAGGCTTTTTCGTACCTCGACGGTCAGCACGCATTCATCCTGGAAATTGTTTTCGGAGATGTCGAGGTTGTTTTCCCTGATCAGGTGCATGACTTCATTGAGCATGGGATAGCTGCACCGGATCTGGAGGGTGACGGTGACCGTTCTGTTGATCACCTGTGCTTTTGACAGTGCTTCACCGGCAGCTGTGCGGTAAGCCCTGATCAGTCCTGGTATGCCGAGTTTTGTCCCTCCGAAGTATCGGATCACCACGATCAGCAGATCGCTGAGATTTTCGGACAGGATCTGTCCGTAGATGGGTTTACCGGCGCTACCGGATGGTTCACCATCATCGTTTACACGGTACCTTGAGCGGTCGGCTCCCAGTGCCCAGGCATAGCAGTGATGATGTGCGTCGTGGTACTGTTTGCGAAGGAGGGCAAGGTGCTGGCGGATCTGCTCCTCGGTGGTGACGGGAAAGGCAAGGCCGATAAACTTGCTGCCCCGGTCCCTGTACTGACCGGAGGCAGGCTCCCTGATCGTCTTGTATATGTCGGGATTGCTCACAAAGGCAGGTCCCAGAATTAGCGGGGGAATTTCCCGAACAGCTTTCTAAAGAAGCGATGGGCACTATGGATGCTGCTGACCGGTCGGGCATGCATCATCAGGCATTCCTTGAAGATGATGTTGCTGCTGTTGCCCTGAGCCGCATACTCCATTGCTTCGTTGCTCTCGGCACCCTGCTGCACCCAGAAATTCCGGATGCCGGCAGCCTCCCCTTCTTTGATCAGCGTGAGCGTCTGTGAGGGATTGGTCACAATGACCAGGCCCGTAACACCTTCGGGCAGGTTACTGACTGTCGGATAGCAAACGTTCCCTTTGTAGGATTCCATAGCGGGATTGACGGCATACACTGTGTATCCCTTTCCGGCCAGTTCCTTGTAAAGGATGTTCCCGAATTTGGTTTCTTTTCTTGAGACCCCGGCAATGGCCAGTGTTTTTTGTTCAAGAAAACTGTTGATGGATTCTAAAGTGACCATAATTTTATCCATATTATTGTTCGTCTGACGTTTCTTACCTGAAGAATAAACTGACGTTAAAGATACAAAGTTAGCAGATTTATACCAGTTGTCTCCGGGCTTTATTACCCATCAGGGTTTCCTGTACATTTTCAGGATCCTGACGGGTGTATCCAGCAGCTGAAAATCGCCGGATACTTTGCCCTGATGAATTTTTCTTACGACATCCATCCCTTCTGTTACTTCTCCGAATGCGGCGAATCCGTAACCATCGGGATTTCTTTTACCTCCAGCATCAAGGGCTGGCTGGTCACCGAGGCAGATAAAGAATTCCGAAGTGGCTGTACCCGGTCCGTATCTTGCCATGGAGATCACCCCATCCTTGTGGAGGATCCCTGTTTTATCCGTTGATTCATGAGGTATGGCAGGCAGCGTGTCGACATTCAGCACACCGTCGAGGCCTCCCTGGATCACCTCGATCTTGATGGGATTCGGTTGATCTTCAAGACGCACATTACGGTAAAAGGAACCATTGTCATAGGCACCCTTGTCAACGTACATTAAGAAATTGGCAACGGTCACAGGTGCTGCGTCAGGGTACAGTTCCACCTGGATCGTCCCTGCCTCGGTCTCCATCACTACTACAGGCATAGGGGACTGGCGGGTGCAGGCCGTCATCAGCGCGATGCTGCAAAAAACAATACGGCAGAATGGTCTTGGGTCCATGATCCTCATTTTTTAAAATCAGGGTTTAAAAATAATCATCTTTTTGTATATTCGTTCTGTTTTCATTCCAGAATCACCAATGACATGCATACGGTCGGAAGTCTAAGGGTCCTGATCAGAAGACAACTGGAGGGGTATTATGAGAAGCGCGAACGGGAAAGCCTGTCCGGTCTTCTCCTGGAAGAGTACCTTGGGCAGTCGGGAGCATCCCTTTGCCTGGATGTGAATCAACCGGTGACCGGAGAGGTGTTCAACCTGATTGAATCGGCCGTCAGTCTTCTTAAAAAACACGTGCCGGTTCAGTATATTTTAGGCAAGGCCCATTTCTGCGGCATGGTCTTCAGGGTCAGCGAGCATGTTCTGATCCCCCGGCAGGAGACTGAGGAGCTGGTCGGATGGATCTGTGAGGATCATCCCGTCAGCAAAACGTACTCATTACCTTTGAGGATCCTGGATGTTGGTACCGGCAGCGGGTGCATTGCAGTAACGTTAAAGAAGAGGATGCCAGGCGCCCAGGTGACGGCTGTGGATATCAGCCGTGAAGCGGTAGATGTGGCCAGAAGCAACGCAGGTCAGCTGGGGACCGACGTTATGTTTGTACAGTTGGATATGCTGGATCCGAACCAGTGGGAAGCTTTGGGCCGCTTTGACATTATAGTCAGCAATCCTCCCTATGTTTTGCCCTCGGATAGATCACGCATGAATGCCAATGTCACTGACCATGAGCCTGCGCTGGCCCTGTTTGTCAGTGACCACAAACCGCTGATGTATTATAAGGCTATAGCGGCATACTCAGGTCAGCATCTGGGACCGCAGGGTATGATCTATCTTGAGATCAATGAACGGATGGGCAGGCAGGTCTGTGATCTTTTCGAAAATGCAGGATTTGAGCATACTGAACTCAGGAAAGACATCCATGGCAGGGACCGTATGGTCAGGGTAAGCCGGTGAGCTCATCATTCCCAGCGGTATTCAGGTCGAGTAGTCCTTCGGGCAGGTCCATGTGGATCTCCCTGCTGCGGTTATCCACCCTGAGGATATAAGCTTCAACGGCAGGTATGAGGAATTCATTTCCCTGATCGCCCACTTTCAGCAGATCCTGTTTTTTCAGGCTTATATACTCCTGTACAGTTCCAATGTATCCTTTTTCAAGGTCGAAGACCCTGTATCCTGCAATCTGCTCGTCCAGCCGCATGGATGGATCAGGTCCGGCAATCTCTTCCAAGGGAAGATAAAGATCGCAACTGACGAGTTTCTTAGCCTGGTCATCTGAAACGATGTCATCGAACCGAACCATGACAGTATGGTCATCCCTGATCTGATAATCTTCCAGGAAGAAGGGTACGAGTTCCCCGTCGATTTCTGCGAAAATGCAGGGGAGGGTGGCAAAGGCATCTGCCCTGGCCATTTCAAAGAAAAGGATGAGATTGCCTTTGTACCCGAAGGATTTTACGATCCTTCCCACACGGTAGCAACTGCTTTTATCCATGTGCAGGAACGATGAAATGACGACAGGTTTTACGCCTGGGGTGCGTGGGGTTCGTCGGGCATCCGGGTTTCGGGTTCCTGGGGTTCGACAGCTGTCTCAGCTGCCTCTGCAGCGCTTTCCTCGGCTTCCTTCACTTCAGCCTGCAGTTCCTGTGAGCGTTTCCGGGCTACTTTCTCAGAGATCGCCTCCATCACCTTCATCTCTTCCTCAAGCTTTTTTTTGCGGGCTTCCTTGCCCTGCAGTTCTCTTGATTTCACCACGGCACTGATCTTGGCCTCTTTCTGAACGACCCATTCATTGAACTTCGCCTCTGCCTGAAGCTGTGTAAGTGCTCCTTTTTCCACACCCTTGAGCAGGTGTTTTTTATAGAGAACCCCTTTGTACGAAAGGATTGCCCTGACTGTCTCGGAGGGCTGGGCGCCATTGTTCAGCCACTCCAGTGCCTTGTCCAGATCCAGGACGATCTCGGCTGGCCGGGTGATGGGATTGTAGGTGCCAATGTTTTCAATAAATTTTCCGTCACGTGGTGCACGACCATCCGCTATTACAATGTGGAAAAAAGCTCTTCCCTTCTTTCCGAAACGTTGTAATCTCATTCTTGCTGGCATAATTCGTAAATCTTAAATGGTTAAATCACTCAATTACTTAATTGTCAAATTGTCAAATTGTTAAATTGTTAAATTGTCAAATTGTCAAATTGTCAAATTGTTCAATTGTTCTATTGTTCTATTGTTGGTTGCTGACTGTTGACCGCTAACTGCTGGTTACTGACCTTTTCCCAAAAAGGGCTGCAAATTTCGGATTTTTTAATTACATATCAAAGAACACCAGCGAATTATTTCCGGTTGCCCAAATTTCTAAAACTTTTCAACATTCTCCGGCGGTTTGAGAGAACTGATTATTTTTATAAATTGATTCCATCCATTTTTAGTGACAGGACGCATGCTGGATTTCACGCATTTACATGTACACTCGCAGTTCTCCATACTGGATGGCGCCGCCAGTGTGGAGGGACTTCTGGCCAGGACAATGGCCATGGGTATGGACGCACTGGCCATCACCGATCACGGGAATCTTTTCGGCATCCTGAAGTTCCTTCTGTCGACTCAGGAGGAATACAGGATCAAGCCCATCATCGGATGTGAGATATACGTTGCCAGGCGGACCCGGAAGGACAAGACTTCCAGGCTCGACAGGAGTGGACACCACCTGATCCTGCTGGCTAAAAATACCCAGGGATATAAGAACCTCGCCAAATTAAGTTCACTGGGATACCGCAGGGAAAATTTTTATTATACCCCTCGTATCGACAAAGAATTGCTCAGGCAGTACAGTGAAGGACTTATTGCCTCCTCTGCCTGCCTGGGTGGGGAGATCCCCTCTGCGATTCTGCTGCATGGCGAAGAGCGTGCCGCACTTGTACTGGAGGAGTACCTCGATATGTTTGGAGGGGATTTCTATCTCGAGATGCAGAACCATGGTTTAAAAGAACAGGAGCAGGTCAACAAATCGCTGCTGAACCTGTCGTCACGTTTCGGTGTGAAACTGATTGCGACCAATGACGTTCATTTCATTAACCGGGAAGATTACGAGGCCCATCATATCCTGATATGCCTGAACACGGGCAAGGAGATGGAAACAGAGGATGGTATGCATTACACGGGACAGGAATACCTGAAGTCGCCTGAAGAGATGGCGCTCCTTTTTCCCGGCCATCCGGAGGTTCTGACCAATACCCGGGAGATCGTCGATAAAGTGGAACCTTATCAGGTCCTGACCAAAAAGGTCATCGTCCCTCATTATCCTTTACCTTCAGATTATTCATCAGAAGACGATTATTTACGTTACCTCACCTATGATGGGGCAAAAAAAAGGTATGAGACGATCACTCCCGAGATCCAGCAACGTATTGACTACGAGTTGTTCGAGATACAAAAAGCCGGTTATTCCGGATATTGTCTCATCGTGCAGGATTTTATCAATGCTGCCCGGAGCATGGGTGTGGTCGTGGGTCCGGGACGCGGATCGGCTGCCGGATCCGTGGTGGCGTACTGCACAGGTATCACCAACATTGATCCTATCCGGTATAACCTGCTCTTTGAGAGATTCCTGAATCCTGAGCGTGTGACGATGCCGGATATTGACGTTGATTTTGACGATGAGGGACGCGACCGTGTGATGCAGTATGTAGTGGATAAGTACGGAGAAGAACGTGTGGCTCAGATCATTACGTTTGGTACCATGGCGGCCCGTTCCGCCATCAGGGATGTGGGAAGGGTATTGAAAGTTCCCCTGGATCAGGTGGATAAAGTGGCCAAACTGGTGCCTGAACGTCCCGGTGTCACCCTGAAGATGGCGTACAAGGAAGTCCCTGAACTGGCGGATCTGAAAAAGAACGGACCGGATCACATACGCCGGACACTGAACCTGGCTGAGACGCTGGAAGGATCCAATCGCCATACAAGCACCCATGCCTGCGGTGTGATCATTGGACCTGATAGCCTCATCGAACATGTACCGCTGGCCATTGCCAAGGACTCTGCGATGATGGTGACTCAATATGAAGGCAAGCTCGTGGAAAAGGTGGGTATGCTGAAGATGGACTTCCTGGGCCTGAAGACCCTGTCGATCATCAAAGATGCCATCGAGCTCATCGGCAAACGGCGCGGAGTGAAGATTGACATTGAAAACCTTCCCCTGGATGACCCCCTGACCTTTGAGCTTTACCAGCAGGGTGACACCATCGGAACCTTCCAGTTCGAGTCGGATGGTATGCGTGCTTATCTTAAGGAGCTTAAGCCGACAAGCCTTGAGGATCTCATCGCGATGAATGCACTGCACCGGCCTGGTCCCATGCAGTTCATCCCCTCTTTCATCAACAGGAAACACCTGCGCGAAAAGGTGGAGTTTCCCCATCCCCTGCTGGAAGACATCCTGAAACCAACGTACGGGATCATGATCTACCAGGAGCAGATCATGCAGGTAGCCCAGCGGATGGGCGGTTTTTCACTGGGACAGGCAGACCTGCTGAGAAAAGCCATGGGCAAGAAGATCAAGGAGGAGATGGAAAAGAACCGGACCCTTTTTATCCAGGGCGCCCTTGCACAGGGGATCCCTGAACAAAAGGCCATCGAGGTTTACAACATTATGGCTGATTTCGCCAATTATGGCTTTAACCGTTCCCATTCGGCAGCCTATTCGGTGATCGCCTACCAGACCGCTTATCTGAAAGCCAATTTTCCTCCTGAATATATGGCTGCCGTGCTCACGCACAACCTAAGCGAAATCAAAAAGATCACCTTTTTCATTGATGAGTGCCGGAGGCATCAGATCAAAGTCCTCGGGCCTGATATCAATGAAAGTGAGCTGAATTTCACGGTCAACAGGGAAGGGTCGATCCGTTTTGGGATGGCTGCCATTAAAGGGATTGGCGAGTCGGCTGTGGCCAGCATCATCGAGGAACGGGTGAAAAACGGTCCCTACCGGGATATTTTTGACCTTGCCCGCCGGGTCAATCCCAGAGCGGTCAACCGGCGCAGCCTGGAGGCACTGGCCATGGCAGGAGCATTCGACAGCTTCCCGGATTCACACCGAGCACAGTATTTCTATAAAGAACCAGGCGAAGAGACCAATTTTCTGGAAAAGGTGCTACGTCATGCGGCCAATTACCAGAGCCGTCAGCTGGCCTCCCAGGCCAGTCTGTTCGGCGATGAGGTGCTGTCACAACTGCCCGATATCCGCATGCCGCAGTGCGAGCCCTGGACTAAACTGCTGAAGATCAAATTTGAAAAAGAAGTCACAGGTTTTTACATGTCGGGCAATCCGCTGGATGATTTCAGGATGGAAATGGACAACCTGTGCAATGTCACACTCACGGAACTCAACAGGGATCTGAATGCCTTCAGGGGAAGGGACCTTACCTTTGGCGGGATGGTGACGGAAGTAAAGCAGGGCACCACACAGAAGGGCAATCCCATGGGCTCCTTTATCATTGAGGATTACACGGATTCCTACCGCCTGGTACTTTTCTCAGAGGAATTTCTTAAGTACAAACATCTGCTGGTGGAAGAAACCGCCGTACTGATCAAAGCAAGGATCCTCCCGCGCTTTAATTCGGATAGCCAGGTCGAAGTAAAGATCCAGAACATGATGCTGCTGTCAGAGGCCCTTGAAAAGCTGGTTAAGGAGATCACCGTGAGGATGCCGCTCAAGGCTGTTGATCACCAGCTTACGGAGCTTTTTTCAAAGCTTCTGAAAAAAATGAAAGGGAAATGTTCGGTGAAATTCGTCGTCTTTGACACAGATGAAAACCTTTCCATCGAGATGCCGTCCGGCAAGTTCCATGTACCCTGTTCAGAATTCCTGCATGGGATCAGGGATATCCCGGAAATTAGCTATAAACTCTCATGAATTTTTGATAATTTTGCAACCCATCATTCACTAATAAAATTGTTGTTCTATGGCTCTGGAAATAACTGATTCGAATTTTGAAGAGATCGTCCTGAAGGCCGATAAACCCGTCATCCTGGATCTGTGGGCCGCCTGGTGCGGTCCCTGCCGTCTGGTAGGCCCTATCATTGAAGATATTGGTAAAGAGTACGATGGAAAGGCGATCGTTGGTAAACTTGATGTAGACGGTAATCCTCAGATAACCACCCGTTTTGGAATTCGCAGCATTCCCACCATACTCTTTTTCAAGGGTGGACAGGTGGTGGATAAACAGGTGGGTGCCGTTCCCAAATCGGTGCTGGTAAGCAAACTGGAAAAACTCCTGTAGCCATTTCCCGGGATCTATTTTAATTGTCTTTATCCTTTTCAATGGAATATAAGCTGGACCGCAACCGGATCGAACATTACGGGTCCCTTGATTTTCTGGCCCGACAGGTCGTTGCAGGATTCATTACGGGGCTGCACAAGAGCCCCTTCCACGGCTTTTCTGTTGAATTTGCAGAACACAGGCAGTATAACCAGGGAGAATCCATCAAGCACATTGACTGGAAGCTGTTCGGCAGGACCGACCGGCTGTACATCAAACGGTTCGAGGAGGAAACCAACCTGAGGTGCCAGTTCATTCTCGACAATTCATCCTCCATGTACTTTCCTGTGCTGGAAAAACCCTCTTTTGACCAGCCCAACAAGATCACTTTCGGCATCTATGCGATTGCCGCCCTGATGCACATGCTGAAGGGACAGCGCGATGCGGTTGGGCTGAGCGTATTTTCCGACAAGATAGAGCTGCATACGGAAGCCAGGTCCAGTTCGGTTCATCATAAATACCTGATGGGCCATCTGGAGAACATGCTCAAGCCCATTGCCCCGAATGAAAAAAAACATACCCTGGCCACCGAAGCATTGCATGAAATCGCAGAACGTATCCACAAACGCTCCCTGGTGATCCTCATCAGCGACATGATGGATTCCGAAAGACCGGTGAATGAATTGTTCTCCGCCCTGCAGCACCTTCGGTACAATAAACATGAAGTGATCCTTTTTCATGTGGTTGAGAAAACAAAGGAACTTGAGTTTGATTATGAGAACCGGCCCCACCGTTTCATCGACATGGAAAGCGGAGAGGAGGTGAAGCTCAATCCCTTTGATGTCAGAACAGATTACATGAAATCGGTCATGGACTATCGCAATGAGCTCAGGCTGCGGTGTGCCAAATACCGCATTGATTTTGTGGAAGCAGATATCAACAGGGGATTTGACCAGATCCTGCTACCGTACTTGCTGAAAAGAGAGAAGCTGTATTAAGATCAAAGATCAAAGAGTAAAGATCAAAGATCAAAGAGTAAAGATCAAAGATCAAATCTATGTTCTTTGCACTTTGATCTTTTTTAATTTTGCACGACAATTTACATAACCCACTCTTCATTCAATTTTCATGGATATCCCGTCAAAATACGATCCTTCACTGACCGAGGACAAATGGTACGCGTTCTGGATGCAGAAAGGATTTTTCAGATCGGTTCCGGATGAGCGT
Organism: Bacteroidota bacterium; assembly: GCA_022711405.1. Lineage (GTDB taxonomy): Bacteria > Bacteroidota > Bacteroidia > Bacteroidales > JAGONC01 > JAGONC01. The sequence goes on from JAKLFC010000008.1 coordinate 109,924, forward strand.
GAACCGTACTGTATCGTTATCCCTCCTCCCAATGTCACCGGTGTCCTGCACATGGGACATATCCTGAACAATACCATCCAGGATATCCTGGTCAGAAGGGCCCGCATGCAGGGAAAGAATGCATTGTGGCTGCCGGGTACCGATCATGCCTCCATTGCCACGGAAGCCAAGGTGGTGGCTAAACTCAGGGAGCAGGGGATCAGCAAGAGCGACATCACCCGCGAAGAGTTCCTGCGGTACGCATGGGAATGGAAGGAAAAGCACGGAGGGATCATCCTGGAACAGCTTAAAAAGCTGGGTGCCTCGTGTGACTGGGAGCGAACCCGGTTTACCATGGATGAAGCGCTCTATGCATCAGTGATCGATGTCTTCATTGATCTGTACAATAAAGGTCTGATTTACCGCGGCGTAAGGATGGTGAACTGGGATCCGAAAGCGCTCACTGCAGTCAGCGACGAGGAGGTCAGGCCTATCGAAATGAAATCCAAACTGTATTATGTACGGTACAGGATAGAAAATACAGAGGATGAATGGATCACGGTAGCCACCACACGGCCCGAGACCATATTGGGAGATACAGCGGTGTGTATGAATCCTGCCGACAAACGGTACAGGCATCTTGCCGGTCGCCGGGTGCTCGTCCCGCTGATCAACAGGCCTGTTCCGGTCATCTTCGATGAATATGTGGATATGGAGTTCGGAACCGGATGCCTGAAGATCACCCCGGCTCATGATATGGAAGATTACAAGATTGGCGTGAAGCATCATTTGCCGGTGATCGATGTCTTCAATGATGATGGTACCATGAGCCCGGCCGCGGAGCTTTACATCGGGGAAGACCGTTTTGTGGTCCGCGACAGGATCTCGGAAGAGCTGACAGCAAAGGGACATATGGTAAAGGTAGAGGACTATATCAACCGTGTCGGTTACTCGGAGCGTACCAATGTGGCCATTGAGCCCCGGCTTTCGCTGCAGTGGTTCCTGAAGATGGAAGCCATGGCTCCTCCTGCCCTGGAGGCGGTCCTCAACAATACGGTCAGGTTCCATCCTGCCAAGTTCAAGAACAGTTACCGGCACTGGATGGAGAATGTCAGGGACTGGTGCATCTCACGCCAGCTCTGGTGGGGTCACCGGATACCTGCGTACTATCTTCCTTCAGGCGAGATCATCGTTGCCAGGTCCGCTGAGGAAGCCTGGCGGCAGGCAAGTGAACGATACCCTGAACTACATATCCGGCCGGAGGACCTCGTCCAGGATGAGGACGTGCTGGATACCTGGTTCTCATCCTGGTTGTGGCCCATATCTGTTTTTGATGGCATACGCTTTCCTGATAATCCTGATATCCGCTATTATTACCCTACCAATGACCTGATCACTGCACCTGAGATCCTTTTCTTCTGGGTGGCGCGGATGATCATGGCGGGACTGGAGTATCGCAAACAGGTGCCGTTCCGCAACGTCTACCTGACCGGGATCGTCCGTGACAAACAGGGGCGTAAGATGTCGAAGTCACTGGGCAACTCGCCCGATCCCATACTGCTGATGGAAAAATACGGCGCCGACGGGATCCGTGTGGGTATGCTGATGACCTCACCCGCCGGCAATGATCTTCCCTTTGATGAAGTGCTGTGTGAACAGGGCAGGAATTTCAGTAACAAGATCTGGAACGCTTTACGACTGGTCAAAGGTTGGGAGGTGGATGAACAGTCGGGACAGAGCCCGGCAAACAAAATCTCGGTGAGATGGTTTGAATCGAGGCTACATCAGGCAATTCATAAGATCGATGACCTTTACCAGAAGTACAGGATCTCCGATGCGCTGATGATGGTGTACAAACTCATATGGGATGATTTCTGCTCATGGTACCTGGAAATGATCAAACCGGAATTTGGCAAACCCATCGACCGTCCTACCTACGAAGCTACGGTGGAGTTTTTCGAGAAACAGATGCAGATCCTTCATCCATTCATGCCTTTCATCACCGAGGAGATATGGCAGGTGCTCAGGGAACGCGGTGAAAACGAAAGCATTATGATCAGCAGGCTGCCCGCGCGAAAACGGATCCAGCACCGGGTCCTCGAACGTTTCGATTATGAGAGGGAAGTGATCATCGCCCTGCGCACTATCAGAAAAGAGAAAAAGATACCACCACGGGAAACGCTGGCCCTTTCGGTAAAAAAGAATTTCGGGGAAGAACCTGACACTTCCTTCGATCCGGTGATCGGTAAGCTGTGCAACCTGAGCAGCATCAGCTACGTACATGAAAAACCGGCGAATACCCTTTCATTCATCATCCGTTCCACCGAGTTTTATATTCCCTTTACCCAAGCGGTCGACCAGGAGTCAGAGATTCAAAAATTACGGGAAGAACTGGATTATCAGAGGGGATTCCTTGAAGCGGTGGACCGCAAGCTGAGCAATGAGCGGTTTGTCCAGGGTGCCCCGGCTGCTGTGGTGGAGAAGGAGCGAAAGAAAAAAGCCGACGCCGAAGCCCGTATCAGGGTGATTGAGGAGCAGCTGTCGGCATTGGCTGGTGGGTGATCCTTACTGGCGAAAAACATATTCTATAAGATTCGCGCCCATCTGCAGCGCCTTCAGCCGGGTTTCCTCAGAATCCCTGTGCACCTGCGGATCCTCCCAACCGTCCCCCAGATCGCATTCATAGGTGTAAAAGCACACCAGCCTTCCTTCATAGATGAGGCCAAATCCCTGCGGGGCCTTGTTGTCATGTTCGTGGATCTTGGGCAGCCCAGTCCGGAACTCATATTTCTGGTGATAGACCGGGTGATCAAAGGGCAATTCAATGAACTCCAGCTCCGGAAATACTTTTTTCATCTGGGGGCGGACATACGGGTCCAGCCCGTAGTTGTCGTCAATATGCAGGAAACCTCCGGCCAGCAGGTATTTTCTGAGATTCAGGGCTTCTTCATCAGAGAAGATCACATTTCCATGGCCGGTCATGTGAACAAAGGGATAGTTGAAGATGTCGGGATCTCCCGGCGACACGGTAGCATTGGCCGGATCAATGCTGGTCCCAAGATTCTGGTTGCAGAACCGGATGAGGTTGGGCAAGGATGTGGGATTTGCGTACCAGTCACCGCCTCCACTGTATTTTAATAGCGCGATCTGCACTCCGGATTGAGCCATGACCATCCCTGAAAGTAAGCATGAGACCGTCATGAGGAATATGCATTGCGTGAGCTTATGCGTGATGTTTTTCATAGTTATTCATTAAGAAGACTGATCAGGCTGCAGACTACTACCCCTGCAGTTTCGGTCCTTAACCGGGATGAACCCAGATTCACCGCTTTAAATCCTTCCTCTGACGCCAGATGCAGCTCGCCCTGACTGAAATCGCCTTCAGGGCCTACCAGCACAATAACGTCCTTGCCTTTGGTATCATTGTCCTTCAGATGCTGATTGGCCTGATCATAATGGGCAATGAACTTCACCTTATCGTAAGGCTCTTTAATGAAGGAAGAAAACCTGGACGGTTCATGCAGCACAGGGAGCGTCGTCTTCAGGGATTGTTTCATGGCCGCGATCATAATCCTGTACATACGATCGGTCGGTACGGATTTTCTTTCCGCATGTTCGCAGATCAGCGGCGTTATTTCATCAATTCCGATTTCTGTAGCTTTTTCCAGGAACCATTCCAACCGGTTCAGGTTCTTGGTGGGCGCGATGCCGACATGAAGACGGTAATTTCGGGCGTCCGGGCCCGGAATGGAGTTGATGATGCGGACCATGGTCCTCTTCTGGGATTCGGAGTCCACTTCCGTCTCAAAGAGTGCTCCTTTACCGTCGGTAAGAAAGATGTGATCCCCCTTTTTCAGGCGAAGGACCCGGGAGCAGTGCCTGGACTCTTCTTCGTTAAGGAGATAGTGATCTGCTGAACCGATATCCGGCGTAAAGAATAAATGCATACATGCTGTGGATCAGCCGGTTATTCGAGCATCAGTTTTCTGGTTGCAATGGCGTCCTGGCTTACGAATTCCAGCAGGTACAGCCCTCCTGGGTAATCCGCCATGTCTATCTGCAGGAATCCTGCGCCAGCAGGAATGATCCTGTCCATGATCTTTTGTCCCTGCAGGTTAAGGATCAGCAGGTGTGCCCTTTCCCTGGTCTCTTCAAAATAGACGTTCACCATTCCCGTGGCTGGATTTGGGAAGATCCTGATTTCCTTTTCCTTTGGCTGCCCGGGAATACCCACGGAGTTATAGATCACGATGTTGTCGAGGTAAAGGTTATTGCCGTAAAAGCTATAGCACTCAAACATGATCCTGACATCCGTCTTTCCCGCCCAGGGTGAGAGGTCAAGATAGGTACAGGCAGGCCCGCCGGCTGCTCCGCACCAGTCATCTTCATTCTGCGGAGAGAATTCAGTTGTCATGGCAGGGTGCGTGATGAAGTTGCCCGAACCATCCTCACCCAGTCCGAGAAGCCTGGTCCAGGTTTGCTGGCAGTCATCCGAGATGAAAACGATGAGAGAATCGGAAATATTGGTGTTGTACTGGGCATATGCATGTTTGAAGGTCATTGTGATATACTCGAATCCGGAAAAATCCATCGGGGGTGTGATTAGCCGGTCGCGCTCCCGGATGGCATTGTAAGAACGGATATCCATATAGGCTGCTTTGTACCCCGGCTCTGTGCCTTCAATATTGGCAATATCCCAGGTAATATCGTTGTCAGGATTGTCGATGGTCCATCCCCTGTGATTGAAGCCTTCCTCAAAGTCTTCTTCAAAGGAGAGGGTGGTGCCGCCGGCTGCCAGGTAGTTTTCCCTGGTAAGTGTGGAATTGCCGTTGGGATTAGTGGCAGTGAGCGAGACTGTGAAAATGCCGGGAGCTGTGAGCACGATACGGGGATTCTGGGAGGAGGAGGAAGTGCCTTCCACATACTCGAAATCATCCGGTGCGATATCCCAGCTCCACGCCGTGGGATTGTACGTGGTGAGGTCCGTGAACCTGACCGTATCACCAATACAGATAATGGAATCATTCGCCATGAAGTCAACATTGGGGAGAATGGTCGTGCTGGCCGTGATGTAGTCCTCAATGGTGACGGTGTTGGATCCGATGGCGTTGGTGGCTGTAAGGGTTACGTCATAGACACCGGGATCATGATAGATGATGTTGGATGGATTCTGATCCGTCGACACTGATGGATCTCCCCCTTCAAATTCCCAGAGCCAGGATGTAGGTACGAACTGGGATTCATCCGTAAAATTAACGCCTGTGGTTACCGGAACGGTGGTCATATTCGCAGAAAACTGAGGAATGGGGGCCGCTTCTCTTTTTATCATCGCCCACCAGGTGCCCCATGTGTTCGAAGGGCTTTCGGCATATTCCTGCAGGGTCCAGAAATTAAGATCGTTGGCTGGATCGGCATAGGTAGCCGAGTAGTCCCCCCAGCGGTTCCTGTCGCCTCCATAGGTTTTGTAATAAGGTGTCTCGCCGCTTTTGAACAGATAAGGATCCCGGAGTGCGTTCAACGGATCATCTGCCGTCCGGAAGGAGTAATTTGCGCTGGCATACTGGCTGGATGAGAAGCTGGAGTAACCTACCAGCACATCATTGATCCCGTTAACGGCAAGGGAAGAATAGGAGTAGAACATGGTCCCGGCTGGATCATCCACCCTTCCGCGCTGTATGACCGTTCCCGTTTCGCTGATCTGCCACCATTGCACGGAGCACCGGGAGGGGCTGCCGGCAGGTAAGAAGATGGTCTGGGTGAACCAGAGGGATCCGTTCTTGAACATGGTATTGCGGATCCGGCTGTCGCCGGCGTCGATGCGCTGTGAGGAGCCGAGCTGCGGGGAGATGTTCCCGTTGTTCTGAGGGTACGTGTCAGCCCAGGCATCCGGGGAAGAGATCAGGCCCTGGCTTTCAATGATCGTATTCCCGAGCTGGCCCGTAGTGATCCGGTACTTACGGATATATCCGTCGCCTCCGGAATTCCCGCTGACATTGGTGACACAATAGATATCCTCCAGATCCTCATCATAGGTCATGGCCGGAGCAATGGTGAATCCATTGGAGGGGATCAGCCTGGTGAAGGCTGCATCCGGATTGCCCTCATACAGATCATTCTTGTCGATGACCCACACGGCCGCGTTGAGGAAGCTGTTGTTGGAGGTGAACATGTTTCCTGAAACCACGATCCATTTCTTATTGAATCCGACACTGGGGAAATCGCACCACGTGGTATTGGCCGGATCTGAGTCGAACGCATAGAGGTACCATTCGCCCATGGGGTCGTCGGTGGCGGAAACGGCCAGGAAGATCTCCGAACTGATGGGATTCGAATCCTTTACAACGACAAAGATCCACCTGTTCTGGTATGGATCGTACATGAGCTGCGGATCGAAGGTCCCATTGGCACCTGGTAACGAACTCCAGAAACTGCTGAGAGATACGGTCGACAGGTTGTTGCCTTCTTTATCCTGTATCCTGACTTCTGTATTGAGTGAGATCATGAGATGGTTCACCCCGACCGAACCCTTCGTATCAGGGGGAATGGCCGTTTGATTATCTCCCAGGCCCGGAAAACTGAGATCAGGCTCAGGCGATCCTTCACGGGGCAGCATCTTGGGCGTCTCATCCCTTGCCGGTTCCCTGTAAATGACCTCTGAGGGATCAATGGGGTATACCGGTGGAATGAACTGTGGCTTTGGTTTCTTGAGCTTTGGGATCGAATCACTTGGATGAGCTGCGTCATAGGCACGAATCTGGTCAAAATGTACCTTGACATGACGCTGAGCTTTCCCGGTGGTTCCAGTATAGACCTGTGATTGCAGAGCCAGCGAAGAACACAAAAGGAAAACAGCCAGAAGAAGGAATTTTTGGATCATCGGTTAAATTATTTAGCAGAATTATGATAAAATGTATCGGTTTGTCAGGCTGAGTCAGAAACGAAATTCCCCGGTCGTTCAGTGGAGGATCAGCTTACGATGCTCCAGAAGGTCGCGGCCTGAGACTTCCACAAGATAAATTCCCTTTGGAGAATTGTCAAGGTTGATCTCTTCCAACAGATAACCACTGCCGGCATTGAATTTCTGATGGTAAATGATCTGTCCGGACAGGTTCATGATCTTCATGTACAGATCCGATGGAGCCCCTGTCACATAGAGAGTGAAACTCCCTGTGCTGGGATTGGGATACAGGGTAACGGCCGTTTTTGAAGAGGCGGCCTGATCTAATGCTACCGTAGTGAACAGGGTGGCGTTGTCGACATAGATGTTATTACCCAGGTAATGATAGCTTTCGAACATGATTCTAATATCCTGCATTCCCACCCATGGGGAAAGATCGATGGTATTGCATCCGCTTCCGAAACCTCCTCCGCACCAGTCTTCAGCCGTTTGCGGAATGAATTCCTCAGTGGTCAGGGGATGGGTGGCGAAATTGCCGGAACCGTTTTCTCCCAGGGAGAGCAGCCGGGTCCAGTTGGTGCCGCAGTCGGTTGAGATATACACGATCAGTGAGTCGGATATGGGTGCATATTCCTGGGCATAGGCATGCAGGAAGCTGAGGTAGGCATTTCCGTAGCCGGTCAGGTTAAAGGGAGGGCTGATCAGCCGGTCTCTCTGACCTGGCACGACCTGGTACTGGAAAATATTCATGCGTGCTGCCTTATTTCCGGGGGACGTGCCACCCACGGTGGCAATATCCCAGGTAATACTATTGTCGGGATTCTCAACGTTCCATGAGCGTGTTGAGAAGGATCCTGATTCAAAGTCTTCCGCAAAAGGCAGGTATTCACCGCCGATCAGGATGAAATCATCTTTGGTGACGGTATTGGAGCCGTTGAGGTTGGAGGCAGTCAGTGTGACGTCATACGCTCCTACCTCGTTGAACATGACCACCGGGTTACGCGATGCACTGGTCGTTCCCTCCACGAAAGTGACCGAGGCAGGCTCGAAGCTCCATTCCCAGGCGATGGGGCAATAGTTGGAGGAATCAAAAAAGGTGACGATCCCATTATCATTGCAAAAAGTGCGTACGGGGGCGTCAAAATCGGCGATGGGTGTTACGGCAGAACTTACCGATACATAATTGGTCATGATCAGTGAATCCAATCCCATCTCGTTGCTGACCACCAGTTTGACCGTATACTGTCCTTCGTTCTCATAGATGATGTCGGATGGATTTTTTTCGGTGGACGACGGAGTGTTGGAGCCTTCGAAGGTCCAGTGCCAGGCGGTGGGGACTCCAGCCGACTGATCCGTGAAGTTGACAGGGCATCCGGCGGGTACCAGGGTCTGGTCAACGGTAAAGGCAGCAGAGGGCATTCCATGATAGGGCGGGGATTCCCATAATCCCCTTCCATAAGTGGACGCCCTGATCATATCGCCAGCGGGACCGGCAGGATCATAATAGATATCGATCTCGCTGACGCGGCCGGCCACCGGGAAACCAGCGGAATACTGGATCCAGTCATCCATTGAATTATCCCTGTAGTAGATGCCGGCGTCAGTACCCAGGTACAGTCCGTCCAGGCTGTTCTTATAGTACGTCACCCCGCTGAAATAGATGTTGGGTAAGGTACCGGTCATGTCTGTCCATGTAAATCCCCGGTCATTTGACCTGTACACATGGTTTCCCTGGGTCATGTAGGTCACATCCGGATCAAAGGGATGGGCTTCGATATCACTGATGGAACTGGTATTTGGCAGTGAGTTAGTAAGACTGATCCACTCCGGAGAGGAGGCCGTAGCCTGATCTGTACGTTTCAGGGTGTTTCCCCTGACCGCATAAAGAATTTCCGTGTTGGCCGGGGACTGTTCCAGAACATTCACTTCGGCCGATTCCCCGCTGGAGATCTGCTTCCACTGGATCCAGCTGGATTTTACATTGGGGCTGTACCATACGTTCTTATATCCCGCGAACATGGCAGCGGGATTGGCTTCACTCAGGATGAAGGGTGTAACCCAGGCTCCGCTCTCGGTGATCCCGTTGACACCCTCACCGGCGACCTGTACGGAATTGCCATGATTATACAAACGGAATATACTCCCATAGTAAAGCGTCGCATAGCTGTATCTTGAATCCTGGTAGTCAAAAGCACATTCCATCCCGTCGCCACCGTAAACATTCAACCAGGCATCTCCCGTATACGTAGAAGTTCCATTATCCTGGTATCCATTGATAACCAAATCTTTATCCGTTGCGCTCTGGCCCAGCCGGTAGGTCTGGCTGATGGCCAGCCCGTCGGTGATCTCTATCCAGGAACTTCCATCATTGGCCGTATAATAGATCCCTCCATCATTTCCCGCGAAAAGCCTACCGTCGTGGGGATTGTATTCCAGGACGTGGAGGTCGGCATGTACTGCAGGCACGCCGCAATCGCCCCACCAGTGGGAAACGATGAACCATGTGGCGCCTCCGTCGGTGGATTTAAAGCAGTTGACTCCTCCGGCATAAACCGTATTGGCATCCTGCTCATCAACTGCCATATCAAGGTCGTACCACGCCTGCCCTCCCTCACTGCTGTCGTTGCAGCCCCAGCTCATGATATTGGGGGTGGTGGACATGAGTGTGAAAGAATTTCCGCCGTCGGCCGATCGGAAGATCCCCTTGTAGGACGAGGATGTGGTGGTGAAAAAATAGAGCATTTCAGGGTCAGCCGGTGTAACACCGATGGTACCCCGGGAACCGGGGACGATGCCGTTGGAGAGTTGCAGCCAGGTCTCGCCCAGGTCCGTAGATTTATAAAGCCTGCCGGCAGCAGTGGTGAATACTATCATGGGATCGTTCACCTTGAAAAGAATATCCTTGTGGTCGCCCGAGTGCGTACGGTACCAGCTCTGTCCCCCATCAGTGGTTTTGTAGGTACCTCCGCTGGTTGCTGCCAGGATAATATCCGGATCGCCGGGGTACATGATCATCCTTCCCACGGTTTTATTATCCATCCCATTGCTGGATGTGAGCCATGTAGCTCCGCCATCGGTGGATTTCATCACGCCAAGGCCTGCTGCGTCACCGGCGTCCCTGTCACCTGTACCGATGTAGATGGTCTGTGGGTTTGTATGATCGATCACGATGGAAGACACGCCCAGGGTGGGAAGGGCGTCGGTCAGACACACCCATGTTTCTCCGTAATCCTCTGATCTCCATAATCCTCCTGAGGGTGCCCCGATATAGATCACATTCGCGTCGAACGGATCAAATGCGATGGCATTGATCCGGCCAAGGCCCTGGTAACCCCTTGCCAGTGGAACCGTGAACGGTCCAAGGTTCACCCATTGCCCGAGGTTTTCCCTGCCAGCATGCTGCTGAAGATATGCATGATACTCCTTCCACACATGATCCTCATCCAGACGCGAACCATCGGGATTGATCCTGGACTGCATCATGTATTCCCAGCGCTTGAAGGGCTTCCATCCACTGCTGCGGGTAACTTCGCGGTCCTTCCAGTAGGTGTCGAAGGCCCGCTGAACATCAAAAAAATTGATGGTGGGGTCCTGCATCATCTCAATCCAGTAGGGATAACTGGCTGTATCCTGCTGCTGGGCATCGACACGGGAACCTGAAATCAGCAGGATCATCACCGATAAAAGGAGTAAACGTAATCTCATGGTGGAAAATCTTAAAAACGGTGCAAAGGTACCAATTTTTTAACTATCAATTTTTGTGAAATAGAAATACATTTTCTGCATGCCGGTCATCAAAATACCGTTTAAATCTGTATCTTTCCTGCCACTTTTAAAATGAACCATTATCATGGAAAATTCAGCTTCCGTTAAATTGACCATCCCCAATGACCTTACTTTTTTTGGACTGGCTCAGCTGTTCGTCAGGGAAATGGCAAAGAAAACAGGATTCTCGGGCAGCGCTCTGGACCAGATTGAGATAGCTGTTGAGGAATCAGTGACCTTTGTCATGAAACATGCGTATGACAAGGAAGAAAGCAAGACCATTGATATTATCTGCCAGGGTGTTGAAGGAGGATTGAAGATCATTGTGAAGGACATGGGTATCCCCTTTGATCCCAGCCGGATCGCCCGTTTCAACATCACCAAGAACATCGAGGATATGGAGACCGAAGGCCTCTGGATCTATATGTTGAACAAGGTGGTGGACGATCTCTCGTTTCAGAACCTCGGACACCTGGGAAAAGAGATCCATATGGTGAAATATCTGCCCCAGCAGGCTCAGACTCCTGTCTTGTCGCTGGAGGAATCCGCGGTGATGGAAGATGCCATGCCCGGCACAGGCAAGATCGATTATGAAGTGCGTAGAATGCTGCCGGAAGAAGCCATCGAAGTGTCGAGATGTGCCTACATATCACACGGTTACTCCTTTTTTGACGATCATATCTATTACCCCGAACGGCTGGTGGAAATGAACAGGAGCCTGGAGATGATCTCCGTGGTGGCGGTCACAAAAGAGAACGAGTTCATGGGACATACAGCGCTTGTTTTTCAGTATCCCGAGGATACGATCGCCGAACTGACGTTTGCCTTTGTCAATATGGAATACAGAGGCCAGGGAGCCTTGAACCGTATGACCGATTTTTTGCTCAATGTGCCCAAAAAGAGAAGGTTGACCGGTATTTATGCCTACGCTGTGGCCAATCATCCCTTCACCCAGAAGTCACTGATGAAATACAACCTGAAGGATTGCGGCATCCTGCTGGCTACCAGCCCTGCCTCCTGGAAATTCAAGGGCATATCGGATGATACTTCGCAGCGCATCAGCGTCGTGCTCAGTTTCCGGTACATGCATGTGCCCAGCACCCTGTTGCTTTACCCGCCGGAACATCACAGGGAGATGATCTCAAAAATGTACGAATCACTCGGAGCATCCCACCAGTTCCTTCAGCCGGAATCACGGGATGTTCCTTTTAAAACGCCTGTTTCAGTGCTCTATACAGGACTGAACGAACTGGAAGGATGCGGGGAGATCTATGTAATGAATTATGGCGAGAACATACGGCGTGAGATCAGGAGAACATTGAGGAGCTTCTGTGTCAGGCATATTTCCACCATCAATCTTTTCCTGAAGCTTACTGACCCGTTGACCTCCCTCCTTACAGAAGAATTCGAGAAAATGGGATTTTTCTTTGCCGGTATCTTACCGGAAACCATGATCGGTGACGCGCTGGTGCTGCAATACCTGAACAATGTGGAGTTTGATTACGGCAAGCTGGTGATCTATCAGGATTCCACCAGAGAGATCCTGGAGTACATTCAGAAGCATGATCCAAACGAGAATCTGTAGTGGCAGTATGATGGCCTTTGATTTAACCACAAAGGTGCACCAAGGATTTCACAAAGGAACACCAAGGTGAACATCACCCAATCCTTTGTGCGCCTTGGTGAAATCCTTTGTGTTCTTAGTGGTTAAATGAAAATGATTCTCCTCACTTATTTAGACTACAATTCCAGACCACTGCTGATAAGCCCCTGGATTGCAGGATTTTTCGCCTTAAGGATTTCCAGCTGGGAATGGATAGTATTGGAAAGTTCTTTTAAGGATGTTTGACCCTTACTGATTTCAAAGATCTCCAGTCCCAGCAACCAGTGATCGGGATCCAGTGACAGCATTTCATCCCATATCCTGGGTAACATGCCAAACCCTTTTCCCGATTCCCTGATATCCCTTACCCTTTGATAAAGTGCATGGATTTTCCCTGCCTCTTCTGTATGAACGATCTTATGCGTCTTTTCCGCCGGCACGTGGTATGTTAATCCAAACGCATCCGGATCAGCAGGTCCCGAAAAGGCGGAGATGATCTTTTCTCCGACCGCCATATCATACTTCCCCCATGAAGGTTCGAAAAGGACCTGGTCCTGATAGGTCACCCTGCCATCCGTGAATGTCATCAGAATGTTCTTTCCGCTTTTGGCCAGGATATGCTCCAGTTTTCCATGCACCGTTAAACCGGATTCGAATTCCAGGGTACAGATTTGACCGGGCATGATCCCGGCATGCTCCAGATCACTTGCATCCATGGTTTCCAGAGGCTTGCTGGCCGATTTCAGTTTACCGGCCGGGGAGCCGAATCCTGTGCTGTGGTACGATTTACCATGTCCTTCCAGCTGTTTATCATTGAAATTCAGACTGGTAGGTCCTGTGGTTCGGATATAGACCGGTTCATCCCTGTCGGAAATCACATCATCGAAGGTACCCGAGACCTGCAGCCCTGAGCTGTAGACGCATGTGGCGGTGTTTTTTGATTCGATGGCTTGCTGAACGGCGAACAATCCCCCTTTTCTCAGCGCCATCCGGCCGGCGAACTGGTTCAGCACTGTGACCAGGTGGTCGAAATCCGGAGTAACGAACAGCTGGGGTTGCATGGTGGTGATGTCGAAATTGACATCCGCCGCTGCGATGGAGTAGGGGATCTTTTTGACATGGTCCTGCAGGCAGTGCTGGCTCTCGCCAATGGATGACAGCAGTCCGGCCCCGTAGATCTTTGGCCGTTTCAGGTCACCTATCAGCCCGTACTCTACGGTCCACCAGTGCAGGTTACGGATCCGGGCCATTTCGGAAGGTGCGCCCAGGTTTTGCTCAATGTCAGCCAGAGCCTTCTCTGCCACTTCGATATCAGCTTTGGGTGTATATGGATCAGCCTTCAGGATCGAAAGGTGTCTGACAGCTTCATAAAGCTCATAATCCCTGGCGGATGAGAATGCTTTGCTGCCGGTCTCACCGAACATGCGAAGGTACTCGGCGTACTGGTCATCCGCTATGATCGGGGCATGCCCTGCCGCTTCGTGGATGATGTCGGGCGATGGCGTGTAGTTGATCTGGTCGACCGGACGGATATCGGCTGCGATCACCAGCACCTTGTACGCCTGGAATTCCATGAAGGCAGAGGGAGGGATGAATCCGTCCACCGCCACGGCAGCCCAGCCGATCTCCTTCAGGATTCGGTTCATGCCATACATGTGAGGGATATGCTCAATGCTGATGCCGGTGCGGCGCAGTCCGTCGAAGTAGGAGCCATGAGCCACCTGGCTGAGGTACCGGACGTTGCGGCGCATCACATATCGCCACACGGCATGATCCTGTGCAGTGTATTCGTTATAGGGCTGCTCGATCACCAGGTCCATCAGGTGACGCGGGAGCCGGTCAAGGATTTCGTTGGATTCGTACATAAGGTTTCAAGTTGACCCCACCCCCAACCCCTCCCCAGATGGGGAGGGGTTGGGGAGGGGTAATGTTTATGCATAAACAACGAAACCATACCATTGTTCATTGCTTTCGTGCTGGGGTCAAAAAAGCGGTCGAAAATGATACTTTACAAAATCTTTATGCGATCACCGGAAAGTTTGACTTTTCCTTTATAACACCAGGATTACATTTGCTGCCGGTAAGATGACCCTTATGAACGACACGACTGCCATATCGGCAAAAATCAAGAACACTCTGATCGGTAAAGCGCGTGATATATCGGATAAGTCAATATTTCGGCATATTTCCCTGATCACTTTTTTTGCCTGGGTGGGATTGGGATCGGATCCGCTGTCTTCGTCCTGTTACGGACCTGAGGAGATCATGCGAAACCTGGCCGGTCACCAGAACCTTTCCATCTTTGCAGCAACACTCACGGTGATCACGATTTTTGTGATCAGTACGAGTTACCGGCAGATCATCCGGCTTTTTCCGCATGGCGGAGGCGGATACATTGTGGCCAGCAAGCTGATATCCCCAACTGCCGGAATGATCTCCGGCAGTGCATTGCTGATCGATTATGTTCTTACCATCACCTTATCGGTATCCAGCGGTTCGGACGCCATTTTCAGTTTTTTGCCGGAAACATGGCACATTGTAAAGCTTCCCTTTGCATTTTTTATCCTTTCGGTATTGATCGTCCTTAACCTGAGGGGAGTAAAGGAATCAGTGCAGACACTGACCCCCGTTTTCATTCTGTTCGTACTGACGCATGTCCTGCTGATCGGTTATAGTATTATGACTCATATGTCGCAAGCCCCGGCCATCATCGGGAAGACAGCTGTTGAAACCTCCCGGACAGTTTCTGAACTCGGGATACTGGGAACCCTATTCCTGATCCTGAGGGCTTACAGTATGGGAGCAGGAACCTACACGGGCATTGAAGCCGTCAGTAACGGCATTCCTAACCTGCGGGAACCGAAGACTCACACCGCGCAGAAAACCATGATGCTGATGTCGGTATCCCTGGCCATTGCCGCCTTTGGACTCATCATTTCGTACTACCTTTTTGATCTCCGGTTTGAGCATGGAAAAACATTGAATGCTATACTGGTTCAACAGGCTACCTCCGGGTGGAATCCCTTTGTCGGAAAATCATTTGTTTACCTGACGCTGATATCCGAGGCGGCATTGCTGTTCGTCGCAGCCCAGACGGGATTCCTCGACGGCCCCAGGGTAATGGCCAACATGGCCACCGACCACTGGATCCCAAAAAGATTCATGCACCTGAGCGACCGACTGGTATCCCAGAACGGTATCCTGATCATGGGCGGAGCAGCTTTTGTGTTGTTGTTCGTTTCCAGGGGGTCTGTCGCCTGGCTGGTCATCCTTTACAGCATCAACGTATTTATCACGTTTACCCTTTCCCAGTTCGGAATGGTCAGGCACTGGATACAGGTAAGGAAAGAGGAACGGAAATGGCTGAGGAAAATGCTGGTGAATGGGATCGGACTTGTCATGACCAGCTTTATTCTGGTCACCGTAGTGATCCTTAAATTTGGTGAAGGAGGATGGATTACACTCTTAATCACAGGAATTATTTCCTTATTTGCAGTTACCATCAAGCGGCACTACAATAAAACACGGAAGGAGATCATCCTCGTGCAAAGGATCATCAAAAAAGTGCTGCCCGGTATCATTACTAAAATGAAAAGCAGCATTGCATTTCACTCCCGTCCAGGAAACAGGGGCAATAAACCCTTGCATACTGCCGTTTTCCTGGTCAATGGATACAATGGCCTTGGATTATATTCCTTCTACCGGCTTATCGAATTATTTGATTCAACTTACTCCAACATCACCTTTCTAAGCGTTGGTATTGTGGATTCGCAGTGCTTCACTGATCATAACCATTACGAACGGATCAGGGGTAGTATTGTGACCGACCTGCAGAAATATAAGTATATTGCCGAACAGGTGGGCCTCAGGGCAGATAGCTTCTATAGCCTGGGGACCGATGTGGTGGAGGAGGTCGATCATCTTGTTCCTGAGATCATTGCCAAGTACCCGGATGCTGTATTCTTTGGAGGCCAGTTCATTTTTCAGGGAAATCCCCGGTTTGTACGATTGCTGCATAATTACACCATTTTTGCCATCCAGAGGAAACTGTTCCTTCATGGAATCACTACCATTGTGTTACCGATCCCTCTGGACCAGTCAGAAATCATCCATCTGGCTTCAACGAATTCCTGAACGATCATTGAACAATGCTGACCATGGAAAAACTTATCGAGGATCTGATCATCCGTCTGACGGAAAGCAAATCAGAGGTGCTGAAAAAATTTGAGAATGAATCCTCTGTGATAAACGAAAAGATGACATTGATTTTAGCTGGTAAGCTTGCTGCATATGATCAATGTATCCTAGAACTGAAGAGGATTCTGAAATACTTTCATGAGTGCGCACTGAAGCATTGACTCCGTACCCATGATTCCAAAATTCATCCTTTTTATTGTACCTTTGGCGGAATGCATGGAGTTCCTGATTGGCCAGGTGCTAATCCCTGAAAAATGATCAGATCAACTGACTATACAGGCAGGAAAAGCTCAATTCAATACCTGATAAGTATTTCTGTCACCCTTGTAGTTGCACTGATTTGCTTTTTCATTTCGGATGTGATTGGATATCGTGCTGTGGCACTTGTACTTCTGTTTAATGTCTCGTTGCTGGCCATCGTATTCAGTCTATATCCGGTTTTGATATCAGCTGTGCTCAGTGCCATGATATGGGATTTTTTCTTCATCCCGCCTCATTACACCTTTCATGTCAATACTACGGAAGATGTACTGATGCTCGCCATGTTTCTTACGATTGCCCTGTTGAACGGAATTCTCACATCCCGGATCCGGCATTTTGAAAGGCAGGTTCGACAAAGAGAGCAGAGGCTCCAGGCCCTGAAGCTGTACAATGCCCTTTTCAATTCAATTTCTCATGAACTTCGGACCCCCCTGACTACAATTATGGGTGCGGCTGAAACCCTGATTGGCCGGCATAAAAAAATCCAGGACGCCGACAGGATGTTCCTGCAGGATGAGATCCTTCTTGCCTCCACACGGCTTAACCGATTGGTAGACAATTTGTTGAACATGTCTCGTCTGGAGTCAGGGATGCTCCGGCCAAAGCTCGACTGGTGTGATGTAAATGAGCTGATCCATACTGTGGTGAACAGGTTAAGGCCAGAAATAGAACAGTTTCCCGTTTCTATCCTGGTACCTGAAAATATTCCGATGGTCAAAATGGACTTTGGTTTAATGGAACAGACCCTTTTCAATATAATACACAACATCACGGTACATACCCCACCGGGAACTTCGTTCAGCATCAGTGCGTCGATTGAAGTGAATGAACTGATATTTCTGATATCCGATGACGGTCCCGGATTTGAAAAGCAAAGTGTGGATAAGGCTTTTGATAAATTCACCCGTCGAAGTGATTCTGGGAAAAGTGGCCTGGGACTGGGCCTATCCATTAGCAGAGGATTCATCCAGGCTCACAACGGTACCATCACGGTTGTTAACCACGATCCTCACGGTGCACTTTTTACCATCCGAATCCCTGTTGAAATTATCCGTATAGAACCGGAAAATGAATGAACACCCTACCATACTGGTGATTGATGATGAAGCGCAGATCATAAGATTACTGGAAATAACCTTACGTTCAGCAGATTATCGGGTCAGCGAGGCAAGTACTGGCCGGGATGGCATGATGCAGGCTGCCATGCATCCGCCTGACCTGATCCTTCTGGACCTGGGCCTGCCCGATGAGGATGGCCAGAATATCCTTGTCAAACTGAGGGAATGGTTTCTTTCTCCAATCATCATATTATCGGTTCGTGATTCAGAGGATGAGATCATCAGGGCATTGGATAATGGCGCCAATGACTATCTCGTTAAACCCTTCCGCACCGGTGAGTTGTTAGCAAGAATCCGGACAGTCCTTCGTAATAATAATAAATCAGAAAATAAAACGATCATCAGCAGCAAAGACCTCTCTATCGATCTGGCCAATCGCATGGTAAAAAAAGGAAACGTCATCATCAAACTGACTTCCACTGAATATTCACTTCTGGCACTTCTGGCCAAAAATGAAAACAGGGTGCTGACCCATCAGTTCATCCTAATGAAGATATGGGGGCCCGGTTATGTGGAGCAGTCGCAGTACCTTCGTGTTTTTATCGCTCAGCTGCGCAAAAAGATCGAAGATAATCCGAATCATCCGGTCATCATCGTCACCGAACCGGTCATAGGGTACAGGTTCATGGGGGATGACTAAAGCTGCAACAGCATTTTCCCTTTCTCTGTGATCTTCAGGTAAAATGACTGCTTTATGATGGATCCTTCCTGAATAAATATTCCGATCAGCACCTGCACGATCCTTTTTGTACCATCGATCAGCAAACGGAATTCTTTTTCATTGATGCCGGCTTCCCTGTCCTTCAATTCAGCCAGTAACAGGTTGCGGCAATGGTCAACCACAGTGCGGTGAAGATAATCGTCGTCATGGAAATATAGTATTCCTTCTTTCGCAAGGTAAACCAGCATCATCAGCAGCTTCTGCTTGCCGATGCCCCTGGCCTGGGCTGCCGTAACCAGCTGTTCCATCTCCGTGGCCACTGATCTCTGAGCGCCATGCTGTTCAATGGTCTTATCAAGCCAGTCAAGGGATTCCTGCATTTTTTTATCTATCGTCACCTGAAATCCTTCCAGCAGCCATGCACTGCCGCTTTTCCGGATGCTCCCTTCTTTCTGCATGGCATCCAGCAGTGCATCCAGGTATTGTTTCTGCACCGTGGAATGAAAGCTCAGCTTGCCGGCCAAACCTTTGGCATCCAATCCGGATTCCAGCAATGGATTGGCTTCATGCCATTGTCGCAGTACTGACAGTACCTTCTGCCGGATGCTCTCGTCCAGAGAGTTCATGATCAAAATCGTATTTGATCCGGGATTATACACGTGGACTTCAGAACTCAGTAACTCGTTTATATGGTTCAGAACATCATCGGGTGACAAATTAAGCCTGGCTGCAATCGTTTCCGGAAAAAACGGACCCGCTTCCTTCCTCATTTCTATTTTTATCCATCCCAGCCCAGGCTGCCTCCTGCCTCCCACCTCCTGCAGCCTGTACCCCAATTCCTGCCCCTCCCCATCTGGGGAGGGATTGGGGAGGGGCCAATAGCCTCCTGCCTTATTTCCCACCCCCTGCCCCTCCCCAGTTGGGGAGGAGTTGGGGAGGGGCCTCCCACCTCCCGCTTCCCTCAGATCCTTCAAATACTCCACCAATTTTACAGACCGCTTTTTATGATGCAGGGGAGTGATATCCATCACCATGCCCCCGCCGATGGTGGTATCGTTGGAGGAATTCCGGATGACGTAATGATCTCCGTTCATAAGAAAAGCGGGTTTGTCAAGATGGATCTGTACCAGAGCCGATCCTCCGGGCATCAGCTGGTCTTTGTCCAGCAGGTGTATCCTTGCCTTGCATTTCAGGGTTCCGGTAAGAAAGATTACCTGGGACCATATGCTCAAATTCTCTGCCTCACTGAAAAGGATCAGCGAGGCATCGGTCATAAGGGTAGATGGCAGTCGCTGGCCGGAGAGTACTACTCCCCGTTCGAAGTCCTCGGCACTGATGCCCGACAGGTTCAGGGCAGCACGATCACCGGCGCAGACTGCGCTGACGGATTTGCCGTGCCGCTGTATTTGTCTAACCTTCAGTTCTTTATCTACGCCAGGTAAAAGATAGAGTTCGTCACCCGTTTTCACAGAACCATTCATCACTGTCCCTGTGACTACATATCCCTGTCCTTTCATGTGGAAGAGACGGTCGATGTACATCCGGAAAACAGCACCCGCAGGTTTATCCGGAATCCCCGGGATCAGGGCGTCGATCTCATTTACCAGTACATCCAGACCGGTTCCGGTGACGGCGGAGACGGGTACTATGGGAGCATGTTCAAAAGGAGTCCCCTCCAGGAATTCCATTACTTCCAATCGTGCCAGTTCCAGTGTTTCGTCGTCGGCCAGGTCGGCTTTGGTTAGCGCTACCAAACCCGTTTGGATACCCAATGACCGTATGATGTTGAGGTGCTCAACGGTCTGGGGCATGACCCCGCTGTCGGCCGCAATGACAAGCATCACCAGGTCGATGCCGTAAGCACCGGCCACCATGGTCCTGATAAAGTCTCTGTGTCCGGGTACATCCACAATGCCGATGTTTTCTCCGGAGGGCAGGTCAAGGTGGGCGAAACCGAGGTTGATGGTGATACCCCGCTCTTTTTCCTCTTTATGGGTATCGCAGTCGATACCGGTAAGCGCTTTGATGAGCGCAGTTTTACCATGGTCCACATGGCCTGCGGTCCCCAGGATCAGGTGCCGGCTCATGACGAGAAGGGATGGATTACCTGATGAATGATACGGGCAACAAGAGGTATCTCATGATCCGGAATGGTCAGCACATCAAACAGAACTTGCCCTCTCCGCAGGATGCCCATCACAGGAGTGTCGTGAAGCAGGAGTTTGCGATACACTTGTTCAGCAAAGGCTGCCCTTTCCCGGCTGGTCTTGAAGAAGCCCCTGATCATTACGGCATAACTGGGTATTTCAGCTTCTGGAAGGGAGCCACCGCCAGTCTGGGCACCATTTGGAACAACTTCGGAGTCGATGTGGAGAACCTTCAGCTCCTGATGAAGCATGTCGGCTTTCTGCCGGATCTCCTCCGGCGTCTTATGGAGCATGGCAAAAACCGGATTTGTCTGCATCAGGTGTTCATCATCCAGATACGACAGGCAGGCTGCCTCGAGAAGGGCCAGGGTGGTCTTTCCCACGCGCAGGGCCCGGGTCAGCGGATCCTTCTTCAACCGCGAAACGAACTCAGTTTTGCCGGCAATGATCCCTGCCTGCGGGCCACCCAGCAACTTATCGCCGCTGAAACTTACCAGGCCGACACCCCTGCCCAGAGTCTGCCTTACATCAGGTTCATCCTTTAAAATCCCGATACCAGTTTTACGGATTAAGCCTGAACCCAAATCGTAGACCACCGGCAGAGAATGCTTTTTTCCTAATTCAACAAGTTCCTCCAACGTGGGCTGGTGGGTGAATCCTTTGATTACATAATTCGATCGGTGCACTTTCATCAGAAGAGCTGTGCCAGGCGTGATGGCATTTTCATAATCCTCCAGCCGCGTCTTGTTGGTGGTTCCCACCTCGACCATCCGGCACCCGGAGGTTTTCATCACATCCGGCATGCGGAACGAACCGCCGATCTCGATCAGTTCACCCCGCGAGATGATCACTTCTTTCCGGCGCGCCAGGGTATGAAGGATCAGAAGGACCGCCGCAGCATTGTTATTGACCACCAGAACATCCTCTGCACCGGTCAGGTACCTCAGCAGCCTTGTCAGATGCGAATAACGTGAGCCCCTTTTTGCATTTGCAAGGTCGAATTCCAGGTTGGAGTATCCTGTAAGCACTTCCCGTACATCGTCCAGGATCGCTTCACCCAGCGGCGATCTGCCAATGTTGGTATGGATGATCACCCCTGTGGCATTGATAACCTTCCTCAGGCTGTGACGGGTCAGTTCAATGATTTTCGTGCTGATATCCCGGATGATGCAGGCCATGTCCGGTGCAGCCACCCCTTCTCTGAGAGTACTCCTGAAATCCTCCAGGGTTGATTGTATCGCAAACACTACCAGATCACGGGAGTGTGACTCAAGCAGGAGCTTTATTTCCTCTGTACCGAGTAAAGTGTCGACACCCGGGAGGTCTTTGAATGATCCGGTATTCCTGTCCATCTTACTGAACGTTGCGGATGACGGTGGTGACTGGCAGAGAGGGCAGGGATCGAACCTGCCACAGCCGGTTTTATCCGCCTGTCATTGGTTTTGAAGACCAACTGGAACACCAGTCCCGACCTCTCTACAAAAGTTGAATGGCTACGCCATGATTACGTAACAAAAGTAAAGAATTATCATGAGGTTTTACCTTATAAGGATCATTTTACCGGTTTCGGAATGATTGTTCACAGTCAGGTTATAGAAGTAGAATCCCTGTTCAACCGGTATGCCAGTATCATTCAAACCATCCCAGATGATGAAATGGGAACCGGCTGGTTGTTCTCCGGAAAGCAGGTGCTGGATCAACCTTCCGTTCAGGTCAAAGATATCGATCTGAATGTGGCTTTTTTGCCTGAGCTCGTAACTGATCTTGATCTGGTCAGAAAAAGGATTTGGAAAGGCAGCTGTAAAAAGTGAGGAAAGGTTTTCTCTAAGGGAAGTGATGGTTTGAATGTCAAGCAGATAATTAAGGTATTCGCTGATCAGGTAAGGTTTGATATTCAAGCTGTCGCTGTTCTTCATGGCACCGAAGACCAGGGTAGAGGAGATCGCCCTGTACACATCATTTTCGAACGAAAAGATCCTTCCTACCTGTTCCTCAGAATAAAAGAGCACTTCCGTGCCTGGCAGGGGCGCCATCCGGTCGATGCTGTAATGAGGATCAACTCCTCCTGCGTAGTCGAAATGGTTATCCTTCAGGAAATTCCCGTTTTCTCCGGAGATGCTGTCCACCTGATATTCTCCCCCGTCACCCGAGTACTGAAGTCCCAGTGCGCCGAGAAACTCCGTTCCCTGGTGGCTCAGTCCCAGATCGACACTTTCAATGTATATACTTTTTCCGTTCTGGAGGAAATTGATCAGCCTGTCCTGGTCTGTTGCATCTACAAACCCGGGAGGAGTGAGGCTTCAGCTGTAACAGTAGCACCCCAGGGTGCTGATGACGGCATCGTAACTTAACAGGTCAGCAGGAAGCGAATGGGTGTAATCATACTGTATCCCTGCATAATTCAGTGCTTTGAGCAATCCCTCCTGGCTTTCTTCCAGGCTTCCTGACTCTGGATTTTCGACCGTTTCCAGCCCGTTGTCGTTATCCCAGAAAAGAATGCTGAAGTTCTCATCCGGCTCTATACGCAGAAAATGCGAGGGCGTGGAGTTATTGACAAGATAGTCGTCATTTTGTGTCACTACCACGCCATAAAGACATGTATTCTGGACTACGGTGGCGGTCCAGGGAATCTCATACAGTCCAGACTGGCCTGGATTGAGGGTAGTGTTCACATAAACCGATCCCAGCAGCTCGCCGGATCTATAGCTGAAGAGTCTTACATCGTATTCCGATTGCGGATTCAGACCGGTATTGGTCACCTTGATCTCCCATGTGGCTGTTTCGTTAACCTTTATGCGGGTTGGCCCGTAAACGGCAGAAGCAAGGAGATCATTGTCGTACAGCGCGGTGATCTCAACGTTGAATATGCTCCAGTCCCACCATGCATCTGTGGTGGGGCCCCATGACCTGAACCTGATCTGGATGGTCTGACCGGCGTATTCATAAAGAGGCAGCCGAAGTTCCGAACCCTCTGGTGCACCCCAGCTGCCTTCCTTGTTTTCGTAAAGCCAGAGCACCGTTTCATCCTGACCGCTTATCACAGAGATCTGTGATTTCTCTGTGGTGACATTAGGCTCATACATGGAGAGGAACTGGCTGACGACCAGTTCCCCTGTATTGGATGGAAGAAGGATCTCAGGCGACAGCGCAGAGAAATCATAATTGGCGACCACAGGATAGTAGTACATGTAGAGCGAGCCCGGGATAAAGGTCCAGTTTTCCTGGAGTGTCCAGCCCTCAGGAGTTTCCTCGAAACTCTCCTCCCAGCATACCATCTGGGAGAACAAGGGTATCTGGACGGCCAGCACTGTCGATACCAGGAAAAGAAGGTGTTTTATCATCAGGTTCGGTTAAAGGCCGGGAAATATCAATGCAGATTGCGGAACTCTGCATTGATCAACCGGAAGATAAGCTGACCTATCTTGGTTTGATCGTAATGTTCTTTACCTGGTCGGGCGTCACGGTTCCTCCGTTGTTTCCCCAGGCATTCAGCACATAATTGATCACGGCGACAGCGTCCTCTTTAGTGTTGACCTGTGGTGGCATCGGTGTCGTGTAGGTGATCCCGTTCACTTTCATGGGTTCGTTGGAACCGTTGAGGACCTGGGCAACAGCCCTGACTTTGTCAGCCATCAGGTAATCCGAACCTTTCAGAGGCGGGAAGGCATTTGGTATCCCCAGCCCGGTGGCCTGGTGGCAGGGAGTGCATTTTTCCTTATAGATCTGGGCCCCTTTTGGATATTTCTGAGCAGCCGGATCGGCCTGCTGGGTCTGGAAGGAATCAGAAGCTGTACCGGCGGTGTAACGAAAACCGTAACTGATCCATGCCAGCGAACTCACCACGAGTGTCGTGGCAAACAGTAAGATGATATTTCTCTTCATTGTGACCGTAGATTTTGGATGATTCTAAGGCTGCAAAATTAGTAAAAGTTTACCTGGGTGTGTACATGTTGATTATTAATGATGCATCTGTTCCGTCCTGGGTTGCAGTTTGCTGTCCTTCGGGCTTATGTATTTGATACCCAGGTTCATCCCGCGCAGGATGAATAAAATCCCGATGAGAACGATCACCAAAGGGATGATCCTGCGGATGGCCGTTCGTAATCGCGAGGATAACACATTTCCTGCAATGTTCAGTACAAAAAGCATTGGAATGGTCCCCACACCGAACCATACCATGAAAAGTGTCCCTCTGACGAGATCTCCAGTCGCCAGTGCACCTGCAATGGCAATGTACACAAGGCCACAGGGAAGAAATCCGTTGAGTATTCCTATAGCAAAAAGCGAAGTGTATGAACGGATCATGAACAGGCGATGGAAGTGGTTGCTGAGGAATTGCGTAAATCTGGTGATGGTAATATGATAAAAATGAGACTTCCGAAAGAATGCAGGCAGCAGGACCGAGAGGACCATGATGATTCCCATAAGGATCGAGACCCATTGCTGTAATCCACTCATTTTTAGCCCCATGCCAATGATTCCGAAGATCATTCCCATAAATGCGTAGGTAAGGGTCCGTCCTGAATTGTACATAAGGCTTCCAAGGATTCTGGTAAGCCAGGTGTCGTTATTCAGCGGCAGGGCAATGGCGATCGGCCCGCACATTCCCACACAGTGGAAACTGCCCATCAGACCCAGTATCAGCGCTTCCAATAATAGCATTTCATTTTATGATTACAGTTTGTTCCTGATAATAGCTGAGGCTGTTCATTTCCCAATTCATCTTAAGGATGTATTTTCCGGGCTTAAAATTTTCCAGGTCAACCTGCTGCACTCCGGACGAATCCGGAAGTAATGGAATGAATTCATCCAGACGGGCATCAGAAGGACGGTAGAAATGCAGGGTTCCTTTGACGGAATCCTGCAGAAAGGTGAGGGGTACGTTCACTGTCAGAAACCTGCCCTCCTGATCAATGATGATCCTTTCAGCCAGTAACCGTGTTCGGTTCATTTTATCGATCTGCTGCTGGAACCCGATCTCCTTTTCATAGTAATCCTCTTCCACCAGGATGAACTCCTGGTAAGAGCTGAACACAAAAAATCCGATCACTGCTGTTATAAACAGGATGATGAAGATCAGAAGTCCTGTTCCCCATGAAAAATGTATGTTCATGGCGAATGGCTTATGGGTCCGGTAAACACGGAATGGACCTTTCTGATCTACTGATCACCGGAATAGATCCCGAGTTCGACGGGTGTTTTGTCGCCAGGAACCTGTGAGCGGTCAAGGTAAATAAAAAAGACGCCCTCGCTGACTGCCCTGGCTTTAGCCAGGAGTTTGTCGCCAATCACCTTGATTTCACCGCTGCCGGAAAGCAGTTGCAGCGTAACAGGCAGATCGGTGGACGTCTTATTGATCAGTTTAATATGATAAAGGTTGGATATACGGTTATCCGGTTGTTCCTGGTAGAGGGTTCCTGGCGCACGCAACACGGTCACCTCCACAGCTTTCCTGGCAACCATCGCATAGACGATGACGCCCAGCAGGACTGCCAGTACCGCCGAGTAAGCGATTGCCCGCATGTTGAACTTTACGCTGCTGCCTTCAGCAATGCTGCGTTCGGAGGCATACCGTATCAGCCCGGTGGGCTGGTTCACTGCTTTCATCATGCTGTAGCAGGCGTCGATGCATGCGGTGCAATGGATGCATTCCAGCTGGGTGCCATTGCGGATGTCGATGCCGGTGGGGCATACCTGCACACATTGCGTGCAGTTGATGCAATCGCCTTTTTCTGCTGCTTTGCGGTTCTCTCCTTTAAAATAGGTGCCTTTAGGTTCTCCCCGTTTATGATCATAGGCCACCACGATCGAGTTCCGGTCGAGCAAAACGCCCTGCAGCCTTCCGTAAGGACATACCATGGCACAGACCTGCTCCCTTAAAAATGCAAACACAAAATAAAAGACACCCGAGAAAACGATCATTCCGGCAAGTCCGGCCAGGTGATCTCGCGGCGCATCGGTAACGATCTCTTTAAGTTGTTCTATGCCAATGATATAAGAAAGAAAGAAATTGCAGATCACAAACGCGATGAGGTAAAAGATGCCATGTTTGAGTATCTTCTTCATGATCCTGACCGCACTCCATGGCTGTTGACTGAGTTGTTTCTGTTGCCTTGGATTTCCCTCGATCAGCCATTCGATCCTTCGGTAGATCATTTCCATAAAAATGGTCTGTGGACATGCCCAGCCGCAGAAAACGCGGCCATAGACCACGGTGAACAGAATAATGAACACCATCATGGAGATCATGGCAAGGAAGAAAAGATGGAAGTCCTGGGGCCAGAACTGGACGCCAAGCACTACGAACTTCCTCTCCATGAAATTCAGCAGTAAGAGGGGTTCTCCGTTGATCTTAAGAAAAGGGCCGGTGAAAAAAAGCGCCAGCAAGAAAATGGCAACGAGGATCCTGAATCGTGTCAGCCTTCCCCTGGGCTTCTTTGCATACACCCATACTCTTTTCCCTTTGTCATCGATCGTGGTCAGCTTATCGCGAAAGGAAGCTTCCTCCCTTGTTTCTTTCCTGTACTGCACCATATTTTGCTCCTGATTGGCGATAGTTGGTTAAGAACCCGGGTTGAAAAGTGTTCCCTCCTGTGCTTTTGGATTGGGAGGATTCGTGCCCTGAAGGCTCATGATAAAACTTGCGACCTGTTGAATATCCGTAACCGATAGCATGTCTTTCCATGCGATCATCCCTTTTTCGATCACACCCGTATTGATGACCTTCACGATGTCTTCGAAGCTGCCTCCATGGATCCAGTAGGCATCGGTCAGGTTGGGCCCTACAAGACCCTGTCCCTGTGCAAGATGGCAGACAGCGCAGTTTTTGTCGTACACGGTTTTACCACCCTCGAGGCTGGCAGCATCGGTGAGACGAGTGCCTGTTACCGTGGCTTCATCACCGGATGAAGAGGAGGAGGGTGCAGGAGCTTCCTCGGATGGGGTTTGTTCAAAGGCAGCCATCTCGGTAAGATACTCCTCTTCCTGCAGGGGAGCAGTTTTTAGCACATGGAACCTGAGAATATAGATAACACCAATGATGATCGTTATGTAGAAAAGGCCCAGCCACCATCTCGGCAGCTTGTTGTTCAGCTCCTGTATGCCATCATACTCATGTCCATGCATGATCTCATCACCGGTGAGCTGATCTCTTTCCTGGTTGTTTTCCGGGTCTGCTTTCATAAAAGTCTATTTTACAAATGATCTGAATTAGGCATTTTACTGATTGTTTTCTTCCATCTCTTCCAGCGGAATGTTTTTCATCTCGTGGATGGTCTTTTTATCTATAGAGAACGTGTGAATGATCATCACGACGAATACGATAAAAAACAGCACAAAGGAGATGACCGGGTAAATGCTGATCCCCGGTATGGTTTCGAGATGATGCTGAATGATATCCATTACCTGCCCTCCATGATGTCGGTCCCCAGCCGTTGCAGGTAGGCGATCAGAGCAATGATCTCCTTATCTGACCGGACTTCTATTCCGGCTGACTTCAATCCGTCGGCTATCTGCTGTGCCTGTATGGAAAGGTCGTCGTTTGCCTGCTCTGCATAGCCTTCGGGGTAAGGCACTCCCAGCTTTTGCATGACCGAGATCTTTCTTGCCGTGGTGCAGGAGTTCAGCCTGTTTCGCAGCAACCATGAATATCTGGGCATGATGGATTGCTCATTCAGTTTACGGGGGTCATCCATATGGTTGTAATGCCAGGAATCTGGTTTATACAGTCTTCCCGATTTAACGCCTTCGCGTGCCAGGTCGGGTCCTGTGCGTTTGGAGCCCCATTGGAAGGGATGATCATATACAAATTCCCCGGCTTTGGAATATTCACCGTACCGTTCGGTTTCTGAGCGGAAAGGTCTGATCATCTGCGAATGGCACGTATAGCATCCTTCGCGGATGTAGATGTCCCTGCCCTCCAGTTCAAGGGGCGTGTATGGTTTGACGCTGGCGATGGTGGGAACGTTGGATTTGATCAGCCAGGTGGGAATGATCTCTACGAGGCCTCCGATGAGGATCACCACCAGGGAGACGATCATGAACTGAACCGGCTTACGTTCGAGCCAGCGGTGCCTGGATTCACCCTGAATCCGGCGTCCGGATATAGTGTCCAGCGGAGCAGCACTGGCCGCCTCATCCCGGATGAACTTGCCGTGTGTGACCGTTTTCACCAGGTTATACACCCCGATGATGACCCCGGTGATATAGAGTAATCCTCCGAAAGCCCGGGCCGCGTACATGGGTATTAGCTGCGTAACGGTCTCAAGGAAATTAGGATATTTCAGGAAACCGTCGGGAGTGAATTCCTTCCACATGAGGGTCTGTGTAATGGCCGCCCAGTACAGCGGGATGGCATAGAAAAGAATACCGAGGGTTCCGATCCAGAAATGCGTGTTGGCCAGCTTCCTGGAGAACAGCTGGGTGCCGAATAAACGGGGTACCATCCAGTACAGCATCCCGAACGTAAGGAATCCATTCCAGCCAAGAGCACCAATGTGAACATGAGCGATGGTCCAGTCCGTAAAATGTGTGAAGGCATTTACGGTTTTTGTCGACATCAGCGGACCTTCGAGCGTCGACATGCCGTAGGCCGTCACGGCTACCACAAAGAATTTCAGGACCGGATCCTCCCTCACTTTGTCCCACGCTCCGCGAAGCGTCAGCAGCCCGTTGAGCATTCCTCCCCATGAAGGGGCGATAAGGATGATGGAGAAGACGGTTCCCAGTGTCTGTGCCCAGTCAGGCAGCGATGAATAGAGCAGGTGGTGAGGCCCTGCCCAGATATAAATAAAGATCAGCGCCCAGAAATGAATGATCGACAACCGGTAGGAATACACCGGACGGTTCGCTGCCTTGGGGAGGTAATAGTACATCAGCCCGAGGAAAGGTGTGGTAAGGAAGAAGGCTACGGCGTTGTGGCCATACCACCACTGCACCAGCGCATCCTGGACGCCGGCGAAGACTGGATAGCTTTTCAGAAAATTGACCGGTATTTCGATGGAGTTGACAATATGCAGCACGGCTACTGTAACAAAAGTGGCAATGTAAAACCAGACAGCGACATAGATGTGGCGGGTTCTCCGCTTCAGCAGGGTACCGAACATGTTCCATCCAAAGATAACCCAGATGATGGTGATGGCCAGGTCGATAGGCCACTCCAGCTCTGCATATTCCTTACTGAGCGTATATCCTGCCAGAAAGGTCAGCGCAGCCGAAACAATGATCAGCTGCCAGCCCCAGAAATGGATATAGCTCAGGGTGTCGCTGAACATCCGGGCTTTGCACAACCGTTGCAGAGAATAGTAAGTGCCTGCAAAAATAGCATTGCCCACAAAGGCAAAGATCACAGCATTGGTGTGCAGGGGCCGGATCCGGCTGAATGTGGTCATCGCCGTATTAAAGGATAACTCGGGCCAGACCAGCTGCAGGGCTGCCAGGATACCTACAAGCATTCCGATCACTCCCCAGAACAGGGTAGCGTAAAGGAAGTACTTGACAATTCTGTTATCGTAGTAGAATTTCTCCTGATCCATAACCTATTTTTTTTGTTCGTTAATGGGTTTATCTTCTCTCTTGTTATCTGAAGTTTCCGGCGATGGCGCATCGTCATCAAAAAGAATGCGAACCGAAGGGGTGTAATCGTCCTCATACTGGCCGCTTTTCACTGCCCACAGAAAGGCTGCAAGAAAGCTACCGGCGACTGCCAGGCTGATGCCGATCAATATGAAGATTACACTCATGCGTTCGTCTCAAAATCCCTGGAGTAATACCTCATAAAATACTCTGCTTTTTCTACCATATGGGATGAACCGACAAACAGGGGTGACCGCTGGTGGATGGTGCCGGGCCGGATGTCCAGGATTCGCCGGAATCCGTCGGAGGCTTTGCCCCCTGCCTGCTCAGCAAGGAATGCGATGGGGATGCATTCGTACAGCAGCCGGAGCTTTCCCTGCCGGTTCTTCTTCGTCCCAGGGTATAAGTAGATGCCCCCGCGGATGAGATTCCGGTGAAAATCGGCCACCAGGGAACCTATATACCTTGTGGTGTAAGGCCGGCTGGTTTCAGGGTGATCCTCCTGGCAGTACCGGATGTACTCTTTGACTCCTTCAGGGAAATAGATATAATTGGCTTCATTGACTGAATAGATGTTCCCGCCGTCAGGGATGCGCATGCTTTCCTCCGACAGGATGAACAGGCCCACCGTAGGGTCATAGGTGAAGGCATGGACTCCGGCACCCGTAGAATATACCAGCATGGTGGAAGACCCGTAAATGACATATCCTGCAGCCACCATTTTGCTGCCCGGCTGAATGAAATCTTCTTTTGTTCCTGGTTTTCCGACTGGAGATGTCCTTCGCCAGATGGCGAAGATGGTACCGATGGAAACATTCACATCTATGTTGGAAGAACCATCCAGCGGATCCATGGCAACCACATACCTGCCTTTGTTGGAAAGCTCCGAATCAAAGGTGATCAGCTCTTCATTCTCCTCCGATACGATGGCACAGCACTGCCCGCCATTACGCAAGGCTTTGATGAAATGTTCGTTGGCAAAAACATCCAGCTTTTTCTGCTCTTCTCCCTGCACATTGGTACTGCCCTCCAGACCAAGAATATTGGCCAGGCCTGCGCGGTTGATGTCTCGGTTGACAATCTTCGCTGCAATGCCGATATCGTTGAGAAGTCTTGATAATTCACCTGTTGCCCCGGGAAAAGCTTCCTGCCTCTCATGAATGAATTCGATCAGTGTTTTCATGCCTTCCTCGGTTCAATCTGGCCCTACTGCTTCTTTTTATTTTTATCGCACAGCGTATTGCATTTGCAAGCCGTATAGAGCGGACAGAAACCAATGAATCCTGTCACGAGAAAAATAATGGCAACGATCAAAAAGATGATTCCCCAGACTCCTGAGACTACCTTGGTGAAAAAAAGAATTGCTAAAACGGCCGCGATGAGGATCCGGATAATCCGATCGGCCAATCCCATGTTTGTTTTCATAGTGGATGGTTTTTTGAGGTGTGAACAGATTTACGAAGATATAAAAATTTATTTTCACCAACACTTGATTTTTGTTTTTAAATGTTCTAATTTTGTAAAGTTTAAAAATAATGAAGTATATAAACTATTGAAATAATGAAAAATGATAAAACCGTTCAATCATCCAAACATCACACGCAATGAAAACAACATATGGCATCATCTGGCTGAATGCGTTGATGCCGGACATATTCACCTTGGCGGGAAAGCGACTTTTCAGCCAGATGAAATGAGGATTCTTGACTACCGCATTGAACAATAGACTAAATCATAATCACATCCATGAAAGCAAATAAACTGAGTGCCGATCGATCGATCACCGGATTGCTGCCGGCCATCATTGCCCTGACCGTTACAGTACTGGCATTTATTTTCTTCGGGAAACCAATTGGCTACAAAATTCTGGCGGGAATCATTTTCATTTACGCCCTTTTCCAGTACTATGCTTTCTCCAGGGTCAGAAGCCTGGCTTATTTCCTGAGTGCGACTTATATCCTGTCGTTTTCCCTGTTCGCATTCTTTGTACCAGTCACCGAACATGGTCTTGACGAAAAAGAATTTGATCTGCCAGCGAAGTTACTGACATTCGTGACGGTGTTCCTTTTACTCTGGCTGATCTACCTATTACTGACCCGAAAGACCAAATGGAAAGGGCGGGAGGTATTTGAACTGGCGGCCGCAGCGGTCAAAGAAGCCCCGGGTAGTTTTACAGAACGCCCCCGTCCTGCTGGAAGGATAAGCTGCTCAAAGGAGGAATTGCTGGCTTATGCAGACTTTATTAGGAGAAACCATATCGCTTTGCCTTTCATCGAAATGGACAGGGTGGTACTGGTTCCGGTCAAGATGGGCAGAGAATTCTCATTGCTTTACAGCTTCAGACCGGATTACAGGGATCTGTCATGGGTGGCTATGGATGATCATGGAGAAGTGACGGTTCAAATTTCAAAAAGGGATTATCTCGAGTATAAAGATCAGCTATCGTTTGACCAGCTTTGTGAATCAATGGGAAACCTATTCAAGGAGTTTCTGGAAATGTTCCTGAAGAATGAAGGACTACGGATCATTACAAGGCTGGATTCAACCGGGGTGGGTATTTTTTCGTAATGGATGAATCGACAAACCAATTACAGGAATGGATTTTAAGCAAGCCGCCTTACTGGGTTCGTATCTTTCGAAGGATTATGCCGAAGACCTCTTCCGGCTGCTGGCAGCCTATTCAAGTATCTCAGCTTCTGAGGCTGCATCGCGGTTGGACCTGCACATCAAGACGGTGCAGGATTTTATGGAGGCAATGTTTGAACTGGGTATTTTGCAGCGGGAGGAAGTGTATGAAGGCAAACGGCCATATTTCCGGTATACACTTTCTGCGAGACGGATCCTGATGGATCTCGACCTGACACCGCTTTTCCCGCTTCCGTCACCAGACAGGCGTATCCAACTTCGGATCCGGGAACGGAAGAACATGGGTGCCCGGTTCACCACTGCCCGCAACAATAAGTATATCAGCGGTGTAACCATCTGGATGGGGGAGGGCAGAGAACGCACAGAGCGCAGGCTCAGCCTTTCGATTCCCCAGGGAAGTTTCCTTTTTCACCTGCCCTTTCCGACCGCCGACTTTGAAAGCGTTGAAGATATCATGAAAAAAGCAGGCGTTGATGGGGATCATGCTTCTGAGATACTGGATATTGTAAGTGCGTTGATTGAGCTGGGGGTGATAGAGATCCAGCGATAGACAGTTTAATATCCGGTACAAACTAATGGTAAAGATTGATGATTTGTTCCAGCAATTCCTGTTTGCCGCTGATCTGACAGGGCTCTCCCTGACTGAGGGCGATCTGCCTGAGATCATCCAGTGTAAGCAGGCCCTGCTCAAATTCTTTTCCCTTTCCTGAATCAAAGGAAGCATAGCGTTCCTGACGCAGCCTGAGAAAACCGGACTCCCTCAGGATGGTATCAGCGATGACCAGAGCCCTGGCAAATGTGTCCATTGCCGATATATGCGCAATGA
The DNA here is from genome assembly GCA_022711405.1 of Bacteroidota bacterium. Taxonomy (GTDB): domain Bacteria; phylum Bacteroidota; class Bacteroidia; order Bacteroidales; family JAGONC01; genus JAGONC01. The sequence goes on from JAKLFC010000008.1 coordinate 143,598, forward strand.
AGATGTCTTCAAGGTCGGTGGAGTTGCGCCGGGTCTTTGCGTCGAAGTTAATCCCGCCGGGTGCGAGTCCGCCTGCCTGAAGGATCACCAGCATGGCCTCAATGGTCTCATAAAGGTCCACCGTAAACTGATCCGTATCCCAGCCGTTCTGGCTGTCGCCCCGGTTGGCGTCGATGCTGCCCAGCAGGCCGGCATCTGCCGCCATCTGCAGCTCATGCTCAAAGGTATGTCCGGCCAACGTGGCATGGTTCACCTCGATGTTCAGCTTAAAGTCCTTATCCAATCCAAAATGCCTTAAAAATCCAATGACGGTTTCCGCGTCAAAATCGTACTGGTGTTTGGTAGGCTCCATGGGTTTGGGCTCGATCAGGAAAGTCCCTTTGAACCCTTTGCTGCGGGCATAATCCCGTGCCATGGCCAGAAAGCGGGCCAGGTGTTCCTTTTCCCTTTTCGTATCGGTGTTAAGAAGCGACAGGTATCCTTCCCTTCCGCCCCAGAACACATAATTCTCCCCGCCAAGGGCGATGGTGGCATCGAGTGCATTCCTGACCTGCGTGCCGGCATGGGCCACTGCCAGGAAGTCGGGATTGGTGGCTGCTCCGTTCATGTAGCGTGGATTACCGAATACATTGGCTGTCCCCCACAGCAGCCTGACACCTGACGCCACCTGTTTTTTATGTGCATATTCGACCATTTTGCCAAGACGCTCCTCGATTTCACCCACGGTGCCATCCCCGGTGACATCGGTATCATGAAAGCACCAGAAAGGGATGCCTGCTTTGGTCATGAACTCGAATGCGGCATCCATTCTGTCGTAATTGCGTTGCATAATCCCGGAGGCCTCTTCCCAGGGGTATGCTTTGGTTCCCGGTCCGAATGGATCACTACCCGTGTTGCACAGGGTATGCCAGTACGCCATGGCAAAACGCAGATGCTCTTTCATGGTCTTACCGGCCACCATCTGGTTCTCATCGTACCAGTGAAATGCCAGCGGATTTTTGCTGCTTTTTCCTTCAAAGGGTACTTTCCCAATTCCCGGGAAAAATTCCTTCTCGCCTATCGTGATTTTCATACTGTTGATTAAATATTAATACTCTATCCTGAGTTAATGGATGATTTCTTTATCAAGACAATTCTTCCAGTGAAGATAGGCATCCATCATGCTTTTGTTATCAGAAGATGGTTCAACGATCATTTTTTTCTTTAACCTACCCAGGATCTCTCCGGCAGTTCCGATCCTGTCACCCACGGCAGCACCGATGGCAGCTCCCATTGAACCGTCGGTGTCGTAAAGTTCGATGGTGGTATCCGACACATCGGCAAGGATCTGCCGGAAGAGGGGACTGAGGAACATATTGGCGCAGCCTGCCCTGATGACCGCTGGTGCGATTCCGTTCTGCTTCATGACCGCCAGTCCGTACCTGAGAGCGAATGCAATGCCTTCCTGCGAAGCCCTTAAGAGATGGGCCCGGGTATGCAGATTGAAGTTCATCCCCAGTATACGGCATCCGATATCCCGGTTTTCAAGGATCCTTTCAGCGCCGTTGCCAAATGGCAGTACGATAAGTCCCTGCGAGCCGGGCGGGACTTCCATGGCCATCCGGTTCATTTCTTCATAGCCTGATCCGGCGGCCACATGTTTCCTGAGCCAGGAATTCAGGATGCCGGTGCCATTGATGCACAGCAGGACACCCAGCCTGGGATGATCCGGGGCATGGTTGACGTGGGCGAAGGTATTGATGCGTGACAGGGGATCGGATAGCAGCTGATCGGTGACCGCATAGATGACACCCGATGTGCCGGCAGTGGCAGCCACTTCGCCCGGCTCAAGCACATTCAGCGACAGTGCGTTATTGGGCTGGTCGCCGGCACGGTATGTCACCGGTATTCCTGGATGAAGACCAAGTTCCCGGGCGACGGCGGGCAGCAAACTGCCCTGCTCGCCAAAAGTGGGTACAATGTTGGGTAGCAGGTACCTTTGAATTCCGGTAATATCAAGAAGCTCTTCTGAAATTCGTTCCTTTGAGAAATCCCAGAAAATCCCTTCGGATAATCCACTTACCGTAGTATTGACCTGACCTGTTAGTTTATAGGCAAGGTAATCACCCGGCAGCATGATACGATAAATTTTACGGTAGAGGCCAGGCTCATTGACCATCAGCCATTTAAGTTTCGAAGCGGTAAAGTTTCCCGGTGCGTTGAGAAGATGCGACTGGCAATATTCTTTTCCAAGCTGTTCAGCAATCAGGTTGCCTGTTTCCACGGCGCGGCTGTCGCACCAGATGATCGAAGGCCTTAGCGGCGTACCTTTTTTATCAATGCAGACCAGGCCATGCATCTGATACGTAATCCCGATGGCCTCGATTCCGGCAGCATCAGGCCCTGTCTTGCCGATTACCTGTTTAATGGCAGCAATGGCGTGCTCCCACCAGGATTCAGGGTATTGCTCAGCCCAGCCCTTTCGCGGGGCAAGAATCGGCATTTCCTGATCCGGCGTCTGCGACCTGGCCACGCACATTCCCGATTCAACATCGAAAATGGCAGCCTTGATGAACGAACTTCCAATGTCGAGTCCCAGTGTTTTCATTTAGTCCCATACATATTTCCACGTCCCGTCCCTTTGTTTTTTCCAAACGGTCATATAAATCCCCCGGTATTCATTGATCGTTCCGGCCGAATCGCTGATCTGCCATGTATATTTTCCGTAACTGTATCCAAGCTCTCCATCCCCGGATACTTCAATGAAGTCAGGTTCCCAATCCACAGAGGCATTCCTGTATACCGCGCGGTCGTAATACCTTTTAATGTTCTCCCTGCCCGATATCAGCGAATCATGACCTCTGTTGATAACGGCCGAAGAATCGGCGAACCTGTAAAATGCTTCTGCAATGCTACTTTCTTTTGCCAATGTTTTAAATTCATGCTCCGTTTTGCGGATCTCTTCCTTGTAATTTCCGGAAGATTGATTTTCGGTCTTTGGATTACAGGAAACCATTGCCAGTAGCAGGGAACCTAATGATAAAAGTAAAATTGAATTTTGCACTTTCAAGTTAAATTCAGTTTATATTGACCTCACCCATTGATGCCAAAATTACTGAATTCCGGCGAATAGTGGACCCACTCCGGAATTACTTTCGAAACACTACTTTACCCATGGATTAGCTTTAAGATGATTACAATTCCGACCATGAAAAGAGTTATGATACTCATGATGACCAGGGCCTCACTGTGAATCTTCTGACCATAAATGATCCAGAGAATCTGCCCTGATAGATTAATAAGGGTCCACGATAGGGCAATGTCTTTTGTTGATTTTGTTCTCCAGGATTTTATTACCTGGGGCAATAGCGAAACAGACACTAATCCTCCCGCTGCAAAGCCGATGATTTCTATAGGATTCATTAGAATAAAATTAAAATCTTTGGTCGAATAGACCTCAGGTAATAAAATTACGTTTTTTTATTGTACTTTAGTTTTTTTGAAACGTAAGATCCTGTGGAAGTCTATAAAGCTAAACGGCACGGCAAAGAACCGAAAAAGCATTATGCGTTGGAGGTCATCGTCGCTATCAGCCTTTTTCTGGTTTTCCTTCTGGTCATTGGCACCGGAGTGCTATCCTACATCCGGCTCGACCAGATCATACACACGGTGAACAGGGGAATCCGGCCGGATCAGAAGCTGATCCTTGTCAAGGAGATCTACAATGATCTTTCGGAAGCGGAAAGCAGCGTAAAATCCTACAGTCTGACAAGGAATAAGGAGGATATGGACCGGTTCTATACCCTCATCGGGGCCACCGGTGATCGCTTTGAGAAGCTCAAAAGCATGTGCAGCCGAAGTGATCCCATGTTTCCCTATATCCTCACTCTGGACAGCATCATCATACGGAAGTTCATGAACCTTGACCGGCTTCTCGTTATCCAGGACGAATTCAGGGTACAGCAGGCCATGGACCAGGTGATGGAACGCATCAGGGAGGAAAAGGGGCCGGAACTTCCCCCTGTCTCGGATACGGTGGTGGTTAGCAAAACGGAGGTGGTCGGTGATACGGCAAAAAGGGGCAGTTTCTTTTCGCGTATCTTTCGCCGGAAAGAGGAAGGAGAAATCGTCCGGTCCGATACGGTGCTTATTACAACCACACAGCCTCCTGTAAATTCCTACGAGGGCCTTAGCGAACAGGTCACTATCGTCCAGCAGAAAGCCCTGACCAGGGAAAGGATTCTCAGGCAGGAAGAGTGGAACCTTTTGCAGCAGGACCGTTTGCTGATGGAACAGATCCGGAAGGTACTCTCGCAGATGGAAGCTGCTGAAAAAGCTAACCTGTCGAACCAGACAAAGGATACGGAGCGGAAGGCCGGAGAGGTCAAAAGGATCATTTCATCTTTTGGACTCTCCGCTTCTGTACTGCTGTTGCTGGCTGCACTGGTGATTTTCCGGTACGTGCGCAAGAATATGCTTTATCAGAAGGCACTCAGGAAGGCAAAGGAAGAGGCTGAAGACCTGTCGGGAGCCAAAGAAATGTTCTATGCAACTATGAGCCATGAGATCCGGACACCCATGAACATCATCTCAGGATTCATCAATCAGTTGCTCAAAAGCAGGCTGGATCCTGAACAGCGGGATCAGCTGGGTATGGTGAAGAAATCATCCGACCATCTCCTTGGGATTCTGAATGATTTGCTGGACCTGTCGAAGCTTCAGGCTGGAAAGCTGGAACTGCTTCAGACCCCTTTCAGCATACGGGAGATCATGGAGGATATGCGGGGGTGGTTTGAACCGGTTGCCGCTCAGAAGAACCTCCAGCTGAGTGCATGGGTGGGGCCCGGTGTCCCTCAGCTGGTCACCGGAGATCCGGTGCGCCTCAGGCAGATCCTGTTCAACCTGGCAGGGAACGCGTTCAAATTCACCGAAAAAGGCCAGATCTCCATCAAGGCATTCCCAAAAGAAATCACCGACGACAGTGTTCTTATTGTCTTCGAAGTGACCGACACCGGCGTGGGTATAAAGCCTGAGGACATGAAAAAGATCTTTGATGAGTTTGAACAGGGAAGCAACCCCAAAAAACAGGATTCAGGAGGCACTGGGCTGGGACTGGCCATCACCCGGAAACTGATCGAACTTCATCATGGCTCCCTGAAGGTTGAAAGTCAACCGGGCACCGGATCCTCCTTCAGGTTCAGCATCCCATACATGAAGGCAACAGGTGAAGGGGAAGCGGTACCGGAGAAGAGTTCCGAAGGATATGAGGATCTTGACGGTTTGAGGGTGCTGGTGGTGGATGATGAAGAGTATAACATCAAATTGATCCAGGTCATCCTGAAACGGTACGGATGCACCACCATAGTGGCCATGAGCGGTGAAGAAGCACTGCGTCAGATGGAAGAGCCGGAAATCGACCTGGTGCTGATGGACCTTCACCTTCCTGGTATGAGCGGTGATCAGGCAGCCAGGGAAATACACCGGAAATCAGAGGAAAGAGGCGCCTGCCTGCCCGTGATCATCATCAGTGCAACCATCACCTCCGACAACATGAATGATTTCCGGCAGATGGGCATCGATGACTGCATACCCAAACCGTTTGAAGAAGAGCAGCTGCTCCGGTCCATACAATCGACCATGGCCCGTTTCCCGGACCGAAAAGCAGTGAAATCTCCGCCTGCAGATCAGGAATCAGGACAGGAAAGCCTTCCTGAACAGGATGAACAGCCGGTTTATGATCTGGCTTCCTTAAAAGAGACAAGTGCCGGAGATAAGACCTTCTTCAAAGAAATGGTGCAGCTTTTTATTACGAACACAGACCAGGGACTGGAAGAGATCACGGAATACCTGTCGCAGCAGGAATGGTCAAGGGCAGCGGAGGTCGTTCACAGGATCAGTTCCCCCTGCCGGCACCTCAAAGCGGAAAAGCTACTCCGGCTATTGAAGGAAGCTGAAGCACTCCTTCAGGAACCGGATAAATACTGGATGTCGGCAGAGGTGATCCTGGAGGCCGTAGAGGAATTTGAGCTCATCCGTAAAGACCTTGAGTCACTGGACGAATTGAAATGATAACTTGAAAAATATGCAGGAAGACCATCTTACCATTTTCGTAGTGGAGGATAACGAATGGTACAACCGGTTGTTACGGCACCACCTGAACATGATCGAGGATTATGATGTCAGGGGTTTTCTCAGCGGAAAGGAGTTTCTTTCCCATCTGCATGAGCGGCCTGACATCATCACACTGGATTACCGGCTGCCTGACATCAAAGGTTCGGAACTACTGAAAAGGATCAGGGAATTTGATGAAGGCATCGAAGTGATCATCATATCCGAGCAGGCCGATGTGCAGACGGCGGTGGATCTGCTTCGCGAAGGAGCCTATGATTACCTGGTGAAGAACGATGAGATACAGCAACGGTTGCACAGCGCCATTGAAAAGATCAGGAAAAATGCCGCCCTGAGAAAGAGGATCAGGTTGCTGGAGCAGGAGGTGATCACCCGGTACGATTTTGAAAAGGTCGTAGTCGGTAAAAGCCCCGCCGTCAGAAAAGTGCTTGAACTCATGGCCAAAGCGGTCAAAAACAACATCACGGTGACCATCACGGGAGAAACGGGAACCGGTAAGGAAGTGGTCGCCAAGGCCATTCATTTTCATTCTCAAAGAAAAGACAGGCCTTTTGTACCGGTCAATATGAGTGCGGTGCCATCCGAGCTCTTTGAGAGTGAATTTTTCGGTTTTGAAAAAGGTGCGTTCACAGGGGCATCAGCTCGCCGCATCGGAAAAATGGAAGAAGCCAACGGTGGTACATTGTTCCTGGATGAAATCGCAGACACCGACATCAACTTTCAGCCAAAGCTCCTCCGTGCCCTGCAGGAACGTGAGATCACACGCCTTGGAAGCAACGAGATCATAAAATTCGACTGCCGCATCATCGTAGCCAGTAACCGCAACCTGCAGGCTGAAGTGAAGAAGGGAACCCTCCGGCAGGATCTGTATTACCGCCTGTTTGGGCTGCAGATCGATCTTCCGCCACTCCGCGAAAGGGGAAACGATGTGCTGATCCTGGCCCGCCACTTCATGGATTTGTACTGCAAGGAGAACCATCTCACACCCAGGAGCCTTTCTGATGAGGCAGTGAACCGGCTGCTCACCTATCCATGGCCCGGCAACGTAAGGGAACTTAAATCCGTGATCGAGCTGGCCATCGTCCTTAGTTCCGGAGATACCCTCCAGGCATCGGATATCACGCTCAGTCATTCTGATCTGCTCACAGAGGTCCTTTCAGAGGAGATGACCTTAAAGGAATATGACAAACACATCCTGAAGTTCTACCTGAACAAATACTCCAACAACATCAAACTGGTGGCCGGAAAACTGGGTATTGGCCAGGCCACCATCTACCGGATGCTGAAAGAGATCTGACTTCTTTCCGGAATTTTATCAAAATGATAAAATTCTTTTTATTTTGATCCGTTTCATGGTTTTTGTTAAGTATAAATAATTGATTATAAGCATATTATAGTCAATCTTCCCTGTGGCATGCCATTGGCTATGCGCCTGTTACTATCATTAAATCAATAAATATTTCGTTATGGGACTACAGGAGAGGCATAAGATAATGATCAAGAACATAGTATTGTTGCTGGTCACCGTTGTGGCAGCTGCAGGGATCATCGCTGCGCTGAGGCAGTATGATCAGAAGAAGGAGTATATTGAGGAAACCCGGAAACTGCAGGCCGCACAGGAGAAATACATGCAGGAGGCATTCAGCCGCATCGAGGCCAACCTTGCCAGGATCAGGGAGCATGAGGGCCTGATCCACCACAACCTCACCAATGTGGAAAGCGGCGGAGAGAAGGCACCTGAGGAACGCATCCAGAATGAGATCGATATCATCGAACAGTTATTGAATGAGAATAACAGTCTTATTTCCAGCCTCAACCAGCAGCTGGATGACAAGGACAAGAGGATTGCAGGGTACCAGAGGACGGAGAAGGATCTCAGGAAAAAACTCGATGAGTATAAAACGGAGGTTGCCAGGCTGGTTGCAGAAAAGGATAAGATACAGCAGGATCTTAATGAAGTGATGCAGGTCAGGGAACAGCTGGTCGTCAGGGTGAATGAACTGGATCAGGATCTTGCTGAGAGATCAGCCAGGATTGAACAGCAGAACCAGCAGCTGATGGAAAAAGAACTGGAGCTGAACACTGGCTACTATGTCATTGGGACCTATAAATCATTAAAGGACCGGAAGATCTTGGAGAAAGAAGGGGGATTTCTTGGTATCAACCAGGTGAAGATCCTCAGCAATGAGTTAGATCCCGGGCAGTTACACAGGATAGATACCCGGGTGGTCACGGAGATCCCTGTGGATGCGCGGCATTGCGAGATCATCACGGATCAGGATCCGTCGTCTTACCAGCTCATCGATCACCAGGGCAGGGTAGAGGCGATCCGGATCACGGATCCGTCGAGGTTTTGGGAAAAGACTAGATACCTGGTCATCGTGGTTCGGGATAACAATTCCGAGCTGGCAGATGCCAGGTAGTTTATATATCTCCCCCGGGTGGTGTTTCCTGCCACCACCCGGCTTTTTTTCTCCATTTATTGGGCTAACTTCACAATATCCGCAATCGGAAGGGAATTCATCAATCCCGTCACTTCAGTTTCATCAGGTATTCCGTTCGTTTTAAAGGTCATCATCGAATTTCCGAACGGCATCTGAATTTCATATGTTACGATCTCATTGTATTCGCTCTTTGTCATCAGTGCCTTGTACGATCCGACCTTGATTCGTTTCTGATTGGGATCGGATACAAACATGGTTGACATGGTCAGGAGCGAATTGACCGTCGCCAGCATGGGAGAATCACTGATGATCTCCAGTGAGGCGTCTCTGATCGTATCTTTCTGGTAATCACGGTTGACATACAAACCGGCAAAGCCCATGTTGGTGCCGGTCACATTATCGGAACCGGCGATCACGTTCATTCCCCCAAGGGTTGCAGGCAAAAGATGGAGGATGTCCTGCCCTATGGCCTGGTTGACTCCGTTGAGAGCTTCCTGAAGCGCAAAACGTGCATTCTCCAGGTCACCTGAAGCGTAAGATGCAGTAGCTGTGCTGAGTTGTCCGTTCACATCCTGTGCCTTTACCTGAACGGCAAACAGTGACAGGATCATCAGGAAAGAAAATATGGTTGTTCTCATTGTTCTCCGAGGTGTTTCTTAATGTTTTCAATATCAATTTCATTGGATGCATTCATGAAGTCATCTTCCGAGCTGAAGTTCACTCCTTCGGTGACCAGGATGGATGATTGACCGAAAGGAACGCTCAGCTTATATCCGGAGGATTCGTCGTATTCAATGATCGCTCTGTAGTCCTTGAATTTCGTCTGTTGTATGTTTTGCTCCTCGGCGGTAGAGGCATAAGCGCCCGATGCGAGGTACATATTCACGGCAGAAAGCATGGCCGCGTCGTTGCCGATGGTCAGCGTGAATTGTTTTTCACCCGAGCCGTAGATACGATGGATGACCAGCCCCACAAAACCGATCCCGCTGCTGGTGACGTTGTCTTCCTCTGGCACGATGGGAAGACCAGCGATCTTTTCCGGTAGCTCCTTCAGAATGTTTTTCCCTATCTCCAGTTCGATTCCGAGGATGGCCTGGCGTATGGAGTATTTGGCGTCGGTGTATTTTTTCGCATCATAAGCGGTTTGCGCGTCGGCGATTTGCTGCCTGATATCGATCGTTTTGGCATTCAATCCGCCTCCCTTGGTGTTCGACGGTCCGCTAGTGCCGGATGATGATGTTCCGGTAGTAGCTTCCTGGTCCTTTTGCTCATCTCCGGCCGGTGTCTTTTTGAGCAGCGCGTCTTCTGCCTTTTTCTTCATTTTTTCCATGAGGTTCTGCGAGGAGGCCTGCTGGGTGGCAAGGCCCATGAGCAGCACGGCAGAAATAAACGTGAACAGTATTTTTCTCATTGGTGTTGGATTAAAAAAAAGCTAATAATACGGTGGCTATCGGTCAGCAAAGATAATAAAAATCTTTGAATGAAGCTCAGGGCATCCTGTCAGGCTGTTCTTCGGCGAACTTTCCCAGCCTCAGATATTTCCTGTACAGCCGCTGGTATGTAGCGGCCAAATCCTCATCCGGATGGTATACTCTGTCGAATCCTCTGCCCATGACTTTTTGTGCATCCTCCACCTTTTCATGGATCCCTCCGGCGACGGCGGCAAACATGGCAGCGCCAAAAGCGCAGGTTTGTTCCGTCGCAGCTACCTTAATAGGCATATTCAGCACGTTGGCCATGGTCTGCATCACAAAAGGGGATTTTTTGGCTATTCCGCCAAGTCCGATGATCTCTTTTATCCTGACGCCTTCCCGTTCGAACCTTTCGACGATGGCTTTGGACCCGAATGCAGTGGCTTCCACCAGAGCCCTGAAGATCCTTGGAGCATCGCTGCCCAGGGTAAGACCCATGATGGCTCCTTTCACCTCCTGGTTGGCATCCGGCGTCCGGCGTCCATTCATCCAGTCAAGCGCAACGATACCGGACTCATCCACGGGTAGTTGAGAGGCAGCTTCACTCAGACCTGGAATGATTTGCTCCAGGATCTCCTCCTTCAGTTTTATTTTTGTCTCAGGGGGGATGTGCAAGGAGTTGTCCGGCAGATGTTCGACAGGCCAGGCCAGCACGTTTCGGAACCACGCATAGATGTCGCCGAAACCCGATTGTCCGGCTTCAAGCCCTACATAGCCAGGGATCACCGATCCGTCCACCTGTCCGCATATCCCCGCAATCAGCTGATCGCCGACATCCGTGTAATCAGCGGTCATGATATCGCATGTGGAGGTTCCGATGGTCCTGGTCAGTACGTTGGGGGTTGCTTCACCGCCCACGGCGCCCATATGGCAGTCGAAGGCACCGGTGCCGACTGCTACCTGGGTTGTCAGCCCCAGGCGGCTTGCCCATTCGGGTGTGAGGAACCCTACCCTGATATCCGATGTGAAGGTCTCACTGTAAAGGTTCTCGCGGATGCGTGCCAGGGCGGGATCCAGCTTTGCAAAGAAGCTGCCGGGTGGCAATCCGTTCCACTCGGGGTGCCACAAGGCCTTATGTCCCGCCGCGCAGCGGCTGCGGATTACCTCGGAGGGCCGTTGCCGGCCGCACAACAGCGCAGGCATCCAGTCACAATGCTCGATCCATGAAACTGCCGCACTGCGGATCCCCGCATCATGGCGGATGACATGCAACACCTTGGCCCATACCCACTCTGATGAATATACCCCACCTACATATTTGGTGTAATTCACCGCTCCGCTTCGTGCCAGCCGGTTGATCTCCTCCGCTTCCTTGACCGCGGTGTGATCCTTCCAAAGGATGAACATGGCATCGGGATTTTCTTCAAAGCCCCCGGTCAGCGCCAGCGGTATCCCCTCCGCATCGGTCACCACCGGCGTACTGCCGGTCGTATCCAGGGAGATCCCTGCCACTTGGCCGGCGATCGTTGCGTCGCAGTGCGAAAGAGCTTCCCTGATGGTGGCTTCAAGGACTTCCATATAGTCCAGCGGATGCTGCCGGTACTTATTTTTCACCGGGTCGCAATATTTTCCCTCACTCCACCGGGGATAGTGCCGGACAGCGCTGGCCAGTTCCTCACCCGTAAATGCGTCTGCTATGATCGTACGGGCCGAGTCAGTGCCGAAATCCACGCCAATGACATACCGTCGGGTCTTATTGTCCATAATAGGCATCCTTTCCGTGTTTACGTTCATAATGCCTGCGAATCAGGGCTTTGTTCATCGTGGTCTCCGGATTGATCGCCAGTGTAAGGCAGGCCATGCGTGCCAGCTCTTCGAGGATGACGCTGTTGTAAACGGCATCCTCCGGATCTTTACCCCATGTGAACGGGCCGTGGTTCCGTACCAGGACACCGGGAACATGCTCATAACTGATGTCATTGAAAGTACGGATGATGACCCCGCCAGTCTGCTTTTCGTAGTCACCCTCCACCTCTTCCGGCGCCATCACGGCTGTGCAAGGGATGGGCTGCGCAAAATGATCGGCATGGGTGGTCCCCAGGATGGGTATGTTCCTGCCTGCCTGGGCCCAGGCCGTCGCATAGGTGGAATGAGTGTGTGCGATCCCACCGATCTTAGGAAATGCCCTGTACAGTTCGATATGAGTGGGAGTATCCGTGGAGGGCTTAAGCCGCCCCTCCACTACGTTGCCCTCAAGGTCAACCACCACCATGTCCCGTGGCTTCATCCGTCCGTAATCCACCCCGCTGGGTTTGATGACAATCCATCCCTTTTCACGGTCAATACAACTGGCATTTCCAAAAGTGAACAACACCAGCCCGTATTCCACCAGGTCGAGATTGGCTCGGTATACTTTTTCTTTCAGTTCGTTTAGCATGATATAATATATTTATTACCAAATAATTACCAGAAATAAATATAAAAAGCGATGACGATGCTGATGATGACTGCTGTATTTATGATATCCCATTTGTTATAACTGCCCCTGACCTCGGCTCTTTGCTCCGGGGTAACCGATGCCAGGGTGAGTCCCCGTATGCTTGCAAAGTCTTTTGGCTTTGTAAGTGCGCTGATGACGATCATCAGGAGGATGATGATAAAGAACAGGGCGATCTCATAGTGCAGCCAGTTAGGTGCAAGGAAGATCCTGTATATGAGCCCGTCAGGATTCATACGGTCAGCGAACAACTTCAAACCCAGCCGCAACATCCCAAGGATAAAGCCGACGATCAATCCATAAAGGCCTGCTTTCGGGGTAGTTCGTTTCGACAGGATCCCCAGTAAAAATACTGCTGCAATGCCGGGTGCCAGCAGCGACTGGACATCCTGCAAATAAGCATACAGGACCTTTCCCAGACCTCTCATGACGGGTATCCAGAGGATACCGAGCAGTACCACGACTGCCGTTGCTATCTTCCCGACCACTACATAATGCCTTTCCGTCGCATTGGGTTTGTATTTTTTATAGAAATCTACCGTAAATAACATGGCTAAGGAGTTGAACAGTGAAGCCAGGGAACTCATGAGAGCGGCCAGCAGGCCACCGATCACAACGCCTTTGAATCCCATCGGCAGCAGCTCTTTCACCAGGGTGGAAAACGCAGCATCATTGCTCGACAGGTTTATCATTCCCTTCTGGTTCATCACATAGGCGATCATACCAGGGATCAGGAATATAAAGACGGGTGTGAGCTTAAGGTAAGCGCCGAAGATGGATCCTCTTCGCGCCTGTGTCATATTCCGGGCGGATAGGACACGTTGAACGATGTACTGGTCGGTGCACCAGTACCAGAAACCAATGATGGCGGATCCCAGGAGCACTCCTGTCCACGGGAACTCCGGATCTTTGGGGCTTCGTATGAGGTTGGCCATGCTGTCACCATATTCATTCACCGGTGCAGCCCTTACCACTTCCATCATCTCCGACCAGCCACCGATTTTAGTCAGTCCAATGATCAGCACCAGGATGGACCCGAGCAACAGCACAGGCGTCTGAAGCACAGAGGTATAGAGAACGGCCTTCATTCCACCCAGGGTTGTGTACAGTCCGGTCAGGGCCACAAGGCCTACGGCGCTAACCCAGAAAAAATCGATTTCGGCACCAAAGAGCCGGATCGCTTCGATCCCAAAAACATCTTTAAAAACAACTCCTCCGGCATATACGGTCACCGCAACTTTTGTCAGCACATAGCTGACCAGGGAAATCACGGATAAAAAAGACCTCGATTGAGGATTATATCTCTTTTCGAGGAATTCGGGCATGGTAAAGACCTTGCTGCGGGAATAAAAGGGTACAAACAGCCATCCCAGGATCAGGATGAGCCACCCATGCATCTCCCAGTGGGCCATCGCCATCCCGCTTGATGCCCCTGCGCCTGCCAGTCCCACCAGGTGCTCCGATCCGATGTTGGAAGCGAAGATGGATGCACCGATCGCCAGCCATGTGGCATCGCGCCCGGCCAGGAAATAGTCGGATGTATCCTTGTCCTTTTTCAGCAGTACCCAGATGACGATCCCGGCCAACGCAGCAAGAAAAGCACCCAGGACAATCCAGTCCAGTGTAGTCATTTGTCTGAAGATTAGATGTTCGTTTGATTATTTATTGAGCTGATAATATACATGGTTGTTCCGTAACTCTTTTTTAAAGTCAGTGATGCGTGTATTTTTATCGATGATCAGCAGTTCGATGCCGAACATTTCAGCCAGGTCCTGCATGTGCTCAACGGTTAGTGCCATGGTAAAACTGGTGTGGTGAGCACCGCCGGCAAGGATCCAGGCATGCGCACTGGTTTCCAGATCAGGTTCAGGTACCCACAATGCCCGGGCCACGGGCAGTTTTGGCAGAGGCATGGGGGTGATCACTTCGACAGGATTGACGATCATCCGCATGCGCCCTCCCATATCCACCAGCGTAGCCACCATTCCCCGTCCAGGTGGCACCGTAAATACAAATCTTGCAGGGGCATCCTTGCCTCCAATTCCAAGGGGATGTACCTCAATGGAAGGCTTTTGCCCGGCCAGCGACGGACAAATTTCCAGCATGTGTGCGTTCAGCACCGACGGCCTGACAGGATCCAGGTGGTAGGTATAGTCCTCCATGAAGGAGCACCCTCCTTCCATTCCCCGGGCCATCACTTTCATGATCCTTACCAGCGCCGATTGCTTCCAGTCGCCTTCCGCACCGAAACCGTATCCCTGTTCCATCAACCGCTGAACGGCAAGCCCGGGAAGCTGCTCCAGCCCAAAGAGATCTTCGAAGTTCGTGGTAAAGGCACGGTAACCGTTCCTTTCAAAGAATGCCTTCATGCCCAGCTCGATCCTGGCCTGGTACCGCACAGGATCATCTTTCAAAACAGCAAAAGAGTATTTATCACGGTATTCTCCCATCAGCTTTTCGATCTCCTGTGCAGCGACGGCATTCATGCTTTCCACCAGTTCGCCCACGCCATGGTAGTTGACCTGCCAGCCAAGGACCTTCAGCGCTTCCACCTTATCACCTTCCGTCACGGCCACATATCGCATATTATCTCCGAAACGGCATATTTTCAAGCCTCTTGATTCATTGAATCCCATGGCAGCCCTTGACCATATTCCGACAGCCTCCTGAACCTTTTCATCCTGCCAGTGGCCGACCACCACCTTGCGGTTAAGTCGCAGACGCGAACAGATGAAACCGAATTCACGGTCACCATGCGCCGACTGGTTCAGGTTCATGAAATCCATATCGATGTCGTCCCACGGGATCCCCCGGTTGAACTGTGTGTGCAGATGGAGCAGGGGTTTGTTCAGCATTCCCAGGCCCGTGATCCACATCTTTGCAGGGGAGAAGGTATGCATCCAGGCAATGATCCCGATGCACCTGCCGTCAGAATTGGCCGACAGGCACATGCCCGTGATCTCATCCGGAGTGGTCAGTACGGGTTTGAAGATGACCCTCACAGGGATCCTTTCGGATGCATTCAGTGCCGCCGCTATGGCTGAGGAGTCTTCATTGACGTGGTGCAAGGTCTCGGCACCGTACAGATGCTGGCTGCCGGTGACGAACCAGACTTCGTAGTTTTGTGTCTGTTTTGGAGTCATGGAACTATGTTAAATGGTTAAATTGTTAAATTGCTAAATTGTTAAATTGTTCTATTGTTCTATTGTTCGATTGTTGACTGTTGACTGTTGACCGCTGACCGCTGACCGCTGACCGCCGACCGCTGACCGCCGACCGCCGACCGTTTACTCCTCGTCCGATTTCAGCTTAAACCTGAACCCCAGGTTGGCATAGAAAGATTGCATCTTGGCTTCGATCGGGTCATCAACGTACTGCGGCGTTAATCCCCAGCCATAGCTGACATCCAGGAAAATGAACCAGACATTGATCCCTGCCCCGACAGAAATATCGAATTGTGGATTTTTAACATCAGCTTTGACGATGGTATAATCGTTCTCCTTAATACTTACCGGGATTAGCATGGAAGGACCGATAAAAATCTTTAATCCCGCAAAACTGGTTGTTGACCCGATGAACTGAAATCCGAAATTGACAGGTATTCTCACAAAGCTTGCACTATACGTAAATTCAGACTTCTCAACATTGGTAGGGCTCATATCCTGAGTGAGCTTCGTGTAAAACACACCCGGCTCGACATAAAGCTTACGTCCGATAGCGAGGCTTGCCCCGAACTGGTAGCCGGCTTTGCCGTTCGTGACGACACTGTCTTCATACGTTTCGAACACCGGATTGGAATCGAAGCTGGCAATTGTAAGGCCGACGGCGGGTTTCAGTTCGAGCTGGGCAAAACCGGTTAAGGTTAATACAAAAAGGCATAGAGTTAATATAAATGCTTTTTTCATCGTCTTATATTTTTTACAAAGATGAAAAATAATTAGCCTTCTCTGTTAAATTTAATTTAACCACAGAGGGAACAGAGCAGACACAGAGGGAACAAAGGATTCGATAATCAGGTAAATCGGGCCTTTCCGATGAAATCATCAATTAGGCCCTACAATCACCGGGTTACCGTAATCCTGCAAATACCCTTCAACCAGCTTCAGATGGTTCTTTACCCTCAGGCTGTAATAAGGGAAAACCCCTGCCCCGCCGGATTTGGTGACGTAAGGATAATGGAACCAGCAGGTCGGCTCAAAAAATCCGCAATCGGCATCCCAATCGTCATACAATTCGACAATTCCTCCGGTCGGATGGAAAGAATTCACCCCTTCCTGGCCAAAGAAATTTCCGGGCAAACGAATGGTTCCGCCCGTGATATTCTCGGAGAAATTACCGGGCATGACCTGGACTGAATGATTTTGCAGGTAAAACAATCCTCCTGTCATTGTCAGGTCAGACGTGCTCGACGTTATAGATGGCCATCTCGATTGTCCGGACCCTCCAATGAAATATAAAGTGCCCCCATTTACAGTAATGTTAGCATAATATAAATCATGCGTCGTATTATATTCTGCCTGTTTAAGAATAACAGATCCGTTATCAATAGTATAGGAACCTGTTACATAATTCTGGTTAAGGTCATTAACGGTTATTGAACCATCATGTATATGGACAAGACCTCCCTGGTTGAGTGTGGTAATTTCCATAACAGCCCCGTCATCCAAATGAACCTCTGTGAGATTATCGTCAAAATTTGCACTCATTATATTATGTGTTCCATGAAACCAAACCGGTGTTGACGGTATGAATGAATTCATATTTTCCACATCATAGAAATGGACTCCCTCTTCACTTTCATTGTTTACATATACTCCCATAAAGTTCGAATTCCCCCTGACTTCCTGTCTTACCGCCGGATCCCAGAAGTGTACCTGGTGCGACTGGCCGGCACCCGTTACAAAAGCTGCTGCCCCGGCGTTGTTTATCCAGTCGCCCCGAAGCATGACCCGGAAAGCGTTGGCGGTCAAACGGGTGGTACTTCCCCCGGAACCTGCAGCCAGGATCAAATCACCGTTCACCCGCAAGGTATCGGAATACCCGGTAGTGGTGTAAAGATTTACCAGAGTGTCGATAATTAGGTTATTAAAGTAATCACCCTGTTTAACACGGAAATAGTTAGAAGAAATTGGCCCTGACAGGCGTATTGTTCCGCTGCCCAGGCGGAAATGCCCGTTTACCGTATTCCTGAAATTACCGTCAAAAATCCATTCCTGGGTAGAAGGGCACCTGAGTGTTGCATTCGATCCATTCACAAACATACCGCTTACAGTCAGGCAGGCTAGAGTATCACCGCACAGGCTGAGGCTGTATGGAGAAGGCTTGTTGTTGGTCAGGTTGTAAATAGTCGCTGTATCATGACATACAAGCCTGCTTTCGCCTGTACCCTGGAAAACGAACTCCCCGGCATTCATATTGAGGTTGCTTCCCTGCCTGATCAGGATATCCTTTTCAACAACAAAGAATCCTTTACCGGCGACAGTTACGGATGATCCGGCCTTCCAGTCGAGACTATCGGTCCAGAATTCTATCTGGTCCTGTGCAAAATCACCCAGGCTCAAACTTCCGCCAATTGTAGCCCATTCACTGATATACAAAT
>JAKLFC010000009.1 GCA_022711405.1 Bacteroidota bacterium
ATAGCTCAGCCGGTTAGAGCGACTGATCCGCCAAGGCGGATAGGTCCCTGGAATGAGCGAGGGGAAGTGGAAATAAAAGAAGAGATTTTGGCTGATTCTTCCCCGATAGCTCAGCCGGTTAGAGCGACAGATCCGCCAAGGCGGATAGGTCCCTGGAATGAGCGAGGGAAAGTGGATATAAAAAAAATATTTGGCTGATTCTTCCCCGATAGCTCAGCCGGTTAGAGCGACTGACTGTTAATCAGTAGGTCCCTGGTTCGAGTCCAGGTCGGGGAGCAAACCGGAAAGATCCTGCCTAAACAGGGTCTTTTTTATTAGTATTCAGCACGATATGAAGGTAAAATACTATACCTACGTTTTACTGTCTTTAAAATCCCAAAAAACGTACGTTGGTCAGACTCATGATTTGGAAGAGAGAGTAAAAGCCCATAATGAAGGTAGAAGTTCGTATACCAGAGGTCGAGGCCCTTGGGAGCTGGTTTATTTTGAAGAATTTTTTACAAGGGCTGAAGCCATGGAGAGAGAAAAGTATTTTAAAACAGGAAAAGGGAGGGAATTTTTAAAAGACAAAATAGAAGTCCATTGGAGCGACTGATCCGCCAAGGCGGATAGGTCCCTGGTTCGAGTCCAGGTCGGGGAGCAAAAGTGGACAGGGCGGCAGAAATGCCGCCTTTTTCGTTGATTGGCAATGGCTTCGGTAGTAGCAACTCTTCCATTTTCCAAAACGAGTTTTTCAGCAAAGATTCGACCACGTATCGTTTTTGATTTTCTATTTCACCACCGACCTCCCCGTAAAGTCATAAAGTAGTTGTAATGTGTGGTTTATCTGGAAATAGCTGATGATTTTACCAGCCCACGCCGGAGCCTTTACCATCTAATTTTTCACTCACCACCCAACCTTCTGATAGTCCGGGGCAGTATATACTATCAAAACAACTCATTTACTCTTTCATTCACTAAAAATTCAAATTTATGAAAACGAACCTTCTGATCGTGGCTATTGCTACCGTACTGCTTGGACTGGTATCCTGCAGCAAAGATGAAAATGGACCAATCATTACAGGCATTGATGCATCCAAAACATCGAAAATCAAAAAGGGGGAACCGGTTACTTTCAGGTTCTCCAGGGCCCCCGAGGGAAGCATTGTTCAATGGAAAGTCTTGCCTGATAAGGATGTGAAAATCAGTGCATCCGGTAATTCAGCTGCCGTTCTTTTTAGTAACGCCGGATCATATAACGTCAGTGCCAACTATGGTACCCTCCAGGGAGACATTGAAGTAAGCGTTCAGGATAGTATTTACAATCCAGGGAGCGGGGATGCCTATTCTTATGAACCTTTGACCGGCGACCAGATTTTCATTACTGTGACAAGACTTGACAGCATGGGTGTCAACGGCCTTGATTTCAGCTACATTACCGAAAAGAAGTACCCGTGTCTGAACCACACCCTGATCTTTGACAATATTTTTTCAGGAGATAATTTAAAGGTTGATTTCCAATCGGTGTTCATCCCAGCGGAGGAATTTTGCACTCCGGGCGAAGATTATGCAACTTCAGGCACGGCCTGGTACCCGATGGCAGTAGGTTACCATGTATTTGAAGTGGTTCTCGATGGGACAACCTACACGGGTTCTTTCATAAAAGCCGGGTCAACCTATACATTTACCTGGCCTTACACTTCAGGCGTTACACTCACACCGCTCGTGATTGACTAATTTAGCTATTTTTGATGAGGTTGTATCGTTGAATACAACCTCATCATTACCTGTGGAAGAACTGCACGACATCATCGAGGGTTGTAAGGCCAACAACAGGTTAAGCCAGGAAAAACTGTACCGTCAATTTTATCCTGGCTTATATGCTTTGTGTAAAAAGTTTTTTACACAGCACGACGATATACTTACGTCGTTGAATGATGGTATGCTGAATGTCTTTAAGAACATCGGGCAGTACGATCCGGCAAAAGGAGATCTATTTAACTGGGTATATACGATCGTTCGTAATGCAGCCATCACATACCTGAAGAGCAAAAAAATTTTACAACCAACCGCTGAAATAACTGCTCAAATTGAAACCCTGTTGAATTACAATCCTTTTAAGGACCTGGAATGGGATGAACTTTACTTTTATCTTAACAAACTGCCCCCTGCAACCCGGGCGGTCTGCACCCTTCATTACCTTGAAGGATTTGCCATAAAAGAGATTTCCGAGCAGCTGAATCTGAGTGAAGGAACCATCAAATGGCATCTCAGTGAAAGCCGTAACCGATTGAGGACATTATTCACGCACACTGCAAACCATTGAAAATGTATGACGAAAATCTACATATAATCCCCGATCCGGATAAAGGATATCCTAAACCGGAAATTCCTGCGGATGAGGCATGGAATAAAATGTCCGAGTTGCTCAACCAGGAGATGCCTGCGTCAACTTCCGGTGGGCCAGCACCACCTGGGCCTTCTCCATCTTCGGAAGGTGGCCTGTTTGGCGGAGGCAGTCATTTTTGGATTATTGCCCTGGGCGTGGTGGGCGTTTCAAGTTTAGTGACATGGGGAGTTCTTCATCATGTAATTAAGCCTGAAAAATCAGATAATAAGTACCAGATGACCACTGCTCTCCGGGACAGTTCAATGACTGAATCCATAATCTCAAGTTTAAAAGATCAAAAGACCCCTGCCTCACCTGAACACATAAGTTCTTCTGAAACAAAGGATTATCTTGATGAACAGCAGAATAGTCAAAAAAGCAGAACAATCGTGGTTAATAATAGCCCCCGGACAATCGTTCCCCGGGTTGAAGATAAAACAGTTTCGGAACAGGACTTCAGCCTGACTTCTTCTGCCTTGGCCCCTTTGGTGGCAGGTGATTCAGCAACTCAGGTTTCTGCACAGTACGCCCCCTCAACGATAAGCGATTCATTAGCAACAATATCCGGGCAATTGCCCGGGAATAAGCACCATTCACCTGATACCCTGGCAAACACTTATCATGAGCCTGAGTTGCTTTTACCCGTTCCTGACACTACAGAATCGCACGGCGAACCTCTGTCAGGCGAAGATATTCCCATCAATCCATCAGCTGGGGTGAGATCTGTTGACACAACAAAACCTGCTGGTCCATCAAGCAGGACGCTCAGATTGTCAGAGAATCACCGTTGGCAGACAGGACTGTACAGCCATATCGGGAGTGTATTTCAGAAGGGAAGGAATGCCAACCTGTATTATGGGGGAATGTTAACTGCAGGTTTATGGAACAGGAAATGGAAAGCGGGTGTGGAAACAGGTCTTGGCTGGGAATCCTGTCAGGATTATGGTTCCGTTTTGGAAACCATCCGTTTGGAAGATTCGCTAACGGTGGATACGGTAGGTAATATCAAAACCATTGATACAACACGGATCCTGAATTACAATTACCAGTATCAATATTTGCAGATTCCTTTATTTATTTCAAAGCAGCTTTTCACAAAGGGTAAGTTTTCGATTGATGTAAAAACAGGCCCTGTGGTGGGTATCATGATATCAGACAAGAAATCACTTGATCAAACGACAGGCCCGGATAATGGTGAAATCCTGAGTACAGCTGATAATGATTATTCCCGGCAAAAGATCAGCTGGCAATGGCAAGTATTGCCGCAATTTCGATGGAATATTAATGACAGATTATCGCTTACACTCAGCCCCTCAGGCACGTTCTATTTGAATAGTCTTTACGATCCTAAAAACAGACCGGATGGTATACCCTATGGCATCAGTGTGTATGGGGCATTGATCTATAAATTCAACTAGTGAAAGTGGACAGAACCTTTGCTCACCTTAATGTCAGTAGCAAGAATTCGGAAAAGCATACACTCTGACCTTATAATTGTATATCTTTGTGGTTGACTCAATGACAGTTAGGCAATAACAAAGAAATATTTGAGCTCATTAAAGCAACTGCGTGCAAATATCTGCCCGACGTTGAAGTCTTGTTGTTTGGATCCCGCGACATAAAAGATTCTAATTCTCAAAAATAGGGGGATCGTATGAAACGAGAAATGCACAGAATACTCTATTGTGTCTTATTGGCTTCGGTTTTATTCTTGGTTGCGCCAGGACTGGCGCAAGTCACAGACGTTAAGGTGTATGCCTTCAATGCAGGTATCCTGAAAATACAAACACAGCTCATGCTGAAGGACACACGCGTTGGAACGCCGATGAATATTCCGGTTCCATTCCTGGTGATCAAACATGGGAAGGAATGGATCGCGTTCGATACGGGATGCAGCGCCAATGCAGCCAAAGATCCCATCGGATATTGGGGCGAGGGGATTGTCAAAGCCTCTACACCCGTCATTGAACCCGACCAGGAATTTCAAGAAGCGATCAAAATTTTGGGGCTTAAACCCAGCGACTTCAAGGCCGTTGTGATCAGCCACGGCCACCTCGATCATGCCGGAGCGATTGACAATTTCTTGGGCACTTCCGTTCCTATCTATTTCCAGAAAGCCGAAATGGCTGCGATAAGAAAGATCGTAGACGCCCAAATCGCGGGCACGGCTTATATCCTGGGAGATTTTCAACATCTGAACGAACTCAACATCCGGGAGATTGAGGGACCTTTCGATATATTCGGAGATAAATCGATTATTGTCTTCCCGACTCCAGGCCATACACCCGGGCATCAGTCACTGTATGTGAAATTCTCCGCCGGCGAGGCGATTATTTATTGTGCCGATGCCTTGTATACTCTTGAGAATATGGACAAGTTCATAGCGCCGGGGCTTGCTACCGACATTCCCGGCGCGATGCTGAATATCAACTGGTTTAAGTTGCAGGACTTGACAGGCACCAGGATCGTCCCTTCCCATGATCCTGAATACTGGGCAAAACACGCTTGGGCGCCCAGCGAACTTGTTCCTTGAAAAAAGTCCAAAATAGTCGGTTTATAATCCCCCTATTCTTAGGACAGGATTTTCATTGGAATTCCAATCAGGTTCAAGTCCATTTCGCCCTTTATTTGGATGCAACTGGTGAATTTACCATGCCGCGTCTGTTGTTCCTGACCAACTGAATCCGTTATAAACCGAACATTTGAATTGGCTAATTCTAACCGGAGCCGAATGGTCAATTTGCCTGGTGTATCCCAAAAGTTCCAGGCACAACCCGAATTTTACAATTCGATCATATGTCCGATACAAAAGTCCGGACCAGAAACCTCTCCTTTAAGATTGACCTGCTCGAAATAATTATACCAGCCCGACTGCTGAACAATATTTTCAAAACCGGTTGCCTGCTCTTTTGTAGGAAATTTCCAGATAGCAAAATACTCGAATGCAGCACGATAAGAAGTATCCGGGTCATTCATACTCCAGGATACGATCTCAACACCTGATTTTAATAATTCTCCAATTCCCTTTCCGAGTTCGGCCATATAGTTACCCCGGTCTTCAATGGATAGAGCGAGCCACTCCGGACGTGCCTTCCAGCATTCTACAAATAAATACATAGTTCAATTAATTTGGTTATTAATAATTCTAAGATAAAAAATCCATGGAAAAAGATCTATTGGTAAAGGTAGACTAATATATGAACTAAGAAACATCAAAACATATATTTAAGGAACGGCTTTTTCTTGCAGAGTAGAGATAAGCAAAACAAATCCTTGTTTGAATTGTAAGGTATGATCCAATAATTTATAAAGGCTAATATTAAGTCGAGGCTATGTTTATCCTGATCGCTTGGTTATTTCAACTTACACATTTTCTTTAAATTATGTCCAAAAGAAGAAAGTCAACATGCAACTTTTAAACGTTAGGGGCGCAGGCAAAACAGCCCGCGGCGAAAGCCGGCGGGCTGTTTTGATATCTGATGGTAAGATTAACAGATAGTTGATATACGATTTAATTGACCTCTCTCCCGGCTCCTCCCCTTAAGGGGAGGGGTCATACGGGGTAAATTCCCCGGTGCTTGCGCCTGAATTTGTGTCCAGGGCTTGTTCTGGGGTTCATACCAGTGATTGACATACAGTTGTTCCATTTTACCCTGCAGGAATATGCTGATTTCATTCTGACTCTTTATAGGATAACGATAAACGAAATCCAATGCTGTGCACATTCTTAAGTTCAATTGACGTATCTTTCGACAGATATTTCCTCAACCTGCTGATAAAGACATCCAGTGTCCGGCTCAGGTAAAGCGTATCATCTCCCCATACTGCAGTGAGAATTTCCTCCCGCCTGACGATCCTGTTGATATGCCCGGTAAAAAAACGCAGGAGTTCAGACTCCTTATAGGTAAGTACCTGCTTCTCTCCTTTCCATTCAAGGAACATACGATCCGGGAAAAACCTGTAACCTGCAAGCTGGATAGCCTCTTCTGCGTGATGGTCCTGCTCATGAATTCTTTTCCTTTTCATGAAGATTTCGATCTTCAGAATCAATTCTTCTATGCTGAAAGGCTTGACGATATAATCATCACCTCCAATGGTAAGACCCTTTATACGGTCTTCCTTCAATGACAACGCTGTCAGAAATAAGATGGGTATATGCTTGTTTTGCTCTCTGATTTTCATGGCCAGAGCAAATCCATCCATTTTAGGAAGCATCACATCAATGACACAGATGTCAAAGGGTTTTGTTTGAAAGAATTCCAGTGCCTGTTCTGCGTCCGTTGCGTGGACGATTCTGTAGCCTGCCTGCTCAAGGCTGTCGCGTGTCACAAAACCCAGTGCCACATCATCCTCAACGTATAAAACATGTGCTCTGTCCATATGCTTAGGTTCTTGTGATCTGAATAATAAAACGAGAGCCCGCGGATAATTGGCTCTCAGCCCATATCTTCCATTTATGGGCGCTGACCAGATTCTTTACATAATACAATCCAAGCCCATAGCCCTTGATGTTGGAAGGCTCTGGTGACGGAATCCTGTAAAACTTCTGGAAGATCTTATCCAAATCGTTACGGTCAATACCAGGTCCGTTATCCTCAACAATCACCCGGACATTCCATTGGAAGTTCTCTATCGATAACCTGATCTGATTCCCGCCGTATTTTATGGCATTTTCAAGGAGATTGAACAAAATATTGGAAAAATGCAGCCTGTCGGCCAGCACATAGACCGGTTCCTGCCCCGCCTCTATGGCAAAGGATAAAGACGGATCGGGATAGTGAACCTTTACATTGTTTACTGCCTCCTCCAACATTTTCCGCAATTCGATCTTTTCCAGTTTAAGTTTAATTTTACTTTTTTCAACCGTGGCGATTTGCAGGACTTTCTCGATTTGTTGTTTTAAACGTTCGTTCTGTTCCCCAATGATTGAAGCATATTGAAACAAACGATGCGGATCCCCGCTGATTTCGGGTTGAACCAGGGCCTCGGAGGCAATGGCAATGGTGGATATGGGTGTTTTAAATTCATGGGTCATGTTATTGATAAAATCCTTTTGAATTTCGGATAATTTTTTCTGCTGCAGAATAATAAAAACTGCATACGAAAAAAACATAAGAGCTGTGATGATAATCAATCCGGAAATAATCCAGATATCCATGCTCTTCAGCAGTGAAACATTTTTGCCGGGGAAAATGACTCCATAATAATAAATCAGGCCTTCCTGCTTCAGAAAATCCTCAGAACGTTTCACTTCCGTGGAACCCTGGGGCGACTGTGAAATGTACCTTCCATATACCATTTCTTCAGTTTCACAATTATAAATCGCGTATTCGAAATCCATTCGTATGTTGCTCTGCTCAAATTCTGATTTTAAAAAATACTCAAGTATGGTCGGATCAATGATGTCTTCCTGATTTACCACAAAATAATTGGAAGTAATCTGTTTCACGGGATCAGGCGGGATCTGCGACTGATTGAAGCGCGCCATTTGTTCTGCAACATCATACAGGGCGATCTTGACACGCTGATTAAACTGATTCTCAGTGATATCGAATGTATTGTACACCCAGTAAAGCTGGAACAACAGAATGGTCACAATCGAAAATGATCCGAGCAAAACAACAAGACGGATACTACTGTTCTTCATGAAGGTAAATGTATTAAAAAAAAGGAAGGAAGGGACCGTTTTACATACCTTAACATACTTTTACGTTTCGTTTACAATCCTTTACATTTGATTTACAGGTCAGGACCTTCCTACAGTTTACATTTGCACATTCACCAATAAAAACATCTATTATGAAAATCTTTATCGTTTCCGTGCTTGTCATTTTATTAACAGCCGGGCAGTCACTTCAGGCACAATTAATTTCAAACCAGGCAACGGGAGGTATGACATCCGGCAATCAGGATCCAACGATCAAATGGGTAAACAGTATCATTGATCTGGGGGAAATACCGCTCAACGTTCCGGCAGAAGCCATTTTTGAATTCAGCAATATTAGCAGTGAACCGGTCCTCATCGCCAGTGTCAGAAGTTCCTGTGGATGTACCGTTCCTGAGTACAGCAAAGAGCCTGTCCTTCCCAAAGCATCATCAACGCTATCAGCAATTTATAATGCCAAATCCCTGGGGGCATTCCAGAAAACCATCACAGTGATCACCAATGATAATCTGGAACACAGACTCACATTGAAGGGAAAAGTGGTGGCAACCTCCTCCAGCCCGAACAGACCCGGCAACTAAAATCAAGGAAAATTATTACCCTGGCAAGCTTTTCAATCCCGGTCCTTAGGGCGCCATGGTCTCAGGCGTCACCTCCCAGACAGCCTGTGTGCTACCAGGAAGCATTTGGCCGCGGTCCTCACCCACCTCGGTGTCGATCAATCCGTTGAGCTTTTCGTTCATGGCCAGGAGCAGGTCGTTGTACTTGTTTCCTTCCGCCGCCAGATTCTTCATCTCCAATGGATCGGAAGCGGTGTCGAACAGCTCGGCGTCGTTGTAGCGGTAGATCTCCTCCAGCGTTGTCGGGCGGTTGTGCTGCTTCGGCGAGAAATAACGCGCATAGACATACTGCCCGTCGTACACCATTCGCATGGCGCCGCGTTTCATCATATCGGGGACGATGCCTGCCTCACTTAGCTCTTTGGGATTACCGCCCTGCTTGATGTAGGCCACTGCGCGATACAGGAAATCACCGTCGATGTAGGCGAACATGTTGTAGTTGAACAGCACGCCATTACGAAAGGCGTTGAGGCCGGCGTTCTCAGGGGAGGTCAGCAGGCCCGAGAAATTCTTCCCGGGCAGAGATCCGGTAATGCTGGTAAAATGTTGCCGAGGTATACCTGTCATGGCCACGAGTGTGGGAGCGAGATCGACGTGGGAGGTGAGGGCCAGGCATTGTTTGCCGCCGGGGTACTCAGGATGCGCTATGATCAGTGGCACATGGTTCTGTTCGCGGTATGACGTCGACCCCTTGGCGTGGAGGAGGTGGGCGCTGTCGAGGTCGCCATGGTCAGCCGTGAGGATGATGATGGTGCGGTCGGCGAGCCCCACAGCATCCAGTTCGGTAAGGATGGCGGCAATGTTGCGGTCGGCATCGCGCAGGCAGTTCAGGTAGTAGTTATGACGACGGCGCCAGCGTGGTTCTTCGTTCGGTATTTCGCCCACCAGGGCATCATGGGAGCGCAGGAAGTCCTTGTGCGCCTTTGGGCGTCCGGGGGCATCCAGCGCCTGGTTATGATTGGCAGGGAGATCGAAATCCCATTGTTTATCGTACAACGAATCGTTGGGTGCCCGTACCACGTGGCTAAGGGCCATCGAAGCCTGGTGATCCGTGCCGGGCGCATCGGTGTCGAAAAACATCACATCGTGCGGGTTGACCAGGTTAACGGCAAGGAACCAGGGCTTGCCATCTGCCGCCAGATCGCGTCCTTTGCCTCGCAGCCAGCTTATCGACATGGCTGCAGTCACGCCATCATGAAGGTACCCGCCCTGATGGTGCGCGATGATATCGCCCACCCCAACATAGTCGGAAAAGCCGTATGCCTCCATCTCCTGAGTGAAGATCCTGGTAGGAGTGCCCAGCTTGTTGACAGTCTCGAATTCCTTGGTGAGGTGCCATTTGCCCTTGTAGGCGCTGTAGTAGCCGGCCTGGCGCATCATGTCGCCCAACGTGGGGATCTCTGTCGACAAGCTGTCGATCCAGGGGAAGTTGGTGTTGTCGAACATCCGGGTCTGCTGGATGTGCTGACCGGTGTAAATCACCGAGCGGGAAGGCGTGCAAACGCAGGAATTGATGCGGTGGTTCAGAAATGTGGTGCCCTGTCTGGACAAGCGCTCGTGGGCAGGCAGGCTAAAGCCCACCGGGAGTTCGCCTGGCCGGAAGAACCGCTCCTGATCGGTAAGGATAAAAAGAATATTATAAGGGCCACCGTTGGGCGTGTTTCTTACGGATCGTTTGCTTGCTTCATCCGAATCCGCTGCCAGTACTTCATTGCCGGAAGTGCCTGTGACCCCAAGGCCCAATGCCGTCACCCCTGCACCCGTGATCTGAATGAACTTACGCCTTGAAAGAGAAGACGGAGAAGTATCCTGATCCTTTGTTCCTGGACTAAATCGTTTATTTTTCATAACAAAAAGATCTTGTTATAATTACCGGATAAACATCCATGTTGACATATAACGTTGACATCATGTCCGGGGAGGTTGCGTTCCTTTGCAAAGAGCGCCGGGGCATTGATGTGTCGCTCAAAAAAGATGAAACAGAACTTTCGGCAAAAGTATGAATTCTCCGATTCCAAGGACAGGTTTTTTAATGGTAATGACCCCGCCCCCTTCACCCACTCCTCTGGGTCCCCGCGAAAGTGGAGATCCGGGAGGGGGACAGGTCATCAAGGGTAAATTCCCCGTACTTTCACCGGAATTAGGGTCCAGGGCTTG
The DNA here is from genome assembly GCA_022711405.1 of Bacteroidota bacterium. Classification (GTDB taxonomy): domain Bacteria; phylum Bacteroidota; class Bacteroidia; order Bacteroidales; family JAGONC01; genus JAGONC01. Next base: position 10,811 of record JAKLFC010000009.1, read on the forward strand.
CCCTGAGATTCATACCAGTGATATACGATTTCACAATTGGGGGATATACGATATTCGATAATACCAAAGTAAGGGTTCTGAAAGAGTAAAAGTTATTCTCGTAATAATAAATCAGATACTTCTTTCTTCAATTGAGGAAGGTGGTGGATAATGATACCCCAGAGAATTTCTACAGTTATCGTATCGTATCCATGAATGATCCTATTCCGGGCATCGACAATTTTCCTGGAATTGGACAGATTTAGATCAGGTTCTATTTTTAAAACTCGATTGACTGCTTCACCAATAATTTCAAGATTCCTTTCCACAGCTCTCCTGGTTTTTAAATCGTTTTCAAATTCTTTAAAGACCTTTTGCCGTCCTTCAAAATAAGCTTCAATCTCTTCAATGGATTGAAGAATATCATATAACCAGGCTTTTACTTCAGGATTCATAAACCAATTGCTTTGATAAATTGATCGACTCAATCAGGTATGGATTCTTTAAAGCTTTTTCTTCCAACAAATCAATTTCCCTTTTGAATAGATCTTCCAGCGAAAACTTAAAGTCGAAATAATTGTCAGCGTAATCTTCAAGGTTGATCTTTTTGAATGAAACCAGGAAATCAATATCACTATCAGGTCTGAAGGATGGATATACCGCTGAGCCAAATACAAAGAGCCTGCCTACATGATGTTTGATGCAAAGCATTTTAAGGCTGACGATATTTTCCTGAATAAGTTTCATGGTACAAAGATAAGAAACAAGTGTGAGAATTTTGACTATAGCTAACCTCAGGGAGTCACATTTGTATGCTGAATGAGGGTAGGTCATTCATAGAGCGGATGCAATCATATCACCGGTGGCCTGAAAAACATCGAATGCACATAATCACTGGTGAACAGCGGGTATTTTTCAACCTGTTTCTGCCAGATCTTTTGCATATCGCGTTCCGGGTAGTGTCCCATACAGGATGATGCCATTTTCAGGAAGTCGGTCCCTTCTTCGCTCCGGCCTTCTATTTTGGCTAGAATGGCACGTGAGAGATATTCCAGTGTCTGGAAAGTATTGGTTACCACATGTGAGTTCATCCTGTTGTAGTACGTTTTGAGGATGTATTCAACGATGTGCTGCGTGGTAATTACATTGACTGCCTTATTGAAAAGCTTTTTGTCGATTTTCTGGAATCCGGCCGGCAGGTAAAAGTTTTCAATCTCCCGTTTGTAATTGACCTCCCAGTGCATAAGATTGTATTCTTCACTGAATCGGTTGGTATTGCTTTCAATCTTTGCGTAGCTGGGAATATCGAACAGGCATCTCATTCTTTCAAAGGAGAAGTTATCGAGTATCTCTATCTTTAATTTGCGACGATTTTCATAATAATATGACCCGGAAACCATGTATACATTGCTTTTCCTGGTATACCAGAACAGGTCCAGGGCCCCCAGAGCATAGCTTAATGTTTCAGCCACATGGTGACAGATATAATTAGCCTGGATCAGCTTATAAATGATTACATGGCGGTAACTGGTATGTAGCTGGTTTAACAGGAAGAGTTCCCTGGAATGACTTAAAATCTTCTCCCGGTCGCACAAAGGGCCCTTGCTTCCTGAGTAATGTTTGCCCAGGTAAAAATCTTCAAAAGTGATATTTGTATCTTTAAGCGTATGTCCTGAATAATAATGCGTGCTGTGTGTTTTGATGGTGACCATCAATGGAGTGCATAGTTTCAGGATTTTATCCCCGAAGGCTCCTACTCCGAAGGAGTTTATCTGAAAGGCCAGGATCTGGAAAGTATGCCGGTCGAGTTCTTTCACAAAAGCAAAACCGTCGCGGCAATAGATCATTCCCGGTAAATCCAGGGAATCGTTGGCCAGGATGGTGCCGGTAAAACGATCGAAATCTTCTTCAGTGATGGGCTTTTTTCCTGTGGTAGGTACCTGACTGCGGACAAACCGCTGAAAGTTTACATATTTTTTGGTGATCATGAGTCAAACATTTGATGAAAATACAACTTACATCAATCCCTTTTCCTTGAGGTCAAAAATCACTTCCGAGATATTGTCCTTACCCGCCTTAAGAAGTATATTCCTGCGATGAGTGTTCACCGTATTCAGGCTGAGGAATAACATTTCAGCGACCTTTTCACTGCTGAGACCCTTTTCAAGCATCTTGATGATCTCAAACTCCCTTTTGGAGAAAACATTTCTTAGCATCAACAATTCGCGGTCAGGATATCTGAAATTTAACAGATCATCACCTAAATAGTAATGATATACCTGCCTGACCTCTTTCAACCAGTTGATATTGCTGTGGACTTTAATGGTAAATACGGATTTATAGGGGACATGACTGAAATAGATATAGAACTGAACTAACATATTGTTGTATTGACCTGCGGCATTTTTGATCCGGAAAGTAGTGGATACAATCTTAAATCCTTTTTCTGCTTTATAAAGTTCATGCGCTAGCTTTAATATAGTGGTCCTTCCAAGGAAATGTCTGTTTAGTTCATCAGGATGTGTCGACTGGAAGAAATTAAATCCGGAAAGCAGGGCAGGTTCGACTCCCAGCATGTCCTTGCATCGTTTACTGGTGTAAATGATTTGAAAGAGCATAAGATCGCCAAAATAAAAGAACTGATCATTCTTTTCCATGATCTCCTCCAACTCCATCATCAGGGGATCATTCGGATCGATCCCGGTAAATCCCTTTGGTCCATAAGTTTCAATACATTTCAGGAACAAATCGTAATATGATGGATGACTCATTGAAGATGCAGTTTGACAATCTTTACGGAGTAAAATTATAATAATTCGGCCGAAAGTCTACTTAGTATTAAGTATTTTTTTAATCCTATCATAGAATGGTAATAAGAAAAAAATTACCTAGAAAAGAGTATTTTAAAGAACTCATCAAAATTATAATTTTGCTCTGCCTTTAGATAAAAACCGGATTTTATTATTAACTCATTAATCTCTGAGGTTATGAAAAAAAATGTTTTTTACTTTATCGGAATCCTTTTCCTCATGATTTCATGCTACCCTGAGGGGATTGAATATTATGAAGAAACGGATATCGTTTTCACGGATTACACGGAATCTTTCGATTTTGCAAGCAGAGGCACTTACTCCATGCCGGATAAGATCGTGAAGATCACCGGTAACCTGGTGGAAGGGGAAGATCCCGAATTCGTGCCGGAACCATACAACACGCAGATTCTGAACAAAATCGAAAGCAACATGACAGCCCAGGGCTGGACAAAAATTGCTGATCCTGAAAGTGCAGACCTGGCATTACTTCCTGCCGTCTGGAGCAATACGACGATTGTGTACTATTATGATTACTGGTGCTGGTACTACTATTACTATTGCGGCTGGGGATGGTATTATCCGTATGCTACTTCATATACTACGGGTACCATGGTAATGACCCTGGTGGCACATGGGGAGGAATATATAGAGCCCTCCACTGTTTGGACCGCTGCCATTAATGGACTGATGTCCGGAGCCTACGACACATCACGCATTACGAAGGCCATTGATCAGGCATTCAAACAGTCACCCTATCTGAATACAAAATAAGTCCAACCCTCAAAACAACTGAAAAATGAAAAGAATAACCGTCTTTGTTATATGCTGCTTCCTGGTGAGTTTTACCAGTGCCTATGGTCAGCAGGGGAGCCATTTGGCTGTTCAATACGATATGAGTTTTGGTATGGGGGATTTAGGAGATTTCATCTCCGCTCCCAGCTTCCGGGGTGCTTCGTTACAATACAGGTATGCCGTAACGGATAATATCCTGGTAGGCGTCGATGCCGCCTGGAATACTTTCTATGAAAAAATGGATTATGACTCTTATACCGTGGACACAAAGACACTTTCGGGGATCCAATACCGGTATCAGAATGAAGTCCCGATCCTGGTCTCGGTAGATTATCTGTTCCTGACAGACAATAAATTCCAGCCTTATCTGGGATTAGGTATCGGGACAATTTACTCTGAGCGGATCGTTGACATGGGTATCTGGAGATTTGAGGAGGATCCGTGGCAATTTGCTTTAAAACCCGAATTCGGTCTGATGTATAATTTTTCGAATAGCACTGCTTTCAAGCTGGGTCTTAAATATTACACCGGTATGGGCGGGGACCTGGATACCCAGGGGTATCTTACCATCAGCGCAGGTTTCGCATTCAGCTTATAATCTTTCAAAAAAACAGAACCCATGAAATATCTTCTTTCCTTTTTTTTAACGGGAGCGATGCTTTTCCGAGGTGAAACCAAGGCACAAGTCCGTGAGGAAGCAAAAGCGCAAACGCCAGAGAAGCGTCCCAACATCGTCCTTATCCTTGCGGATGATATGGGCTTTTCCGACATGGGGATGTTCGGCAGCGAGATCAGGACACCGAACCTGGATTCACTGGCTCAGAGCGGTGTGCGTTTCACCAACTTCTACACATGCGCCAGCAGTTCCCCGACAAGATCTATGCTATTAACGGGGCAGGATACGCACATCAATGGTTTGGGCGCCATGGATGAGTGGACTGCCCCCGCCCAGATGGGCAAAGAGGGGTACGAAGGGAATCTCAGAACCAGCCTGGTAACCCTGCCTCAATTGTTGAAAGATGCAGGATACCACACCTATATGGTTGGCAAGTGGCACCTGGGTAAAGCACCTGACAAGATTCCGGCCGCCCGTGGCTTTGAAAGGGATTTTACCCTGCTTGATGGCATGGGAAGCTATTGGGACATGACCAATATGACGGCACTCAACCATACGTCAGTTTTTACAGAAGATGGAAAATACCTGACCAAACTTCCTAAAAACTATTATGCCACGAAAACCTATACGGATAAACTGATCAGTTTTATTGATAAAAATCATGGCGATGGTAAACCCTTCTTCGCCTATGTGTGTCATCAGGCGCCCCACGATCCTTACCACCTGCCCAAAGATTGGAGAAACCGCCATGTGGGTGAGTACGACAAAGGTTGGGACATCGTTAGACAAGAACGACTGAAGAAGCAAAAAGAATTCGGCATAATTCCGGAAAATACCCAGCTCGCAGAGCGGATGTGGTTCGTTCCTGATTACTCCATTCTGGCGCCTGCCACAAGGGCCGTGCTTGGGAGGAAAATGGAGCTTTATGCCGGTTTAATTGAAAACATGGACTATCATATCGGAAGATTAATTGACCATCTGAAAGAAATAGGAGAGTATGAAAACACCATCTTCATTGTATTTGGCGACAACGGAGCGGAAGGCAACGACCTGGGCGCTATGATTGGTGGCACACCCGGCACACTCAATTACCTGTATTTTGCCACCAAATGGTCAAACACCGATCTCAATGCATGGGGAGAACCACACTCTTACGTGGGCTATGGTCCGGGCTGGGCACAGGTTTCTATGACACCTTTTAGCCAATACAAAGGCTGGATGGCCGAAGGCGGAATACACAATGCACTGGTAGTAAGTGGTCCGATCAACAAACTGCCGAAAGGCAGCATCAACCATGGCACCATGTTCGTGACCGACATAATGCCGACCTTGCTCGAAGTAGCAGGTGCAAACTATCCCGAAACCTTTAACGGCAAGGCGCAACCCAAATTAACGGGTAAATCCTGGCTTCCAGTACTGAATGGGCAAGCTGCTTCTCCACGAACGGATGAGGATTACATAGCCATGGAAGTATTCGGTAACCGCGCTTTAAGGCAAGGCGACTGGAAAATACGCTGGGAGATAAAACCGATTGGTAAGTCGGATTGGGAATTGTTTAACCTCGCTCAAGATCCTGGCGAACGAAATGACTTAGCAGCCCAATACCCTGATAAGCTTAAAGAAATGCTGATACTTTGGGATAAGTATGTACAGGAAAACAATGTGATACTGCCCGATCGCACTTTGTTTGAAACACTGGAAGATCAATTACCTGCAAGGGTCCCTGTGCAGGATGGCTATCCTCCGCTTAATTATATCAGACAATTTATTCCGCCTGCAGACATGATGGCCAAACCTAAAAAAATAAAGAATAACTAAAGAAAAAAATAATCATGAACAACTTTATAAAGTTTATCAGCATGCGTGCAGGTAATTTTTCTTTAGCACTATTTATAGTCATGCTTTGTGCATCCATTTCCACCATGGCTCAGGGAGATGGCGCCCGTTTTTATTGGAAAGGTTTCATGGGAACAAACGCCGTTCCTGTGATTGTAAATTCAATGGGCGGTAATGCAAACCCTATGGATCCTTCGAATACCGTAATCCCGGGTTCTGAATTTTCTGCAGCCATGAGTATGGCCGGCTATGCCAGGATGCTGCCGATAGGCAAGCGTTCGGCCTTGATTTCGGTACTCGTGCCCATGGGCAGAATATCCGGAGTGGCCTCTCTGGATGGGATAGACTTTAGTGCCACTTCAAGAGGGTTTGGAGATCCCATGGTGCAATTCAGCATAAACGTTATCGGGCCTAAGGCAATAATGAATATTCCCGACATACTAAGGTATAAGCCCGGATTCTCTCTCGATATCCTCGGCAGCCTGGCTGTTCCGATAGGGCAATACGACAATACCATTCCGATAAATATCGGTCAAAACAGGTGGTACGGGCGTATCGGAATACCCATTGTTTGGCAAATCGGTCAGTGGATACCCGGTAAGCGCACTACTTTTGAGTTTCTTCCTGCCGTTTGGTTCTTCACCGATAACAAGGATTTTGTGGGCAAAACCATGTCAACAAAGCCGAAGTACCAACTCGAAGCCCACCTTACCCGCGATTTTATGGAGCGGATGTGGGGGTCATTTGATGTTATTTCTTATTTAGGAGGCAAATCTACTGTTGATGGTGTGGAGGGCGATGCATTGAGCAATCTTGGATTGGGTGGTACGCTCGGTTATCAGATAAACGAAAACATGCAGCTTACACTTTCTTATAACACTACTGTTAACGACAATGATGCCGAAGATTTGAAAATGGATGGATTCCGTATTACTTTCCTTTACGGGTGGCACAAGCTAATCGAAGGGATGCATCGGCTAAAGGGAAATGAATAATTGTTTAGTATGGAAGTTTAGTTCCTTTTCGAATTATATATGGTTATGGCCTCAGTAGAATGTAAAAACTGCAATCTGCTCTACGATGGCAAATATTGTCCGGGTTGCGGGCAAAGTGCTGACCAAACCAGATTCACGATGAAGAAACTTGGAGACGAATTTATTCATGGTTTCTTTCATATTCATAAAGGCTTTATTTTCACGATAAAGCAACTATTACTTCATCCGGGAAAAATGTTGCAAGGATACCTTAAAGGTCAGCGGGTCAATTATTTTAATCCCTTCAATTTCCTTATAATGATCAGCCTTGCTGGAGGGTTTTTCTATACTCGATCAGGTATTGTTGAGTTCATAAATGCAAATTTTCAGGCAGCCGGTGATATCATAAGTTTTACAAGCGGGCATTTTAGCTACAGGTTCCTGATGGTAATCCCAACTTACGCAGTCAGTTGTTTGATCCTGTTCAGGCCGTTCAGGTATAACCTTGCTGAGCACCTTATCATAAACACCTTTGTGATTAGTCAAAGTATAGTATTAATGATGATATGGAGTATTGTAGCCCTTATTCTCAAACCAGGCGAATCAACTTTCACAATCCTCTATTTTCTGGCTTTCATTACCGTTATAATTTACCAGACCTATGTTTTTTTTCAATTATTTGACTCCGGCAATAAAATACTCCGGGGGATCAAATCCATTACCGCTGTTCTTTTTGGATTAATGTTAAGTATACTATTAAGTGTCTTATTGGTTAAGCTGTTAAATTATTTAGGTCTTCGTTAATTCCCCGGTTCCTGTAATTTATTTCCGGTAAGAAAAACATTCAATAACTTCAGATCATGCTTTTCTGTAATGCCACTCTTTCTCTGAAATCTGCATTGCTCTTCTTATAAGTGTGGTTTTATATCCGAACATGTTGAAGGAGGCTTCATTTGTGTTTCGGCTGCGAAGCCGCCCACTTTCTAACATTCGAAACGGCACGGTTATTTACAAGTTCGTTGGTATTCCCAGGCTTGTATTCGGGGAACACGTAATGATCGCAGGAGTAAAGATCGCCATTGTACTCCACCACACCGGCATGGCCGCAGATTTCTGCTGCCGTGCACAGGGCAGGAGGGACGCGCATCCAGTTGGCCAATACACAGTCGAAGGTAACAACAAAATAATCTCCTACATCCTTCCTCACCCATTCGTCGAAGATGCGGATCAGGAAGTCACCATAATCCAGCGGATCGACAGACCAATCGGTAACTTTTACCTTTTTATCTGAATCTGAAAGTAATATCGAAAGCTCTGCGCTACCTGCTTCGGGATTAACCTGCTCCACGATCGAGATGAGCTGCATACAATGGCTGCCTGTGCATCGACCATCAATGCAAATGATTATCAGGATTTGAAATTAGATGAATTTCGCATTACACTGATTTACGGATGGCATAAGTTGATTGAAGGAATGCACCGTATTAAAAGCAACGAATAGGGTAACTAGTTGGCTGGTTCAAAAAGTATATCCTATTGTGGTCGTTACTCCCCAGTCACTTTTTTCAGATCCTTCTGGCGGCTGGTTATCGAAGGAGCTATAAAAAGTCAGGCCGATCGTAAAATCCTTGATGATCTCCTGACTGATATTCATACTTGTATTCACACGAAGTCTTCCCCAGTCTGTGATCCCCGGGAACGCATTGGCTTTGACCGAAATGTTGGATTTGGGCGAGTCGTATTTGAAAAGTGAATAATTCAGTGTGATGATTCCTTCAAGATCGCGTGATGATTCGGCTTCTTCTGAAAGCCATTCGCTGATGCCCTGGAATCCGATCAAAGCCAGGAACACGTTCCGGTTGTTCTGGATCATGTTCCGTCCGCCTCCCACACCAAGGTTGATACGCAGATCCAGCCCCAGCTCGGAATTTTGTTCAAAACCTGTTTGGAAGCCAAAGAACCACCTGCCGGGCAAAAGCCGCTGCCATTGGTAATACAGTTCCTGTCTGCGGGTCGTGCTCGCTTCCTCCTGGGTACTGAAATTTCCGTCATAGGAGATGGATGTACCCATTTTCCTGGTTCTGTACTGGATAGCGGTGTTGAAATTCAATTGGGCCAGTGTTGTGGCTTTCGTATAACTGAAACCGACTCCCACCGATCCGTCGAGGCGTTTGAAAAATTTATTTTTAATCGGGATGATGGAAACCACCGATGACTTGGCGATTTCAAAACGGAAGTTTTCGCTGGCGACAATCAACGTGTCATTCAGTAATGACAGCAGGATGGAACCAAAATAGAGGTTCCCCTCTGCTGTTTCCACTTCAAAGGTTTCTTTGGCAATGAGTGATGAAATCTTATCCCATTTAATGTTCAGGGTTCCCGCGTCATCCGTTTTGTAGGTGACAAGACCATACTCCAGATTTTTCACTTCTCCGGTGATCTGGTCTCCGTTATTCAGGATAATCACATCCGTTTTCTGGGCAAGAATTGCAACAGGATAATGAAGTCCAGCCAGGAATATGATCCGAACGAATGTTGATTTACCATGAAGAAATGCATTCAATTTCACGATGTTGTTTTTTTCAGGTCTCGTCGGCTCATTTTTTTGCTTCAGCCGGCTCTACATTCACAACTTCGTACATGTTTTTACCATCCACTTTTATTGGCTGGTAATAGGTTTCACCCAGCTTCACGTAGGTCACATCTCCTATCTTGACCTCTTCCCCTCCTTCAGGCAGGTTCTCTACAACCGTTCCGGCAGTTGGGGGGACAACCGTATAGCCGTCATCTGTTTTTTCATAATACGTTCCACCATAGTAATAGTTATTGGTGGTCTCATTCACCACCACGGTCTGGGATCCTTCCGGCAACACCTGAATAGTGGCTCCGGGAGGAGCCTCCACCACTGTATAGCCACCATCGCTTTGAATATAATAAACCCCTGAATCATAGTAGTATTGTTGCTGTTCAACGCTGACCACAATGGCTGTCACCGCCAGTGCAGTAACAAAAAATCCCCATGGATGATAGACCGGCCCCCAGTAAAAGGGGTGATAAGGATGATATGCATAAGGGTGGAAACAGTTATAATGAAATCCGCCGTACGTATAGGGAGGCCGGGGATAGGGTGCAACCGGACGCCTCACGTAATAATTGTCCCGGTCCACATTAATATTGATATCCCTGCTGTTGTCAATATTGATACTACCCACATTGGTCCTGTCGCCTGTTGAGACATTGGTTCTGTCACCTGTCGAGACATTGGTTCTGTCGCCTGTTGAGACGTTGGTTCTGTCGCCTGTTGAGACATTGGTTCTGTCGCCTGTTGAGAAATTTGCCCTGTCAGCAGAGGAAACGTTTTTTCTGTCAGCTGTTGAAACAGATTCGTTATTCCGGGAAACAGAAGACTGATTACCGCCGTTGATGGACCGGTTTGAGGTACGATCGGAAGTACTGGCCGATGGGTTGCTGTAGCCGGATGAGGAGCGGCTGTATGAAGAAGAGGAAGGCCGGCTCGTTCCGCCACTACTACGTGAAAATCGTTGTGCCTCAAGGTTCAGGGGCCAAAGAAAAGCAATGGCCAGGAGGAGCAGTGCTATTGTAAAATGGAATAAGCGGATACATGTTCTCATGGTATATATGTATTATGCAGGTTATTATTTGAATCTGGGTAATATGGAGACCTTCCTGGCTGCAGGCGGAGGAGTGAATTCAAACACTGAGGCCGGGATTTCCGGATTAAGCTGCCAGTTGCTGAATGTGGCTTCATATTGCCTGTTTCCTTCCTTTTTATACAGAATGACGAATTTTTGAGGCAGGGTAAATGCATCGGCCGAAAACCACATCTGAACACTGATGGCCGGATTGGAAGCGAGGATATGAAAGCATTCCTGGCCGAAGACTTTCTTTTTCCCAAGGAATATAACGGTGTCATAATTAGCCAGGATATCATCCGTAAAGGTCGGGTAAAAGAAATCAGCAGCCGGGAACTCAATGCCATAATTCTTGTTGATGGTGTCGATCATAGCGATCAGGTCATCCGGTGCTTCGATGGCGGCAAAGTTATTCTCGTCGAAGGAATAGATGATAGCCCGCCACCCGTTGTACCAGAAACCCCGGTGGCCTTTGTCTCCATGGGTATTGCTATACATTTTATCCGGGCCGCCAAGATAAACTTCATCTGTCCAGGTCTGTTTGATCAGGCCGAAATCCGGATCTTTGACATCCATGGAGGTGTTCAGCGTAAAACTGCATGAAGTCAGTTCGCCGATGACGGAAGCCATCCGGTCGATGATCATGACCGCGACGGTATCAACCCGTGGTTCCTGTGCAAGGGTCGACAGTAAAAAGGTCAGCCCGATAAAGAATAAAAGAACTTTTTTCATAGAGAGAGGATCATTTTATGCCAAAATAAGTAAAAAATGATGACAATATTAGATGGACTAACTAATGACTGTTTTGTACAATAGTTTTACTCGCCATATTCAGGAGGCACTATCTTATACCCCAACTGACGGAGTGCATCCGCTTCATTATAGAAGGTCAGGCTTTTTGCTATCTTACTATTCTCCAGGAGGTAATTGGTGTTGGCCCAAATAGTGACCGATCCGCCTTTTTTATACGAAATGCTCAGTTCTGCCCAGCAGGCGACCCATTCCCCTTGATTGTCGCCTTCAGGGATCGTTACAGCGATGAATTTTGAGCGGTTATAATGGATGTTCTCGTAAAGGTTTGTGACATTTTCTTTCCAGTTGGCCACTGCATCCTTTTTCCCGATGGAATCCCCATAGGAAGGTCCTATACCGATATAATTATCAGACAGATAGGTTTCCATGGCATTGAAATCCATTTCTTCTACAGACTTAACATAGCTTTTGACAAGGTCAATGTTTTCTGTGTGTCGTTTTTCGGTAATTGACGTACATGCTGCCAGGCAAATGCTGGTCAGAGCAATGAGGATCAAATTTTTCATAGGTATGGTTTTATGTTTTCTTATTTGACAGTGTATCCTTTTCCCTCGATGCAGACTGTAAAAGCCTTTGCAAAACTGTTTTTCATTTCCTGTTCAGCAGCAGCAGCACTGGCCTGTGCCTGCTGGTTCTGTTGAGCCTGAGCCTGTTTCCCCTGGCGCCTGCCGGAAAGTCCGCCGACAATGGCACCAACAGCTGCCCCGTCACCGGCATCCCCTGTGATCGCGCCAATGGCTGCACCGGCCGCAGCACCCTTGGCAGCACCAACGACAGCCCCCCCGGTAGGTCCCGTTTTCTCGGGCGCTGCTTCCACCTTGGGAGGATTTAAGGGATCAATCCCGGATTGTTCCATTGCCCATTTATAACATTCAAATTCATCTTCCTTCTGTTGTTGTTTGCTTTGCCCCTTCGACGGGTATACATACAATTTCAGTCCCTGGGAGATCTGGTTATAGGTCATTTTTGACGTGTCGGGCAATGTGGGCGGTGGCGTTGGTTGCTGGGCATGAAGAGTATGCGAAAAAGCAACGGCAAGAGCCGTAAGTAAAATCCCGGTAAACGCTTTGATCAGATGTTCTGTTTTCATTATACTTATTTTTTGAATTATGTTAAATAGAATGTTTACCATCCCTCAGGATTTCTTGTTTCGGGTGTTGTCGGAATAATGACCGAAGGCGGCCTTCTTGCCGCCTTCCAGGCCTTGCCTGGAATCCAGGAAACCAAAAAGCTGGATAAGCTTTGCAATGACTCCGGTCCAGCCTGTCTGGTGGCTCGCACCAAGCCCGGCACCATTGTCACCATGGAAGTACTCGTAAAAAAGGATATGATCGCGCCAGTGCAGATCCGTCTGGAACTTCTCGGAGCCGCCATATACAGGTCGCCTTCCCTTCTCATCGCGGGTGAATATACGGGAGAGCCGGTCCGAGATCTCCCTGCTTATCTCGAAGAGGTTCATCAGATTACCGGAACCTGTAGGGCATTCGATCCTGAAATTTTCACCGTAGTAAAGGTAGAAGTTCAGCAGTGCCCGGATGATGAGTGCATTCACAGGCATCCAGACCGGTCCCCGCCAGTTGGAGTTACCACCAAACATACCGGTGTTGGACTCTGCCGGCAGGTAATCCACACGGAACTCCTGGCCACCTGCATGAAGTACATAGGGGTGCTGCTCATGGAATTTGGATATGGATCGGATTCCGTAGGGACTGAAGAACTCGTTCTCATCAAGCATCCGCGTCAGGATCCGTCGAAGCCGCTCCGGGTTGACCAATGCAACGATCCCTCTTTCAGCCACTCCTAAATGACCTGGACCTGTAGGATGCATAGATTCCATGAGTTCGGGCATCCGGCGATGGCGTTCATAGATCTGTACCATCGCTCGAGGAATCCTTTCCCTCTGCCATTTTTCGATTACCGTGGTCGCACACAGCGGCAGAAGCCCCACCATGGAGCGCACCCTGAGCCGTGTGGCGCTCCCATCGGGAAGCTGCAGCAGGTCGTAATAAAACCCGTCCTCTTCGTCCCACATACCATCCTGTCCGGGACGGTTCATAGCCGCAGCGATATAATAGAAATGCTCGGCAAACTTTAAGACCATGTCCTCGTACGTGAGGTCGTAAGCAGCAAGCTCCACCGCGAGTTCCATCATGTTCTGGCTGAAGAGGGCCATCCATGCCGTACCGTCAGCCTGCTCCAGGTGACCCCCCGTAGGCAATGGGGCACTGCGGTCGAAGACGCCAATGTTGTCGAGACCGAGGAACCCACCTTCGAAGACATTCTTACCGAACCGGTCCTTACGGTTTACCCACCAGGTGAAATTCAGCAACAGTTTATTAAATGCTGCCATGAGGAATTTGACATCCATTTCGCCTTTCAGGGCCTGCTCGGTCCGAAGCAGGAACAATGTCGCCCAGGCATGGACGGGGGGATTCACATCACTGAAGTTCCATTCATAAGCAGGCATCTGGCCGCTGGGATGGAGGTAAAGCCCGCGAAGCATCAGTTTCAGCTGTTCTTTGGCAAAATCGGGATCAACAATGGAAAAGGGGAGGGCGTGGAAAGCCAGGTCCCAGGCCGCGTACCATGGGTACTCCCACTTATCGGGCATGGAAATCACATCTTCGTTCAGCATATGGAACCACTGCGAGTTCCGGGAAGTTTGGTAACCATGATGAAGGGGATTTGAGTTGTGCTCGTCCAGCCAATTGTCTCCGTCGAAGAAGTAGAACTGTTTGCTCCAGAGCATACCGGCAATCGCCTGGCGCATAACATGAGCCGTATCTTCACTCACAGAGGGTGGCGTGACCGACCTGAAAAATTCATCCGCTTCACTAAGCCTGTCAGCGAAAATTTCATCAAATTGATTTCCAAAGGGATCGTTTTTCGGATCCAGAGCACTCTCAGTAAGTCTCAGGCGGATCACTGCGGACTGACCGGCGCCAATCGTTGTCTGGTAGTGCGCTGCGACCTTTGTGCCCTGTTTTTCAGGATTCACTGTATCCTGATTACCCTGTACCACAAAGTCATTGATGCCATCCTTGACAAAGGGGCTTTCGTTCTGTTGTCCGGGGAAAAGCCGCTCATGGTTTGTTTCGTTCTCTGTGAAGAGGAGGGGTATTATTCCTTCACACGAAAAAATGAATTGACCCAGTTGCGGATGATCCACAATGATCTGGGTCGTGCCTGCCTTCGCCATGATCTGCCTGAGGTTCGGTTTCACGGCAGCCCTACTGGATGCCGTAATCCATGACGACCAGTCGTTCCGGAACCAGAGTGTGGGGAGCAGATGCAGTTTGGCTGCCTCCGGTCCCCTGTTGACAGCGGTGATCTTTACCAGGATGTCTTCCGGCTCGGCCTTGGCATACTCGATGAAAACGTCAAAATACCGGTCCTCATTGAAAACGCCCGTATCCAGCAACTCGTACTCAAACTCGTTCCGGGAACGGCGGCGGTTAGTCTCCACCAGATCGGCATAAGGATAAGCCACCTGCGTGTACTTGTAGAGGTATTTCATGTAAGAGTGGGTTGGGGTACTATCGAGGTAGAAATAGTATTCCTTCACATCCTCACCGTGATTACCCTCACTGTTGGTCAATCCAAAGAGTCGTTCCTTTAGAATAGGATCCTTGCCATTCCAGAGAGCCAGTCCAAAGCAGAGGTGCTGCCTGTCATCGGAAATGCCGGCGATGCCGTCCTCGCCCCAGCGGTAGGCACGAGAGCGGGCGTGGTCATGGGTAAAAAAATTCCACGCATCACCGTTTTCACTGTAGTCTTCGCGTACCGTTCCCCATTGGCGTTCACTTAAGTACGGCCCCCACTTTTTCCAGAGTGCCCTTTTTTCCTGATCCTCCTTAAGCCTTTTTCTTTCGGCCCCGGAATCAGGGTGCCGGTAAACGTCACTTTTCTCTTTCATGGATGGACTAACTGAATGATCAGATTCCCATATATAAAAAACACATATTAAGTTTCTCAGAAACAATAGCGGACTCCGACTTCTCCATCCCAATCATAGCGTGCAATGAAATCACCAAATACTCCAACCCCTGCCTGTGCCCATATATTGAAACGGCGAACCGGTGCATAGGCCATCCGCGCTTCAAGATTCATCGACACGCCACCATGCACATAATCGAGGTACCACTCAGGAGCCAGAACGGTCCAGGTTTTCGTCGTCCAGACCTTGATCAGGATTGCCTGTAGTTTTGAAAAACTGACCGTTTCCCTCTCTTCGTCTCCGCTGAACGAATTGGTTTGCTGAAACGCCATTGAAAGAATCATTTTTTGTTTTTTCAGTGCCGCTGAATAACTAATAAGCGGGATGATCATATTCTTACCTGTACCTCGAAGCGGAGATTGTGCCGTATTCAGGCTGATTTCAATGGATGCCGTCAGGGCGGACGTTCTCGACTGAAAAAACTTGTAGCCCAGCAGACGAAATGAGATATCTCCGAGTCCAAATTGAGCATAATCCGGGGATGATATAGAATTATATACAAAAGGCACGTCCAGCCGGGTGGTAAGTTTCTTCCCGATTTTCAGAACAGTCCTGAGAACTGTCTGGTTAAAGTTCACATTATCTGGTAAATGCTGGAATTCATTGAAAAGCTCTACACGTGAAAAGAACTGTGAGGGATCGTCGGCATTTGTTCTTTCATTCTGACTTACGTTCAGGGTATCTGGCTCAACCTGGCCATACAAGGGAATGATCTGATACAACAAAAAAAAGAGGCATAATAGTTTTGTCATCTCAGCAGAACTTGATCATGAACCTTGCAACCGTATCATTTATTTTCTTCCGCACGTTTTGCTTCCGCCTTGCCCTTTCCGATGGGAATCGAAACACAGATATAAAGCGATGTATTGTGCTGGGCTGGCCCGGAATTATCCTTCACAATATCCAAAAATCCATAATAATACCGTAACCCCAGTGTCATCCCAGTCCCTTTCTTCAGTTTATAGCCAAGGCCGCCGACAGCACCGACATCAATATATTTGTATTTATTTTCATCATTTTCTTTGAAGATGTTGTATTTAAACTTCAGATCCTTCTTATCATAGATCTTCTCCTCAAACCGGTCGGTGGCTTTATATAACAAGCCCAACTGGATTCCCCCTTCCACATGAAAATAATCATAGAAGCGGTACCGTACCAGTGCCGGAACATTCCAGTACTGCAATTTCCGGTAGACATCCGAATCGATCAACAGACTATCCAGATATTCATTTCCGACCGAATATGGAGCGATCCCTCTGGCACCCATGGTTGATTTTACAATGACTCCGGTGTGGATGAACAGTTTGGGCCGAAGCTTGAAATCGAAATAAAAACCCAGGTGAAAGTCCGGAAGATATTTTGTATCCTCCAGGTTTGAGATCCTGGTCAGGTTGGCTCCTCCGTCGAGACCGAATTCAAGCTTATCCGAGTTCAGTTTATCGCCGAGAAGAAGCGAAATAAGTACCTGGGACCGGGTGTAGGGTGCACAGATCAGGCAAAAGAAAACCAGGATCAGGGCATACTTAAGATTTTTCATAGTTGGAAGTCGTTGATTGGTTTATTTGACGGGTGGTTGTGATCTCACAGTAATTGATTAAGCAAAGCTACTTCCAAATCGGTCTATTGAAAATACTTATAATTGGGTATTTTTTAATTCACTACCTTATCGGCCTCAAAATATTCAAGCCATGCAAAAAAATCAGCTTCCCAGAATCCACATTGCTGCTTTCCCGGGAAAATACATCCAGGGTGAGGATGCCATCCACAGGTTGCCGGAATACATCAAATTATTGGGCAATAAAGGATTGATCATTGCCTCACCGACGCCAGTCAATAGAATAATCCCAACCTATCATCTTGCAGAAAATTCTGATCGGATCTCGGTTGAGGAGTTCCGTGGCGAATGCTGCGAAAAGGAATTGAACCGCCTGTCAGCGATCATTCACAGCAGAAAAGCAGATGTGATCGTCGGTATGGGAGGAGGCAAGACGATCGATACGGCCAAGATCGTGGCCGACAGGGTGAGGATCCCGGTCATTGTCGTTCCGACCATCGCTTCCACCGATGCTCCCTGCAGCGGATGTGCTGTTGTCTATTCTGACCAGGGAGTCTTTGAATCGGTTTATTACCTGAAGATGAATCCTCAGGTGGTTCTTGTGGATACCGGGGTGATCGCCGCTGCTCCGGTGCGTTTTCTGGTTGCCGGTATGGGGGATGCGCTGTCGACATGGTTCGAAGCCAGGTCGTGCGAACGTTCCCAATCCCCGAACGAATGCGGGGGATACAGTACCATGACAGGACTGAGCCTCGCCAGGCTTTGTTATGATACACTGCTGCATTACGGCCATGCCGCTCAACTGGACTGCAAAAAAGGGATCGTTACGCCGGCCCTGGACCGTATCATAGAAGCCAATACCCTGTTGAGCGGCATTGGTTTCGAAAGCTCGGGGCTGGCCACAGCTCATGCCGTTCACAACGGACTCAGCGTCCTGGCTGAAACCCATAGGTTCTATCATGGAGAGAAAGTAGCCTTCGGTGTGCTGACAGGCCTTCATCTTACTCATGCATCACCCGAAGAGACGAATACTGTTTATTCATTCTGTGAACAAATAGGATTGCCGACCACCTTTTCCGACCTTGGCATCACTGACGTAGGCAATAACAACCTGATGCCAGTGGCGCTGAAGGCGTGTGCTCCGACTGAGGCCATACATCACGAGGCTGTTCCGGTCACTCCCGAAAAAGTCCTTGAGGCCATGATGGCGGCTGACGCGATGGGAGGAAGTAGAAAGCATTTGCATTCAACATGAATAGCTTCACAGGGAGCTCAGAAATGATAAACAAACAT
Source organism: Bacteroidota bacterium (assembly GCA_022711405.1). GTDB lineage: Bacteria > Bacteroidota > Bacteroidia > Bacteroidales > JAGONC01 > JAGONC01. The sequence goes on from JAKLFC010000009.1 coordinate 29,132, forward strand.
CCGGTTGCTGGGCTGCGGCCTATCCTTCCGAATACCACTTTATCTGCCGCGAAGCACGCATGATCATGGCCAGAATGACAAACAGTCCGATGCTACCGGCAAGCAGCGCATAATCCTGCAACTGCAAAATGGTAAACAGGAAAGCATACAGGCCTATCTGTAATAGCGCCACCCAGGCCACCATCCGCAGATTTCCCAGTATATCGGAGGCATACCATGAAATCAGCAATGTAACGGCCACGGCTGAAATCAGATAAGCCAGGTTGAACCCGATCTGTTCCCCAATGGAAATGAGCAGCACATAAAAGATCAGCAGGGCAAGGGCTACCAGCGAATACTGGAACGGATGAATCCTTGCTTTGCGTTTGATCTCGATGAAGATGAATACGATAAAGTTGAGTGCAATGAACAGGATGGCATATTTGACCGACCGCATTGATTTCTGGTAATGATCCACCGGAATGAGCAGTTCAACACCCAGCTTGGCCTCGTCAGTGCTGTACTTATGGTCGATCCATTGCTGGGGGAAGTTGCGGTTCAGGTGGGTCACCAGCCAGTCAGCCGTAAATCCTTTGGCCGTGACCTGGCGATGTACAGGAAGAAATCCTCCGGTAAAACCCGGATTTGCCCAGTCAGATGCCAGGGTAACCTCAGATGTCTTCCCCAGTGGCTCCACCAGAAGATTCTCCGATCCGTTCAACACAAGTTCCAGTTCAAAATCCATGGCCTGGCTCAGATCGACAGAACCGGCTTTGACAGTGATCCCCGACTGGAACAGGTCATTATCTGCCACACCTGGTTCAACACTGCATTTCTGTCCATTAACGACCAGTTCCGGTAAATTTTTAATGCCGCGCATTTCTGATATTCCGATGGTGAAATACGCTGAATTCCAGTCGAAAATGGCATTTGAAAGACCCAGCTGCCCGGCATCCGGCTGTTCAAATGAGCCAGCCAGCCTGAGCTTTGCTTCGTAGACTACTACTGAGTAGATCCCGCGCTTCCTTGTCTCAGGGTACAATGTGCCATTCATTTTTAATGTTTCGGGCAGAAAATGAGCAATTCCATGCTGTTCACCGGTTGCGGGATGATCCTCATCCGTTTCTGTGACTGAAAACGGCACATTCAGTACCGGACCGGCAACAACCTGTCGTTCACCCCATTGGGAGTAAAGCTCAGTCTTCACTTTTTCACTCAGGTCCATCCTTCCGCGAATGACATCCTGTATCAGAAATGTAGGTACCAGCAGCAAAATAGCTAAAATTGCAACGATGATCATCTTGACGCTGTAACTGTTCATGAACTGTTGAATGCTTTTTGTTTCCATTGTTATTAGTTTTAAAAGTACTTTGTAATACAAAGTTTATAGTGAAAAAAATTATTGATTGCTTAACAGATCCTCAAGCGCAGCCAGATGCTTGCGAAACAAATCCTTTCCATAGCCTGTGGCTTGATAGGTTGTACTTGGCTTCCGTCCGATAAATTGTTTTGATACCTGAATAATATCCTGTTGTTCCAGCGCTTTCAGATGGCTGGCCAGGTTCCCGTCAGTCAGCTCGAGCAGTTCCCTGAGGACATTGAACGAAAGGGAGTCATTTACCATGAGGGCCGACATGATTCCCAGCCTGATGCGGTTCTCAAATACTTTCTGAAGGTTCGAAATCGGATTTTTCATCTTTTTCTCTCATGCCGGTAATACATCACTGAACCATAAACAATATGCATCAGCCCAAAACCGAGTGCCCATAAAAGCAGTCCGTAATCAAGGAAGACACCCGCCAGGATTCCCAGGCCAATTTCCGTCAGTCCAAGGTAATGGATTTCACCAAAAGTGAACTTGCCGGCATTTACCAGCGCCAGCCCGTAAAACATCAGCATTGCTGAGGCAACCAGTCCCCAGTTGTTATGCAAAACCAGAATCAGTATGAAAATTCCGCCGGCAACCAGCGGAATCATTAAATGAAGGACCAACCGGCGGGTTGAATTCGTCCAGAGCCGCTGACCGGCCTTCCGGGATTTCCTTTGTGAGAAGAAAACGGCCCCCGCAACCGCCAGTCCAAGAACCAGCAGCGCATCCAGGGCAAGGTACAGCCTGATTCCTGAAAATGTCCCGCCTCCAGGAATACGCAGGAATTCATCGTAATGAACGTGACCCGAATCCAGGATGAAAAGCCAGGTGATGGCTGCTCCCATCAACGCAATGATCCCCGCAAAAATTCCGGATAATCCACTTAGCGACAAGAACCTGGATGACCGTTCCATGATGTCACGGATGGCCTGAAGATCTTCATTGGGATGTGTTGAACTATTTTTCATTTAAAAGTACTTTGAGTTGCAAAGTTAAACATTTTATTTAATTTCCGACAGATTGAAGAAAAAAAAATCAGGAAGTTCATATTCGCCCCCATCACGTGAGGGTGTATCACAATGAATTTTTTGATTTAACCACGGAGTGCACGGAGAAAATACGGAGAACACAGAGAGCTGGTAATGCAACATTTAACCTCCGTGCTCTCCGTGCATTCCTCCGTGTTCTCCGTGGTTAAATTGTATTTTAACACAGCCTCTGAATACAGCTTTTATGTTGGCGGATGCAACCGCTGGGCTCCGCCCCCATCCCGACCTTCCCCCAACCGGGGGAAGGAGAATACGGCTTTTATGTTGGCGGATGCAACCGCTGGGCGAACCATTTCCGTACGGATTGCATGGTTTTTTGCTGGTAGGGCGGAGCCTGTCGGCGGCAGGTGGACCTTTCGGCACTGTTCACGGGTGCGCCCCAGCGCACTTCCACACAGTCGTTGGGATTGTAGGCCATCTCAAATGCTTCTTTCCGGTTGAGGATCCCGGCCAGCGACAGTTCCTGTGGCGAACCGTCGGATCGTGTATAGGTGATCGTTAGTGCTGAAACCTTTTTCTCCAGCAGCGACTGAAGGCTGTTCCTTATTTCTTCAGGAGACGTTGATCCGGAGACCTTAAAATCTCCGGGTGCACCGGCCACCCTGCCGGGAAAGTCCAGCACGGCATCCATGGCGATCAGAAGCCGCAGATCGCGGTTGGGTGTTGAATAGTCCTCCCAGGGTCCACCGGCCAGGAAAACACCATTGGCACTGGATGGCATGGGAATCACGGTTCCCGGATGGGCGTTGAGGTATGCTTCGCCATTGGCCACCGATTTAACACGTACCAGCAGCTGTTCGTGCAACGCACTTACCAGGTCGGTCAGGGCTTCTTCGGGATCCAGCGGCTCCGGGTTGATCAGGCGTTCCATGGCGCGATAAAAATCCTCGCTGTTCATATTCTGCTGCTCCAGCGAAAAGGGAGCGTATCCTGCGAGGTTGGTCAGCGTTTCATTTTTTACCAGGCGCAGTTTACCCTCTTCATGGAATACCGGGCGAAAAGCCTTAAATCCGGGCTCTCCCACGACCTCCCTGGTATTAAATAGAAAATTCCCCTTCCAGAAACGCTTGATCGCTATGGTGTTATCGGGCTGGGCATCTGCGGCGAGCAGCAGTCCCGGGTGGTCCCTGGTCTGTGGCACCCAGCTCACGAGGATCAGCGTATGTCCGTACGGATCTGCATAGACCGTACCCGGACGCAGGGACTCCCGTGAGAGTGCAACAGGATAATAGTCGGAGCTCTCGTTGTCAAGGGCCGTGCGGGCAGTACCCGAATGAACGCCATTCATCATGTTCAGTAAAAAGGCATTGAATGCAAGAACCGGATTACTTCTCGAAGAGGAAGTTTCGTTGGTGATCCATTGCCCGGGCCGGGGGCTCCTTCCCACCCATCCCCTGTCGCAGATATGATAACCGAACGGCAGTCCGAGCTTCCATGCAAAATATGCCCTCAGGAAGAACGGAAGGTCAGCACAGTCAGGTTCCATGATCACTGTGGATTTACCGGCAGGATCATCTTCACCGAGCGAGAGGCAGTTGTAAAGAAAATTACGGTCGCGGTCGCGGGTCACCTCGTGGAGGGCGGTCCAGGAGGACTGTTCGCTACAACTTCCAAACAACGCATTGATCCAGGCCGAATAGAGCGTCTCTGTGCCGCTGTCCCATCCCCTCACCGTTCTCCAGATTACACCCTGCCGTGCAATCTCCTTCGGGGGTGCGATCTCAAACTCCAGGTGGCCGACATCCTTCTTGTTCACGATCAGGGTTGCCGTACAGGTACCGGCCGGGCAACCGGAAAATTCATCCATGCGCCAGAATGGCAATTCCTCTCCGGTCTTACTTGTAAGGGATTCCAGCTGGCCCGAAGGACCGGTGACCATGATCTTCGCCTTGCGGAGGTTTTTGCCCCCGGTGGCGATGATCCGGAATCCTTCGCCCGGAGCAGGAGTTCCTGGCACGACCAAAATCGCATATACCGGATTGTGCGGATCCTGTACCTCAACCATTGTATCCTGTACCGGATTTTCGCCGGTCGCAGGTTCTTTCTTCCCTGTCCGGTTCCCGTCGCAAGAACCCAGGTTAAGCAACAGGAAAGGAATGACCACTATCTGAACGATCAGGCGCATCTTCATCCTTCATGCAAATAATTGTGTCCTAATGCTGTTTTTTTGCAAAATGCCCACTGTCAATCTTTTTATGCCACCCCTTCGTGGTTCGAAAATGATGGCCTGCAACGTTTCATCTAACAATATGCCGCTCCTTCGGAGCTTTAGAAAAAGCCTGCTGTTGACCATCGATCGTCAGCTGTCAATCCTGATTTCGTTTCACTCATCAGGACAGGCCTTCAACCGTCAACCGTTAATCGGCTACATACCATACATGGCTCCTCACCCGGGTGATGCCTTCAGTATCCAGAGAATTCACGATCCGGCGGGCAGCCACATAATTGCGTTCAGGGTCATGTTTTGGATCACCGGGCACAATGCTGCTGATGTGCACCCTGCCTGAGGCGTGGATGAAATCTCCTTTTCCCAGGTGGATGCCCACATGACTGATGCGTTGTGCGGAGCTTCCGAAAAAGAGCAGGTCTCCGGATTCCAGGTTGTCCAGCCTGGTGATATCGATCTCTTCGCCATACCTGGCCTGCTGGGAGGCATCACGCGCAAGAATGATCCCCTGGGTATAATACATCAGCCTGGTGAATCCTGAACAATCGACAGCTTTACTGGATGCTCCGCCCCATAAATAGGGGAAGCCCATCATTTGCCTGGCAAATGTCAATAATGAGTTAATATCCGGTTCCAGGCTGCTCCACTCCTCAAAAGAGATGCAATCCTTTCTGGGAACATAGCCCCTGCGGCCATCCGGAAGTGCAATCTTTAAAAAATCCTTCCCTGCGGACTCAGCTTCAAACAAATCGCCAAGTACCAGATCGGTCAGGATGCCACCCCTATCGCCTAATGCATCATAAGCATAACCAGAAATAGTATGGTAAATGAACCGGGTTGTTTGTTTCCAGATCTCCATTTCCTGTTCCGTGAGCAACTGCAAACCTTTGGCATCCACCCATCCGGTATACTGTTCAGGTGTCAGGACACGGTAGAATTTATCGTTGAATTCCTGTACCGTTAACGGGGTTCCCATCATGACCTGCGAAACCAGCTCAGAGGTATGGTCGGGGACGGCGCGCAGATTTGAGACCGACAATGAGGCCAGGGCCCAGGATCTATCTTTTAGTGTTTCAGCCATTCAATCATCTGTCAAGATAAACAGTCATTAAAGGTATCCTACTTCACTGTTCGCCGGTCATTTTTTTGCATATTTTCTTTGCAGCAGAAAGTAGACCGGTATACCGGCCAGGATAAGGATCGTTCCAATGGCAGCTTCGCGCGGCCTGGTAATGATCGTATTGAAGAACAGGTACAGGCAGAAGAGGATGTACAATGCGGGCACGACAGGGTATCCCCAGACTTTGTAAGGACGGTGGACATCGGGCATCCTGCGGCGCAGGATAAATACACCCAGGGATGTGGCACCATAGAAAATGAACACCGAAAAAATGATCATGTCGGTCAGCTGGTCGAAGGTCCCTGACAGGACCAGCACCGAGGCCCAGATCCCCTGCCACAGCAGCGAATTGCCGGGGACGCTGGCCCTGTTCAGTTTTCCGATACCCTTAAAGAAAAGCCCGTCGCTGGCCATCGCGTAATAGGGACGGGCGCCGGTGAGAATGCTGGCATTGGTGCACCCCAGGGTAGTGAGCAGGATCAGCAGGGAAATGAACATGACACCACCGGTTCCCCAGAAGCTTCTGACTGCTTCAACGGCCGCAATCTGGTTATCAGAGGCATAGATCTGTTCCAGACGGGGAATGGATAAAAGTGCCAGATAGGTCACGTTCACCAGCAGGTAAATGGCGATCACGATAAATACACCCATCACAATCCCCCTGGGGATGTTTTTATTCGGGTCTTTGATCTCCCCCCCGATATAACCCACAGAAACCCAGCCCTGGTAAGCCCAGAAAGCAGCCAGCATCGCTGTGAAGAAAGAGGAGATCGTGACGGTTCCACCTGTCAGCTCCCTGAACTTCATAAAATCCCCGGGTACTTTTTCTACATGGCTCAAACCAAACACGACGATCACGAACAAACCTGCGAATACCAGCCCCAGTATGATCTTACTCGTCCTGGCGCCGCTTTTCAGGCCGGTGATATTTAAAAATGTCAACAGTAAGATCAGGATGATGGCTGTCATCTTCACTCCGGAATTCTGGAAAGGAAAGAATACTCCGCCAATGGTAACGTTTTGAAGGGAGGGAAATACCTCCGGCAGGGAGATGATATTGTTGAGCGATTGGGCAAAAACGTAGGCCAGCGACGAGATGGTGGCTGTCTGGATGACGGCGAACAAAGACCAGCCGTATAAGAATGAGAAAAAGCGATTGTAGATCCTTTTCAGGTAGACGTAATCTCCCCCTGTATCAGCAAGCAACCCTGCCACCTCGGCATTGCTCAGCGCTCCAAAGATGGTGATGATCCCTGCGACGATCCAGGCCAGGAGGATCCACACCGAAGAGTGAAGTTCGGCAGCCATCGGAGCGATCTTTTTATATACACCTGATCCAATGATGTTTGCGACAACAAAAATGATCACATAGCTTAAGCCGAGGGTTCTGTTCAAATGCCTTTGATGCACCATAGATCGATGGTTGAAAATGAATGAGGCATCTAAATTAAGAATTTAGACGTTTAATTCACCGTTGCCGGTTTCGGAATCAGTTTCCAGGGGTTTGTCCTGGATTGCTTACCCCGGATTTTTCTGAAAATTGTATCATGGCCTTGTCCAGGCTTTCCCGGGTCAGGGGTTTTACGATCGTATAAAGGATGTTAAGAGAATCAATCTCTTCAATATAGTCGACAAAGGAAGTGGTTATGATCACCGTAAAATCCACATTTTGAAGTGACTGAAGGATATCGAAGCCCTTTCCGTCAGGCAGTTCAATATCCAGGAAAAGAAGGTCAATCTTATGATCTTTAAGAAACTCCTCTGACTCTTTCACCGTCTGAGCCATACCGACAATGTGTACATCAGGATAATGATCCTCGAGCAGGTCGCACAGCATCGACCTGCTCAGGGGATCATCTTCCGTTATCATGGCGCTGATAGGCATGGCATTGAGTTTCATGATCCTTCCTCCTTCTCCCCCTCGGGGCTCCTCCCCATGGCATTAACTTGATCAATCGTTCATTAAACAACGGATGGATTGAGCGTATGTTTTAGGTCTCTCATCATACCTCCACATTGAGGTGATATCGTTTCTCATGCCACGAGGCCAGGCCAATGATTCATCTATCTGTGTTGAAGTCCAGAACATTCCCAAAACTTTCAGGTTCCAGAACAGCCAGTCATCTGTGGTACGGCTGCCCCCTCCAAAAGCAGTAAATCCGCTGGAATTGGTCGCATCATTGGGCGATTCCCAGTGAGCCAGGCCTGTTTCCTTCAGATTTCCACCGGCATCGTAACCGCGCCAGCCAATATCTTCCCATTCCAGGTCTCCTACCTGGAACTGGCTGTCGACAGTGCCTTCCAGTATCTTCCACTCGTCATCGGATGCAAGGTGCCACCCCCCAGGACAGATCCCCAGTGCGCTTTCGGTCGTGACATACTGCATCGCTTCATCCCATTCATAAAGTCCTCCATAGGTGTCACAATTGTAGGAGATGTTATCATAACAGAATTTTTCAATCACACCGTTGTTTGTCTGCAATACCCCCGGCCCATTGGTGATCATTGTGCCGATATTCATATTCTCCGCCAGCCAGCATTGATCACCTATGAGAACCGTGTTATAGGATTGCCCGTCGCGATCATCCACGATGGGTTCGCCACAGGACCATTCCGGTGCGAAGCTGATCTCCACCGTATCCACCGAAGTGCCACACACCGTGTTGCTGATGGTCCAGGTCAGGGTATATGCATGTTCATACAATCCATTGAATATGCTATGCGGATCATCGGGATCATAAACGTTTCCACCGCTGCCACTCACAATTTGCCATAAACCGTTGCCAAATGTCGGAGCATTGCCAGCCAGCGTGGTAGAATTACCATGGATATTCAGCTGATCGGGTCCTGCATTTGCGGTGCCTGTCCATATCTTCAGGGTCATGGCATCGCTGACTGGTTCACAGGGGCCATTCCCATTCACATTCAGTGAAAGGATCACTGGGCCGTTCATTTTATCCCCTGTACTGGGTGTGTAGACAGCTGTCAGGGATGATGGATCATTAAAAGTCCCTGTACCGGAGGTGGTCCAGAGCGCCGAGGAATAATTGGCAGCTACCCCGTTCAGGTTCAATGAATACTGGGTGCTGCAGATATCTGCGTCATCCCCGGCATTGGCTTCAGGTGCAGCCGTGAATGTCAATGTCATGGTGGATGCAGCATCGGGGCACTCTCCACCCCCGGATGCGGCCAGGGTCAACTCAACCTGTCCGCTGTCCATATCTTCCAGGCTGGGTGTGTACATCGGATTTACCCTTGTGGGATCATCGAAGGTTCCCGTGCCGGAGGTGGTCCAGAGCAGCGTGGCAAAGTTAGCGGCCGTGGCCCCTGAGAGGGAATAGGCTGCATCTCCGCAGCTGCCGTCATTCTCCCCTGCATAAGCCTTGACAGGTGCACAGCCCCTGAGGCAACGGACAGAATACCCGGCAGCTTTGTCAACATACTTCCGGTACGCATGGGGGCTGGCGTAATTCAGAGCACGGTACCATGCGTTTCCGGTACCATCCTCTGAGGAAGACCAGAAAGAGCCTCCTGCACCCATGTTGGCGAAACCGCCGGTGCTGTAGTCACGGTTCCCTGCCGGGAGGCCCGTGAATCCACTGGAATTGGTAGCACCATAGTTAGGCGGATTCCAGTGCGTTGTCCCTGCTTCTTTCAGTCCGCTGCCGACATTATATCCACGGTATCCTTCTCCATCCCATTCCATATTTCCAAAGCCATACTGGCCATCCACGGCTCCTTCCAGCACTTTCCACTCTTCATCCATGGGAAGACGCCAGCCAGGCGGGCAGATACCCTTTGTCAATGCTTCTGAACTGTATTGCATCGCTTCGTTCCACTGGTAAAGACCACCATAGGTATCACAGTTGGATTCCATATCTCCATAACAGTACTTCTCCATTGTTCCATTGTTCGATTGATCGATTGTTCCTGAAATCATGGTGCCTACGTTCAGGTTTTCCTTCAGCCAGCACTGGCTGAAGATCTGGAGAGTACTGTAAATCTTCCCTGCGTAACTGACCGATGTTTTTTCCGGGCAGGGGATGTTGGAGGCAAACTGGAAAACATAGGTCCTGTCGGTCTCCGGCCCATCGAGTATACCGGATTTCTGAATGACAGTAGATCCTGTTTGAAGCGATGCTTTCAGAGCGTATGCATTGGTGGAGCTTTCCAGGTAATCGAGCCTGCACATTTGCCCAATGAGCGTTTCTGAGGTCAGGATCTTTATGCTCCGGCTTACTTCATTCCACCGGGCTGTGAAGAAAAAGAGGCCACCGCCGCCGGGAAGGAATCTGAACGAATGAGTGCCCTGATCAAGTTGCCGGTCAGAGGCGAGGACCACCCTGCCCTGTACGTCGGTGACCATGATCTTCACGGTTCCTTTTTCCGGAATGTACATCGAAATGACAGTCTGGTCTGTCACCGGATTCGGGTAGTTCTGAAACAGCTGGAATGAATTCATCACCGTACCGGACCCGGAAATGCCCACAAAGGCCGGAGTAGCATAACCGATATAAAGCAGGAGGTCACCCGGGGTAATCTCAAGCGATACACTGGTGTCGGGCCAGTAGATCGTGGTCCCACCACCCTGGGTGCGGTTCATGATCTGAACGCTGTCCAGCCGGACATAAGCAGCACTGTCAATGGCAGTGAAAGTCAGGTGGAAGGACGTGCTCTGCCCCACGGTCAGCATGAATGCTGCGACAAGGATCAGCAGCAGGGTAAATTTTGTTTTCATAAGTGAAGATTTTAGAGTTCGGATCAAATGTAGGAATGGTTTAAGCAGGATTCTTACGGGAGTTTCCGGTTTGCGGGGTAGAGTTTCCGGTTGGATGAGATCCCGACTTGTGAGCAGACATATATAATGATCACCACTGGTCAGCATGATATTTTCGTGGCGATGATTCTTTTATCATTGATTTGGGCATAAAATAACCATATATTTGCTTATAACGATCTCTCCCCCCGGCTGGAGGAGGGGTCATAACAAACACCCCATGAAAAGAACCATCCTGATCACCTCTGCCCTGATCATATTATTGCAGCCCGGGGCTATGGCCAAGGATCCCCGGTCCATGAACCAGGACAGCCTGCGGGCAATCGTCAATAACTATGATCTTCCTGATACCACCAGGCTTCGAAATGCGACCTACTTCATTCTGACCTATGATTATGTGATGCCGGACTCCATGGTGTATTATTCCAGGATCTTCCACGAACAATCGGTTAAAGCGAATTATCTCTATGGCATTGCTTACACGACCATAACCGAGGGCTGGTATTACACCATGACCGGCCGGAAAAATGAAGCAATGAAATTTTATCTTGCCGCGATAAAACCGGCCGAAGAATGCGATGATCTCCGCCTGCTTGGATTTGTATATGGCGAAGTAGGATCCGGCTACCATGGACTTCAAATGCAGGATAAGGCAATCGAATTCCTGCTGCGATCCATCAAAATATACCAGGAAATTAAATTACCTGACCGGGCAGTAGGCCGCATGATTATGCTTGCCTATGTCTATTCTGATTCTGGAAATCCGCCAAAAGCAATCGAAATTCTGTTACAGGCTGTCGCCATGGCAGATTCTCTTGGAGTGGGCATCCACGCCAAATCAGGAGCACTCGATAAACTCGGATCCATTTACAAGGATTCCGGTGATTCTATATCTGCTGTCAGGGCCTATACAGAGGCTCTCAGGTTGCATCAACAGGCCAATAATCGTTTTTTTTACCGTATCACCCTTTCCAACCTGGCAAATCTCTTCTTGTATGACACTCCGAACCGCCTGGGAAAGGTGGTTGGGGATAGCAGGAGAAGCGTCGACATTGCCCTCTCCTATTTACGGGAGCTCGAATCCCTTGCCAGGGACATGAGGGATACTGCAGCGCTGGCTCAATGCTATGCACATATGGCGAAAGCTTTTCTGACGAATGGGGAGAAAAAGGAAGCCATCGATTATTTAGCAGAAGCCCAAAAATTAAACACGAACGATCTTGATCTGGGACACGCAATCAGGTATACTACCTCTCTTGTAGAGATCTATTCCTCTCTTGGGGAGTATAAGATGGCACTTGAGCAGAGCAAGAACCTGTTGAGACTCAGCGATTCTCTTGACAGGGCCACGATGGCCGACAAAGTTAGCCGTCTGACAGAGAGTTTTGAGATCGAACAGATGGAGGGTCAGCTTAGCCTCAAGGAAGAGCAACTGGCCAAAAACCGCGTCATCACCATTCTGTTCATCGCCATTACCGCATTTATCTTCATTCTGGCCGGGATCGTATCGTTTTTTCTGCGCCAGAAGCAGAAAGCTTCAAAGCTTCTGGCACAACAGAACCGGGACCTGGAAAAAGCGCGTTACCGTGCCGAACAGAGCGAGAAGTTCAAGGAGCGGTTTTTGGCCAGCATGAGCCACGAGATCCGCACACCCCTGAACGCGGTGATCGGCATGACCGGCCTGTTGCTGGATGATCCGCAGCCGCCCAAAACAGAGACCTTTCTGAGGAACATCAGACAGGCAGGCGAACATCTGACCGGGATCATCAACCAGATCCTTGACCTTTCCAGGATGGATGCGGGCAGGCTGGAACTTCATGATGCTCCGTTCAGCATGAAGGAGCTCATGGAGGAGATGGGAAATCTTCTCGGGAGCAACGCCAGAGAAAAGGAGTTGCAGCTGATCATAGATAAAGAAGAGGGGACTCCCGATTGGTTTTGCGGAGACGCGGGCCGTATCCGGCAGGTACTGCTGAACCTGGCGGGTAACGCCATCAAGTTCACCGAACAGGGCTCTGTTCAGTTAAAAATGACGGCAACCGAACCCAGTGAGGGCAAGGCGATGGTCACGTTCATCGTGGAAGATACGGGTGTGGGAATCCCCAGGGAACTTCAGGCGGTGATCTTCGAGGAGTTCGTCCAGGCAGGCAAAAGCGAGGATCAAAGGATCATTGGCACCGGGCTTGGATTGTCCATCGCCCGGAAGCTGGTGGAACGGATGGGGGGTACCCTGGTTCTGGAGAGCGAACCGGGGAAAGGATCGGTGTTCAGCTTCACCATCCCGCTGGAGCTGTCCACCGCCGGGGCATACCAGGCCCTTCAGAAAGAGAAGGAAATGTCAGTGGCAGCTATGAAAGGTGCATTCAGGATCCTAGTGGTGGAGGATAATCCATCCAACCAGATCGTGACGGAGGGCATTCTGGAGAAGATCCTGCCTGAATCAAAAGCGATCCTTGTGGAAGACGGATTCAAAGCATTGGCAATGCTCGAAAAGGAGAAGTTCGACCTGGTACTGATGGACATCCGGATGCCGGGTATTGATGGGTATGAAACGACAAGGAGGTTGAGGCTTCTGAAGAACGAAAATGCTGCCATCCCTGTCATTGCCCTGACAGCCAGTGTGATCCGGAGCGATATTGAGCATTGCCTTGAGGCGGGCATGAATGGATATGTTCCCAAGCCGGTATCCAGGACCTACCTGGCCAAAGTCCTTCATGAACAGTTGAAGACCATAGCTGACCGGGGAGTTGTCAGTCCTGAACCTGCGAAGGAAAATTTTCTGAGCGCTTTCTCAGGCAGACAGGCATGGTCAGACCGGCTGTATGATATCTGCAACGGAAAGAAGGAACGTTTCGTGAGGTACCTGGAGATCTTTCTGTCACAATCGGAAGCAGAGGTTGGCAACTGGCAGGTGTGGACGGAACAGAAGCAGCATGAGCCCCTTGCATTTTCAGTACATAAGCTGCTGCCGTACATCCGGATCTTTATGGATGAAAAGACGGCAGCCAGGGCTGTCGAGCTTGACCAGGAATTGCGAAAGGGATGGACCGAGAGCCATCCGGACATCCTGCTTTTACTGAAAAAAGAGATTCTTATTTCACGGCAGGAGGCTTCGGATCTTTTGCAGGTGCTGGATGGATGATCAACCTGATCTGAAGTCTATGATCCTGTATGGCAGGATTGTAAAATAAAAAACGAGCTGTACCCAACATACTTAACCACAAAGGAACTCAAAGGTTTTCACGAAGATCACAAAGTATATTAATTGATTATCAATAACTTGATGTTCCCTGGTGTAATCCTTTGAGTTCCTTCGTGGTTAAAAATGAATTTTGAAACAGTCTCTTTTTGAATTGATCAGCTGGTTATCTATTTCTGTACAACGAGTTTTTTCGTTGTTGAAAAATCGCCGGCCTGCAGACGATAAAAATACATTCCAGTGGAAAGGTCATCCGATGAAAGCTGAACAATATGCTCTCCCATGCTTTGAAACTCGCTCACCAGCATTATGACTTCTTTTCCGAAAGAATTGTATACTTTCAATGTAACAAATTCATCGACCGGGAGGGAATAATGGATCGTCGTGTACGCATTGAATGGATTGGGATAATTCCACGTCCGGGGGCTTTCTGCTGTTGAAAGATCAGCCGTTGCCATCACTCCGCCCTGTTTTAAAAGGAAATGTTTAAGGACATCAATGATCCTTTCCGCGGAGGCTATCAATGCATTTGCCTGATCATCAGACAGTATTCCTGCATTGTGGAAGTCAGTCACCTGGTTGATAAATGCATAAAGCATGTTGATCGCTGCGTTATGATTTTCCTGATCCATCTTTTTTATTGCATTCTCAAGTTTAACGATGAGGGAATTTCCTTGTCCCTTGTTGAGTACTTTGGAAGCGACCAGTTCCTGAACGTCTGCAATCAGATCGTGCGTTGCCTCCTGCGGGGTTTGGACCGTGATATTGACAAGGCAGGACTCACTATCCTCAGTACCATCATTAACGATGAGTTGCACCTGGTACTCTCCTGCGACATCCGCTTCAAAGCTGGGATCCACGACGGCTGAATTGCTGAGTGTGGCACTGCTGCCGGAGGGCTGGGACAGGATGGACCACGAATAGGTGATCGCGTCCCCGTCCTGGTCACTGGAACCGCTGCCATCCAGCTGGACCGTTTCGGTAATGATCTTGAGCTGGTCATCTCCGCAATCAGCGACCGGGGGCAGATTTACCAGGAGTTTCATGAGGAATGCGTCGGATCCACCGACGCGTGTTGGACCGAGATCTCCGTTAGTTTGTCCGTTGAAATAAGCGAATGAGGATGATACAGCCAGGGTCCATGTATAATCCCTGGCTGTTGTTGTTCCAACTTTTGCACTGCCTATCTGCTTGATCCAAAGCTGGTCACCGTTTTGATTATATTTGGCAATAAAAATATCCTCTCCACCAATGTTGGTGGTTTGTCCGGTAAAGGTGCCGGTAGTAAATCCATTGATGTAAACACCTGAAGTGCTGGCAGAAATGCCAAATCCATTATCAACTCCTATAGTTCCGGAAGTTCCGGGAGTTCCGAATTCCCTGACCCATAGCATATTGCCGTCGAGGTCATGCTTCGCTATAAAAACATCGGAATTTCCAAGATAGATTTGACCGGTGAAAGTACCATTGGTAAACCCTGAAACGTATAAGGCTGTTTTGTCAGCCGAGATCTCTTGTACGTAATCAGGTAAAGTAGTTCCAAATCGTTGGTTCCAGGCCTCACACCCTTCAAGGCTGTATTTTGCAATGAAGTAATCATTTTGACTCCCTACACTGTTATCGTATCCGCAAATATAGAATCCTGAGGCAACAACATAAATGCCGGTACACCAGTCATTTCCGGCAGTTCCCTTTTGTGTAAGCCAAAGCTGAGTGCCATCTGGACTGTATTTAGTAATAAAATAATCCCTTCCGCCTAGATTGGAATATCCCGAAAAAGCACCAAATGTGGTACCGGTTATGTATATGCCCGTTGCATCCAAAGCGATTGCATCACTCGGATTATCCAAACCTGCTGTTCCAAATTGTGTTGTCCAGAGCTCATTGCCGTTGTGATCATACTTTTTAATAAAAGCATCTGAAGAACCAAAGTTGGAAGGACCGGAGAGTATACCATTTGTGTATCCCATAACGTAAACGCCTGAGGCGTCAACAGCAACTCCGGTTGCATTATCGTCGCTAGCTGTTCCGAATTGCCTGATCCATAGCTGATTGCCAGCAAGATCGTATTTTGCGATATAGGCATCATAAGCAGGTAAAGCTGGAGGAGCCGGGACCGGGCTGGGATTGGTGAATCCCGGGAAGCTTCCGCTCGTATATCCGGCAACATATATGAAATTCCCATCGGTACAGATACCTCTGCTTATATCAGCCATTGAGGGATTACTCCCACATGTAGTACCATACTGCCGGATCCAGGTGATGCCGGGAACCGTTTGTGCATGAACGGATCCCCACTGGCAGACCGTTGATATAAAAAGCACCATGAACACGTATGCGTTCATCTGCAGGCTCCTTGAAAGAGCTCCCTGAAAAGAGGTAGAATTTGTTTTCATAAGTTTGGGGTTTTAAAGTTCGGATCAAACTTATGATAATAAAAATGCTGATCCATTCGGGAGTTTCCCGTTTACGGGAATCAGTTTCCGGTTGGAGGGGGAGATGACCCCTCCCCCGACACCCCCTCCCCTTCAGGGGAGGGGGACGGGGGGTGAGGTATTACTCCTCAATCGCTTTCAGGAATTCATCCTTGCGGCTGCGGGATACCGGTACGGTTTCTCCTGTCGTCATGATCACGTGTCCCCCTTCGCCGCGAATATACTGTTTAACCTGGCCGAGATTGATGATATGGGAATAGTGCACGCGGATGAAATTATGGTTGAGCAGCCGTTCCTCGAAGTCCCCCAGAGGGCTTGACACCATGATCCTTTCATGGGTATTCAGTGAAAAAACCGAATAGGCCCTGTCGGCTTCGGCATGCACGATATCCTCGAAATTGACAAAAACAAATCCTTCCAGTGTCGGTAACGGTAATTTCAGGCACTTCGGATTGAAATAGGCCTCTTTCTGTTTTGAGGGCTTTGAGGATCCGAACTTCTTCATGAACTTCGTCAAGGCATGGCTAAGGTCATCCTTCGTAACAGGTTTGATCAGGAAGTCGAGTGCGCTGTGCCGTATGGCATCCAGCGCATAGCTGCTGTGCGAGGTGGTGACGATCACCTCAAAAGGAACCTCCTGCATTTCAGAGAGCAGGTCAAATCCTTTTCCATCGGGCAGTTCGACGTCGAGGAAAAGAAGATCGATGTTCAGGCATTTAAGCAACATCCTGGCTTCCTGCAGGGAG
The DNA here is from genome assembly GCA_022711405.1 of Bacteroidota bacterium. Lineage (GTDB taxonomy): Bacteria > Bacteroidota > Bacteroidia > Bacteroidales > JAGONC01 > JAGONC01. Next base: position 45,973 of record JAKLFC010000009.1, read on the forward strand.
GTGGCGGTCCCAGCCACCTTTATTTCCGGGAAATGATCATTGAGCAGATCCTGTAAAATCAAGCTGTCCAGAGGGTTATCCTCGGTGATCAGCGCCAGAAACCTGCGTAGATGTTCCATCCTGAATTTGATTTCGGTGTAAATATATTAAATTTGGGATAGTGGTGCTTAATGGAAATTCTTGAAAACTGTTTCAATGGATTGCATCATTCAATAAAAATATATTAATTTCGGGCATTCAACTTTAAAACACCTCTTATGAAACCTAACATCATCATTGCTTTCATGCTTTTATGCATGACATTCTTCTGCGCATGTGAACTCTTCGAGGATGATGACGACAATACCTCCATCAGTGGTGAGCAATCGGAAATGGGGAAAGTAGGGACGACCGTTGAATCCACATCGGTGGAATACTTTGGGGTGAAGGATTTTCATGCTGAGGTGACCACCCTCAGCGACGGGGTTTCCTCCCTGTCGGGCAGTGCAGTGGTTACGAATACATTCCTGAAGAACCTCATGTCGAATTTCCCGGAAGTGACCATCAAGGGCGATACGGTGATCGCCACGGGCATTAAAGGCAAGAATACGAAGGAAGGAATTGAGCTGATCTCGGGTCCGACACACGGCATCATCGTCAAATACGGCTCTTCGGTCGGGGATGAGTACCCGATCGGATCCACGGGCACCTCCCGAAAGGTGGTCAGCAAGTCCTCGACAGACGATTACCCCTACGGATTCATGTACATCAAAGTGATACAGGTCGAGGAAATCCCGTCTGCCCTTAAAAGTGCAGGGATCAGCAAGATCACCTACTGGGCCAATCACCGTTTCGGGCTGGTAGGCGTCGATTTCACGTTTGATGATCAGACCACCGCTGATTTTCCAATCTACACCAGCGCAGAGAACTAAAGGGGATCAGGTCCCGGAGCATCATCCCATGAGAACCCTTACGATCAGGGGAGAGAAAAAACGGATCCCGCCTTATCCGCATCACAAGAACTTTGTTTACCGTGCGAACCTTTTTTTCACAGCGAACCACCTGCTGGGCTGGTTCATGGTCAACGGACCCCGGAAAGCGCTTCGGAGGATGTGGATCCAAAAGAGGTACGGCTTTTCAGTACCCCTCAACCTGCTGATCGATCCCACCAGCGCATGCAACCTCAACTGCCTGGGGTGCTGGGCGGCCGACTATGGCAAAACAAGCGAGCTTTCCTATGACAAGCTTGATGAGATCCTTACGGAAGCATGGCATCTGGGTATTTATGACATCGTCATGAGCGGCGGGGAACCCCTCATGCGGAAAGCAGATATCCTGAGGTTATGTGAAAAGCACAAGGAACTCTCCTTTGCCCTTTTTACGAACGGGACCCTCATCGATGACTCCTTTGCCGATGAAATCGCCAGGCTGGGTAACCTGAATATTTTTGTCAGCATCGAAGGATTCCGGGAAAAGACTGATTTCAGACGGGGTAAAGGGACTTTCGATAAAGCTACAGCTGCCATGGATCTGTTAAAATCGCGTGACATTGGATTCGGTTTTTCGGTTTGTTATCATGCGCTGAATTATGAGGAGGTATGCAGTGATGCCTTCCTGGATTTCCTGCTGGAAAAGGGAGCGTGGATGGGATGGATGTTCATCTACATGCCAATCGGCAGTGATGCGGACAGTAGCCTCTGCCTGAATGCAAACCAGCGTACCTACGTAAGGGAGAAGCTCGGATCCTACCGGACCAGGCACCGCTTCACGCTCATCGATTTTGCCAACCTCGGCCACAAGGCGTTTGGATGCGTGGCCGCTGGCAATGAATTTGCCCACATCAACGCGCACGGGGACCTGGAACCCTGTGCCTTCTTTCACTATTCCGATACGAACCTGCATGACAAAACCCTGAAAGAGGCCCTGGCTTCCCCCTTTTTCAGGCATTTCAGGAAACACAAACCGCTCTCTGAAAATCCTCACCGCCCATGCCCCATCATGGATGTGCCGGAAAAACTGGTCCCGATCATTCATCATGAAGGAGTGCTTTCGACCCATCTGCATCATCCGGAGACCGCTGAGGCGCTTGCCTCGAAGACCCGACCCCTGGCAGAAGGATGGAAAATAAAAGCCGATGAACTGTTCAGGGATATGCCTGAAAAAGAGAAGCGAAAGTTCCGCCGGCTTGCCCGGTTCATCATTTACCGGCACTGAATCCTCCACTTACTATTCCATTGCGGGTACAGGGATAGAATTAAAAAATTTCCATATCGACCGTTCAGAATGTATAAAAAGCCTATATATTTGCATACCGAACGTTTAGTATGTAATGCCATGGCGGAAACAAGAGAAATCATCATTGACCAGGCGTACCGGCTTTTCCTGAGCAGAAGCTATGAAGCCGTATCGATCCAGGATATCAGCAAATCGGTCGGGCTGACCAAAGGGGCGCTCTATCATCATTTTCTGAACAAGGAGGAGCTGTTTAAGGCCGTTATCGACAAGTACCTCAAACTGGTGGGTCTGATCCAGGTCAGGCAGGATATCACCCTGGAGGAGTATATACAGGTGATCATTGAATATGTCAGCCGGATCGTCCAAACGATCTGCATCGACGGCCAGTCATTCATTCCCGTCAAGTACCTGTTGTTGCTGATCGATGCCCTGAGGCACTACCCCGGGTATATGGACGAGCAACGGCATTTCTACACATTAGGTACTGATCATCTGAAAACCATTCTGGACAGGGCTGTAAAAAATGGTGAGATCCGGGGAGATATCGACACTTCCCTGGTAGCATTGAATTTCACTTCCATTGCGCTTGGTGTAGCTGCCAGCCTTTTCAGGGAACATTCGACGCAGGAAACCATCCAGCTACTTCGATCCCAGATGGTTGAATATTACAAGATCCTGAAAAAATAAACGAAACAGATGTGACAACTCCCCTGATCATAAGTTGCATGAAAAGCGGGTAAAAGAGTGATAACAATTTAAATCTTAATCATATGAGAAAAGCCAATCTTATTTTTATGCTCCTTGCCGTGGTCACAGGGTGCAATCATCGCGGAACCGATGTACCATTGACCAGGGCTGCCATCAATGTCAGGATTCAGACGGTGGAAGGATCGAAAACGGCTGGTATCCTGAGTTATGTGGGGACGATCGAAGAAAAATCCTCCACAGCGCTCAGTTTTGCCACGCTGGGGATGATTGAGAAATTCTTCATTTCTGAAGGAGATTACGTTTCGGTCGGACAGCTGCTTGTCAGGCTTGATGATGAATCAGCCCGGAGCATGCTGGTTGCCGCTGAGGCTACATTAAAACAGGCACAGGACGGATACGACCGTCTTAAACTGGTGCATGATGCGGGAAGTCTGCCCGAGATCCAGATGATCGACATTGAAACCAAACTGCAGCAGGCGCAGTCGTCCTACGCCATCGCTAAGAACAACCTGAAAAACTGTTCACTGTATGCCCCGGTTTCCGGTGTGATCGGTAAAAAAATGGCGGAAGCCGGCGAGTATGCAGTGGTTGGAAAAGCTGTTCTTACCATATTGGATATCAGTTCAGTCAAAGTAAGGTTTTCGGTGCCTGAAAACGAAATTTCGGCGATACCTTCCGGGAGCAGATCCTCCATCACTGTGTCAGCAGTTGGTAATAAAAGGTTTGAAGGCCAGAAGATTGAAAAAAGCGTTTCAGCGAATCCCATCTCCCATACATATCCTGCCCATATCCTGTTACCCAACCCTCAGAAGGAGCTCTTACCAGGTATGGTCTGCAGCGTGGAACTTTACCCTGACAGCGCTGTAAAGGAGGCGATCGTGATCCCCATTGGGATCATTCAGACCATGGCTGACGGTCAAAAATTTGTCTGGTGCGACAGGGGAGGCGTTGCAAAGCGCGTAGTTGTGACAACCGGTACGGCAAGGGGCAATGGCGTTGAGATCACGGGCGGACTTTCTGTGGGCGACCGCATCGTTACAGAGGGTTATCAGAAAATCAGTGAAGACGATAAAATCACAGGACAATGAAACGCAGCCATAGCTTCATCGAATGGACGATGCAACACAAAGGCATTGTCGTCCTCATGATCGTTCTGCTGGTCGTCCTGGGGATCATTGCACTCTATGTAATGCCCAAGCAGGAGTTTCCCGGATATACCATCCGTCAGGGGATCATTGTCGGGGTATATCCCGGGGCCACCTCCGAGGAGGTGGAAAAACAGCTGGCCGAACCCCTCGAGCAATTCCTTTTTTCCTATCCCGAGGTAAAGAGGAGCTTTACGACCACAACCTCTCAAAACGGGATATGCTATGCCATGGTCGAACTGAATGACAACGTGAAGAACAAAGATGAGGTATGGTCGAAGATAAAGCACGGGCTTGCAACACTGAAGATGCAACTGCCATCGGGTGTTCTCGCCCTGATGGCTCAGGATGATTTTGGCGATACTTCGGCGCTTCTTATTGCCATCGGATCCGACAGACGTTCCTACGGGGAGCTGAAGAGTTATGCCGATGAATTGATCCGCAGGCTTCACCGCATCGAATCGGTTTCCAATCTCCGTCTGTATGGGATGAAGGATGAACAGGTGACGGTGTATGTGGACCGGAGCAAGCTCTCGTCGTATGGGATCAGTGACAAGCTGCTATTGGCCGAGGTTTTCAGCCAGTCGCTGGCCCCCGGGGGAAGGATTGAAAATGACGATGTGCTTGTCCCTGTTCATTTCAAGCCCACATACAGCACGGTCGGTGAGGTTGGTGATCAGATCATTTTCAGCGATCCTGACGGCAATATGATCCGTTTGAAGGATGTGGCGACTGTGGTAAGGGAATATCCTGACGGCGGAAGCTATATTACCCATAACGGGCAACCCTGTCTGGTTCTTTCAGTTGAGATGAGAGAAGGCTACAATATTGTCAGGTTTGGCAAGGATGTCAGTCAAATCATTGAAGTTTACCAGGCAAGCAATCTACCGGATGATGTGACGATCAACTCCATCGCCAACCAGGCAGATGTGGTGGAAGGCTCGGTCTTATCGTTTCTCCGTGACCTGATGATGGCGATCATCGTGATCATTGTGGTGATGATGATCCTGTTCCCGTTCCGGTCGGCCCTGGTGGCTGCCATCGTTATCCCCCTGAATACCTTCATCTCGGTGGGGATCATGTACCTGTTCGGAATACCACTGAATACGGTTACCCTGGCAGCACTCGTTGTTGTGCTTGGAATGACGGTGGACAATTCCATTGTGATCATCGACGGATATATTTACTGCCTTAAAAATGGGTATAAGCCCTGGGATGCGGCCATCGAAAGCGCCCATAAATATTTCATGCCGATGTTCCTTGCTACCACCTGTATCTGCCTTATTTTCTATCCACTTCTCATCCTGTTCAAGGGCCAGATGCTTGAATTCATCTACTTTTTCCCGTTTACCTTCACGATCAATTTGATGATGTCGCTTGTCCTGGCGGTGACGGTCATCCCCATCCTCGAGAACGCGCTGATCAAATCATCCGGGATGGATAAGGATGAGCCGGATAAGAAGAGACTGACGGAGAAAGTTCATGACATTTATTTAAAACTGCTTGACTGGAATTTCCGTCATCCGTGGCTCACCGTCTCCATTGGGGTTGCATCCATTGTGGCCTCATTGTTCATTATCCCGCATATTCGTTTCAGGATGAATCCCCTGGCAGAGCGCGACCAGTTCGCCGTAGAGATCCATCTGCCTGACGGGACACCGATCAGTCGTACGGGAAAAGTGGCTGATTCCATGAGAATGATCCTTATGAAAGATCAGCGGGTGAGATCGGTGACCCAGTTTGTGGGGATGTCTTCACCCCGGTTCCATATCTCCTATGCTCCTCAGATGCCTTCCGAGAGTTATGCTCAATTCATTGTCAATACAGGTTCTCCTGAAGAAACCGAGGCCCTGCTGGATGAATATGCGGACCGTTATGCACATTATTTTCCGAATGCCTACATTAAGTTCAAGCAGATCGATTTTCAGCATGTGCCTTCGTACGAGTTCCGTTTTTACGGTGAAGACACCAAAGAGCTGAAAAAGGCGGCTGAGGCTTTAATGGCCAGGATGAAAGAGATGCCTGTGCTTACAAATGTCCAAACTGACTGGGGTGAGAAGCTGCCTGTCATGGAGGTGGAATTAGATCCTGTAGCTTCCTCACGGCTTGGGGTGACCCGTTCCGTTACATCAGCCAACCTGATGCTGGCCACGGGTAAATTCACCATGGGATCACTCACCGAGGGTAACGACAACATTCCGATAGTCCTGAAAACGGATGATCCGGAAGGCAAACCTACCCTGGAAGGGCTTTCCTGCACACTGGTAACGGGCCTGATCCCCTCGGTCAGCGTCCCTTTGAGGCAGATAGCCTCCGTGGTGCCCCAGTGGAGCGAAAACAGCATTGTCCATCGTAATGGCATCAGGACCATATCCGTAACTGCCGATCCAAAGAGGAATGTAATACCGGCCCGCTCACTTTCCGCTATCCGCGATTTTATCAAAAATGATCTTGAACCATCACTACCGGCAGGAATAATATACCAGGTGGGAGGTGAACCAGAATACAACAAGGAGAACCTGTCGCCTGTGATCTACGCGATCATTGCCGCCTTTGCCATCATATTCCTTTTCCTGCTGTTTACCTATGGCAAATTCAAGCTCACGATCATTTCACTGTTTACTTTATTGCTGTTCATGTTCGGTGCGACGTTCGGTCTCTGGATCGCCCACTATACGGTCGGGATCACAGCAGCCCTCGGGCTGATTGGCTTATTCGGACTTACGGTGAGGAATGTGATCCTGATGTTTCAGCATGCCGAGCAGAGGTTCGCCGTGGAAGGATGGACGGCACGGGATGCGGCCTACGATGCTGGCAAGCGTAGGATGATACCCATCTTTCTGACTTCCGCTGCTGCATCCGTCGGGGTCATTCCCATGATCATCTCAGGAAGTTCATTCTGGGCACCCGTTGGTATGGTGATCTGTGCAGGGGGAGTTTGCCTGCTGCTGCTGACGATTACGATCCTCCCGGTCCTTTACTGGAAATTTAATGAAAAAAAGCGATGAAAAAATTGATGTATTTTCTTCCGATACTGTACTGGGTGGTCGGTTTCAACCTTCCGGCAATGGCCCAGAACATCTATTCGCTGGATTCGTGTAAAAAGATCACCCTGGAAAAAAACATCCAGCTTAAAAGCAGTGCCCTTGAGGTTGAAGCATCCCAAAAAATCAAACAGGCGGCTTTCACCAGATACTTTCCCAACATCAGTGCCCTGGGCCTGACGGTTCGGTTCAGCGATCCCCTGCTGAAGATTGACATGCCCGGCGGGAACCTTCCGGTGTATAACGGAGATCCTACGACCTTACCATTCGCCACCGAGTTTGCTTATTTTCCGGGCGTTTCCCTCGGGATGCTGGAAGACCTCACCACAGGTGCCATTACAGCGGTACAGCCTATATTTTCGGGCGGCCGGATCATCAACGGGAACCGGCTGGCACACCTGGGAACCGAAGTGAGCAATCAGAAGCTTAACCTCTCGGCAAGTGAAGCACTGTTCAAAACCGAAGAGCAGTACTGGCAGATCGTCTCGCTGACGGAAAAGCTGAAGACCATCGATGCATACGAGCGGCTTTTGGACACACTGTACAAAGATGTGAACACTGCGCATAAAGCCGGACTGATCAACTACAATGACGTCCTCAGGGTATCCCTGAAGCAAAGCGAGATGAAAATGAACCGTCTGCAGCTTGAGAACGGGATCAGCCTGGCCACCATGTCGCTGTGCCAGCACCTGGGCATCCCCTATGATCCATGGATGAAGCTGTCGGATTCGGTCGGTGCCTTTGCCCCACCTGCCAGCCTGTATTCCGATCCCCAGTCAGCGGTATCACAACGAACGGAGTACCATCTCATGCAGAAAAGTGTGGAGGCGGAGAAACTGCAATCGAAAATGAAACTTGGGGAGTACCTGCCGCAGGTTGGCATTGGTGCAGGAGCATTCACCTACGGGATGGACAATGACTGGAAAGGCGACTGGAACAATGAACTGATGGCCTTCGGTACGGTCACCATACCGCTGTCGGACTGGTGGGAGGGATCGTACAGGATCAAAGAGCAAAAGTTAAAGGAAGAGATTGCGCAGAACAATGCGGATTATACGGCGACCCTTTTGCAGCTTCAGATCGAAAAGACCTGGACCGATCTGCAGGAATCCTGGCAGAGGATAGCGCTGGCAGAGGAGGCTATTGAACAGGCCCGGGAGAACCTGAAGATCACCTCTGATAATTTCCATGCGGGAATCATTGGTATCTCCGATGTACTGGAGGCGCAGGCCATTCTCCAGACCACCCTGGATCAGCTCACCGACGCCCGGTGCGGGTACAGGGTGAAAATGGCGGAATATTTAAAGGTGACGGGGAGGAGTCAAGAATAGGGATATCCGATGGAACGATTAACCGATATTTGATATTCGATTAAATCAAATCTTTCCGAAATGGAAACTTTTTTTATTCCCGGCGCCAGGCCTTTTTACCTGATGGCCAAGCCTGTGGGAGCCGTTTGCAACCTGAATTGCACCTATTGCTATTACCTGGAAAAGGAGAAACTTTACCCAAAGGATCCCCGGCGGTGGTTCATGGATGAAAAGATTTTAGAAACCTTCATCGCACAGTACATTTACTCCAGCACTGAGCCTGCCGTGTTGTTTACCTGGCATGGCGGGGAGCCCATCCTGCGGGGAATGGAATTCTTTGAGAAGGTCATCGCGCTTCAGAATAAATATGCAGAGGGGAAAGCCATTGAGAATTCACTGCAGACCAACGGGACCACACTGACCGAAGACTGGTGCCGGTTCTTCAGGGATCATCATTTCCTGATCGGTCTTTCCATAGACGGACCGGAGCATTGCCACGACCATTACAGGATCTATAAGAGCGGCCTGCCAAGTTTCGCAAAGGCAATGCAGGGGCTGGAGCTGCTAAAGAAATACAGCGTGGAATTCAATACCCTTTCGGTGGTCAATGATTATAATTCAAAATTTCCGCTGGAGGTCTACCGGTTCCTGAAAGGCATCGGCAGCCGGTATATGCAGTTCATCCCGATCGTGGAATGGGTCGATCCGCACGCCGCACCGGAAGAGCTCAGGATCCTGCCGGCAAGTACGCAGAAGAAAGCGGATGTAACGGATTGGACGGTTGATCCGGTGGATTACGGCGATTTTCTGATCCGGATATTTGACGAATGGGTACGAAAGGACGTGGGTGATTATTTTGTGGTCACCTTCGATTGCGTGCTGGCCAACTGGATGGGTGTTCCACCGGCTGTCTGCGTGTATGCAGAGACCTGCGGGCATGCCGGCGTGGTGGAATACAACGGGGATGTATATTCCTGTGATCATTATGTTTTCCCGGAATATAAACTCGGCAATATCAGGGACAAAGGATTGCTTTCCCTCATGCATTCGCCTTTCCAGCAGCAGTTCGGGCAGAATAAGAAGGATAAGTTGCCTTCCTACTGCAGAAAATGTGAGTACCTTGACCTGTGCACCGGCGAATGCCCGAAGAACCGGATCATCCGCACACCGGATGGTGAGCCGGGATTGAATTATTTATGTGTGGGATTCAAGAAGTTCTATAAACACGTGGAATCCTATATGGATTTCATGGCCAACGAGATAAGGAACGGCCGGGCGGCGTCGAATGTCAAAAGATGGGCTGCTAAATGATCATGGGATGACATCCCCTGTCAGAGGATGTCATCCCTTTTCAACTGGCGCATCTATCTTTCGGAATTCGCCCGATGCTTTTTAAATAGCTTGTTCCACAAGTCATTATTTCATTATTTTTGGCGATAAAACCAAGGATATGAGATGTATTATTACTGTTGGCCTGGCCGTGGCGCTGAACATTCTATCTGTGAAGGGACAGATGACGGTGGCCGAAAATTCCGATTTCAACTCCACTTCCACACATTCCGAAGTCATGAGCTTTGTCAGCCAGCTGACCGGTCTTTCTCCCTTTGTAAGGGTGGATACCCTTGCCATGTCGGTCGAGGGGAAGTTGGTTCCGTTGCTGGTCATAGGCGATCCCCTGCCTGAACGACCAGAAGACCTTGCATCCGATAACAGGCTGGTGGTCTATATCCAGGCGAACATTCATGCCGGAGAGGTGGAGGGAAAGGAAGCCAGCCTGATGCTGGCAAGGGACCTGTTAAAAGAACATGATCCGAAGTATTTCAGGAACCTGGTTATATTGATTTGTCCGAATCTGAATCCCGATGGCAACGATAAGATCAGCACACGGAACCGCACGAATCAGAACGGTCCCCAAAACGGCGTTGGGGTACGGTATAACGGACAAATGCTGGATCTGAACAGGGATGCCATGAAGCTGGAGACACCGGAAATGAGGGGTGTCATCACACGGATTTTTAACCGGTGGGATCCCGCCCTTACCGTGGACTGCCATACCACCAACGGATCATATCATGAAGAAGCGGTCACGTTCAACTGGATGGTGAATCCCAACGGTGACCGCAACCTGATCAACTATATGCGCGATGAACTTTGTCCGGCAGTTTCGCAGAGACTGAAGAGCGTTTATGGCGTGGATAATATCTTTTACGGTGAGTTCATCGATTTCAAAGATTATAGCAAAGGATGGGAGTCGTATGCTTCAGAGCCGCGTTACCTGGTGAATTATGTGGGTATCCGTAACCGGCTGGGGATCCTGAACGAAAATTACGTTTATGCGGATTACAGGACACGGGTGATGGGGTGTTATGCCCTGCTCCGGTCCATTCTGGATTATTCGGCCGAAAACAGGCAAAAGATCCGCGAACTGATCCGGACTACGGATGAAGCCATGATCCTCAGGGAAAGAGATAAGGTATCTGCCGACTCATTTGCCCTTGAATACAAGGTCAGGCCCACGCCGGAAATGGTGACGATCCATGCCTATGAAGTTGCTCCCAATCCGGAGCCGAATGTCTGGCCTTATTACATCCGCACCGACCAAAAGGTGACCGTTACGGTTCCTTTCTTTGCCGATTATTCCCCGACGCGTAGCATTGCCATGCCTTTTGGATACGCATTGACCATGCATGATCATAACGTCCTGGATCTGTTACAGATACAGGGCATCCGCTTTCACCGCCTGGAGGATTCGGCCTCCTACCGGGTGGAAAGTTTTACCATCAGTGAGTTAAAACCCTCCGAGCGGTTGAACCAGGGGCATTATACCAATAAAGTGACCGGTGAATGGAAGCAGGAAAAAAGAACATTTCCCCCGGGGACCTATGTAATAACTACTGCACAGCCTCTGGGTAACCTGGCTGCATACCTGCTTGAGCCGCAGTCGGATGACAGCATGCTGTTATGGAATTTTTTCGACCGGTACCTGGTACCGCAATGGGGAAGAGGGTATTATCCATATCCGGTTTACCGGATTATTGAAAAATAGGGAGCTGTGTCAAAATCCAGTTTAACCACGGAGTGCACGGAGGAATGCACGGAGAACACGAAGTTTAATATTAAAACAATCCTCGGCCGGCCGGCAGGCGTATTTTTTTCTTTGCCATTCTTTCGGTTGCACTACGCTTTTTCAGTTTTTTCCCCAGCGTTCTCGACCACGACGAATCCACATACCTGGAAATTGCCCGCGAGATGCTGGAGGGTAAGGCACTGTATGTTGACCTGATCGACATAAAACCTCCCGGGATTTTCTGGCTGTACGCATTTTTCCAGGTCATTTTCGGGCAATCCATACCTGTCATGCGGCTGATGACCGCACTCTTCGCAGCTGCCACAGCCTTCATGATCTTTCAGTTCAGCAGGCTTATGTTCGGCAGTCATCGGGCAGGCGTTGCCGGAGGGATGATCTATGTACTGTTTGTTTCCACCTGGTCGGGTTACGGTATTTCCCCGAACACCGAGCTGTTTTTCAATTTTTTCACCATCACCGGGCTGTTTGTCCTCATGAAAAGAGAGCACTGGCTCAATGATGTGGGTGCAGGGTTCATCATGGGACTGGGATTCATCATCAAGTACCTGGTATTGTTTGATCTTGTGGCATTCCTGCTCTACTTCATTATCCTATTCCTCAGGCACAGTCCTTCCTGGCCAGGGTTCGGCCGCCTGGTGGTCAGAAATGTCCTGCTCCTTGTGGGATTTGGGCTGCCCTTTGCCCTGGTCAATGTATATTTTTATCTGACCGGTCATTTCGGGGCATTCGCCGAGATCGTATACTTTACCATGGCCAGGTATCCCAGGGAGTTCCGGTTGATTCCGGCGGCGGAAAATATTGGTGAATTCGTCCTGCTGTTTCTTCCCTTTTTATTCTTCTGTTTTTATGTTTTATTCAATAGGGCAGTCCAGGATAACAGGATAAAGGACTTTCGCATCTTATTCCTGATCTGGTCTGTATCGGTCCTGACAGGCATTGTATTGCCCGGAAGCGGGTTCAATCATTATTTCATTCAGCTCATGGTACCGGTCAGCCTGCAGGCAGGGCTCTTTTTCCATCCTTCGAACAGGCTCCCGCGGCTCATGGCAAGGTTCAGCCGCAGCGTGGCAGGACTTCTTATTGTGGTAATCACCTGCCTGGTCATCATGGCCTTTTCGTTCCGCGACCATGCCGGAAAGACAGACACTCCGCGGCAGATTGCTGCGTACCTGAAGCCGCGGCTGCTCACGGAGGATGTCATCTATGCAGCGAACCATTTTCATGTTCTGTATTTCCTCCTGGAGAAGGACAGTCCCACACCCTATGTGCATGCCTCCCTGTTGACCAATCCGGACCACAGGCGGGCCCTGAACATTGATCTTGAACGTGAACTTCAACGTATCAGGGAGAAGGATCCGGTGTATATCCTGATCCAGTTCAAGGGAAAGAACAGGACTGACTGGCTTAATCCGTTTCTTGAGGATCATTATTTCATTGAGAAACAGTTCAATAACAGGATGCAGCTATACAGGAGGATGGATTAAGGTGAGAGGTGATCATCAGGCACGCTCACCCGCTAAAAGATGTTGGGATGATCAGATTGTCACGGATGGTCATGGGGATATCGGGCACCGGTACCTTCATCACATTAGCTATCTCATTGAAAATGAATAAAATATTCTCCCAGGAAGCCTTTTCCATGAAGGCTATGGTCAGTTGCTGGCGCAGATGAAATAATTGAAGCCGCTGTTCGTCAGTAAAAAGTTTACGGTTATAATATGTCCGTTCTTCGGTATAATGATAGGGTATCCTGGTCACCTGTCTGAACAACTCATATCCGTAACCGGGAGTTTCGCCTGAGTTCATGGTGTAATGGGACCATTGGTCTACATAGCCGGTGATGTTCCACTGATCCCGGAACTCTTTGCGGGCCAGGTCGGAGAAGGGCGAGATGATCAGCGGGAACAGCAGGTAGCTGGAGGAAGCCAGGCCAATGTGCAGGCTGTTGAGGAAGGAGGCGGTCTGGTGGATGGTCTCCCGTGTTTCTCCCGGAAATCCCACGATGAAGGTCATCAGCGCCGTGATCCCGTTCTGGTCAAGGATTTCAATTCCCCTCCTTACCGCTTCCAGGTTCTGTGATTTGTTCATTCGCTGGAGCTGCCCTTTGTCGCCTGATTCAATCCCCAGAAGGGAGATCAGCAATCCTGAGCGTTTGATATCCTCAATGTTCGATTCATTGACCGACGAGGTCCGCATAAATCCGATCCACTGCGTTATACCCGACTCCATGAACGCTTGCGTCACCTCCTTCACTCTTCGGGAGTTGATAAAGACATTGTCGTCGGTTGGATGCAGGATGAATGTCCGGTTGCCGATCCGTTGGCGGATCATGCTGAGCTCGGCCATCAGGCTTTCTTTGGAGCGTATGAAGATCTGCGGATAGAGCTGGTAGAAGTCGCAATAGCGGCAGCGGAACGGGCACCCGACCGAGGTTCTGACAGGGATCTGTTCGGGCAGGTCGTCAAGCAGGTCCCAGCGGGTGAAATCCCGGTCATAGTCCACCTGCTCGGTCCTGCGTTCAGTGAAATGAAACGAGCCGTCGGGAAGCGGCAGGGCCAGGTTGGGGATGTGGGAGAAACCATCTTTTTTCCCCTGAGAAAGTGCATCAAGGACTTGAAGCAGGGGCTCTCTTCCATGGGGGGCGGCGACGTATATGTCGGCCGGTATGTGCGTGCTGTGCACATTGAACAGCAATGGATTGATATCGTCCCCGGGTGCCGGCTGATCCTGATGGGAAGCGAAGAACTGGTAGCTTTTCCACACAAAAACGCCGCCTGCGATCAGCGGGATACCGGGCATGTGGCGGCGGATCTCCAGCACCAGTTGTTTAAGGGATTCAGTGCTCAGGATCATGGTGGTTGACAGGCAGATGGCAAAAGGATCAGCGTCTGCCAGCCGCTTGAGCTCTGTATCTGAACACTGGTATGTGGTTACTGTTTCATAGCCCTGCTCACGGAGCAGCCCTGTCAGGTAAAAACCGGCTGCCGGCATCATATCCCTTTTCGAGGGGATGGCCGGCAGCCGGTCGTACCTGAATCCGCTCTGCATCAGTTCATACAGGGTGGACAGGGTCAATTCGCGGTTGCTTCCCTTCAGCTTCAGGGTCAGGTCGAGGTGATACTGGGTCACATCAACCATGGGTGCAATGACCGCAACCGTCTTCCCCATACGGGAAACTAATAGTTAAAGATTTCTTCCAGTGTCAGCTCTTTCACCGGGCCTATTTTCCCGAGCAGATCCAGCCTGACGTCCCCCTTCTTTCCCAGCACCAGGTAGGTATAGTTTTTCCCTTTGATATGCTGATCAAAAAAGGCATTCAGGTCATCCAGGGTCATACCCTGAACATTATCATAGATGTCTTTCCGGATATCGTAGGTGATCCCTTTATCGAGGTTCGACAGATACGTCCAGAAAATCTGTGCTTTGATGATCCTTTCCGAGTCCAGCTGCTTGATCAGGGATTCTTTGGCCATGTTGAACTGAATCTCCGCTCTGGGCATCTCATTCATCAGCCCCAGCATGGTGTTGGTTGCCTCCATTAGCTTGTCGGCCTGGGTTCCCACAAAAGCATAGTTAAAATTGCTCCGGTCGGGTTTATCTGCCATCGCATAGGAGGCGAAGGCTGAATAGGCAAGACCCCTTGCCTCCCTGATCTCCTGGAAAACGATCGAGGACAGACCTGAGCCAAAATATTCCCCGAACATTCGGGCAGACGGATAGAGGGACTTGTCGAACAGCTGATCTTTTGACACCAGCAGCAGGTTGACCTGGGTCATGTCATAATTGACAAAATAGACCTGGTTTTGTTTTGTTTCCTGTTCAGTGTATAAAACCGGCTGGGGATATTCCTTCAGTGGTTCGGTCACTATGTGATGGGTGTTCAGCATTTCCTTGACTTTGTTCATTTCTTCCTGTCCATAATAGAAGATCTTGTGTTTATATGCATAAATCCCCTTGATCAAATCGGTAAGTGCTTCAGGATTAAGGGAATTCAGTTCCTCCTCGTTAAGGATATCCGTATAGGGAGAAATCGGTCCGTATTTACCGTAATTGAACATGGCACCCCAGAGGATAGTGCTGTTATTTAGCTTATTGTCGGCCCTGTCTTTCAGGATTCCCTTCACATATTCCGAATAGGCGGCCGGATCAGGTTTTGCGCTGGAGAGGACGTGCTCAAGCAGCTCGACTCCTTTATCGAATGATTTTTGCAGTCCGGAGATCGAGATGTACGACCGGTCATTCCCGGCGCTAACACTCATTCGAAGTCCATAACGGAAAAATTCCTTCTGCAGGTCGGCAGGCGAATATTTATCGGTGCCCAGGTACGGTAAATAATTCACTGCGATCGGGAGGTTCCGGTCATGATTTTTTCCCATATCGATGATATAATTCAGGCTGAACAATTCATTGGTGGGATTCTTCATGTAATAATATTCCACCCCCTCTTTGAATGTCTCTTTGTTGATCTCTTTTTCAAAATCGAGGAACACAGGTTTTATGTCCTCTGAAGGGATCTCGCTGAACTGCCTGGCAAATTCAGATTGCAGGCCACGGTTGACAGGCACTGCGGTGATGGGAGGTTTTTCCACTTTTTCGACGGCATCCTTCTCTCCCAGACGCTTATAGACCACCACATAATTATCTGTATAATGATCTTTGACGAACTGGATCAGTTCTTCTCTGGTGATCTTCTCCATTTCATCAATGAATCCCAGCTGGGTTTTCCGGTCGATGCCATTGGTAAATCCGGACACCAGGGTAAATGCGCGGGCCATGTTGCTTTCCTCCCTGCGGATCTCACTGAGCCGGAAGTCGTTGATCACAGCTTCGAGCATCCAGTCGTCGAATTCCCCCTTTTTCACTTTTTCAATTTCACCCAGCAACAGGTCCTTCACCTCTTCCAGGGTCTGTCCCTGGCGGGGATTGCCATAGAACAGGTGGATCCCGTAATCACGCAGGAACTGGGCGGTGGAACCGGCCCTGAGCACTTTTTGCTGCTGGTTCAGGTCCAGGTCGATCAAGCCCGCCTGGCTGTTGCTGAGCATCTGGTCGAGCAGGGTGACATATTTACGGTCGGAGGAGGTAAATCCTCCGAAACGGAACGCAAAGTTAACCGATTCGGCATCCGGCCCATGGACCTCTTTTACAACGGGCTGTGAGATGGGCTCTTCAACCGGTTGGGTGATCGCAGGCAGTTCTGACGGTTTCTTATCTCCGAAATACTGGTTTACGAGTTGAATGGTCTTGTCCGGATCCAGGTCCCCTGAAAGGACAATGGCCATGTTATTGGGTACATAGAAAGTACGGTAGAAATTATAGATGTTCACCATCGAAGGATTCTTCAGGTGTTCGGGCAGTCCGATCACGTCCCTGCCATAGGGGTGCGAGGGGAACAATCCTTCCATGAGGGCATTGCTTGCACGGCTGTCATCCATATCATTGTACATGTTGTATTCTTCGTAGACCGTTTCCAGCTCAGTGTGGAAAAGGCGCAGCACCACATCCCCGAACCGTTCGCTTTCCAGGGTGAGCCATTTTTCAAGTTCATTGGAAGGGATGTCGTTGATATAGACCGTCTGATCGTAGGATGTTCCTGCATTGGTGTTTTTAGCTCCCAGGGAAGAGACGAGCTTATCGTATTCGTTGGTAGCCACATACTGAGCTGAAATCTGCGAGAGGCTGTCGATCTTTTTATAGATGGCCAGCTTCTCTGCAGTATCATTGGTGGCCCGGTGCTCCTCGAACAGGTCGGAGATCTGCTGAATGAGCTTTGACTCCTCTTCCCAGTTGGTGGTGGCGATCTTTTGGGTTCCCTTGAACATCAGATGTTCGAAATAATGGGCAAGGCCGGTGGTCTCCGCCGGATCGGAAGCGGAACCGGCACGGATGGGGATCAGGGTCTGGATCCGTGGCTGATCTTTATTCACAGAGAGGTACACTTTCAATCCGTTTCCAAGAGTGTAAATCCTTGCATTCAGTGGATCATTGGTCACGGTCTCATAGGAATAGCCATTGCTGTCAGTTTTGGTCTCGACCCGGTACTTTTCAGTTGTACAGGAGAAGAATCCTGCCAGTGCGATGACAATTAAAAACAGGCCTGATTTTTTCATAAAGATAATTTTTGCTATTTGTACTGGACGTTAAAATAATGACTGGAAAAGGGTTGTAAAAGTAAGGAAATATTTCAAAGGCGAAGGGATTAAAAAACCATCGAGATATGATTACAGTATGTGATTAAGGAATTTATTCCCCCCCCTCCTTGCCCAGCGATCTTTTTGGCCTGATCCTGAAATGGTAATTCAAATAGAAAATTCCCTGTAGTAAGATTACCACACCAAAAAGGAAATGAGGCCCCCGGTTATAAAACTCAAAAAAGCCAAATGTTCCCCAGATGACTACACCATACCAGATCAAAAAGAAAATACCTGCATACAGTTCCCACTTCCAGGAAAGGATCGTTCCTGCCAGGAAAAGGCCAAGAAGAACAGGGAATAGTACGCCCGGAATCGTGAGAAAGTCAATCGGGTCACTGTACATGAAATCCTGGGCCATGTATAAACCGTATAAAAGGATATAATTGATTAGCAAGACCCGGAGAATGAACTTCCATTGCTGTTGCTTCGCAGGAGGTGGTGACTGGCGGTTTTTGTACCATCCGAGAAGCGATACTGCCCCCAAAAAAAGCAATGGAACTGCTAATATAAGATCCATGCCATCACCGCGGTTGATAAACACTCCATTGATCCATACTCCCATATTCAGGACCAGTAAAAGGATCCCTGCAATAAGCAGGCTGAGGGTTAAAAATTTTGATTTCATGATTTAGTTTTTTTATGACTGTATAATTTCTGGTTCGTTTTATCGGATGCTCTAATAAGTATTTACAATACCACCCTTTCCGGCCAGGGATCGACTTTAGCAGTGCCCCAGAGTTTATTGATATAGTCGATGGAGAAAAAGTCCTCAAAGGCATGGATCCAGTATGTACCCCTATCCGTTAGCCGGATATGATCGCTGCCGTTTGACAGATATCCCAGACCAGACATAAGGTTTATGAATTTCCCGAATTTCCTGCCAAAACCGGTGTTGAACCTTTTCTCAAAATCGCTTTTTCTGAACTGTGTTTCATAGATCCTCCAGTAAAGCCAGCCCGACATTTGCATCTCTTCTGAAAGATCAATGGACAGGGCAATGGGCGATTTTCCCGCATTGATTGCTTTAATATATTCATCCACACTGAATGTGTTTACATAAAAAATATCCCTCAGATAGGAACTTCCGCTGGCTCCCAATCCAACATAAAGAGGAACAGTTACAGAACAGTACTTATCAGTCCCCTTTTTGGTGAACGCCCAGACAGAACTCCGCTCAAAGCCGGAATCATAAAAAACATCCTCCAGTATCTTCAGCAGTTTCCTTCGCCGAAACATGGTCGCTAATGCGTATCTATGATGATTTGTTACCATACTCCAGCGCGTGTAGGGAAACCTGAAAAGAGGATACGTAGCTACCTGGTGGACACCCAGTTTTACCATGTCATGGGCTGCCTGTTCTACCTCTTCAGCAGTCTGTCCGGGAAGATCGAACATATAATCCATGTTGACGCACTCAAAGCTTCTTCCGACAGCCTTCTCAACGCTTTTTTTCACTTCGGCAACCGTATATGGCCGTTCAATGGATCTCAGGTGCCGGTCCTGCAATGCTTCAACTCCCATACTCAGGTACTTTACCCCCATGGCTTCAATGGCGTCAAGGTTTTCGGGAGTCAGGTGGTTCGGATGGCTCTCCATATGGACATAACATTTCATATTGAAATGGTTGTAAATATGGTTGATGATCTCCTCAAGGCCTTTTCCCAGCATCGTGGTCGGAGTGCCGCCGCCTATGTAGAAGCTTGTTACCGGCTTACCTGATACTATGGGAACATAAGAGTCTATCTCTTTTAAAACAGCTTTTTTGTAGCTCTGACATGCCGTAGGTTCATAAATTTCCTTATTATAGGGGCAATATGGGCAAATCTGGTTGCAGAACGGAACATGAAGATAGATTCCCAGCTCTGGAATATCTTCGAATTTTTGGGCTAACGATTCACGCGAAGGGATGCTGTTATCAAATACAATTTCCTTTTGCCCGCTGAAGTGCCTGCTTATTTTATTTCTTAAAAAATCAGAGATCATCGTGATCAAAAATATTTCAACGCATTGATAACAGCTCCGGGTTTCAGTTTCAGGGTCTGGTCAATCTCAGCATAGCTCAGATAACCACAATCCCTGCAAAGGGCACCATGATTGTTTTCCCTGCAACAGGGATAATATGTTCCATTCTCGTATACCCTGCATACAGTAAGATTCTTCTTCCAGTCGTTTCGTATGGCTGATTTCAGTCCGGATGAAGAGTTCAGGATCCTGTATTGCTTTTTCAGCCCCAGCAATTTCATCAGGATTTCCTTCTTTGTTGCGGTATCCAGAAAAAGTTCATCATAACCATAGTAGGGCGTATGGAAGTAAAAGAAGGTACCTTTGACCTGCAGTATTCTGCTGATGTATTCACAAAATCCAGGTATGTCATCTTTATTCACGGAATTGATCGTATAATTGATAAAAACAGATGGGTGGCCTGACTGCCTGATATTCTGGATGATCCTGTCAAATGTTTTTCCCCTCAACGCATCATGGGTGTCCTTCAATCCGTCAACGCTGACAAAGATGGTATCCGCATCCGATTCGATCGGCAGGGTTCCGTTCGTATAGATGATGACCGCATAATACCCTCTTTTCCTTGCGTAATGAACAATATCTTCCATGGTGTATGGATCCTCTTTCCATAAAAACGGTTCCCCTCCCTCCAGATAAAGACAGCGTCCTCCCTCCTCATAAAAGGAATCAATCACTCCAATCGCCTCCTCATAGCTCATGATAGCATCTGACCGGTCAACCACAGCACAGTGACGGCATCGAAGGTTACACCTGTTATGCAGAACCAATCCGCAGATAAGGGGATTTGTCCTGCCGAAGAGCCAGTAATTAGCCAGGTATTTTATTCCATAAAATAAATGTTTCATCCGGGAAATTATTTTGCTGACACAAATCCTGAAAGCCTGGCCGCAATTTTTCGTGGGATGAACCGCACCATAAAAACCTGCATCTTATTTGCCATCCCTGGAACCACCAGGTGTTTCCCATTCATCAACCCATTATATCCGTTTTCAGCGATTCTGGCAGGATCCATTATCGGGAAAAAGAACGTTCCCCTTCTTTTATTGAGATCCTGAAAGGTTGTATTTGTTCCGCCCGGGCACAGGGCGGTGACGGTGACTCCCGATCCCGATACTTCTTCGGCAACTGCTTCTGTGAAGCTCAGCAGAAAGCTTTTTGCTGCGCAATAGATTGCATTATAAGGACCGGGCACAAATGAACCTGTGGAACATACATTCAGTATGCCCCCTGCTCCTTTCATTATCATATCAGGGAGAAACAGCTTGGCAAGCCGGATGTGATTGATACATTGTAATCGGATCAGCTTTTCTTCCTCATCCCATGAAGTGGCTGTAAAAGAGCCCTTTACATAAAAACCGGCATTATTGATCAGGTAATCAACGGTAAACGATTTTTCCCGGGTCCATCTGAAGATTTCGTCTGCGGCATGTGGCTGACTTAAATCAATAGAAATTATCTGAGCATCAATTTGATACCTTTTCCTCAGTTCATCGGCCACCTGCGCCAGCTTCTCTTCCTGGCGTGCCACAAGAATGACATGATGACCTTTCCTGGCAAAGTGCCTGGCCAGTTCATAGCCAATGCCACTGGATGCTCCGGTAATCAGGGCATTACTCATAAAGTATTCATGATCATTATCTTTACCGCATTACGAAAGGCACAATGATGGCGATGATCCCCGTACATATCACCACCATCAGGAACAGGTTATACCGGACACTGTAGTTGCTCAGCAGCGAGGAATCATAATATTTGTCCACCTGCTGGTCCCGGTACATGGTCAGTAATCCATGTAAAAGTTTTGTGCGCGTTTGTTTTCCTTTCAGTAAGCCGAAAATGGCCACGATGTTGATCAGGATGACCAATGCGACAAAGATGAACATCACCACCAGGGTGGTATCATCGGTCCGTGATTTTTCGGCAGAACTGGCATTGATGGCCAGGGTGATCAGATTAAGGGCTATCGAAGACAGGATGAAAATGGTATCCGTCTTTGTATTTTGCTGCAGCTCATTGGTAATGTGCTGATGAACATGTTCGATCATGGCGTTAGAATTTTTGATTGGTTTTATTTGGTCAGGTTTTTAAAATCATCATCATCATAAAGACTTTTAAAATCTTCATCCGTCTGTGCATATTCTCTGAAAGACGACTGCATCTCGATAGCTCTTTTAAGATCAGCAATGGCGTTTGCTTTTTCACCCTTTAAGCTGTAAATACATGCACGGTTATAAATATTTGACGGATCATCAGGGGAAATTTCTATTGCTTTGCCGATGGAAACGAATGCTTCGTCAAATCTACCCAGTTTGGCCAGTGTTGAGGCTTTCATTCCCCAGACATCTGCTCGTGAGGGATCCATGTCAAGTGCCTTGTCAAATGCTTCCAGAGCCTCATCGAACCGTTTCAGTTCATACAATATCTGCCCTCTGCCTATCTGATAACCTGCATCTTCCGGTTTAAGTCGGATGAGGTTGTCAAAAGCAATGAGGGATGTTTCAGAATGACCTGTCTCGGCTGCTGCAAATGCCTTGTATAACCAGGCCTGTGGATTATCCGGATACTGTTCGGTCCATTGATCAAGAACCTTCAGACCTTCTTCGACCCTTCCCAGTTCAAAGTTCATACCCATGCATCCGATATAAGCCTGATCATTGTTAGGCTGAATTTCAATTACTTTTTGATATAGATGAAGTGCATCCTCAAACCTGCCTTGCTGCCGCATAGAATTTGCGCTGTCAAGGTACATTTTTACGGAATCCTCCTGTGCAGCTGGGTATAGCACACCAGCATTATTTGTAATTCTAAGACAGGGGATTACCTGGAATACGGTTGTCCGGCTAAAAGCGATTACCGGCAGTGCAACTAGTAGAAAGATCAGTGTTTTCATTTTATTGGTTTAAAAATAGTGATTTATAGGGCTGTTGTCAATTAATTTCAGGGATTGCATTAAAGTTTTTTTATTTAACCACAAAGTCGCACAAAGGACATCACAAAGGAACACTAAGTAGTTTATTATCAGGCATATATTTTTATGTGCCTTTGTGAGATCCTTCGTGTTCCTTTGTGGTTGAGTACATAGAATACACTCCCCAAGGCGTGAGGCATTAAAACCAGCTGAAAAAGGAAAAATACTGGTGGCTGATCTGATCGGGAGGATCAAAAAGCAATAATGTAGGGATTCCTGCTGCCCTTGAGAAGTAAGGATCCATGGCTTTGGCCTCTTCCATCTTTTTTTCGGCCTCCGGCTGGTTTCCCAGGAACATTTCAACCTGTCCAAGCCATCCCGTTGTATAGGCTTTCAACGGTATTACAGGTTCCGGTTTCGTGTTTAAGTATCTTTCAAAATAGGTTCTAGCAAGGGGCAGTTCACTGCCGGCCTTTCCCTGGTCCTGCATGACCTGCATAATGTGGTAACGGGCCAGGTCAAGAATGAGGATGTTTTTTGAGGGATCTGCCTGAATGGCTTTATTGAAATATTCTTCGGCCTTTTCAGGATTCCCGGCAAACAGGCAGGCTTTACCCGCTTCCCTCAGATACTCAGGTTTATCACCACCAAGGATCATCAGATCTTCCCAGAATTTCACCAGGTCGGTGCCTTGAGTGGCCAGTACGGCTTTGGCTTTTGCACCGTAATAACCATCCAGGGTCGCCAGTTTTTCTGCATAACCGGCGGCCTTGGCACTGTCGCCACCCATATCGGCAGGCAGCAAGCCGTAAAACTCAACAAGGTAAAGCATTGCCTCATGGTAATCGGGCTTCATGGCAAGAACCTTCTCAAACTCCCTGATGGATTCATCCACAAAGGATTTCGGATCCCCCTGTCCCGTTTCCATGGCGAAATAGGCATTGAAGAAAGTGACCAGCGCTTTGTAATAGGCATAGGTCACATTGGACGGATCGTGCTGTACCGCTTTTCCGGCAGGAATCAGAATGTCACTGATGGAAACCTGCCCACCGCCAAGAAGCAGGTAGTGGTTTAACCGGGCCTTTTCATAATGTGCTATCGCTAGGGTTGAGTCATCCGACAGAATGCTGTCCAGTAAACCTTTGGCTGCATCGGCTTTACCGTTCATACGCAGCCAGTATGCAGCCTGTACTTTTTTATCGGGATCGATCCCCGCAAAAATGCAGGAAACAAAGATCAGGAACATCGGGATCACTAAACAAATCAGTTTTTTCATGGTATTAAGGATTTAAAATGTTGCATCAGGTGAAAATGAATTGTAATTTAGGTGTCAAATCTCGTGAGATAGCGATTTTTATGTTTGCATGACGCTTGTAAACCTTTTGTAAAAACTTTGCAAGGATTTTACATTCATCCGGTCCTCTTAATGAGCACTTTTGTGAAAAACAATGATCTACCGACGTTCAGAATGTTAAAACAAAAGGTGGCAGAGCGCATGCTGCAGTCCTATCCGGGCATCAATCCAGTCATATCCGAATGGAAAGGTCAGGAGATCGTGGATTTCCAGGAAGAGCTGCTGAAGAATGTGAACGCCCACATCAGTGAAAAATGGTTCTATACTCATATGAAATCCAGTCATCCAAAACTGCCCAGGATCGATATGCTCAATCTGTTGAGCAGGTATGCAGGGTATGCCAACTGGGATGATTTTAGATATGAATGTTCAGATCAGACTGTTGCCATTGTCAAACCGGTAAATCCCAACAGGTATTTCATCTTTGTCCCGGCTCTGGTGCTGGTGGCACTGGGAATCCTTTTTCTGTTGTTTAAGCTGCTCAGCACCCGGGAGTATACTTTCCGCTTTTATGACGCAGATACGGCAGAGCCCATCACCAGTACGATCATCGAAGTCAGTGTGCTCCTCCCGAACGAATCACCGGTGAGCCATTTGTGCGGCTCCGATGGTAGTTTTACCCTGAAAACGGATAAGGCCAATATTCGTTTTTCTGTTAAATCACCTTATTATCAAACAGATACGATCTTCCGTACACTGGATAAATTCAACCGTAACGAAACGGTCAAGCTTCGTCCGGATAACTATGCGCTGATGATCCATTATTTTTCAAGTATGAATGTGAAAGACTGGCAAAAAAGAAGGGATCAGCTGAACCGCATGATTGCCGACAGTGCGCTCATCTTTCAGGTCTTCAGTAAGGAAGTCCCCGGGGTGGAGCTTTACGGAAAATGGGAATTCATCAATAAACTGACATTGCCTTCGACAGGATTAAAGAATATCGAAATATTGGATACCCGGTATCAGGAAGACAGGATCACCATGATCCGTTTCAGGCAAAAGGAGGCCCGGAGATGAGAAAATTCATCATCCTGTTCGTTTCAGCCATGGCCTACATGCTCCTGAGTTCCAGATCCTGTGAAGGGCCGGAACAGGAAAGTATTATGAGTGATGAGGAAGTGGTTGCAGCCACCAAGGATTCCATCGAGCATCAGTTTGCTTCGGACGATCTCTCCACAGCATTATTAAACACAATGGAAGTCCAGGCACATCAAAAACTCGCAGATTTATACGACTATCTCAATCTGTACGCAAATGCATCCCTTGACAGTGCTTTCAGAATCCAGGCCCGGCTGATGATCAGGAAACTATTTGTCTCCGATACGGTACAGATCAATACGTTACTTGCCAGCGAGACAGGTGAACCCAACCTGCCTCTGAATGATTACCTGCGTTCCCTGACCAATCCCGTAGTTCCTTCACCGATTCTTTTCATCGATTCCATCAGGACGGTCAGTTCACTGTACAGAACCGGTGAAATGTCCTATGAGGGGATCATCGCCTTTGAACGCCAGTTAGGATACCTGACCGCTTCCGACACAACTCTCAGTAGTAACGTAAGTATGGTGGCTGAAATGTTGGCCGTTAAGGTCAGCAGGGCAGTAGGCAGCGATACTATGCAGGTCTGGGAAGTACTTCTGGGAGATATCAGACAGGAATAAAAGTCACAGGGTAAATTCCCCGAAGACCTTGGTCAGTTCGTGGTTTCTGTAATTAAAGATATTATTCAGCTGCTTTTTGATAAACAGCCTGTTGGCGAGTTTGCCAAGGAATCCCAGGGGAGGCCGGTAAGAAACGATATCGGTCATCAGCACCCCGCCATCGGCGGGCTTGAGATGGTGTTCATGATGCCACATGGAATAGGGACCGGCGCGCTGCTCATCGACAAAGAATTCCTTCTCCCTTACCTGCGTGATCTCGGTGACCCACAGCATCCTGATCCCAGGTACAGGACATACCCTGTAGCTAATGATCATGCCAGGGTACATCTTCCCCGGTACATCACCGGAGGTAATGTTGAATCCCATGTGGGCAGGTGTGATTCTTTTCAGGTTGCCTGGTGAAGAAACGAAATCCCATACCTGGTCAAGGGTGGCAGGGATATATTGAGTTGTTTTGAACTGATAAAATGCCATGTACAGGTGAAATTTTAAAAAGCAATAATGTTACGTTGTTCATTTGGTATCTACAAGATAAGGGTCATGCGAAAAGAATTGAAACCAATATTAAAGCTCATGTTGCTGACCTGAAGAAACTGCATCCGATGGGCATGTTGGATACTGTACATAATGGCGTCAAACAACAGAAGGAATCCACCCTGCAGGATCATTGAATTGCCATAGCCCTGAAGAAGATCATGCCTCTTTGTAGATTGGTGAGAAAAGTGTTTCAGCAGGAATCCGGTCCCGATATACAACACATCCAGCCCTGCATTGATCAGGTAGAGCCGCTCCATTTGCGTATGTTTTTCCAGCATTTGCTCCGGGCTGAGCTCCAGCGGATCGATACGTGCGTTGCTGATGAGTGCTATGCCTGCGATCGAGAGGTTGACCGTATTCCAGAAGAGGTTCATTTGATGGAAATATTTGGTTGTCCCGGAACCAGTTGCCCATCCGGCCGCCCCGGTGGCAATGTTCAGCACGGCCCATGCACCCAGAACATACATCCCTGTATTATTGACAGTAATGCTTTTACTGTAGAATTCCCGGTAATCAGTCTGGCCTGCTGCGGTGAATGCAATGATCAGCAAAGATAACAGCACGATCCATTGAGTTTTTTTCATAGGCGTGTGTGAATAATAGATGCCTCCATTGTATCTCTAAACAAATTTCCTCATGGGTTGTTCACGCGTAAGGTGCATTGTCCGCAGGAGTTCAGTCTGAAAACTAACTCAGTGCAAACATCCCCATCCGAGCCGGTATAATACCTTTTACCCGATCTTTTACCGACTCTTTCCGACACTTCATCCTCCTTTTTCCACACTTCGGCGATTTATATTTTATTATTCCCTGGCAAGGGTGAACATTTGCCTGTCAATTCGATGAAAAATGAAAACGACCCTCTTGCTGATCCTGTTTGCCGGTATCGTGATGTCAGTGAGTTCCCAGACCACAATCATGGGACGTATTACGGATAAATCAGGCGAAACCATTGTCGGTGCCAACGTCTATCTGGAGAATTCATACGACGGGACCTCTTCGGACGTGGAAGGAAATTTCAGTTTCACGACCGCATTATCGGGACAGCAGAAACTGGTCGTCAGCTTTATCGGGTACATTCAGCTTGAACAGGCCCTGGATCTGGGAGGGGAACCGGTCACGTTATCTATCATACTTCAGCCCGACAACCAGGAACTGGGAGGGGTGGAGATCACAGCCGGTTCGTTTGAGGCGAGCGATGAGAAAAAAGCGGTCATCCTGAGGCCTCTGGATATCGTGACAACGGCAGGCGGGCTGGCTGATATCTCAGCGGTCATGAACACCCTGCCCGGCACGCAGACGGTAGGCGAGGAAGGGAAACTGTTCGTCAGGGGAGGCGACAGCTACGAGACACAGACGTTCATCGACGGCATGCAGGTGATCAATCCCTACACCACCTCCATGCCCGACGTGCCCTCCAGGGGAAGGTTCTCTCCGTACATGTTCAACGGAACCATGTTCAGCACCGGCGGCTTTTCGGCAGAGTACGGGCAGGCGCTTTCATCGGCCCTGATCCTCAGGTCGAACGACCTGCCCGAACAGACAGTCACAGGCCTTTCGCTGATGACCATCGGACCCGGTGTTGAACATACACAGAAATGGGATCATTCATCGGTCTCGGCTTCCATGGAGTACATGAACCTGCAGCCCTATTTTGCCCTGGTCCCTCAGGAATTCGACTGGGAGAAGGCTCCCGAAGCGTTCGGCGGCATGATGACGTTCCGGCACAAGACCGGACCTGACGGCATGCTGAAGGGTTTTGCCAACTACAGCCACTCCAGCAGCGCCATGTACTATCCCGACATGACCGACCTGAACCGTACCATGCTGATCGGCATAAGAAATGACAACCTCTATGGCCAGATCAACTACCAGGACGCTATCGGCGAGCAATGGATCACGCAGAGCGGATTATCCTATATGCGTAATATGGATGATACCGACCTGGACCGTGACAACGTGCACGAGCTGGAACAATCCTGGCAGGCAAGGCAGGTGTTCCGGTTCCTTTACAGCGAAAAAGCTGTCTTCAAAGGAGGTGTTGAATGGATGCGGAAGGATTTTTCGCAGGAGTATTTTGTATCCAGTGAGGACATAACCTACACCACCTGTTTTACAGATGATCTTTTCAGCGGTTTTCTGGAAACGGAAATAACCGTGTCGAATCGTTTTGCAGCCCGCGCCGGGGGAAGGTACGAATATTCAGCCCTTCTGAAAAAAGGTAACATCGTACCGCGAGTGTCCATGGCCTATAAAACCGGAGCCAGCAGCCAGGTTTCGTTTGCCTATGGTATCTTTTACCAGACTCCTTCGGGCGACTATCTCCGGTTTGATCATGATCTCGATTTTGAGCGGGCCACACATTATATCCTCAATTACCAGATCATGAAAAACCGCAGGGTGTTCCGTGTGGAAGTATACCGGAAAAAGTATCATGACCTGGTGAAATACATCACCCTGAATTCACCGGATCCGAATCAGTATACGAACAATGGAAAGGGATATGCCCAGGGGATCGATATTTTCTGGCGCGACCAGCGAACCTTTTCCAATATCGATTACTGGATCTCCTATTCTTACCTCGATACACAAAGGGATTATAAAGACTATCCCGGGCCAGCAGTACCTACGTTCGCTTCAAAACACAATGCGTCCGTAGTGGTGAAATACTGGGTGGGGAAATTGTCGACCCAGTTTGCCGGCACCTATTCATTTGCCAGTGGCCGGACCTATTACAATCCCAATTCGGAGGAGTTTCTCAAGGATAAAACAAAATCCTACCATGACCTGAGCCTCAATGCCAGTTACCTGACAGAGATCTTCAAAAAATTCACCATTATCCATCTCTCGGTCAGCAATGTGCTGGGATTCAATAATATATTTGGATATCATTACCAGACCACCCCGGGAACCGATGGAACCTATCCTTCCTTTGCCGTGAAGCAATGGGCCAAACGGTTCTGGTTCCTCGGAGTGTTCATTTCAATATAACAGCCCCTCCCCAACCCCTCCCCATTTGGGGAGGGGCCAGGGGTGGGGCAGTAATTTAACAATTTAACATTTTAACAATGAAAGCACTAATTCTCACCATTGCACTTATCGTTTACAGCACAGCTGGATTTTCACAGAAAGACCAGTATCAGATGACCATGCGAACAACCATCGACAAGATGTACCAGGCAAAAACCGTAGAAGAGTATCAGCTGATGGCTAATACCTTTGAACGGATGGCGCTGGCGGAAAAAAAGGAATGGATTCCCTCGTATTACACGGCGTACTGCTATATCATGATGGGTTTTATGGCGGAAAAGCCCGACCAGATCGATCCTTATCTGGATCTTGCCCAGAAGCATCTTGACAATGCGCTTGCCATTGACAGCAAAGAGGCGGAACTGTACGTCCTGCAGGGGATGCTGCATCAGGCCCGGATCAGTGTTGATTTCATGGGCAGGGGGCTGGTCTATTCGCAAAAGGCCCAGGGTGCCCTGGAAGAGGCTGTGAAGATGGATCCAAAGAATCCGAGGGCGTACTACCTGATGGGCATGAACGTTTACAGTACACCCAAAATGTACGGTGGCGGGCCGGAAACCGCGTTACCCCTGTTCAGAAGAGCACAGGAGAACTTTGAACTGGGCGAAACCGTCGGCAATGACCTGATGCCCACCTGGGGGAAAGAACACAATAACCAGATGCTCGCTGAATGTGAGCCGAAAAATTGATACATTTACACATCCAATAACGAACCCATGAAAGGCTCCAGGAAAAATCTTATCCGGCATCTGAGGGATATTCTCATTGTTACCCTGGTGGGAACACTGGTCTCCCTGCTTTTTATCCTGGATGCCATGACATGGCACAATGTGCTGGTCAACCTGGGTTATTGTGCAGTACTGGGGACGGTGATCTGGAAAGGGAACGAACTGATGGCCTATTGGATCGACAGGAAATACCCCTGGCTGAAAAATCCCGGGAAAACACTCTGGATAAATATTTCAGCAACGATCATCCTGTCGGTCGTCCTCATTCTACTGGTCAATTATGGCTGGTTTAATCTTGTGTATAAGATCAGCTTCGGACAATTTTTTCTGCACCGGGGAGGGTACTGGCTGGTGGTCATACAGCTGCTGGTCACCTTCATCATAACGCTGATCCTGTATGTGGGTGATTTTTTTCACGCCTGGAAAGAATCCGTCAAAAGGGAAGAGCAGTTCAAGCGCGAGAGCCTTGCCTTTCAGTATGAATCGCTGAAGAACCAGGTCAATCCGCATTTTCTGTTCAATAGCCTGAATGTCCTGAGTTCGCTGGTCATGAAAGACCAGGAAGGATCAGTGCAGTTCATCCGGCAACTCTCGGAAGTATACCGGTATGTGCTGGAGCAAAAGGATAAGGAGGTGGTGGAACTCGGAACGGAGATGAAGTTTGTGGAATCCTATATTTACCTCCAGCAGATACGTTATGCAGAGAACCTTCATGTTGAGCTGGCCCCTGATCTTCCGCATTATTACTCACAGCAGGTGATACCGATATCCGTGCAGATGCTGGTCGAAAATGCCATCAAGCACAACATCATCTCAGGAGACGAGCCGTTGACGGTCAGGATAGCGGTGGAACAGGATCACCTGGTGGTCAGGAACAACCTGCAGGTGAGATCCACCATCCCGGAATCGGGCAACATCGGGCTGAACAATATCAGGTCGCGGTATGAGTACCTGACGGAGAAAGAGTTTATTACCGTTAATGACGGGAAGGAATTTGTGGTGAGGATGCCACTGATCCGGATGCACCCCGCTCCCACTCTCCCTTAGGAGAGGGGGTCGGGGGGTGAGGTTAATAACCACCCCATGAACGTCATCATCATCGAAGACGAAAAGCTGGCTGCCGAGTACCTGCGGGGACTGATCCAGCGGTATGATCCCCGGATCAGCGTAATCTTTGAGGCAGATTCGGTCAAAAAAGCAGTTCAGTGGTTTGACGCAGGCGGGAAGCCAGATCTTGCCTTTTTTGATATCCAGCTGGCCGACGGGCTGAGCTTTGAGATCTTCGACAGAACCTTTGTCAGCTGCCCCGTGATCTTTACGACAGCCTATAACGAGTACGCCCTGAGGGCTTTCAAGGTCAACAGCATCGATTATCTGTTAAAGCCCATTGATGTGACCGACCTGAGGAAGGCCATCGATAAGTTCAGGATCAGCTGGCAGAGTGAGCCCGCCGAAAACACTGCAAACCGGCTGGATGCCATCGACCGTATCCTGCATCACTTTACAAAGACCTACAAATCCCGGTTTGTTGTACGGGTGGGTGAACATATCAGGCCGGTCACCACAGAGGAGATCCTTTACTTTTACAGCCTTGAGAAGGCGACCTATTTTGTTACGTCCGAAAACCGTCATTATCCCGTTGATTATTCACTGGAGTACCTGGAGGAGATCCTTGATCCCGTGCGGTTTTTCAGGATCAGCCGTAAATATATGATCAGCCTGCCGGCGATCCTGGATATCATCAGCTATTCCAACAGCCGGCTGAAGATCAGGCTGAAGCATTCCACCGATCCGGAAGTGATTGTCAGCCGGGAGAGGGTGTCGGAGTTCAGGCAGTGGCTTGACCGGTGATATTCGGCAGCTTTTCCCCTTCCGACCGCGCCACGACTACAGCGCCGCAGGTATCGCCCAGCACGTTGACCGTCGTGCGGAACATATCCAGGATGCGGTCCACGGCAAGGATGAGTCCTATCCCTTCAAGCGGCAGGCCAACGGCGCTCAGCACAATGGTCATCATGACCAGTCCGGCCATCGGTACACCGGCTGAGCCGATGGCGGCGAGCAGTGCGGTGAAAACCACCACGATCTGCTGCATGGTCGTCAGGTCGATCCCATAGGCCTGGGCGATGAACATGGCGGCCACGCATTCGTAAAGGGCTGTGCCGTTCATGTTGATGGTTGCACCAAGTGGCAGCGTGAAGCTGGTGATCCGGTTGGAAACGCCGCAGTTGTGCTCCACGGCTTCCATCGACAGGGGAAGCGTGGCATTGGATGAGGCAGTGGTGAACGCCGTGAGCATGGGAGTGGAGATGGCACGGTAGTGTTTCACCGGATTGATACGCCCCAGCAGCACAAGGATCAGAGGCAGGAAGATCAGGGAATGTATGGCCAGCCCGCTGATGACAACCACCATGTACAATCCCAGCCGTGAGAATAATTCGGCCAGATCGCTCTGCTCGGAAACCAGGCGGGCAACGATGGCAAATATACCCAGAGGGGCAAACCGGATCACAAACAGGGTGATCTTCATCATCAGATCGAAAGTGGCATTGAAAAAATCGGTAAGGATGGTTTTATAGCGGGGGGTGAGCTTCATAATGAAATAACCCATCAGGATCGCCACAAAGATCGTTGCCAGCATTTCATTGTCAGCAAAAGCCCTGAAGATGTTGGTGGGCACGATGTGGATCAGGGTGTCGCCAAAGGAACGTTCGACCGACTTCAGAGATTCGATCTCTTCGCTGAAGCCTAGGTCAGCCCCAACCCCAGGCTTCAGCAGGTTGACCAGGAACAGCCCGGTCACGATGGCCAGAAGGGTTGTAAGGACATAAAAGGCGAATGTCTTCAGGGCAATCCTGCCCAGCTTCTCCGCCGAGCCAATATTGGTCACCCCTGAAATCAGCGAACTCAGGATCAACGGGATAACGATCATCAGTAATCCCCGCAGGAAAAGATCCCCCATCCAGGCTATGTACCGGACATAATCTTTTAGAAAGGCACCGAACAATACACCCAGTGCCAGACCTATCAATATCTGCCAGTGCAGCTTGAGTTTGAGGATTTTCATATTTTCTTGGCTTGATGAGGCAAAATTGCAAAAAATTGTATTTTTAAATTAATTTTGCAGCAAATGAAAGTTGCGGTCAGAAAACAGACAATTACCATTGATCCTGTTTTTCAGAAGATCATGGAGTCAGCCAGGGATCTTACTGAAAAAAAAGGAGTGAGGGGATTTTCGCTGGCGGATCTGTGCCATGAAGTGGAAATCCCTCCGAACACCCTTTATAAATACATTGATAATGAACATGATCTGGTACAGAAGATCCTTGCCTTTGAGCGGGAGAGCTTCAGGATCATCTTCGATGAATATGATTTTGACGGGGTCAATTCCATTGATATACTGTTGACAGTAAGCAAGGAAATAAGCCGGAAATTTAAAAACATCAACCCATCCACGACCTTCGACCTGAAAAAATATTATCCGGAGATCTATCAGGATCATTTTCAGAAGCGGGTTGATTTTATTTTTGACCAGATCAAGATCAACATTCAGAAGGGGATCAACCAGGGCATGTACCGTGAAGACCTCAGCATTGAGCTGGTCGCCCGTCTGTATATCAGCCGCCTGATCGACATTCACAATCCGGACTTTTTCCCGCCTGAACGCTTTTCCTTTTCCATGCTTTTTGAAGTGATGTTCGAAAGCTTCATCCGGAGCATTGCCAAGCCCGATGGGCTGCGCTACTTCGAAGAAAAAATAAAAACGGTCGAGTTTTCCTCCCTCCGTTAAACCAGCTGTATGGAAGATAGATTAAAAAGCATCCTGGATTCTGCCATTGGATTGTTCAACCGTTACGGCATACGGAGCGTCACTGTGGATGACATCTGCCGCGAACTGGGAATGTCAAAAAAGACCATTTACCTTTATGTGTCCTCCAAGGAAGACCTGGTCAGGGCCATGCTGGCATCCCGTATACAGAGCATCCATGAGATCTTTGCGGGTTCCACCGGCCCCGGCATGAATGCCATCGACACATTGGCGACGTTCGGCAAGCTCATGGGGGATTACCTGAAGAACCTCAAGATGAATCTTTCACTGGATTATGATCTGAAAAAATATTTTCCATCGGTTTATCGTGAATACATGGATCAGAGGAACCAGATCATACATCAGCGTCTGGCAGAAAATATCCGGCAGGGGATCGAACAGGAATTGTACCGGGCCGAGCTTAATGCAGACCTTTTGGCGGACCTTTTTATGATCAAGATGGAGAATCTTACTGAAGCAGATTCAGCGACCGAAGCGGCCTATTCATCAAAAAAGATGTATAAGGTAATGATCGAGAATCATATAAGAGGTCTTGTCACCAAAAAGGGCGTGAAGTATTTTGAAAAAAATATTCTGGGAAAATAGATAAGCTCCCTGTCAGTCAGCCCTGGGCTCAGGAAGGGTATCTTCCTCCTCCCAGGTCAGGTTGAATTTTGGTCCCCTGATCTTTTTCTGATCCTTTTCCTCCGGGATCGAATCCTTTGTAGCCTCTTCCCATTCCATGACAAAATCACCCCTTTCGCCCGGGGTAACCCTCACCGGTTCATTGGTTTTCCTGCGGATATTGAATTCATCCTGCAGGGCTTGTTTCAGTTCCCTGCGTTCTTTCTTCAGATCGCTGGCAAGTTTTTCCTTCAGGGCAGGCCGGTCATAGGTGAACCTGGGATCATCTGCTGTTCCTTTTACAGCGATGAACAGCGTCGATCGTCCCAATCCATCGTCCATCACCACACCGAACTCTTTCTGCCTGTCTGGTCTGACCCTTCTGGCCAGAAGCTGGGAAAGCAGCAGGCTGATATGGTAATCCACCTCATTGCGGAATGTGTGTGTGCCATACAGGGTCAAATCCAGGGTATTGGATTTGATCTCCATCTCAGGAATGAGGATGGTCTGATTACGAATCTCGATCAGGTTTTTCAGTTCGGAAAAACGGATATGCTTCAGGTCTTCAATATCGAGAATGCCCGACAGCTTGTACAGGGGTGTAAATCCGATCAATTCCCCTGAGCGTACTGTGATCCGGCCCAGGGTATACATGCTTTTTACGTCTATGCTCAGATCCGGACTGAGCCCCGAGGAGTAATACACATCTGCATCCATCCATCCCCGCAGGTGTTTATCGGTCAGGCTCTTCTGGTCAAAATTACCGAAATCATGGAACAGCTGCTGGATATCTACATGCGTCAGCCGGGCGTTGCATTTGATCTGGAAGGGCTGACCGTCAGGCGTGCTCAGATCCAGGTCCGCTGCCACGTTTCCTCCCATCGACCGGAACGACAGGTCATCCAGGGTGAGCCTCCGGTCGCGCAGGATCAGTATTGTGTTTACTTCCTGCGCCAGAAAATCCTGGTATGAAAGATTTTCCAGCGCCACATCCAGGTTCATCCGTATGTTGGGCGGCAGGGAGAAACGGGAATTCCCCCTGCCCGTGTCGCCGCTGCTCAATAACTCTTTCAGGTCCAACCGCTCGGATGTAAGGGTCATATCCACTT
Organism: Bacteroidota bacterium; assembly: GCA_022711405.1. Taxonomy (GTDB): domain Bacteria; phylum Bacteroidota; class Bacteroidia; order Bacteroidales; family JAGONC01; genus JAGONC01. The sequence continues at coordinate 81,457 of JAKLFC010000009.1, forward strand.
TTATGGCTTCTTCCCCTGATAAGATGGCGGGCAGGTAATTCCGGATGACACCCCGGAGTTGAACATCGCTGGTTCCGCTGGTTCCGGTCAGGTCCTCAATGGTCAGGAGCTGGTTATCAAACCGAAAGGTACCCTTGATGCCGCGGCAGGTCAGAGAACTTTTTCTAAGCTGCAGCCGGTCAACGCTCAGTTGGGCGTCACCCTGGATGGTACATCCAAGCAGATCTGCCCTGCTGATCTTCTGTACGTTGTCAACAGGGCCTTTGAGGGTCATTTTCAGGTTCAGTCTGCCTGCGATTTCTCCAAGGGAGTCCACAGGGATGAGACCGGCCAGGTCCTGGAGCCCCAGGCCAGCATCAACGGCTAGGCTGACAAAAGGATGTGCGAGATCGGAGATCCTTCCGGAACCCTCCACCCAGCCCTCCCCAAGGGATGCCCTGATCCTTTCCAGGCGCACTTCATCCCTTCCCGCAGGAGTCAGCGAATAACTGCCCGTGGCAGCGATATGATCCAGCACGATATCCGGATGTTGGAACTTCAGGCTGCCCCTGTTCACCTGAAAATCCACCCTGATTTCCGGTGTGACGTTGTTATTCCACGTTCCCCTGATCATGGCAGAGGCGGAAGCAGATCCTTCCATGGCCATATCTTTTGTGAAGGATACGTACTTCGGCGGGAGAAGGTTAAGGTATTCCGCCAGCGGAGCTTCGTCGGTCCGGAGCATAAGATCCGTTTCCGTTTCCTCTCCCGCAGTTATTCTGCCGGCAAGATGCAGGGAAAGGAGCCCGCTGCGCACCCATCCCTCCAGGATCTGAAAGGTACGGCCGGTGACCTTCAGTTGGACATCAGCGCTGACCTCCCGGTCTCTGAGGTAGACGGCATCTTTCCTCCGGATATGATTGGCTACGAAATCGCCGCGAACCGATAGTTCATAATTTTTTTCAGTGACGTTGCCTCTTGCCTTGCTGTTGATCACGCGCAGGGAATATGATTCGCCGGAAGACAGATTCTGCCACGAGATGTCAACCATCCGGAGGATCACCTGCCGTATTTCAATGGAAAGCGGGCTGCTTTCGGCTGAGGAGGGTTGTTTCCAGAAATGAAAATTATCAGAGCCGTCTTCAGATACGATCAGGTTGATCCGCGCATTGCTCAGCTGCACCGCTTCCATTGTATATTTTCCGTGCAGGACATCCATGATATCGAAACGCAGCGACAGTTCATCCGTGCTCAGCATATCGGCATCACCGTGTAGGCCGGCCGGGCCGCTGATGCGTAGATCGTTCATGGTGACGGATAACATGGGAAAATGAGACAACAGCGAGACACGGATCTTACCGGCCTCGACCTCAGCTGTCAGGTGCCGGTTGACCTCATACAGGACAGCCTGCCGGATGGAATCCCGGTAGATCATAAAAAAGATCGTTCCTGTCAGGATCAGTGAACCCAGGATGATCACCAGAATGAGCAGGGTCTTTTTAAGGATTTTCAGTATTCGGTTTATGACAGGACGCATCGGAACTGCTTCTCAGGGGTTAACGTCAGTGGTGGTCAATTGTTATCATTCTGCAAAATTCGATGAAAAATTCTACTTTTGTGCCATGAATCAAGATGCAAATCCCATGAAACCATCCCACATCGAACATATCGGCATTGCGGTCAGAAGCCTTGAGGAAGCCATCCCATTTTATGAGAAGGTACTGGGACTGACCTGTTATGCCGTGGAGGAGGTGAAGGACCAGAAGGTGAAGACGGCCTTTTTCAGGATCGGGCAAACCAAGATCGAGCTGCTGGAATCCACCGATCCGGAGGGACCGGTGGGCAGGTTCATCGAGAAGAAAGGCGAGGGGATACATCACATCGCTTTTGCGGTGGAGGATGTGGATGGCGCTCTTAAGGAGGCAGAATCCAGCGGTGTACAGCTGATCGACAGGGTCCCGAGAAAAGGTGCGGAGGAGCTGTCGATTGGATTTATGCATCCGAAATCGACGTTTGGAGTGCTGATGGAGTTTTGCGGGAAAGATTCATGAAGCATGAAGCATGAAGCATGCACTATTTAATATTTAATGCTTCATACTACATACTTCATATAAAAACATAACCAATCTGTTAATATAACGTAAGGATGTTAACCATAGGCATAGCTGGCGGTTCGGGTTGTGGTAAATCCACGGTGGTCAGGGAGATCATCCGTCGTTTACCCGGGGATGCGGTCACCATCATACCCCAGGATGCCTATTATAAGGATCACGGACATCTTTCTGCCGAGGAGCGTAAACGCATCAATTTTGACCATCCCTCATCCATTGAGTTCTCCCTGCTCGCTCATCATCTCGATCTGCTGCGTAAGGGGCTTTCCGTTGAAATGCCTGTCTATTCCTACATCACCTGTGCCCGGTCAATGGAGACCATCACCATTCATCCAAGCAAGGTGGTCATTGTGGAAGGGATCCTGGTGCTGACCAATCCCGTGATGCGCAAGAAGCTGGACATAAAGGTGTATGTGGATGCAGATCCGGATGACAGGCTCATACGGATCATCCGCCGGGATATCGAAGAGAGGGGACGGTCGTACAGGGATGTGCTCGCGCACTACGAGAAATATGTCAAGCCCATGCATTTGTTATTCATTGAACCATCCAAGCGGTATGCCGATATCATCGTTCCCCAGGGTGGTGCCAATCATATTGCCACCGATATCCTGGCGTCACGCATCCGGATGAAGCTGGCCGAGTAAGGGGCCGCCAGCGGATATGCAATGAGGGATACCTTTTGGAACAATCGCATTGAAACAGCATTAATGAAAGTTAAATATACCGTTATGAAAACCAGTACCTGTCTTTCTTCTGCCGCATTCATCATCCTCTTGTTCACGGGGATGAGTGCATCGCTTTTTTCCATGGCCTCGGTTCCATCGGAGCCTTCTTCACCGAGGTACATCTTTTTCTTTATCGGCGACGGGATGGGACTGGCGCAGGCAGCCTCGGCCGAGGTCTACCTTTCGGCAGTCCAGGGAAAGATTGGCTTTGAGAAGCTCAACCTCAGCAAATTGCCTGTTCAGTCGTTCATGACCACCTACAGCCAGAGCCATTACATTACCTGTTCTTCTGCCAGCGGCACCGCACTGGCCACCGGTCATAAGACTTCCAACGGGACCGTTTCCATGGACAGTGCACACAGGGTCGACTATACATCTATTGCCACCAGGGCGTTGGAAAACAAAATGAAAGTGGGCATCATTACGTCCGTTTCGCTCGACCATGCCACCCCTTCCGTTTTTTATGCACATGAGTACCGCAGGAGCAATTATTACAGGATTGGACTTGACCTGGCGAACAGCGGTTTTCATTTTTTTGGCGGAGGCGGCCTGCTGAAAAATGAAGGGGAAAAACCGGGGGATATCCGGGTGGTGGATGCAGCCGCGAGGAATGGGTACAAGGTGGTCAACTCAGTGGCAGACTTCAACGCATTGAAACCCGGCGATGACAAGGTGATGGCCATCAGCCCGGTACTCACCGACGGCGAGTCTCTCCCGTATGCCATCGATGATAAAGGAGATGGCATTTCCCTGTCGCAGTTCACCTCGAAAGCCATCGAGCTGCTTGACAACAAACAGGGATTTTTCATCATGGTGGAAGGTGGAAAGATCGACTGGGCATGTCACGCCAATGATGCTGCCGCTGTTGTCAAAGAAGTTCTTGCCTTTGATGAGGCCGTCGGAGTGGCGATGGAGTTCTATAAAAAGCACCCGGAGGAGACCCTGATCGTGGTCATGGCGGATCATGAAACCGGAGGTATGTCGCTGGGTACGGATGGGATGGATGAAAAAAGGGCCTATGGATTACTTCAGTACCAGAGATGTTCCATCTCTGCCTTTACCGGAAAGATCCTGGATTATAAGGAACGGGGGCTGGATTCGCTGCTGACCTTTGAAGATGTGCTGGATACGGTTCAGTATTATTACGGACTTGGAAATGAGGACCTTCCGTTGAATGAAGTGGAGATGATCTATTTGAACGAAGCCTTCAATCAGAGCCTGGGTCATCCGGGCGAAAACGCTGCCGGGGTGCAGAACCTGTACGGCGAGAATGACCCGCTGGCCTTAACCTGTACGCGGATCCTCAACCGGAAAGCCGGCATTGGCTGGACCACCTCCAATCATACAGCATTGCCTGTGCCGGTGCGCGCCATCGGTAATGGTCAGGAGATGTTCATCGGGTACCTGGACAACGCGGAGATACCGGTTAAGGTGATGCAGAAACTGGGATGGCTGCGGTAAGATGAAAATCCAAATCCCAGGACCCAAATTCCAAACAAATCCCATGATCCAAATTCCAAATAAATTCCAGGATCCAAATCAAATCCCAAATCATAAATACTGAATACTGAATCATAAATCTTCAGAGTCTCTTCAGCCGGTTGATCTCTTCTTTGGAGAGGTGCCGCCATTTGCCCCGCGGCAGGTCTTTCTTGGTGAGGCCGGCGAAGATGACGCGGTCGAGTTTCAGGACCTTGTAGTCGAGTTTTTCGAAGATGCGGCGCACGACCCTGTTCTTGCCCGAGTGCAGTCGTATACCGATCTCTTTTTTTGAATCGGCGCCTTCCACCCAGGCGATGTCATCCACCTTGATCAAACCATCCTCCAGTTCCACGCCTGCGGCGATGGTCAGAAGATCGTCCCTGGACAGGGTCCTATCCAGTTCCACATGATACAGTTTATCGATCTTATGGCGGGGATGGGTCAGTTTTTTTGCCAGCTCTCCGTCGTTGGTGAACAGGAGCAGGCCCGTGGTGTTGCGGTCGAGGCGCCCCACAGGATAGATGCGGTAGCGGGAAGCATCCCTTACGAGGACCATGACGGTATTCCGGTCGTAGGGATCTTCAACCGTGGTGATGTATCCCTTGGGCTTGTTGAGCAGCACATATACCATCGGCTCCGCCCGCAGGGTCTGGTCGCCGTACTGGATCTTATCGGTCCGCGACACCTTAACGCCGAGCTCCGTGACGATCTTTCCGTTCACCCTTACTGCCCCTGCCCTGATCAGTTCATCGGCTTCCCGGCGTGAGCAGATCCCGGCGTTGGCGATATATTTGTTCAGCCGGATCAGGTCGGGATCCGGGACGTTCTTCCGGAACCCGGATTTTTTTTCTGCTCCCGGCTCTCTTTTTTCCCGTTCTTTTCTGAACGATGGCCCCGGCCTGTCACTGGATTGTGATGTTCCGTAGGGCCGTTTTGTTCTTTCCGGGTTGCGTGAGGATGATCTCTCAGGCCGCGCCGGGGCATCAGAATCTCTGTAGGGCCGTCTTTTTCTTTCCGGATCGCGTGAGGATGATCTCTCAGGCCGCGCCGGGGCATCTGAATCCCTGTAGGGCCGTCTTTTTCTTTCCGGGTCGCGTGAGGATGATCTCTCAGGCCGCGCCGGGGCATCTGGATCCCTGTAAGGTCTTTGCTTTCTTGCAGGGCTCTGTGAGGTTCCGAACGATTTCCTTTTCTCTGAAGATGGCCTTTCTGACCTCCCGGCCTGACCATCTTTTGTCGTACGGTATATTTTCTTTCCCCTGGATTCCTCAGGGTCCCTGTTTTTTTCCTCCTTATCCAGGATCAGGATTTTTTTCCCCGGTCTTCTGGTTTCGAAGAATTCCTTTCGACGTTCTGATTCTTCCTTACTTGGGGGAGGTGTTAACCTTAGTTCTTTGGGTCTTCCCGGAGAGGCTCCTTTGCGTGGTCTCATGATAGATGAAATGAGCGGCAAAGATACATATAAAAAGTCAGCAGTCAGCAGTCAGCAGTCAACAGCTTGTCCCGGGGAACGTAGTGACACGGGATCAGCGGTCAGCAGTCGACAATCGACCATTCTACAGCGTCGGGTAGAAGGCATCGGGGATGTGATGGATCTCAGGATTTTTGCCTCTGAGGACGATGCTGATGATATCGAACCGGGTTTCCTTTTTCACCGAGTACCGGTTGATGTAGGAATTGGCTGCCCGTATCAGCAATCTTTGTTTTTGCATGGTGACAAAGGTTTCCGGCTCACCGAAGTCGGTGGAGTGCCGCGTTTTCACCTCGATGATCACCAGGTAATCCTTCTCTTCCGCAACGATGTCGATCTCATTCTTACCCCATCGCCAGTTGGTTTCCAGGATGGTGTATCCTTTGGAGCGGAGATAGCCTGCAGCGATCTCTTCTCCCGCTTTTCCGGTTTCATTGTGTTCAGCCATAAATGCGAGCTCTGTTAATGGTTAATACGGAAAAGAGAGGAAACGTACCACACTGTGCAAAAAAAATCCAAATTCCAGGCACCAAATTCCAAACAAATTCCAGGATCCAAATCCCAAAAACTACAAATCTAAATCAGTAGTTTTGTCCGAATGTTTAAGGGGTTAGATCAACGGGCTAAGTATTGAAATTTGGATCCTGGAATTTGTCTGGGTCTTGGATCCTGGAATTTGGGATTTTATCAGGATTGTTTGAAAACCACTTCATCGCCTACCTCTAAAACCGTCTCCCTCCCCAGAATCAGAGCCCTGTTATCAGCAACATGCCCTGCGGGAAAGCCAAAACAAACGGGGTAATCATAATCCCTGACCGCTTCCGCGATGATCTCTTCCGATGTTTTACCAAAAGGGATTTCATTATCCCTCATCCGTGTCATGCTTCCCACGATCAAACCGGCCAGGTGGCTCAGCTTTCCGGATCGTTTCAGACCCAGCATCATCCGGTCGACATGATAAAGGTACTCGTCCAGATCTTCCAGAAAAAGGATCTTCCCGTCGGTGAGTATATCGGAAGGTGTACTGACAAGACTGAAGATCAGTGAGAGGTTGCCGCCGGTGAGGATCCCTTTTGCTTTGCCCCTTCGTGACAATGCGGATGAAGGCAGGTTATACGTAAGGTTTTCCCCGAACAGGGCCTTATGCAGCGATGTGAACGTTTCAGCGGATATGGCCGGATCTCCGAAATGAATAGGCATGGTGGCGTGGAGTGTCTCGATCCCGAAATGGGTGTGGATGTGCGAATGCAGTGCGGTAATGTCGCTGTATCCCACGATCCATTTGGGATCGTTTGCAAACCGCGAAAAGTCGAGCCGGTCGATGATCCGTATCAGGCCATATCCTCCCCTGGCGCAGAAAATGGCCCGTATATCATCCCTGTCAAGCATTTCCTGGAGGTCAGCGGCTCTTTCCGTGTCTGTCCCGGAAAACTGATTCCAGGATCCTGTCAGGTGTTTCCCGGTGACCACTTCAAGGCCCCATTCCTTCAGTTTGCATGATGCAGGCTCCATTTCATCGGCTGTTACCTTGCGGGCAGGGGCCACAAGGGCAACGGGATCTCCTTTCTTCAGATATGCCGGAACTGTCATCTTCAAGGATCAGCTGAGGTGATCGATATTGGCAAAAGTCCTGTGGATGCCCTTTTCAAATTTGATCCTGGGATATCCCATGATGACAAAAAGGCCTTCACGGCTCTTGAACCGGATCCTGTATTTCTCCCTGAATGTACGTGCACCTTTTCCTGATTGGATAAACGGATGGATGGCGCCGAGCATGCAGGTTCCCAGGCCCAGCGATTCGGCTGCGGTCATGGCGTACGTTGCCGCGATGAGCGGGTCAGCAGGGTCAGTATAGGGAGAGCCATAAAAATACAACCCCACCGGAGCGTCATACATCACTACATTTTCTCCTTTATCCATGGATTCGGTATACTTGGCAATCAGGGGCCGGATAAAATCCCGGAACATGTCGGTATTGACCTTGCCCCAGAAGGGCCTCATCATGGCCAGAAACCAGCCCGACACCATCCATCTGAGCGATTTGAGGTATTCACAGTAGTCCTTGGAGAACTGCAGGACTTGTTCCTTGCTTTCCAGAACAAGGACGTGGACATCGGACGGGGGAATTCCCATGGGTGCTGTGGCAGCCGCATGCAGGACTTTATCGATCACCTGCCGTTCAACGGATTTATCCTTAAATTCCCTGATACTCCTTCTTCGCTGAAAGAGTGCAAGGAGGGCTTCGAAGGATGCAGCGTCTGCCTTTTGGGGAACAGGGAAGAGGTCGGCAGGGGAGAGATGACGCCCCTGAACGGATATCGCGTCCCTGGGGCAGACTGCCATACAGTGCCCGCAGGCGATGCAGCCAAAGACTGAATGCTTCGATTCCACGGCTTTACCGTTTTCGATGGCAAGGCTGAAGTCTTTGCAGACCTCTACGCAAAGGCCGCACCCGTTACAGATAAGGCTATCGATGGAAATACGTCCTTTTTCGGTTGTTCTTGAGGTTGGTATTGGCATAAGGCTGTTTAATTTTTGCGCAGATGCTTGTAAATAAAATAGATGATCCCTGCTCCCAGCAAGGCCAGCACGACGTAGTCGATGACGTGGCTGTACTTCATGATATCGTCCCAGTTCTGCCGGAGGTAATAGCCCGCCACCGTAAGGATCGTATTCCACATGCCAGCACCCAGTATGGTATACACTGAAAAACGTCCCAGGGGCATCCGGCCGCTACCGGCAGGGATGGAGATCAGGTGACGCACCACGGGAATGAAACGGCTGATGAAGATGGTCAGGCTGCCGTGGCGGTTGAAGAATCGTTCGGTGGCCTCAAGGTCTTTACGGTTCAGGAGAAAATATTTGCCGTAACGGTCAACGAACGGTTTACCACCGTATCTGCCAATGTAATACGAGGCCAGTGATCCGACGATACTTCCCAGCGTGCTGGCGATGATCACTCCCGCATACGTAAACCGGTTCTGAACGATCAAAAAACCCGCAAAGGGCATCACGGCTTCGCTGGGCACCGGAAAGACCATGCTTTCCAGGATCATCAGAATGAAAATGCTGATATACCCAGTCTGGTCAATGAAATTAGTGATATGTGTGGCAAGGAAAGCGGTAATACCCATACGAAAATTTTTAAAGGATCAAATGTCTGAATTTTTTATGTTCCCTGCCCAAATCCCTTTCCAATTTATGAGTTCCCTGCATTATTCCCTCCCGGTGACCTTCAAATTTCTATCTTTGCGCAGATATTCCGACAGTTTAACGGTTAATATTTTACACAATGAGCTCAACGGATCGCTGGTACAGCCGCACCACCGTCACCTCTGCCCTTCCGTATGCCAACGGGCCTCTGCATATTGGTCACCTGGCGGGTGTATACATCCCTGCCGATATCTACGTGCGCTACCTTCGAAGCAAGGGTGAGGAGGTTCTGTTCATCGGAGGCTCCGATGAACACGGAGTCCCCATCACCATCAAGGCACGGCAGCAGGGAGTCACACCTCAGGAAGTCGTCGACAGGTACCACCGGATCATTAAGGATTCTTTTGAGGAGTTTGGGATATCCTTTGATATTTACAGCAGAACCTCGAATCCCATTCATCATGAAACCGCTGCGGCGATCTTCAAGACCCTGTACGACAAGGGAGAATTCATTGAAAAGACCACCCTGCAGTACTTTGACGAAGAGAATCAGGTGTTCCTTGCCGATCGCTACATTACAGGCACCTGTCCGCGCTGTGAGTTCCCGAAGGCCTACGGTGACCAGTGCGAGAACTGCGGCACCTCGCTCAGCCCTGACGACCTGATCAATCCCCGCTCGGCGCTGAGCGGAAAGCCTCCTGTAAAAAAGGAAACCAAACACTGGTACCTTCCCCTCGATAAATATGAAGGGTGGCTGAAACAGTGGATCCTCCAGGAGCATAAAGACGACTGGAAGCCCAATGTGTACGGCCAGTGCAAGTCGTGGCTGGATCACGGTCTTCAGCCCCGCGCCGTCACCCGCGACCTGGACTGGGGCGTAAAGGTGCCCCTGCCCGGTACGGAAGGCAAAGTCCTGTATGTATGGTTCGACGCTCCGATCGGTTATATTTCCGCCACGCGTGAATGGGCGCAACTCCACGGCACGGGCTGGGAGGCATGGTGGAAAGCAAAGGATACCCGCCTGATCCATTTCATCGGCAAGGACAATATCGTGTTCCATTGCATCATCTTTCCTTCCATGCTGATCAACGAGGGAACCTTCATCATCCCTGACAATGTCCCTGCCTTTGAGTTCATGAACCTGGAAGGGGATAAGATCTCAACATCGCGCAACTGGGCAGTATGGCTCCATGAGTACCTGAAGGAATTCCCCGGAAAGCAGGATGTGCTCCGGTATGCGCTTACCACCAACGCGCCTGAAACCAAGGACAACGATTTTACCTGGAAGGATTTCCAGACGCGCAACAACAGCGAACTGCTGGCAATTTTCGGTAATTTCATCAACCGCACCCTGGTGCTGACGGACAAGTTTTTTGGCAACAGGGTACCGCCGGTTGGCATCATGAACGAGTATGACCGGCGTGTTGCGGAGGATGCCTGTACCTTCCCTGACCGGATCGGCAGTATGCTGGATCATTTTCGATTCAGGGATTCGCTAAGCGAACTGATGAACCTGGCCCGCCTGGGGAATAAGTACCTGACCGATTCGGAACCATGGAAACTGATAAAGACCGATGAAGCACGCGTGGGTACCATTCTGAACATTTCCCTGCAGCTGTGCGCCAACCTGGCGATCCTGTGCGAGCCATTTCTGCCTTTCTCGGCAGCAAGGATACGGCAGATGATGAACCTGCCTGCCATGAAATGGAAGGCAGCAGGCCGGATGGATATTCTGCAGGCGGATCATCCGCTCAGCCGTTCTTTTTACCTGTTCGAGAAAATTGAGGACAGTGCGATCGAAGCACAGGTGAAAAAGCTGCAGGAAACCAAAAAGACGAACGAATCCCCGAAGCCTGAGGTAAAGCCCCCGAAACCACCCATCACCTATGACGATTTTGCAAAAATGGACATTCGCCTGGGTACCATCCTGGAAGCCAGGAAAGTGCCCCAGGCAGATAAGCTCCTCGAGCTGCGGATTGATACGGGGCTCGACCAGCGCACGGTGGTGGCAGGGATCGCTTCACACTTCAGCCCCGAAGAGGTTGTGGGCAGGCAGGTTTGTTTTCTGGTCAACCTGGAACCCCGGAAACTCAGGGGTCTTGTCTCCCAGGGTATGATCCTGATGGCAGAGGGCCCCGACGGGAAACTGGCATTTATCACACCCGACCCTTCCTTACCGGATGGAAGCGACGTAAAATAAAAAAGGCTGACCCGTATGATGAGCCAGCCTCTGATAGGTTCTTTTTCGCGGTTTATTCGCTAAAATTCCTGTTGGGTCGTCTGTTAAAACCGCCACCTCCACGGTTTCCACCGTTGGGATTATCGGTACGGGGTCTCGCTTCGTTAACCACCAGTGTTTTACCCATAAAATCAGCGCCATTCAGCGATTCAATGGCTTCACGGGCCTCTGCGTCATCATTCATCTCCACGAATCCGAAGCCCCTGCTTCTTTGGGTCACTTTGTCCATAATGATCTTGGCGGATTGAACCTCGCCATACTGTTCAAATAACTCCCGAAGGTCATTATCCTTGGCCTTGAACGGGATGTTTGCGATGTAAATGTTCATTGAAAAAACGATTAAAAAATTAAAAAATCCTGACCTCTCAGTCAGCTTATTAAAAATCGGGCAAATGTAATACAAAAAATTACAAATCGTATCATTATTAAAGTTTTATTAACAGAAATGGGCATTTTATGATGATTTTCAGGCATCTGGCCGGTATTTTTACTTAATCACAGAGGCGAAAGGAGGATTGCACGGAGGCGCACGGAGGGAATACAGGGATTCAAAGGCGTCAGAGAAAGCGGATAAGGTACAGGCGGACGCCTTCGTTGCGGGTGTAAAATTCAGCCGTTGTGCTGAAGAAGATCCCTTTTTGCCGGAAATCACGCAGAATCCTGTTATCGGCTATGTAATATATTTCCCCGGGGACCCTGTCGTTCCTGTGCCGGAGAATTTGACCGGTTTCACGCGTGATATAATAGGAGATATCCTCATTTATATGCTGGTTTCCATATAGATACACCTCCTTACCCCGCATCGTTCTTCCGATTTCGATGGCTGCATCGCGGTGGCGGTATTCCTTCTGCATCTGGCTGTATACAGGAAGATAAAGGACACTGACCGCCAGGCGGCCGACGCTCAGCAATAAAACGAACAACGCCAGCTGTAATGCAGGCCGTTTGATCATGAACGCGAGGATCAGGATCATGACGGCAGCTATTATGAAGTTGATCAGCAGGTTGGCAGGTTTCCAAGCTGCTGCATCCAGGAAGGGAGCCAGGATCAGAGCCAGCGTCGCGATCGCTGAGATGCCTGACAGCAGGATGCCTGTAACCTGAAGAAGCCGCCTGTTCTGTTCTTTCACAAGCAGATGGAAATAGAGCATGATCGTTACGGCAAGCGGAAACAGCATGAATATGTACCGGACCCTCCAGTAAGGGGAGAGCCAGTAGATGAGGCTGTTGGCAACCAGGAAAAGAAAGCTGTAGAACAGAACCGGATGATCGTGGATCCTTTTGATAAAATCCTTCCGGAGACAGGCAACCACCAGCAAGGATACGGGCAGCAGCTCATAGAGGAACTTCAGTGGAAACAGGACAAGGTGGGCAACGGTCTTTTCCCAGGGGTACCGTGCCACTGTCCGCTGGGCCGACTGATCCCACAGGATTGCGAACAAATGCTCCAGGATGCCTGGATTTTGCCGGATGTAAAAATAATAATATGCCCCGATGATCCCGGTCATCAGGATGATTCCCGTTACATGCGGCAACGAGAAAAGTTTCCTGAATTCTTTTCTGGCGATGAAAAAAGCCAGCAGTGTAGCTGCCTGGGCCACCAGGGCAGGGAATCCCTTCATCAGGTAGCAGAGCGCGATCAGCCCGTAGGAAATCAGGAACATCTTCCACGGCTGATGGCGCCTGGAAAATTCAAGGATGACGATAAAGTTCAGGTACAGCAGCCAGGAATGGGTCAGGTCAATAAGGGCCAGGTTCGTGTCGCTGAAGAGGATCTTTCCTGTGGATAGGAACAGGAGCGCATTGAAGGCAGCAAAACGGTCACCGAAATATCGCCGCACGTACAGGAAAATGGTCATTGTGAAGAACAGGGTGGCAATGATCGTTGGAAGCCTTAGGATAAAGAGGCTGTGGCTGCCGGTCAGTTTGAAAAAGGCCAGGATGATCCAGTTGTACAGGGGAGGTTTGTTGAAATAAAGTTCCCCGTTGATGGTAGGTGTCAGATAATCACCCGATAACTGCATCTCCAGCGCGACCAGACCCCGGATCCCCTCATCCGACATCAGGGGGACATTTCCCAGATGGATGAACAGACCGCAGAGGAATACCAAAGACGCCAGGATGAGCACGCCTGGTTCCTTACTGTTCAATGCCTGTCGGATGTGATCCTTCATGATGGACTGTTGTTTCCGCGGAGTGCAAATTAATAAAAACACTGAATAATTAACCATGATTCGCCCTTAGGGCAATGAAAGAAATCCTTATCTTAGTAGCATTCAACAGCGATGGTCATGGAAGAGAACATTACAAAGCCAGTATCCCGCACAGAACTGAGTCCCCTGAGTTTCCTCCGGCGGAGTGCTTCGATCCTGCCTGAAAAAACAGCTGTCATTCATGGCGACCGGAGGTACTCCTACCGCCAGTTTGAAGAACGGGTGCATCGCCTGGCCCGTTCCCTGCTGCAGGCAGGACTTTCAAGGAACGACAAGGTGGCCTTTCTGTGTCCCAATATACCGGCCATGCTGGACGCACATTTTGGTGTACCGCTGGCCGGAGGTGTCCTGGTAACGATCAACACCCGGCTGAACCAGGAGGAGATCCGGTATATCCTGGGCCATTCCGACAGCCGGTTTTTATTTGCCGATGCTGAATTTTTACCGCTGATCAGCGATCTGAACATTCCCGGGCTGACTGTCATCCGCATTGATGATTCCGGTCTGGTCAGCGATCCCTATGAACGCTTCCTGGCTGAAAGTTCACCGGAGCCTTTGCGGAATCCCGTTGACCAGGAGGATAGTCCCATTTCCATTAATTATACCTCAGGTACTACCGGCAAGCCGAAAGGGGTGATCTTCTCTCACCGGAGTACGTATTTGAATGCCCTTGGAGAAGTGATTGAAACGGGCCTGTCGCTCCAAACAGTTTATCTTTGGACGCTGCCCCTGTTCCATTGCAATGGATGGTGTTTTTCGTGGGCGGTGACGGCAGTGGGCGGCACACATGTCTGTCTGCGCAGGATCGATCCGGAACGTATCTGGGACCTCATCCGCAGGGAGGGCGTGACGCATTTCAATGGCGCACCTACGCTCCATACCATGCTGGTGAACCATTCCAGTGCCTACCGCTTCGACCAGCCCGTAGCGGTCATTGTTGCGGGGGCACCTCCGTCGCCCACCCTGCTGGAAAAGCTCAGATCGCTGAATTTCAAGCCGATACACGTGTACGGATTGACCGAAACCTATGGGCCCTATACGATCTGTGAATGGCACCCTGAATGGGATCTTCTGCCACTGGAAGAACAGGCACAGCTGCGTGCAAGACAGGGCCAGGCATACGTCACAGCCGAGCTGGTCAGGGTGGTGGATAGCTATATGAACGATGTTCCGCGGGATGGTAAAACAATCGGAGAGGTGGTGATGAGGGGAAATAACGTGATGCAGGGGTATTATAAACAGCCGGCGGCCACGGAGGAGGTGTTCCGCGGAGGCTGGTTCCATTCCGGTGACCTTGCCGTGTGGCACCCCGACGGGTATATTGAACTTCGTGACCGGCTGAAGGATATCATCATTTCAGGTGGGGAGAATATCTCGACCATTGAGGTGGAACAAACGGTGGTCAGGCACCCGGCAGTCCTTGAATGTGCGGTGGTGGCCATCCCCGATGAAAAATGGGGCGAACGGCCGAAAGCCTTTGTCACCTTGAAAAAAGGAGCCTACGCGTCGGAAGAGGAAATTCTTGCTTTCTGCAAGAAACACATGGCACATTTTAAATGCCCCGCAGCCATCGAGATATGTGAGTTGCCCAAAACTGCCACAGGGAAGATTCAAAAGTATATTCTGCGTGAAAGGGAGTGGGGGAAGTCAGGGAAAAGAATTAATTAATTTTTTTCCCCTATCACCCTGATCTCTACCCTGCGGTTTGCCGCCTTCCCTTCGATGGTGGTATTGCTTGCCACCGGGGAGCTTTCGCCATACCCCTGTGCGCTCAATGTATTGGTGATTCCATTTTCAACGAGCCAGTTCACCACCGCCTGCGAGCGGTTCTGCGAGAGCTGGAGGTTGTATTCATCCGTACCATCCGAATCGGTGTGCCCGGCAATCTCAAGATTGAGGCCTGGTCTCTCCCTGATCACAGTGGCCAGCTGCTCCAGCACCTGAACGGATTCAGGGGTAAGGGTGGCCTTATCCACCTCAAAATGAATCCCGTACAGGACCAAAACACCTTTTTTATCAATATCCTGCCCCATTTTTACCACGGATTCTTCCAGTTTTTTGAGGGGGATGGTGATCGTCTTGTCATCCATACCTTCATAGTTATATTCATCATAGGGGAGAGTTTTCATGGCGTATCCCGTTTTTGAAGCGGTGATCAGTGCCAGTCCTGCCGGTACATTCATCAGCACGAATCCGCCCTGGTCATCTGTAGTGGTTTCGACGACGTTGGTGGCAGATACAAGTGCTCCTCCAATGCCCGCCTTTGTATCTTCATCCACTACGATTCCGCTGATATTCTGTACGAAGGCCAGTTTTTTCGGATTGATCAGCAGCTCTGCAAAATCAATGGCAAATCCATCACCCGCGCCGGTGGTCAGATCGTCGATCCGGATCACCATCCGGCCTGTCTTTACCAGGGGAAGATCCTCGGGAAGAAGCTGTATGGTGATCAGTTTCCCGATGGGGCCGGTCTGATCCAGGGCATTGATCATATTTTCAAGGTAGGGAATCCTTTTTCCGTTGATGCTGACCTGATAGCTGGCACCAAACCCGGGAGACTGGAAATCGTCCACAAACATCCGGATCATGGCGGATTTTACATCCATCCCAATGAGAGAGTACTCAAGGGTAATCGGTTGCGGCTCATTTTCAGGTCGGGTAGTGGAGCCGGTATACCCATCCGTCCATGCAGCTTCATCTGGTGTGTAACTGGAAACAACAAATATCCTGTCGGTGCCCGCCGGATCGTCGGATTCGGCTTCCCAGGGATAATCGTGGGGATCCGTATTTTTACCGGCAAAAGGATTAAATTCCTCGGGCCAGCCAAATCCCAGATTATCAATATCGCCAACCCTTACGATCAGGTCGGCTTCAGGCTGGTCTTTCAGTACGGAGTAGGGATTGCCCCAGTCTCCGTTGTCCTGGGCTTGGAGTACATAGCTGAAAGCGGCAAACATGAATGCAGATAAAAGAACTGGAATGTTTTTCATGATAAAGGATTTTAGAAGTAAAAAAATACAAGGGGTCGTTGGAGTGGCAATATTAATGAAAAAGACAGGCAGATGCAAGTAATTCTGTAGAAATCAATACAAGGACGTCGAAATCTTTTACCACTGCCTGCCGGATGAAAAGGAATCATTTTTAAAAATATCCATTGAATTCAGAAAGATTTTATAATACATTTGCTTAACGTTCAAAATTCCAGCCATGAAATTTACCGTTTACATCCTCCGGGGCGCGATCATTTGCTGCCTCTTAAGTTTACTATTGATATTACCGGCCTGTAAGAAGGAGGCAGCGAAGACTCCACCGCTTACCAAGGTACAGGCGGTCAATGTACTGCAGACAACCGTACCGATAAAGGCAGATTTTGTCGGGCAGACCTATGGATATAAGGATATTCCGATCCGTGCCAGGGTGGATGGCTTTCTTACAGGGATACATTTTCAGGAAGGAACGTTTGTCAGGCAGGGTCAGCTGCTTTATACCATTGATCCGGAGCCTTTCAAAGCACTGGAAGCTGAAGCGATGAGCGGTGTGGCACAGGCGCAGACCATGCTGGCAAAGGCCGAGAGTGACCTGAACAGGATCCGGCCCCTGGCCGAGATCAATGCGGTGAGCCAGAGCGACCTGGATGCTGCCGTTGCCCAGTTTGGCGCTGCCCAGGCTTCCCTTGACGCAGCGAATGCCAACCTGAAATATGCCCGGATCAACCTGGGGTATACCAGCATATACTCGCCTATCACGGGAGTCATAGGCAAGACCGAAGCAAAAACCGGAGAGTATGTCGGACGTCCGCCGAATCCCGTCGTGCTGAACACTGTATCCATCATTGATACCATCCTGGTCCAGTTTTCCATTACGGAATCCGATTACCTCTGGATTGCCAGGAAAGCCATTGATGCGCAGGCACAGGATTCGCTCACCAGGAATGATGTGCGTGATAGAGTGGCCGAACAGGAAAAGATACATCTGATCCTGTCCGATGGATCGGTTTTCGCTTCCCCAGGCAGGTTTGATTTTGTGAACCGTCAGGTGGATCCCACCACAGGGACTCTTCTGGTCCAGGCATCCTTTCCCAATCCAGAAAAGCTTTTACGCCCCGGTCAGTTTGCCAGGGTGCAGATCGTTGTGGAAGTCGTTGAAAATGGACTGGTGATTCCTCAGCGGAGTGTCAGGGAACTGCAGGGTCTGTACCAGGTCTATGTAGTAAATGATACCAGCGCCATTGAAGTACGCCCGGTCAAACTGGCTGCAAAGGTCGGGAGTATGTTCCTTGTTATGTCAGGGCTTACTCCAAAGGACCGGATCGTGTTTGAAGGCCTGAATCTGGTCCGGCCGGGACAGAAAGTCAACCCCCAGATGGTCGAGGTACCTGCCGAACTAATGAAATTCTAACCCCTAATACCGGAACGCGATGGCAGAATTTTTTGTAAGACGGCCGATCGTTGCCATGGTCATCTCGATCTTTATCGTGATCCTTGGCGTGATTTCGATTTTAAGTTTACCTATTGCCCAGTATCCTGACATCACTCCTCCGATGGTACAGGTCACGGCTTTTTATACCGGCGCCAGCTCCCTGGACGTGGAACAGTCGGTGGCCACTCCCCTGGAACAGGAGATCAACGGGGTGGAGAACAGCATCTACATGCAGTCGATCAATACCAATGACGGTGCTTTAACCATCAGGGTATCCTTCGACGTGGGAACTGATCCGGATATGAACAATGTGCTTACCCAGAACCGTGTTTCTTCCGCCACTCCCAAACTACCGGATGAAGTGAAACGACTTGGAGTTTCAACAAAAAAATCGCTTGCTTTTCCGGTCCTGCTGATCTCTCTTACGTCACCAAACAAAACGTACGATAAGATCTTTCTCAGTAATTACACGAAGATCAACGTGGCAGATATCCTGGCCCGCATACCGGGAGTCGGCAGGGTGGATGTGTTCGGTGTGGGGGACTATTCCATGCGGATCTGGATCAAACCCGACCGGATGGCCCAGATGGGCATCACGGTCAATGAAGTCGTCAATGCCATCAAGCAGCAAAACGTGATAGTGGCAGGGGGTAAATTTGGCGGTGAACCGGCTCCGCAAGGCACGGATTTCACATACACCGTACGCCTCAAGGACCGTCTGCAGACCGAAGAAGAATTCGGTGAGATTGTGGTACGGCAGAGTACTGAAGGATTTCAGGTTCGTTTGAAAGATCTTGCCCGTATCGAGATGGGTACGGAAAGTTACAAGATGTATGCCCGTCTTAATGGCGAAGATGCTGGTGTACTATCCATCTATCAGAGTCCCGGTTCCAATGTGATGGACCTGGCTGGCCAGGTAAAGGCAACCATGGTTGAGCTGGCTAAGGACTTTCCGCAGGATCTGAAATACGATATATCCCTTGATACCACCCTGGCGATCTCAGAAGGGATCCGTGAGATCATCACGACCCTGTATGAAGCCCTGCTCCTGGTGATCCTTGTGGTTTTTATCTTTCTTCAGAACTGGAGGGCCATGATCATTCCCCTGCTGGCAGTCCCTGTGTCCCTGGTGGGAGCCTTCATTCTTTTTCCGGTTTTCGGATTCTCGATCAACACGCTGTCACTGCTGGGTATCGTTCTGGCCATCGGAATTGTCGTTGACGATGCCATTGTGGTGGTGGAGGCGGTTATGGTCAATATTGAACACGGGATGGAGCCCCGCGAGGCGACCATCAAGGCCATGAAACAGATCACTGCCCCGATCATTGCCATCACCCTGGTGCTGGTGGCGGTTTTCATACCGGTCGCAGCGATCAGTGGCATCACCGGCAGCCTGTATCAGCAATTTGCCATCACCATCGCCGTATCGGTCGTTTTTTCCGCCCTGAACTCGCTGACCCTTAGCCCTGCCCTCAGCTCGATCCTGCTGAAGGAACCAAAACCTGCAAAGGGCATCGTGGGTAAATTTTTCAGGGGATTTAACAAAGGTTTCAACAAAGCCAATGAAAAATACACCAGTTTCTCCCACGTGGTTGCCCGTAAGGCTACCCGTGGAGTCATCTTCATCGTGATCTTTCTGTTTCTGGCCGGTGTGCTGGGTAAATTCATCCCCGGTGGCTTCATCCCTGAAGAAGATATGGGCTATTTCTTCATCAATGCACAGTTGCCCGAAGCAGCTTCATTGCAGCGGACCGATCTGGTTGCCAGAAAGATTGAAAAGATCCTATCGTCGCATGAGGAAGTGGAGTTTTCCACCAGCATCCCCGGATACAGCATGCTCACCGGAGGCTTTTCGACCAATTCGGTTTTTATTTTCGTTTCCTGCAAGGAATGGGGTGAACGCGGAAAGGAAGGCGAGGTGCACATGCTCATCCGGAAGCTGAACCGGGAATTCTCTGCAGCCATTCAGGAGGCACCCAGCTTTGCTTTTGGACCTCCTGCCATCCCGGGGCTGGGGAATGGATCCGGTTTCAGCATCATGATCCAGGACAAGGGCAGCAACAGTACCCCCCAGTATCTTGCCCAGCAGACCCAAAAATTTATTCAGTCAGTGCGTCAGCGGCCGGAGATAAGTTCGGTGTTCACCACCTATCAGGCTTCGACTCCCCAGCGGTACCTGGATGTGGACAGGGAAAAGGCCATGAAAATGGGACTGAACCTGAACGATGTATACAATACCATCAGCGCTTTCCTGGGCGGGACCTACGTGAACGACTTCAACCGGTTTGGCCGCGTATACAAGTCCTATCTTCAGGCTGAACCGGAATACAGGCTGACCGAAGATGACATGGATCTGTTCTTTATTAAAAACAACGAAGGGAAGATGATCCCCCTTAGTTCCATAGCCACGGTTGAAAATATAAGCGGGCCTGAATTCACCTTCCGGTTCAATATGTACCGTGCAGCGGAGGTGACGGGCGGACCTGCACCCGGTTACAGTTCGGCACAGGCCCTCACCGCCCTGGAGGAAGTGGCTGAGGAGGTACTGCCTGATGATATCGGCTATGCCTGGAACGCCATGTCGTACCAGGAAAAAGCAGCTGCAGGAACAGCCGGTGTGATCTTCGTGTTTTCACTGGTGTTTGTGTTCCTGATCCTTGCTGCCCAGTACGAAAGCTGGTCGCTGCCTTTCGCCATCCTGCTTGGAACGCCCTTTGCCATTTTCGGCGCTTTCCTTGGAATATGGATCGCCCGCTTCAGCTCTGATCTTTATGTCCTGAACATCTTTGCCCAGGTTTCGCTGATCCTGCTGCTGGCTCTGGCAGCGAAAAATGCGATCCTTATCGTTGAATATGCCAAAGATAAATTCGAAGAGGGATTATCCCTCATGGAAGCAGCCATCCAGGGAGCCAAATTGCGTCTGCGCCCGATCCTGATGACCTCTTTTGCCTTCATTCTCGGTGTGGTACCCCTGATCACAGCCAGCGGGGCTGGCTCCCAGGCACGTAACGTGATGGGCGTGGCTGTTTTTGCCGGGATGCTCATCGCCACTATGCTCGGTATCTTTATGTACCCGATGTTATTTGTCCTGATAGGCAAGTTAGGTAAATATGAAAAGAAACGAGATCTAAAGAAAGCACAACAAACTGTCGTACAGAATAATGAATGATATGAAAAAATATAGTATACACCTGGCGGTGATCCTGTTCATATCGGTCCTGGCAGGGTGCATGGTGGGACCGAAGTACCAGAAGCCTGTGGTGCAGACGCCCGACCATTTTAACTATTCAGACACAACCGTTCAGGATTCAGCATTGAATCTGGAGTGGTGGATCCTATTCCAGGATCCCCAGCTGGAGAGCCTGATACGGACCGCACTGGCCGAAAACAGGGATGTACGGCTGGCAGCAGCGCGCATTGAAGAGGCAAGGGCGGCCGTTGGATATAACAGGGCCGATATGTGGCCGGTCATCGGTTATGAGGCGAACATACAGGGAGGTAACCTGAATCCGGTCCTCAGTACGGGGAGTACCACCAACCACAATACCTATTATGCGGCTCCTTTTCTTTCGTGGGAAATTGATTTCTGGGGGAAATACCGCAGCGCCACCGAAGCCGCAAAGGCGAACCTGCTGGCCACGGAATACGGATACCGTTCGGTGATGATCAGCCTGATCGCTGGAGTGACCTCCACCTACTACCAGCTGCTGGACTTCGATAACCAGCTTGCCATCTCCCGCCAGACACTGGAATCGCGTAAAGAATCCACATGGATCGTCCGCGAACGGTTCAATAAAGGGATCGTCCCTGAAATCGACGTGAACCAGGCCGAAATTCAGGAGAACATTGCCGCTGCGTATATTCCCCAGTATGAAAGGGCTGTGGCGCAAACTGAACACGCCCTGTCGATCCTGCTGGGAAAGATGCCCGGAACCATTGCCCGCGGGCTTGACCTGAACAGCCAGCCCATACCTCCCGACATTCCATCGGGAATCCCGTCGGAGCTGCTTACACGCCGGCCTGATATTCTTTACTCCGAACAGGCGCTTGTGGCACAGAACGCCTACATCGGCGTGGCACAGGCCGTCCGGTTCCCCTCTTTCAATCTCACCGGACTATTCGGGGCAGCCAGCCCTGATTTGACCTTTACGGCCGCCAGCGCCGCGTGGTCGGTCAGCGGAGGAATCCTGGGCCCGATCTTTAATTTCAATAAAAACAAACGACGCGTCGAAATCGAACGTCAGCGCTACCAGGAAGCGCTCATGGACTATGACAACACCGTGCTGCAGGCTTTCCGTGAAGTGGAGGATGGATTGATCAGCGTAAGTACCTACAGGACAGAGCTGGAAGCGGTGAACAAACAGAGAAAAGCAGCGCAGAATGCAGCCATGCTATCGCGGTCAAGGTACGATGGAGGTGTGACGAGTTACCTGGAAGTGCTGGATTCGGAAAGGACACTCTTTGATACGGAACTCAATGCTTCTCTGACCCTGAGGGAATTGCTCAATTCCTATGTAAGTCTGTACAAAGCGCTTGGAGGAGGGTGGATCTCCAGGGAGGAGAAAGCGGCAGTTGCCAATCCGCCCCAGGGTAAGTAGTTTTAAATCTTTACTAATGTCCGAATTGAACATCAATCTCTTTCCTTCTTTATCAGGGATCGGGGAGGAGTTTATGCTGGATGAGCCCATTCATCAGAAAGAATACCTGGTCAATGGCCTGATACAGACATGGGACGGACCCGTACAGGAGGTTCTTTCCCCTGTTATGATCTCTGAAGGACGGGATGCAAATCCTTTTCTTCTCGGAAGCTATCCCCTGCTTACCGAAAAAGAGTCGCTGGAGGTCCTGGATGCTGCCGAACGAGCGTACAGTAACGGCCGGGGAGAATGGCCCACCATGCCGGTGGAGGAACGAATCCGCCACATGGAACTATTCGTTTTTAAAATGACCGACAAGCGCCAGGAGATCGTCCGTCTACTGATGTGGGAAATAGGTAAGACGCTGGCCGACGCGCAAAAGGAATTTGACCGCACGGTGGAATACATCCGTGATACCATAGAGGCCCTGAAAGACCTTGACAGGAATTCATCCCGGTTTGTCATGGAACAGGGCATCATGGGACAGATCAGGCGTGCGCCCCTCGGAGTGGTTTTGTGCATGGGGCCATTTAACTACCCTCTGAACGAGACCTTCACCACGCTGATCCCTGCCCTGATCATGGGCAATGTAGTCATTTTCAAGCCTCCCAAGCTCGGGGTACTACTGCATTATCCATTATTGGAGGCGTTCAGGGATGCATTTCCGGCAGGTGTCATCAATACCGTCTACGGTGATGGACAGGCCGTGGTCGGTCCGCTGATGAAGTCAGGACGGATCAACGTGCTGGCATTCATCGGCACCAGCCGGGTGGCGGATATTCTCAAGCACCAGCACCCCAAGCCTCACCGCCTGCGCTGCGTGCTGGGCCTGGAAGCCAAAAATCCGGCCATCATCCTGCCCGATGCCAGCCTCGACCTGGCGGTGAACGAAACGGTACTGGGAACATTGTCGTTCAACGGACAACGATGCACGGCCCTTAAGATCCTGTTTGTCCACCGGAAGATCAGTGAAGAGTTCCTGGAGAAGTTTTCGCAGAAAGTATCTTCCCTGATGATGGGCATGCCCTGGGAGCAGGGAGTGCAGATCACTCCCCTGCCTGAGCCAGGCAAATCACGTTACCTTCTCGACCTGATCCACGATGCGGAAGCATTGGGAGCCAGGGTCATCAATGAAAAAGGAGGCGAGGTCCACGGATCTTTCTTTTTCCCGGCGGTGGTCTTTCCGGTGGATTCCCGGATGAGGCTGTATCATGAAGAACAATTCGGACCCGTCATCCCTGTCGCGGTGTTCGACGATATCGAAGAGCCCATAACGTATATGGTGCAGTCGGACTACGGCCAGCAGGTCAGCCTTTTCGGGAACGATCCGCAGCAGATCGCAAGGCTGATCGATCCCCTGGTGAACCAGGTGTGCCGTGTCAACATCAACAGCCAGTGCCAGCGCGGGCCGGATACGTTTCCATTCACAGGGAGGAAGGACTCGGCGGAGGGAACCCTATCGGTGTCGGATGCACTGCGGGTGTTCACCATACGTACGCTGGTGGCAGCTAAAAACTCCACGCAAAATAAGGATCTGATAAAGGAGATCCTGCGGGGAAATCAATCGGCGTTCCTTAATACGGACTTTATTTTTTAATGATCGGATGGCAAATTGTCAAATTGTCAAATTGTCAAATTGCCAACTTAAAATCAACCCTTCTTCCTGAATAGCCTGAAAATAAGCAGCAGAAGAAAAGACCCGGCAATAGCCAGCAGAATGCTTTTAAAATTCAGCCCGGTCACACCTCCGAATCCCAGTAAAGAACCTATAAATCCGCCTATCACACCTCCGGCAATGCCGATCAGGATAGTGATGATAAATCCGCCCGGATCCTTGCCGGGCATAAGGAATTTGGCGATGACACCCGCAATCAGTCCGATGACGATCCAGGATAAAATTCCCATGATTACCTCCTTTACTAATTGTTCAACATTGAATAGACCGTACAAAGTACGTCAAAAATTCCAGGAGAACGATTAAATGTCAAATATTTGTTCATTTCGGTACAGCATTATCCTTTTTTTTGTTCCAGATCCACAGGGCTTCCTCCCGAAGAACTTCTTCTACAGGTTTGTTTTTACTGACCGATTTTTGCCTGACCAGGTCGAACCATGCCGTATCGTTTCGGATCGTTTGTTCGGCTTGCCGGATGAAAGCTGCCATTCCTGCAGTATCCTCCAGCACTGCAGGCAGATCGGTCCGCTTTTCAAACTGACTGAATGCATCAATGCCCTTTTTGGCCAGTCCATAATCCGGATGCTTCAGCAGGCTTTTAAACCGGTCGGAGGGATCTTTCCGGAGAAAAGAATCCCAGTAGGCCTCCCGGGTCATCGAGCCCCAGTGGATGGCACCGGTATAATACTGATAGGTCTGGAAAATATTAAGCGCAATGAACAAACCTAACAGTGTCAGATACAGGGATCCGAGGATCCGTTTTTTTTGCATCACCCAGGCAGTGAAGGCGGTCAGCGGGAAAGCGAGCAGCGCATAGGCATCAATCATGGTCCTCATACCGAAAGCTCCGCCGTACCACCAGCACCACCAGGAAAATGTCAGGTACAGGAAGGCCAGCCATACGCCCACCATGGGAATGTAAAGTCTGCGATGTTGTTTAAAGGTTAAAAACACTCCGATGAGGGCAAAGATCATCACAGGGGTGTACATCAGCCAGCCGTTCCGGTAGCTGAATATTCCCCTGAACAGATGCGGATCATTGAAAAAGAACCGTTCTTTCTCATAGGAATAATAGATATAATGTCCGGTGGTCATCCGCCAGTAAAGCATTTGCGGAACGGTCACCAGGAAAACTGTCCCCATGATGATGAGCAGATGTACCCAGTTCCTTTTCAGCAGGATAAGCCTCTCCATCAGGGCTGGTCGGCTTCCCGCATCCCACAGCAGGATCAGGGGCAGAAAGACCAGGTTGACCGGTCTTACCAGCAGGATCAGTCCGGCCACCAGGCCGATGAGGATGGCCTTTGGTACTGAAGGTGCGGCGTACCAGCGTATCACCAGGAAGATCATGCAGGCGATCAGGCTGAAGCTGTATGCGTGCGACATGGGAGGCTCGATGACCGCATAGAAGTACAGGTTGGTGGCCAGCCCGAGGATCAGGATCGAAATGGCTGTCGCCCTGTCGGAGAACCAGTTCAGCAGCGCTTTGCGCAGGAACCATAATCCCACGAAGACATAGAACAGGCAGGAAATGATCAGAGCGAATTTATACGGCGGCGAAAAGCCATCCCTTTCATAGCCCAGCGGACCGGCCAGCCCATGGGCGGCAAGAAAAAAAGGAGCATACAGTACCGACATGCCCAGCGTCATCCTACCCACATATTTTCCGGTTTCCGTGGGAGCGGACCAGAACCGGTCCTTGTACCGTTCAGCATCCCGGTGGGCAAACTCCAGTGTGATATCATGATGTATCAACACTGCAGGGAGGTACTGGTAGTAGGAGACCACGTCGCCTGCAATGATCCTTCCCTCGATGCGCCAGAAGCGGTATTCCAGGCTGGAATAGAAAAGGACAGCCACCACCAGCCAGCAGGCCATCCGGGATAATCCAGCTTTTCGGGCCAGGGTATGTAATGCTCCTTTTTTTAACATTTAAAATAATTATAACTAATAGGTTGTATCATAAGTGTCATATTTAACCACGAAGGCACACAAAGTATATCACTAAGGAACACTAAGTAGTTTATTATCATATATATATCTTTGTGCAACTTTGTGAAATCCTTCGTGTTCCTTTGTGGTTAAGAACAGATGACGCATCCTCTTATTAAAAGTTCCCCTTCAGGGAAACAATAAAATTCCTTCCCGCCGCCACGATGCCGGAGGAATAGGGCCGGTAGCGCTGGTCGGTAAGGTTTTCGATCCCCGCACTTACCATCAGGAAATTGGTGACCTGGTACATAGCCTTGATATTCAGGGTATACCAGGAAGGGCAGTAGGGATTTCCATCCGCATCGACCGCATACATGTAATCTTTACCCTGTTCTTCCGGTGCCAGTTCCTCATAGGGGATTTCTCCGTTATAGATTCCAAAAAGATCTGCCGTGAAACGCTCGTGCTTCCATAGCACATGCGTTGAACCGAACCAGGGGGCGGCGTGCCTGAGCGGGCCCATGCTACCGTCGTCCAGTTCCTCTTCCCCTTTCTGGTAGTTGAACTTCGACAGGATCTTCAGGTCGGCAGGCAGGTTCAGCTCAACACCTGCCTGGATTCCGTATACATAGGCGTATGCAGCATTTTGCATAGCCTGGACCTGGCTCATTTCCCCGTCGTACATGATGCTGTCCATTCCATTCAGTGTATAATCGCGCCTGACGATGGCATTGTCGAGGTAGGTGTAATACCCGGTCAGATCTATTTTCAGGAACTGACCGAAGATTTTCGTCAGGCTCAGTTCACCGTTCCAGGCATACTCCGCTACGAGGTTCGGGTTGGGCACCACGACGGATCCGGGTTCGGAATCGAAGACCTTTCCCACGTCATCAATGTTGGGAGCACGAAATCCGGTGCACAGATTCATGTTCACCTGCCATGTTTCTCCTGGTAGCCATGCCATACCCAGGCTTCCGGTGAGGGCTCCGGTGCTGATATCAAAGTCGGTAAAAGGAAACGGATAGAACGTGGTGTCAAAGTCCCCGCTCAGCATCACCTGGTTATAACGCAGTCCGGCCTGCAGGGTCAGCTGGGTCACGGGCTTTATCCGGTAGTTCACATAACCGGCAAACGACTCCCAGTCGGAAGGACTTGGATACCGTGCCGGTCCCGGGACACGGATACCCGTAGAAACATCCTCATCTTCGCCGGTGGATTCCACGGTATTGACCAGCGCCTCCACCCCGTAGTACAATCCCTGGCGTTCTCCCACTTCCTTTTCAAGATCCAGGTTCAGAGAAAACGCGTTCACCTTTTCGATCCGGTGCCTGAGCTCGGTATCACCAAAATCCCTGTCGTGGCGGCTCTCTTCAAAATTCTGCCACGCCAGCGTCATGTTGAGCATATCGTACATCCGTGTCGGTTGCCGGTGGGTGACGCTCAGGGTGTTCATCATCCATTTTTGCGGTCCGTAATACCATTCTGCAGAGCGCAGCTGACCCTTTTTCTCCCTGAGTAGCCGGTCATAACGGGAATAGTCGGACGTGGTCGAAAAATGGAATCCATAGTTGAAATTCCAGTGTTCATTGGGCTGAAAGCGGATCTTTTGCATCACATTGACCTGGTGGTATCCTGACGGAACCTGTACCAGCGAATCGGGGTTGGGTACCTGAGTATCTGTTCCGTCCGTGGTCTTTGCATAATATTTTCGTAAATAATTCTGCTCTGGTCCATGTCGGCCCATCATCATATCATCATAATCAGTAAAGGTTCCGCTGGTGACAAAGGCCCATTTTTTCAGCCCAATGGTCAGGTCGAGGTGGCCGGTTTTTTCCATGTCTGCCGATGACCACCTGGCAAGGGCATTCCCTTTCACCAGCGGCTTATCGCCGTCGGAAAGGGAAGGGGTCAGCGTGTAAAAGCTCATGACCCCTCCGATGGCGTCACTGCCGTATATCAGGGATCCCGGTCCGTACGACACCTCGGTCTTTTCGGTGGAATTCGGGTCAAGCGATATCACATTCTGAAGGTTGCCGCTGCGGAATATCGCCGTGTTCATCCTCACACCATCCACCACGATCAGCAGCCTGTTGGTGGCAAATCCCCTGATCATCGGGCTTCCACCTCCAAGCTGGCTTTTCTGGACAAAAACCTCGCCGCTGGCCTGAAGCATGTCAGCCGCTGTCTGCGGATTCTGCAGAGCCACTTCGGCGGGTTTGATCAACGTGATCTTCTGCGGCACATCACGTTTGCTCTGCTCCCATCGCGCAGCCGAAATAACCACCTCATCCAGCGAGAAGTCCACCGGATCAAGATAAAGCCTGAACTGCATGCCTTTCATCTGATCGTATGAATATCTTACCGGCTCATATCCAAGCAACTGGATGAAAATGGTATCTGCTCCCTGAAAAGCAGAGATATCAACCCGGCCCTTGAAGTTCGTTACCACCGCCACTGTCGGATGGTGACGGTACACTGCCACCATTTCCAGGGGCTGGTGCGTTATCCTGTCCTTGATCAGCAGCTCCTGGGCAAAAACATGGCAGATGATCACCTGCAGGAATACATATAATAATATTCTTTTCATACACATAAATTTAAGCTCATACTACATCCATTCAATGCCCGGAAAGAAAGTTGAAATCTTTAATCCGGGCCATCACACCGTTTTCTGCATACCAGCTTAAATAACAGGTGGAGGTGTATCAGGAGGGTGTTCCCAGTCTTTATACCAAGAAATAAGGGATTCAGGCTGCCCGGTATCGTCGGCATCGAGCAAGACAGAGATCCCGGTTTCAGTCAAAAATAAGGTGTGGTGCCACTGCAGGAGCCGCTCCCGTTGTTTGTCATTGCCGGGCAGGGTCTTCATCTCTTTTTTCACCTGTTCATCCAGGCGTGCAAACAGCAGGGTTTCCTTCTCGTCGCTGATGCAGAGGAACCATGTGGCCTCCCCGTGATTTTCCTGCCTGATGAT
The DNA here is from genome assembly GCA_022711405.1 of Bacteroidota bacterium. Lineage (GTDB taxonomy): Bacteria > Bacteroidota > Bacteroidia > Bacteroidales > JAGONC01 > JAGONC01. The sequence goes on from JAKLFC010000009.1 coordinate 110,470, forward strand.
GTCGTACATTTTGCCCTGGTACCTGAACTCATGGTCATGGATCCGCTGAAACTCATCCCGGTTCTCCTGTACGGAGCGGGGTATTTTGAGCAGAACCAGCTCATCTTCCGGTATTCCGGCCTTGATCTGCTGCCGGATCTCATGCCGGATGTGCTGTTGCTGGATCCTGAAATACAAATAATACCCTGTCGACTGGAACATCAGCAGGAAAAAACATACTATGGAGGTGGCGATCTTCACGTTAAGGGATCAAAATTACAGATTATCTATTGGTTATTATATAAACTTATCAGGATTTCTATTTACGCTTATTTCGTGGTGCGCCTCCGTGGTTTAATTGACCTCTCCCCCGGCCCCTCCCCTTAAGGGGAGGGGTGCAGGGGAGGGGTTATACGGGGTAAATTCCCCGGTGCTTGCGCCGGAATTAGGGTCCAGGGCTTGCCCTGGGGTTCATACCAGTGATTGCATTTTTACCACAGAGGCGCACTGAGGGAATGGCCGGATTGTTGTTACAATGGTTTTTTCTTCACAATTTTTGTTATTATCATTCAGTTATTTATTTTTACATCCCACATCCAATCATCATCGCCATGTGCACGTCACGATCAATGCCCGAATGCCTGCTGATGTTATTTTTATTTCTGATGTTCACCCTGTCCGTTTCAGCCCAGCAGAAGACCGATGAAAGTTTGTACATCCGTGCATATGATGATTTCATCAAGGTGAAAACGGAGTATATCCCCGATACGAAGAACCGATTATTCGAGTTCCGTAATGTCAGCGCGGAGACCCTGATCGTTGAACTGACACCCTGCAAATACAGGCCATACCTGAATGAGTTCGATCCGCTGCCCTCAGAATTGTTCACAAAAGAAGGATATGATAATTACCTTGAATTCGAGATGAAGCCGGGTGATATTCAATGGCGGGAGTTTGTGATTTCGCCGGTGAATGTATGGAAAGTGAATGTGGAGGTGAGGCGGAAAAAGTAAAGAGTAAAAAGTAAAGAGCAAAAATCACATGAAATTATATATTGTTTAGATGGGCGTATCGAGGTTGCTGAATTATCGTATGCGGATGGTATTTTATCCGGTCCTGTTCATCTCCAACAAGATCAACTGGCGGTTTGGCAGGCCGTTCAAGTGCGAGGCAATGGATGTGGAAACCATCCGGCATCTTTTTCAGCCGGGGATGATCATTCTGTCGCACAAGGAATTTGAGTTTACCAACCTGTTCATCAGGGGACACTGGAAACATTCAGCCATCATTATTGACAGTGATATGCTGATAGAGGCAACCGGTAAGGGGGTAGCGCTCAAATCCATTGATGAATTCCTCACCGAGGTGGACGATTATGTCATCCTACGCCCGACCTTTTGTGATGCCATCCTGATGGAAGAGACCTGCCGCTATGTACGCCGCGTGGTCGGGTATCCCTATAATTATGCTTTTCTTCATGGCATCAGGGCCTTTTACTGTTCGGAGCTGATCTACTGGGCTTACCGGCTTGCCTGTCATCATCTTCCCCAGCGTCATGAAATGGAACGGAGGGTGAGGGGAGGGATCCTTAATCCTCAGGCCATTTTTGAATCCAAAGATCACTGGCAGACAGTTGTTCGCATGGAATCGGCCTCCCAGGGATCCGGGTGCGAACCTTCCCTCCAGGATATCGGCCGGTTGAAGAACGCTTAGGTATAAAAATTTTTACCCATCATATTGTGTTCATTATGAGAAAATCAATTATCCCATGGATCCTCATGGTTTTTATTGTGGTTATCCTATTTCCGGCAGTATCCCCGGGGCAGGGAACTAGTGATATCGATCCGGAATTAGCAGGGATTCAGCAGGACAGGGCCCCGGTGAAGGTAGATGGCAAAACACTGTTTTATGTCCGGGGAATTTCTTCCTATCCTGCCCAGCAGAGGGCAGCCACCATCAGTAAACGAATTGTAAAGGCAGCGTCCGCTGAGACCATCTCACCGGATTCGGTAAAAATAACCGCTCTGGAAGACAGGATGATGATCTTTGCCGGAAGTGAGTTCATCATGAATGTGTATGATGCTGATGGAGTTGAAGAAGGGATTGATACAAAAGTACTGGCTGAAGTTATCCAGAACTCGATTAGTGCTGCCATTGATTCCTATCGGTATGAAAGGAGCCGGCCCGCACTGAAAACCAAAATGATCAATGCACTGGTGGCCATTGTCATTCTGGTTGTTGCCGTGATCGTACTGCTCTGGCTGATAAAGCGAATAAGGACTGCCATCGAAAAACGGATACAGTCGAAGATCAGCAGTGTGGAAAACATTTCGTTCAAACTGATCCGTTCCCAGCAGCTCTGGAAGGCCTTTTATCTTTTTTTTAAAACTATTCGGATTATTGTCATCATTCTGCTGATTGCAGGATTCCTTCAATATGTTCTCGGCCAGTTTCCGTGGACGAACAAGGTGGCCACTTATACACTGGGATTATTTGTAGATCCGATAATCAAATTAGGAAAAGGATTCCTTGGATTTTTACCCAGCCTGGCTTTTCTTATCATTATTTACCTGGTTACACGGTACCTGCTCAAACTGATCAAATTATTATTTGCCGGCATCCAGGAAGGGGGAATGCAAATTACCAGGTTTGATCCGGAATGGGCCATGCCTACCTATAAGATCTTAAGGCTGATCGTCATCATTTTTGCTCTGGTGCTTGCTTATCCGTACATCCCCGGATCCAACTCAAGTGCATTTAAAGGAATTTCCGTGTTCATGGGTGTCCTGTTATCCCTGGGATCATCCTCCTTCATCGCCAATATCATTGCCGGTTATTCGATGACCTACCGCGGTGCTTTTAAAAAGGGAGACCGGATCCAGGTGGGGGACGTGGTCGGTTTTGTAGAGGAGCAAAAACTGATGGTGACCCGGGTGCGCACCCTCAAGAACGAAGATGTGGTGATCCCCAATTCCACCATGCTGAGCAGCAATATCATCAATTACAGTACAAGGGCCAAAGATATCGGCCTGATACTGCATACAACGGTTGGGATCGGATATGAAACACCCTGGCGCCAGGTGGATGCCATGCTGAAACTGGCGGCAGACAAAACAGAAGGACTCCTGAAGCAACCGCCACCCTTCGTCATTAAACAATCACTGGGCGATTTTGCAGTCAACTATGAGATCAATGCTTATTGCGACGATGCCTCCCAAATTCCGATCTATTATAACACGCTGCATCAAAACATCCTCGACATTTTCAACGAGAACAATGTCCAGATCATGACACCCGCCTACGAAGGGGATCCTGACACGCCGAAGGTGGTTCCCAGGGAGCAGTGGGATACGCCGGTGGTGGATGAGAGGAGAGAGGAGAAAGGAGAGAGGAGAAAGGAGAAATAATCTCTCCTCTCTCCTTTCTCCTCTCTCCTTTCTATGATCAGAGTTTTTCGAGCAATGCTGCCTTTTTGGCATCAAACTCAGCCTGAGTGATAATCCCTGTATCAAGAAGCTCTTTTAACTGTTTCAGGTCATTGACCACCTTGGTTTTATCGGCTGTTTCCACTTTCAGCATCTCGATGGTCGTTTTCAGCTCCGTATTTTCTTTGTTCAGGGATACAATACTGTCATTCAGTATTTTGCTGGTATTCGCAAAAGCAGATTCGCGATGGGTCGACAGGGAATCGATCAAAGCCTCTGCCTTGATCGGATCAAAATGATGATAAATGACCTTTCTCCTAATTGCACTGTACATGGTATCATAGGCCACACAGACCTTCATGACCGAATCATGCTTTTTGACAAGGGCTTCGTTATCGGCAGTGAGCCCGGTCAGTGCTTTTTGAAGGGAATCCCTTGCAGTGACACAGGTCGCGAAATCCTGTTCAAGATCTTTTTTGCTTTGCGCCCGGGTAAGCGACACCGAACTGATCAATAAAAGGCATACAAGAATTACATTCGTTTTCATTGTTTTGGGATTTGATAATTTTATAGAATAACGGGTATATGCTTAGCATACAAAAATACTTCCTTGTCGCAGGCCTGTAAATAGTACCTTGGTTCTATGACAGGAATGTTTATCTTTGAACCGCAGGTGCCTGGATCCAGTCATCTCTTTATGATTAAAGAATGACAAAAACAAAAATAATATCATTCTTCTTCATATTCATCACTCTTTCCAGTCTTTCTTTCGGAAGTACGGAGCAAACCCCGCGGAACAGGAATATTCTCATCCTTTTTTCTCTGGTTCCAACCACACCTGCTTACCGGGTTATTCTGGATGGCATACGTTCCCAGTTGACCTCCGAATTTGGCTATTCATGCAATGTGCAAATTGAATACCTGGAAACGGATCGCTATCCCAAAGGAAATTATCCTAAGGAGCGGTTTGATCTATATAACAAGAAATATAAAAATATTGACCTGGATCTGCTGATCTGTGTTGGGATTGATATTGTGGGTACAATAAAGAGCTATGCAGACAGGTATCTTCTCGACCTTCCAACCATATCGCTTGATTATGATTTTTCTGCATATGGTTTTTCTACAGAAATTTCCCTCAACAACCAGACTGCTGTGATCCCTTTAAAAGTAGAGGCAGAGAAGACGATTAACACTGCTTTGGAAATATTCCCGGAAACAAAATCGATCTTTATTTTTTGTGGGGTTTCAAATGGCGACAGGTTATTTCATGTGGTTTCAGAAGAAGCGGTAAAAAAAATCGACAGCCATAAAAAGGTTATTTTTATTACTGATACCTCAATGATGGATGCTTTAGGGATCGCGCACCGACTGCCAGAGAACAGCATTGTGATCGCCTCCTCTTTTACGACTGACAGTAAACAGGTTCCCTATTCCAATCCTGAATCGGTGCGACTGATCAGTTCGGCTGCAAATGCACCGGTGTTTTCTTATACAGATACCGGATTTGGGGAAGGATCAATCGGTGGATATATGATCGATTTCACTAAAGTTGGTTTGCTTACGGGAGAAATTGCCGTCAAATTATTAAACGGAGTTGATCCGAATTCAATAAAGGTCACCGAAAAAGATTACTATGAATATCTTTTTGACTGGAGAGAGCTTGAACGGTGGCATATTGCCGGTTCGGACCTGATACCGGAAGAAAGTATCATTCTTTTCAAAGATTTCAATCCTATTCATCAGTATAAATGGTTCATTATCGGGGGGCTTCTTTTCTTAATCCTTCAAACCATGTTGATTTTGAACCTTATCCGTTTGAACAGAAAACAGAAACTGCTGACCCTTCAAATCATCGAATCGGAGAATAAATACAGAGAGTTAGTGCGGGAGGACAGGATCCTGCGGATTGGCCAGCTGACGGCCTCTCTGTCCCACGAGCTGAACCAGCCTCTGACTGCCATTCTGAGCACCGCCCAGGCCGGCATTCGGTTCATCGACTCCAATAAGGCGAATCCGGAACTGCTGAAAGAGCTTTTTCAGCACATTGCGGAAGATGACAAGAGGACGGCTTCCATACTGGCCAGCATACGGGGAATGCTCAAAGTGGAAAAAAGAGATAAGGAAAAAGTCATTTTAAATGATCTGATTGAAGAGGTTTTGGCTATTTACAAGAGCGAAGCGATCATACGCAGAATCCGGCTGAAGGCCATCCTGACGGCTGACCCTGTCTGTATCCTGGCCGACCGGACGCAGATCCAGCAGGTCATCATGAATTTAGTGTTAAATGCGTTTCAGGAGATGGAAAAGATCCAAAAAAAAGACAAGACTCTGTGGATTACTGAGTCAGTGGAAGATGAACATGTCACGGTTTCAGTGAAGGATCAGGGACGGGGGATCGATGCATCCATTAAAGATACGGTTTTCAAGCCGTTTGTAACCAGTAAAAAAGAGGGGATGGGTATCGGACTGGCGTTGAGCCATTCGATCATCCATGACCATCAGGGCAGGATCTGGGCGGAAAATCTGCCGGAGGGAGGTGCGGAGTTTTCGTTCAGACTGAAAATCATACAGGATGAAGGATGAAAAATGATCATGCTAAAATATTCATTATAGACGACGATGAAGCCATCAGGAGGAGTTTGTCACTGCTTCTGAATTCTCTGGGATATACAACGGAAACTTTTCCAAGCGCGGAAGAATTTTTAGGATCGGTCGATTACAGGGAAGCGGGATGCATTCTGCTGGATATATTTCTCGAAGGTAAAACCGGGCTGGAATTGCAGGAAGAAATAAAAAGCAAATTTGAAAACCTTCCCATCGTTTATATTACAGGAATGGGTGATATCCCGATGAGTGTCCGGGCACTGAAAAAGGGCGCCGCCAATTTTCTTCAGAAACCCATCGATGAAATACAGTTGTTTGATGCCGTCGAGGAAGCGGTAAGTCTCAGCCACCAGATCGTATCCGAACAAAAAGAGATATCCCGGATAAGGTCTTTGATGAGTACCCTTACACCCCGGGAAAATGAGGTTTTAAGCTACCTTATCACCGGGATGCTGAATAAACAAATCGCGGCGAAATTGAATATTACCGAGCATACCGTGAAGCTTCACCGCGGAAGGATAACGGAAAAGCTGGGCGTCAAATCCGTCGCAGAAATTGTGCGGATGGCCGGTATACCGGACATCAGGCAATCATAACAGGAGAGAGTTCATACGATCCTGCCTGCCAGGTTTCTCTTCACCTGGCGCCATAGAACCAAAGTACTATTTACAAGCCTTACCGGGTGGATTAATTTTGGTTTGGCAATTTTCCGATGCAGAATTTTACAGCAAATGATCCATATCATTGATGACGATCCTTCTGTGAGAAGAGGATTAGGAATGTTCCTCAAATCAGCAGAATTAGAATGTACCTGTCATGCCAGCGCGGAAGAATTTTTGGAAACAGGCAGGCTTCAGGGACACGACCTTCTTATTCTTGACATGCACATGCCCGGCATGGGTGGCTGCGATCTATTAAAACATTTCACAGAAAAGAAAATGCATATCCCGGTCATCATCATAACTGCCTATGATGAACAGGCCAGCCGTGAGTGTGCAAAGAATTACGGTGCAGTGGCCTATCTACGCAAGCCGGTGGATGGTGAAGCCTTGATCGATTTGATCAAGTATTCAATTCTTTTATAATATCAAATTTCAAAAAGCAAAAATCAATTATCACTTTAAATCCAGGCAACCTATGACTAGCAAGTTTACATTGATTTTTTTATTCACAGCACTGATTCTGGGAATAAGCACATATGCCCAGGGATTCCGTACGGAAAAGGATCTCCTTGGTGAAAAACAAATCCCTGCCGATGCCTATTATGGCGTTCAGACCGCAAGGGCCCTGGAGAATTTCCCGGTCAGCGGGGTAAACACAAATTTCTACCCGGATTATGTACGGGCGTATGCCATGGTCAAGCTGGCTGCTGCGCGTGCCAACCATGACATCGGTCGGCTGTCGAAAGAAAAGCTGGATGCCATTGAAAAGGCCTGTCAGGTAGTTATCGATGGCAAGTACCACGAATGGTTCCTGGTTGATTTGTACCAGGGAGGCGCCGGTACTTCGGCCAACATGAATGCCAATGAGGTGCTGGCCAACATCGCCCTTGAAATGAGCGGTCATAAAAAAGGTGAGTATCAGTATATTGAACCCCATGATGACCTGAACATGGGGCAATCTACCAATGACGTGTATCCAACCACGATTCATGTTGCATTGTTATTACATAATGACAAACTGATAAAAGAAGCCCAGTTGCTTTCTGATGCCCTGCATAAAAAAGGAGAAGAATTTAAAAACCTGCTGAAGATGGGCCGCACGGAAGGCCAGGATGCCGTACCGATGACCCTAGGCCAGGAATTCCATGCCTTCGGAGCCCAGCTTGACGCTGAAATTAAAGGCCTTCGATATTGTGAAGCGTATCTGTATGAAGTAAACATGGGAGCTACAGCGATCGGTACAGGTATTACTGCCTCTCCGGGCTATGCAGAAAAATGTGCGGCTCACCTTGCTGAAATTACAGGAAAACCCCTGGTGATGCACCCCGAGCTGATTGCCGCCACCTCAAGCATGCAGGGATTTGTCATGTATTCCTCTGCACTGAAAAGCCTGGCTGTGGCTTTGTCGAAGATCTCCAGCGATCTGATCTTCCTGGCATCGGGTCCCCGCACCGGTATTTTTGAGATCAACTTACCTCCGCTTCAACCAGGCTCGTCCATCATGCCGGGAAAAGTGAACCCGGTGATGCCGGAGCTGATGAATGAAGTATGCTATAAAGTAATGGGCAACGATGTAACTGTAATGATTGCATCGCAGAACGGTCTTCTTCAGCTCAATGCCTATGAGCCGGTGGTGGCCATTGCCATCATGGAGTCCCAGGCGATCTTTTATAAGACCATGCCATTATTCAGGCAAAAATGCATCGATGGCATAACCGCCAATGAAGATGTATTAAAGCATTATATGGATCGCAGTGTCGGTATTGTGACCGCACTGAACCCCGTCCTGGGTTATGAGAAGACCACGGAACTGGCGAAGGAAGCCCTTGAAACGAATAAAGGGATCCTGGAACTGATACGGGAAAAGAAATTACTGACCGAAGACCAGATCAAAAAATTACTGGATCCTGCCAGTCTGACAAAACCGAACCAGGATCCGAACCGAGAATAAATCAATTTTTAAATCTTTAAATCTTTAAACCATGAAAAATAGTGTGAAAATCATCCAAAGCACATCTGTCATGATGTTGCTCATTTTAAGCCTGCTTGCTTATGGGCAGACCCAGAAACTACCCAATGTCGTTATTCTTGCTACCGGCGGAACGATTGCCGGGGCCGGCGCGAGTTCGACAGGATCAGCCTACACTTCCGGACAGGTCAAGATCGAAGCCATGATCGATGCCGTTCCGAATATCCGGAATTTAGCTAACCTAAGAGGTGAACAAATCGCGAATGTAGGTTCACAGGATATGAGTGTGAAGGTATGGCTCGACCTGACAAACCGCATCAACGAACTTTTAAAAGGCCCTGATGTGGATGGTATTGTCATTACACACGGGACCGATACCCAGGAAGAAACAGCTTATTTCCTTAATCTGGTGGTGAAAAGTGATAAACCTGTTGTACTTACAGGTTCTATGCGTCCTTCCACCGCATTAAGCGCCGAAGGCCCGCTGAACCTGTACAATGCCGTAGCTGTCGCCGCCAGTCCGAAGGCTAAAGGCCAGGGAGTACTGGTCGTCATGAACGACGAGATCCACGGAGCCCACAATGTGAAAAAAATGATGACTACACCGGTGCAGACTTTCCAGTCGCCGGAAGAAGGCCCGGTAGGCTCGGTAATCTTCGGTGGCGTGGAATTCTTTAATAATCAAAACGGGCTTAATACAGTGAATAGCGAATTCTCGGTGGAAGGCGTTAAAACGCTGCCACGGGTCGATATTTTCTATGGCTGCGCCGATGCTTCTGCCGACCTGATCGATTATATGGTGAAAGCGGGTGCTAAGGGAATCGTCATCGCCGGTGTCGGTGACGGGAATATGAATGCCCCGGTACTGGAAGCCGTGAAAAAAGCTACAGCGAGCGGAGTCAAAGTGGTCAGAGCCTCACGCGTACCGGTTGGTGTGGTCTTAATCCAGGGAGAGGTTGATGATGAAGAATATGGAACCATTTCTTCCGATCAGCTGAATCCCCAGAAAGCCAGGGTACTTTTAATGTTAGCGTTGCTGAAAGACAGGAGCAGGGAAGATATGCAGAAGCTGTTTATCGAGTATTAGGACATATTAAATTAATCAGTATGAAAGCATACTTCAATAAATTAGGGCTCCTGGTCCTACTTTTTCTTCCTGTTCTGTTACCGGGCCAGGTTAAGGAATTACAGGTAGGTGACACGACTTATTACAAAACGCTCATTCCTGAAGAAAAACAAGGCTTACTTAGGAATATGAGCATGATCGCAAATATGCGTTTTGGGTTACGGAATGAGTTCTATGACGGAGAATTCACCAGGACCCGGTTCACCATGGAGCAGTTCAGGCTGGAATTCCGAGGACAGGTGCATGATAAAGTCTACTTCCGTTTCAGGAACCGCTATACGAAAACGCCCACAACTCAGTCGATCGACAACATCTTTGGTTCTGTCGACCTGGCCTATATCCGTGTAACACTATCAAACAAGTGGAGTCTTACAGCCGGTAAAATGTGTGCCGACTGGGGAGGGTATGAATTCGATGCCAACCCGATCGATATCTATGAATACGCGGATATCGTGGAAATGGCCGATAATTTCTTGAGCGGGATACAGGTTTCCTACCAGGTAGCACCAAAACATTCCCTTACTTTCCAGGCCCTGGATTCCAGGACTAAGTCGTTCGAGGAACTGTACGGTGAACAGCCGGATATGGTCGAGTCAAAGGTTCCCCTGGCGCTGGTCGGTAACTGGAGGGGTAGTTTTTTCAACGGAAAATTCAATACGATCTGGTCTTATGCTCTGCATACAGAGGCTGATAACGTTTTTATGAACTACATTGCCCTGGGTAATCAGCTCAAACTGGGAAAGCTCTCTGTTGAGTACGATTATAAATTGAGCATGGAAGATCTTGACAGGACCGGAATTATCAGCGGCACGGTTCCCGACTCATTATATCCCTGGGCATTGCAAAATTGTCTCTATAGCGAGCATTGGCTTCATGTATATTATCGGGTAAATCAAAAACTGAATCTGGCCCTTGTGGGAATGCTGGACTTTGCATCATGGAAGGATGATTTGGATCCGCAGAAACCCACGGATGACGACCTGATCAGGACCGCATGGGGCTTCATTCCGACTGTAGAGTATTATCCATTTGATAACCTGAACCTTCGCTTCTACGCCAACTGGGTTGGAAGAATTTATCAATATTCTGATTATGCTAAAGAGAGGTTTGGTGCGGTAGATAATAATACAGGCAGGTTTACCATTGGCTTTGTATCTCCTCTGGCAATATTCTAATCGATAATGTTTCAGTTTAATAGTATAAGGAGAGCAGGAATGGACGAATTTACTAAAATCCGGTTATTGAGATTGGGAAAGTTCCTGCTTTCCCTTTTTCTGGCAGTAGGATTGACTTTTCTTATAAAAGAACCAGGATTTAACGATTCTCAGGGTTACGTTCTTTTTCTTCTGTTTTTTGCTGTAGGCCTGTGGTTGACAGAGGCAATACCTGCGTTTGCGGTAAGCCTTTTCATCATCGCTTTCCTGGTTTTCGCCCTGGGGAATAAGTATTTCAATTCAGCGCCGGAAGATATAGCGAAGTATGTCAATACATTCTCCAGCAGCGTGATCTGGCTGATGCTCGGGGGTTTTTTCCTGGCTTCGGCCATGACCAAAACCAAACTGGACCAGGCGCTTTTCCGGTTCACGTTAAAGATCTCAGGGACAAATCCCAGGAACCTGTTGATCGGGTTGATGTTTACCACCATGGTGGCTTCGATGATGATGTCGAATACGGCAACCACGGCCATGGTCATTGCTGCCGTAACTCCGCTTCTGGCTTCACTGGGCAAGAAAAGCGGATTTACGAAAGCGTTGCTGCTGGGCATTGCCATCGCTTCCACCACCGGCGGTATGGGTACTATCATCGGTACCCCTCCCAATGCAATTGCTGCCGGTGCCCTCGAAAATGCCGGGATGAGTATCAACTTCATTGACTGGATGAAATACGGATTGCCGCTGTCCATTGTTCTGACGAGTATCTGCTGTTTTGTACTGATCAGGTTATATCTCAGGGACAAGACCCCTATATCGCTGGATTTTCTGAAAGAGCAAACTAAGGATGATTCGAAGGAATTTCTCAGGCAACGGAGGATCGTTACAGGTGTTATCATCGTGACGGTAGGATTATGGTTGACCACATCCTTGCATGGCATTAAGGTTGCGGCAGTTTGCGCCGTTCCTCTTGTCATCCTTACGCTCACCCGTGTGCTTGACGGGAAAGACATTCAGCGGTTGCCATGGGATACATTGCTGCTTGTTGCAGGCGGTCTTTCTCTTGGCCTGGCCCTGGAGGATACCGGCTTATTAAGTCATTATGGCCAGAAGTTGATTGACTTTCAAATCAGCAGCATTGTGATGATGTTGATCCTGGCCTTTATTACGATGCTCGTCTCCAATATCATGAGCAATACTGCCGCGAGTACGGTAATGATACCTCTTGGCATGGCGATCCTGGTCGGGTTTAAATCGGAAATCGCACTGATCATAGCTTTTGCAGCCTCTTCATCGATATTCCTGCCCGTATCTTCCCCTACGAATGCTATTGTATTCAGCACAGGATATCTTGAACAAAAGGATTTCCGTACCGGTGGGATCTTACTCGGAGTACTTGGGCCGGTGCTGGCTATTTTATGTGTACTTCTTATCTCATGAGAACAAGGAACCATGATGATATCGAAGAGCAAAAATCATATTTCAAAAATCAAAATTACTTTTATTCTTTGCTTTTTGCTTTTTGATCTTTGATTTTAAACAAGTACAAATAGAGCTATAATACTTCATTTTTGTCCTTTACCTTATCCAACTCCATTTTTATATGAGCCTCATTACTAAATTATTACAGAATAAACAGTACTGGATCCTCTTCATTTCTCTCCTTGCTCTGATCCTTCTTCCTGCTTTTATGAGTACACTGTTCTTTACAAACCTGTTATTCAAAATTATCTTATCGGTGGTCTTTTTCACCAGCGTCAGTGCGGTGATGACGGGAAAAAGGCTCATCCTGTATGGAGTGTTCCTTGCTTTCGTGGTAATTGTCCTGGAATGGATCAGTTTTCTTTTTAAAGACGAACAGAATCTTATCCTGACCACCCAGATCCTCTATCTTGCATTTTTCTCCTATATTATACACCGGTTGTTCCTTGTGATCGTCAAAAGCAAGGAAGTGACTGTTGATGTAATTGTGGTTTCGGTCAGCATTTACCTGATCATGGGGATCATCTTTGCCATTCTTTGCAGTACATTTAATACGATATATGAAGGGGCATATTCCATTACCGTGGAAGCCGGGAGCCACATTTACGATTTCCTTTACTACTGCTTCATTACCATTGCTACGGTCGGCTATGGCGATATTGTGCCTAAAATACCGCAAACACAGGCACTGGCGGTTCTCATGGGGATCAACGGGCAGTTGTATATGACGATCATCGTGGCGGTACTGGTGGGGAAGTTTTTGCAGCGTTCATCGGAAAGTAAATAAGCTGCAAGTTGAGCGAAGCGAAATCCCGACGAAGTCGGGACTGCAAGCTGCACCAATAGATAATGACCAACAATGTATTTATAAAAACGCATCAGTATGAAAAACGAAAACACCGGTAAAAGCATTTATGATGTATCCATCAGCCTGGCCTTTCTGGGCCTCATCATTGCATGGTGCCTGATGATCCTGTTGCCTTTTGTCAGTATCCTGTTATGGGGACTGATCCTTGCACTGGCGCTGGCTCCTTTACACAGGATGCTGACCAGACTTTTACGGGGGAAAAAGAAACTGGCATCCTTTATTATTGTCCTGATAGGTCTGGCGATCATCATCATTCCCACATGGTTGTTCATGGATTCTATTGTGGATAGCGTGAAAGGGATCAAAACCAGTTTCCAGGCAGGTACCCTGACCATTCCTCCCCCTTCAGAAAAGGTTAAGACATGGCCGGTCTTTGGCGATCAGTTGTATGCACTCTGGAATTCTGCCTCTGTGAACCTCGAAAAGACGATTGCGGATCACAGGGAGCAGCTTGCCGGATTTGGCAGCAAGGCGGCCAAAGGCATTCTCAGTGTCGGAGGTGGAGTGCTCCAGTTCATTGTTTCTCTCATTATAGCCGGCATTCTTCTGGTCACGGCAGGGGCTGGGGAGGGTATCCGCAAAGTATTCCGTAAGCTGGCGGGTGAACGTGGGGACGAGTTTGCCGACATTGCCAACAAAACCGTGGGTAACGTGGTGAAAGGCATCCTCGGGGTTGCATTCATCCAGGCGTTCCTTGTGGGATTGGGATTTGTGCTGGCCAAGGTACCGTATGCCGGATTGTGGACCCTCCTGGTGTTCATCATGGCCATCCTGCAGTTGCCACCAACGCTGGTCGTGATACCTGTGGCTATCTACCTGTTTTCGGTGCTGAACCCTCTTCCCGCTATCCTGTGGACGATCTACCTGCTGCTGGCAGGTATTTCAGATAATGTCCTCAAGCCGGTACTCTTGGGCAAAGGTGCACCGGTCCCGATGCTCATCATTTTTCTGGGTGTCGTCGGAGGATTTATTCTTTCCGGCTTTATCGGATTATTTACAGGTGCCATTGTTCTATCACTCGGATATAAGCTCATGGTGTCGTGGATGAATGGGAATCAGGTACAAAAACCATCAGATCCATTGATAACTTCTTCCAAAGAATAATACCCGGAAAGAAATGAGTGACAAATTACCGGATACTTCTCCTGATCAGGGAATCCCTGAGGAATCATCCAACCAGAAAAAAGATTTGAAGGAAGGTAGAAGATCCCCGGTACGGATCATCACGATCATAGTACTGGCCATTTCTGCTCTATTTTTCATCTGGTATGTCTTGTCTGACCGCCATGTACCCTATACGAACCAGTCACGGATCAATGGACTGATGATACCCATCGTACCCAGGGTTTCAGGTAATCTGACCGGGATTCATGTAAGGTTGCATACGAAAGTGAGTATCGGGGATACGCTCTTTCAGATCGACAAAAGGCCTTTCATTCTTGCTGTTGAGCAGGCGGAGGCAAATCTTGAAAATACTGCTCAGGGTGTTTCAGCCAAAACTGCTTCAGTAAAATCTGCTGCGGGCCGGCTGGGGATGGCACGGGCACAGCTGGACCGGGCCCAGCGTGACTGGAACCGCGTGGAGAAAGTGATCGCTGAGAATCCGGGAGCGCTATCTCATGCCGACCGCGATCAGTCGGAAACAGCACTGTCGCAGGCTACAGAACAGGTTGCTTCTGCCGAGGCCGATCTGGAACGTGCTGAACAGGCCCTGGGGATATCAGGCGAAACCAATCCGCAATACAGAATGGCTGTTAAAGCTTTGGAGCAGGCACAGCTCGACCTGGCCTATACCACCATCACTGCATCGGCCAATGGACATATCGAAAGTTTCAGCATCGACCTGGGTTATTATGCCTCCACAGGGCAACCGCTGGCCACCCTGGTCTCAACCAATGATCTGTGGATCCAGGCAAACATGAAAGAGAACAATATTTCTCTGATGAAACCCGGTGATCAGGCTGAATTCGCACTGGATGTCATCCCCGGCAGGATATTTACCGGCGAAGTCAGAAGCATTGGCTACGGGGTGAGTACCGGAAACACGAACCGGGGTGATTTACCAACGGTATCAGGTGCCAAGGGATGGTTAAAGGACCCACAGCGTTTTCCTGTCATCATTACTATTAATGAGAAGGAAATTCCTGATCAGTTGCGTTTTGGAGGCCAGGTGGATGTAGTGGTATTTACAAATGATAAGAAGGGAGTGCTCAACGCACTGGGCAAATTACGTATCCGAATCATCAGCTGGCTGTCGTATGTCAGGTAACAGTACAATCATGTCAAGGGAAGCCGCAGGTAACATCTATCCTGTGCTACGCTATGCCGTGGGATCGGCTGTCATTATGCTGATCGTTATGAGTGCCGACTATACTCTTGCCTACATAACACCGGTGCTTACGCTGAATTTCCTTGCTCCCGGGGCTAAGCCTCCAACCCTGAAAAGCAGCATCATCTTTGTTTCCATCATCACGATGGCGAGTATGGCAGGTTTTATTTTCAGCCGGTTCTTTTTAGAATACCCCCTGGTGTTCCTGCCACTGCTGGCACTGATCCTCTTTCATCTGTATTATACCACCTCCCTTCAACCCATGAAAATGTGGCTGATCCTATCCCTTTTATTGATCCCGATGGTTTCCCTGCAGTCCTACAGGCTGGGTGGAATCGTAGCCATCAACCTGGTTGGGAATGCTATACTGACTATTATCATGGTTGGATTGGTCTATTTTCTTTTCCCTTCCATGGAAACTATAACCAGCGAGAAACCATCCATGACTCGCCTCCTGCCTTCTTCCAGACAACGGTATCTGGCCGCCGCAAAAAAGATCCTTATTTTGATCCCGGTATTGGTAATGTTCTTTGTCTTTCAGTGGACTGATTCACTTCTTGTCCTGATCTTCATCGCTATCCTCTCCCTGAGTCCCGCCTCCAACATGAAGAGGTCAGGAATAGGAATCATTGTTGCCAATATCAGCGGAGGGCTGGCAGCCATTCTGGTCTTCAATCTTCTGGTGATCGTACCCAACCTGCTGTTTTTGGGGCTGCTTACCCTGTTATTCGGCTTGTTGTTCGGGAATAAACTATTCAGCCATAAACCCCTGTCATCCCTGTACGGAATGGCATTTTCGACCTTTCTGCTGGTACTGGGTTCTGTGACATCGTCAGATAATGAGGCTGGCGCGGCAGTCTGGTTGCGGATCCTTCAAATCGGAGCAGCGGTGACGTATATTGTGGTAGCGAATGTGGTGGTGGAAAGATTTTCACATTCAAAAAGTGAGACATAAGCATGACCATGAAAACCACTCCTGGAAACGATCATAGAATCCCTTGGATTAGAATGGGGCTGGCTGCTTTCATACTGTTACCTCTTCTGCATTCCTGCAAACTGGGACCGGATTACGTCCGTCCGGCCGAGCCACTGCCCGCTGCGTTCAGGCAGGATTTTCCGGCAGATACTACGATTGCCAATACTCCCTGGTGGGCGCTCTTCAGGGATACGACACTGGTTGGTCTTATTGATGCAACGCTGGAGAACAATAAGGACCTGCAGTCGGCCATTGCGCGTATGGATGAAGCCAGGGCGACCATCGGAATGGTCAGGGCCGATCTCTATCCGAGGATCAATTATTCGGTCAGCGGGAATTCATCCGTCAATACGGAATCCTCCGGTTTAACGCACGACTATACCGGTGTGGCGGATGTTTCCTATACCATCGATATATGGGGCCGCATCCGGCGCATGAGCGAAGCAGCCCTTCAGGAATACCTCGCCACCGAGGAAGCATACCGTGCCCTGACCATCATGCTGGTTGCCGGGGTGGCGACAGCCTACCTGACCCTGAGGGATCTGGATAATCGTCTGATCATCAGCGAACAAACTGCTGAAACCTGGCAGGAAAATCTGGAGATCGTACAGGCAAGGTTCAAAGGCGGATTTGTCAGCGAAGTGGATCTGAACCAGGCTAAAATACAGTTGCTGGGAGCCCAGACTGCTATTCAGACCTTTACGCGGCTCAGGGAGCAAACTGAGAATGCGATCAGTATCCTTCAGGGGAAACCACCTCAATCCATACCACGCGGACTGGCCTTGCAGGAGCAGATCTTCCCGCCTACGCTTCCTGCCGGAATGCCTTCCGACCTGCTTGACCGAAGACCGGATGTACGGATGGCTGAACGGAAGTTACAGGCGCAGACAGAGAGGATAGGAGCTGCCGAGGCGTTGCAGTACCCTTCTATCACCATTTCAGCAGATATGGGATTCAATTTTATCAATCCATTTTACGGTTTTGCTGCCCTGGGAGCCCAAATCCTGGGCCCCATATTCAATAACCACTCCGCCAAACAGCAGGTTGAGATCGAAAAGGCCAGGACTATACAGCTTCTCAACGATTACGAATTTGCCATTATCAATGCGCTGAGGGAGGTCGAAGACGCCATGATTGCCGTAAAAACCTATGAAAAGGAATTTTCACTTCGGAAGGAGCAGATGCTGGCCTCCGGAGAAGCGATGAAATTGTCCTGGGTCCGCTATGATGGGGGTCTCACCAGCTACCTTGAGGTACTGGACCTGCAGCGATCATTTTTCAACGCTCAGCTCAACGCTTCTGAAGCATTACAGCTGCAGCTGACCTCCACTATCCGTCTGTACCAGGCCCTTGGCGGGGGCTGGATTCCTGGGCAGGATACGCTTCAACTGCAATGAACAACGTCAAAATAGACATCAATGAATCACACTGATGATAAATATCTATATTTGGAAATGGATTATAACACAGTGCTCTCAAAATTGTAACCCCTTTGGTAATGTTAATTTCAAATTATCTGGTCATGAAGTATGTCAACAATGGTTTATTATCGCAGATGGCCCAACGTGCTACCGGAGTCGCACTCCCCGGTCTTGCATTTTTCATGATATTGATGCTACTGACTTTCCGATCGGGTGCCAAAGAACCCGATACGACACTGCCGGCAAAAAAGAATGTGATCTCCTACAACATTACCGCTCCTCTTATTTCCGGATGGGACAATGTGGTATTCGGGTACGAACGGATCGTGAAAAAAAATCAGTCCTTTTCCATCATGGGTGGGTACAGGAATTTCCCCGGGCTCATTAATCCCGATAGCTCCCTGCTGGTGGATAACCATACCAAACTCGGTGGATTCAGCATCTCGGCCGATTACCGGTTCTATTTGCTGAAGCGCAATAAAATAGGCATTCCTGATGGCGTCTATATCGGGCCATACCTTAATTATTATACAACCAGTTTCGGTAATGATATTACGTTTATTGAAAACAATACCATAGTGAACCAGTATGAAATTACGACGGATATTGCAACCCTGGGGATCGGATTTGAAATGGGATATCAGTTCGTTTTCTGGAATAAACTGACACTCGATCTGATCCTGTTCGGGCCGGGTTATGCCTGGTACGGCGGAAAAATGGACATAAAAGGTGAGATCAGCATAGATGAGGAGAGTGAATTGTACCAGAAGCTAATCGACATGGCGATCGAAAATGCTGATTTCGTGAAGATCATTGACCAGGAATTTGAAGCCAGCAGTTCGGGCCGGGTCAGCAAACTGGGACTGGGATTTCGCTATGTCGTCCGCCTGGGATGGTATTTCTGAAATCACGCTTGCCTATTGCCGATATCAAGTTTTTATCCTGTGCCCCTGAAGTGCGTAATAAAAAATGAACAGGAACAATGGGATCGGCACGAAAAAGCCGGTCGACATGCCATGGATATCGGATATGTATCCCATCAGGGGAGGGAAGATAGCGCCCCCCACAATGGCCATCACAATAAAAGAGGATGCCTTCTTTGTCTTGGGTCCCAGATCCTTGATGCCCAGGGCAAAGATGGTCGGGAACATGACCGACATGAAAAAGAATACGGCGTACAGGCAGATCAAGGAGGCCCACCCCAGGTGAGAACCCACAACGGGCAGCAGCACGACACACATGGCGGCATAAATGGCCAGAAGACGTGTTGGTCTTATGAGCCCCATCAGGTAACTCCCCGACATCCGACCGATCATGAACAGGGCGAAACCAATGGATAAGAAGTAGGGACCGTTTTTGACATCGAAGCGCGGATGCTGTCCTTCATCGGTCACAAAATTGATCAGGTAGCTGAAAATGCCTGTCTGGGCAGCCACATAGCAAAACTGTGCGATGACTCCCAACACAAAATGAGGCTGCCTGATGAGTGGTATGAAAAACGAAGGTTTCTCTTCAATCCCGCTGACATGCGCTCCATGTGCAATGTGGATATCTTCCTCCGATATTTCGGGAAGGGGGAGCCGGGAGAAGACCAGCGCTACCATCAGCACCACGAGCCCGATGATGCTCAGAGGCCAGATAAGGGAAGCAAGTTTTTCTCCTTCCACATGGCTCTGGTTGCTGTAAATGGACAATGCGATCAGGGGCCCGATCACCCAGGCGAGTCCATTGAACGACTGTGAAAAATTGATGCGCTGTTCGGCGGATTCCCGCGGGCCCAGTTTGGTTGTGTAGGGATTGGCGGCTGTTTCAAGGGTCGCCAGTCCGCAGCCGGTGATGAACAGGCAGATCAGAAAGATCCAGAACGATTCCAGGGAGGTGGTCCCGGCGATCAGAAAGGCGCCGGCGGCAAACAGTGACAATCCCAGCGTAATACCTTTCCTGTATCCAAATTTTCTCATGAAATAGCCCGCAGGCAATGCCATGGTGAAATAGGCGCCGTACAGCGAAAACTGAATGAAGCTCGACTGCCATTTCATCAGATGAAGGATCTGCTGAAAATGCTTATCCAGCGTATCAATCATCCCATGAGCTATTCCCCAGAGAAAAAACAGGGATGTGATCATGATGAAAGGCAGCAGAAACTCCCTGGTCGTTAATTTGTATTTTGCCATGGCCTGAAGATATCGGGATTTATCGGTAAAGCGCACCAAGTGTTTTGCACGCCCTGTAATCCTGACCTTCCTTATCCATTCCGAATGCGTTCCACATGCCGGGGCGGAAGATCTTTTCGTGGGGGATGTTATGCATGCACACGGGGATCCTGAGCATGGAGGCCAGCGTGACCAGGTCGGCGCCGATATGTCCGTAGCTGATGGCTCCGTGGTTGGCTCCCCAGTTTGCCATTACCGTATAGACGTCGGTGAAGGCTCCCTGCCCGGTAAGACGCGGGGCAAACCAGGTGGTGGGCCAGGTACGGTCGGTTCGTTCATTCAGCGTATTATGAACCTTTTCCGGCAGGTCGATGCTCCACCCTTCGGCCAGCTGCAGTACCGGACCCAGGCCTTTTACAAGGTTGATGCGGCTCATGGTGAGTGGCATGCCGCCTTTGGACAGGTACCCCGATGAAAATCCCCCACCCCTGAAATATTCTGTGGTGGCTGGATACCAGGTGGTTGCCTCCAGGCATGCATGTGCCTCATCGTCGGAGATCTCCCAGAATGGTTTCATGGCAGGTTCCCCACTGACTGTCTGCCGCCCTGTTCCATCCAGCGCGGCAGCCCCTGAGTTCAGCAGGTGAATGAATCCATTACCAGCCAATCCTGCGGGTTCAGTCCCGGTAACGCGCTTCACAGCATCCGGACTCCAGTAGGTGCGTACATCGGCAAAGATCTGGGCGGTATGGGTGAGAAGGTGACCAAACAGCATCGCGACACCATTGAGCGAATCATTCTCGGTGGCCACGAGGATGGGTTGGCGGATACCGTTCCAATCGAAGGAAGAATTCAGGATGGCTTCCAGGAAGTCGCCATTGGGAAAGTGGTCGGTCCATTGCCGCTGACCCTGGAATCCACCGAGAATGGCATTATGCCCCAGTGACTCTTCGATGAATCCCATCTGCGCAAGACGAGGATTGCCCTTCATCAGGTCACGGGCGATCATCGCCATTTTTACAACAAATTCCCAGGTTGCATCTTTTCGCTGCCGGCTGTGCTGCCTGGATGGCGGATTGAAATCAGCGCCTTCCCTGCAGTTTTTTTTCACCCAGCGCATCGCGCTATCGAATTCATCCGGATCGAAAATACCCTGATCAATGCGCCGGATAAATTCGGTCATGTCGGTATATTCGTTCCTCATGCCAAGCCAGCTCTGGAAGAAGTCTTCGTTGACCATGCTTCCGGCTATGCCCATGGACACA
Source organism: Bacteroidota bacterium (assembly GCA_022711405.1). Taxonomy (GTDB): domain Bacteria; phylum Bacteroidota; class Bacteroidia; order Bacteroidales; family JAGONC01; genus JAGONC01. The sequence continues at coordinate 131,883 of JAKLFC010000009.1, forward strand.
GATCCCATGGAAAGATAGGATCTGCCCTGCATGATGGCTACTGCAAGGCCTGCTCCGGCAAATCGAAGAAGCTTTTCCTGAACGTCGTCGGGAATGGATCCATCACCGGCATCCTGCACATCTTTCCCGTAAATACCGAATGCCGGAATGCCTTTCTGGTTGTGCCCTGCCAGTGCTGCCGCCAGGTACACTGCCCCGGGACGCTCGGTTCCGTTGAATCCCCAGATCGCTTTCGGATACAATGGATCCATGTCGATGGTTTCGCTGCCATAGCACCAGCAGGGGGTGACGGTCAGGGTAAGCCCGACACCGTTCCTTTTAAACGTATCGGCGGTCCTGGCTGCTTCGGCAACACCGCCGATGCAGGTATCGGCAATGATGCATTCAGCCGGTTCGCCATCCGGATACCGGAGACGACTGCTGAGAAACCGGGCAGCGGTTTGGGCCATCTGCATGGTCTGCTCCTCCAGCGATTCACGCACGCCATCCCGCCGTCCGTCAATGACGGGCCGGATGCCTATTTTGGGAAATGGCGATGGAAAGCTCCTGATGGTTTGAGTATCTGATGTGCTCATCACTTGTAAATAATTGGATATTCATGGTTATAAATTGTTATTCATGGCGATGCTGGCCAGACACTATGCCGGTATAGCGCATGAAAGCATCGTCCCATTGCCCGGTATTTTCAGGGTAATAATTATTCACCGGACAATTTCTCCTCACCAGCATCCTGGCTTCATCCAGCGTTTTCAATTGCCCGTCAGCCATGGCCTGACAGAGGATGTTCCCGGTAGCCGTCCCCTCTGCCAGTGCAGCAGAAACGGTTTTACCAGTGGCGCTGGCGGTAAGCTGGCACAGGAGTTCATTCCGGACTCCTCCGCCCGTGATATAGATCTCATTTACAGGCTTACCGCGCAGCTGTTCAATGTGCTGCAGGGTGTACCTGTATTTCATGGCCAGCGATTCAAGGATGATCCTGATCAACGTTCCGCGGTCTTTGGGCCGACGCTGGCCAGTGTGTTCCAGATACTCCATGATGGCTGATGGCATGTGGCCGGGATGTAGAAAGCGGGTGTGATCAACATCAATAAAACCGCTGTGCGGCTTCGCCTCCAGGGCCATGCCGATGAGCCGGTCCCATGAATAACCGGCATTCTTCCACGACCGTCTGCATTCCTGGAGAAGCCACAGCCCGGTATGGTTCTTCAGGATATGCCAGTTGCCACCCAGACCACTTTCGTTGGAGAATTTCATGGCGAAGGATTGTTGGCTGATCACGGGGATGGGACTTTCATATCCCATCAGCGACCAGGTCCCGGAACTGATGAAGGCCCAGTCACCGCCCCGGGCTGGAATTGCCGACACGGCTGAATTGGTGTCGTGGGTGGCCACAGCCACCACAGGTACCGGAGGCATTCCGGTGAGGTCGCAAGCGACCTGACCGAGGTTTCCAATGGTAGTCCCCGGCCTCACCACTTCCTGCATCAATCCTCTGCGTACTCCGATCAGTTCAAATAGTTCCTCATCCCATTCGTTCCGGATTGGATTGAACAGCTGCGATGTGGACGCAAAGCACAGTTCGGTCTTTTTTTCACCGGTGAGAAAGAACGTCAGCAGATCCGGGATGAACAACAGGCTGCTGGCAGCCTGCAGAATTTCGGGATGGGATTTCCCGGCGGCATACAACTGGCAAAGGGTAGTGTAGGATGCCGGTGAAATCCCGGTATGCCGGTAGAGTTCAGCTGCGGGCATCTTCTCTGTAAGTTCCTCCATTGCATGGACCGTGCGTGGATCCCGGTACGTAAAGGGCATCCCCATCAATGTATCATCGGAGGCCAGCAGTCCGTAGTCCACACCCCAGGTATCAATTCCTATGGAGACGGGGACGATTTCTTCTTTCTTAACGCATTGTTGAAGTCCGGCAATGATCTCCCTGTATAAATGCAGGATATCCCAGTGAAATTTATTCCCCACCTGTACCATACTGTTGGGAAACCTGTGAATTTCCTTCAGGATCAGCTGTTCCCTGTTCAGCGAACCCAGGATCAGGCGTCCGCTGTCAGCCCCCAGATCAATGCTGATGTAATGCCTCATCCGCCTGTTCCACGATTAAACTTTCCGGCCAGCCCATTCAATTCCAGCAATTGTTCGCTGGTCAGCCCTTCGGGATCAAAGCCTGCCGATTTGCACAGGAACCAGATCCGTGCACATTTACAAACGATATCCATCAGGTCGAAGGAATCGTACACCGTGTGGCCAATCGCAAAGACGCCATGTTTTTCCCAGATGACGACATCATGCTGCTGCAGTTCGGAAATGGTACGGGAAGCTATTTCGTCCGTTCCTGGCAAGGTGTAGGGTACAAATCCAACTCCTCCGGGGATAAATACCATCGTTTCGGGATGCATGCTCCAGAGGATCCTGTTGATGGCTTCCGGGGTCTTGAAAAAAGGTAGTTGCGAAAGGGCGATTATTTCCGTGGCATGGGTATGGATCACAGCTTTTTCACCAGACTGACGCCTGGCGATCATCTGATGGATACCGAGGTGAGTGGAAAGCTCTGAAGTAGGCTGAACATCGCCGGTGGCGTGCGAATTCGTGGAGATCATACGATACCTGGTCCCGTCGTTGTTCACGTTGATCAGAACGGCATTACGGAGTGGTTTACGGGCAATGTCGCGCATTCGCCTGCCGGTACCGGTAATGAAAAAACTCATGCCTGCCAGTTCCGGAAATGCACCAGGCATGGGATATTCCGGATGAAGATCCCGTTTTCCGGTTAAGTCACCGAACACCGTACTGACATTGACAGAGATGTTACCGGCGTTGCGTTCAGCCCAGCCCTTGTGCCACATGTAGTCAGCCACACATGCAACCTCTTCTGTCACTTTTTTAAATTTTTTATTGCCCTCTATTTTCATCGTAATGAACGTAACATAGGATACATAGACCACACCGGCCCATATCAGCATCAAGCAAATATATCTTAAAATAAGATCACCTTGCCACCCGTCTCCATGTTTTTCAAAGGATAATATTCTAATTTTGGCCAATTCAACTATCATCATCCACTTATGGCAGAAGGAAGGTTCAAGAATCCGGTCGTTGCTTCACTGGCCGGCATACGTGATTTTTTCGCAAAGCAGCAGCTGGCGGACAGGCTAACGGATAACGACCGCGCAGAAGGCAAAACGTGTCTTGTGACCGGGGCCACTTCCGGGCTGGGATTTGCACTGGCCGTTGAAATGGCCCGGCGGGGAGCCCGCGTCATCATGGGTTGCCGCAGCCAGATACCGGAGGCAGGTGAAAGGGTGAAGGACATCAGCGGATCGGATAACGTGGAGATGCGATTCCTGGACCTGAGCCGGGTGGACAGCATTCATGCCTTTGCTGAAGGATTGGCCAGGGATAAGATAAAGCTGGATATCATCATTCTGAATGCCGGTGTGGCCCTGCCCGGATCGCGAATGACCGAATCGGGCCAGGATGAAATGTTCATGGTCAATTACCTGGCCAATGTGATACTGACCCAATTACTATTTACCGGCGGTGTCATACCCCGGACCCGGGGAAACGGATCGTTCCGCCCGAGGATCATCTTCATATCCTCTGACTCTCACCAGGGATCGTCTGCGATCGATTACAGTGAATTTGGAATATACCGAAAATACGGTGTGTCGAAAGGGATCTCAAACTACAGCTATTTCAAGCTGGTGTTAAATACCTATGCTACTGAACTTTCACGAAGGATCAATACCGGCGGTGAGGTCAGGGCGGGTATTCATGCGATCTGTCCGGGTCCTGTGCATACCAATATCATCAAGCCGGCACCGTGGTTATTACGCAAGATCCTGGGGGCGATATTCAGCGTGGTATTCAGACCTCCGGCAAAGGCGGCACTGGCGGTGGTATATATGGCGATATCTCCCGACTATGAGGGCAAAACGAACGAATACCTTCATATGTTCAATCCCAAAAAAATGGATCCCAAGGTTTATATTCCGGAAGAGGGAAAAAAGCTTTGGGAAGAGTCTCTGCGTGTCTGGAAAGCGATTGACGGCGATGCCAGGATTGTTCAGATATAATCCGTATTGAACGTATCCCCCTGGTTTATGTCTCCGGTCCGCCAGCCTTTGGTGAACCAGTTCACCCGCTGCGCAGAAGTACCGTGGGTAAAGGAATCCGGGACGATGTATCCCTGGGTCTGTTTCTGTATGCGGTCGTCCCCCACAGAGGCGGCAGCGTTGAATGCCTCATCCAGGTCGCCTTCCTCGATGATGTTGGCCATTCGCTGGGCATGGTGGGCCCAAACTCCTGCCAGAAAATCAGCCTGCAGCTCCATTCTTACACTCAGCTCGTTCGCTGTTGACTGATCCCCCTGTTGCTGGTAGGCCTGTACCTGTTCCATGATCCCCAGCAGTTTCTGGACATGATGCCCCACCTCATGCGAGATGATATAGGCGATGGCGAAGTCGCCCGGTGCATTCAGCCTCTGCTGCATCTCTTCCAGGAAGTTCAGGTCGATGTACACTTTTTCATCTGCAGGGCAGTAAAAGGGTCCGGTGGCGGCACTCGAAAAACCGCAGGCCGACTGAGCTGCCGAGTTGAACAGGACCAGCTTGGGCTGGCGGTATGTGCTTCCGCCTGCAGTGAAGATACTATCCCATACGTTTTCCGTTTCAGCCAGCACCACAGCAACGAACTGGGCCAGCTCTTCCTCATGGGCTGAAGGCTGATAGTCCCCTTCCGTGGCCGTACCTGTCTGGAGGTTATCCAGCAGTCCCGACGGATTGCCTCCGAGCAACAGGACAATGATCACAATGATGATGGTTCCCAGACCACCTCCAAGGGCTATCTTGCCGCCGCTCATGCCGCGGCGGTCTTCCACATTGGTGCTTTGACGTCTTCCTTGCCAGCGCATAATGTTAAATATTTTATATGATTAAGGTTCTTCCGAAAGTTTTAATAATGTAAAAATACATCAAATCCCCATATTGTTCACTTAAATTTTTGATCTGAGTCTTTTGGTTTTTACCACAGAGGCGCAGAAGGATTCACGGAGGCGCACGGAGGCTGATGTCCTCACAAGAAAACCTCAGTGCGCCTTTGTGCTTCCTCAGTGCGCCTCTGTGGTAAAAACAGACAGAATCTTCAAATCATTGGGTATCATTCTCTCCTTCAGCTTCCGGAGTCTCATCGGTTTCTCCTCCAAGCAGCAGGGTGCTCTCCGCTTCCGGCAGCTCTTGGATCGTCCGGAGCTTCGACTGGATCTTCCTGGTTCGTGCCCCCACCAGCGTATCAATGTCCTCGCTGGCCTTGTTGATCTTTTCCTGTGCTTTCTTGAGGGTATCCCCGAATTTTCCGAATTCCGTTTTAATCGCCCCCAGCACCTTCCAAACCTCGCTGGTCCGTTTCTGTATGGCCAGGGTCCGGAATCCCATCTGGAGGCTGTTCAGCAATGCTGCCAGGGTTGTCGGACCGGTGATGATGATCTTGAAATCACGCTGCAGGGTTTCAATGAGACTGGTCTGCCTGACCACCTCCGCATAAAGACCCTCCACCGGGAGAAAAAGGATGCCGAAATCGGTGGTGCCGGGAGGATTCAGGTATTTGTCGCGGATGTCCCTGGCGCACCGTTTAATTTCGACTTCAATGGCCTTCGAAGCGCTTTTTATGATCTCCGTATTGCCGAGGTCGTAAGCATCGAGCAACTGGTGGTATGTTTCGATGGGAAATTTGGAATCGATCGGCAGGTAGACCACCTCTCCCAGTTCATCCTTTCCGGGCAGTTTAATGGCATACTCGACATTCTCACGGGATCCTTTCCTGGTGACCACGTTGCGGTCGTACTGCTCCGGAGAAAGGATGTTTTCCAGAATATTTCCAAGCTGGATCTCCCCAAGAATACCGCGTGTTTTGACATTGGAGAGCACCTTTTTCAGGTCTCCCACCCCCGAAGCCAGGTTTTTCATTTCACCCAGCCCTTCATGCACCTGCTGCAACCGTTCGCTGACCTGGTTGAACGATTCGGTCAGCCGTTTTTCCAGGGTCGACTGGAGCTTTTCATCCACGGTGGCCCGCATTTCGTCCAGTTTTTTGGCGTTTTCCTGCTGGAGCCTGTCGAGGGTTCGCTCCACGGTTTCACGGATCTTTTCCAGCTTGTTTTCTGTCTCCGTACGGATCTGCTCCTGTTTTTTCACCAGGTCATCAAACTTCATCCGCTGAAGGTCATTGAATTCTTTGACGTTTGTGGCGAATTTATCTTCAAATGATTTAAGAGAACCGGAGAGTTCGGCCCGGTTCTGACTGAAGGAATTACCCAGTTCCTCGCGGGTTTCCTTAAAGGTTTTGTGTGATTCTTCCCGGTTGCGGGTAAATTCCTCCCGCATCAGGGGATCCAGGCGCGTGAGATCGGAGGATAGTTTAAGCATATCCAGCTTCAGGTCATCCCTTTTTGGTGGCTTTTTAAAAAGAACGATCAGGATCAGGATGGCCAGAAGACAGACGGCTATAATAAGCAGGATCAGAACAGTATTATTCATAGAAATGGTCTCCCGGAAACTTAAGTCCATAAAATTACTGATAGTCAGGGATAAATTAGATAAAAAACTTGATTTATGCTGTATAAAACCATAATTTAGTATCGATAATTTCTATATATATAACGTATAATAATTCAATGCATTATGAAAAAGTTCTACATTCTTTTAACGATGATCAGCCTGTCGGTTCCATTGTTCACTCTTGCACAATGGAGCGATGACCCTGCCGTCAACACTCCTGTCTGCACCGATCCCGGAGAACAGGCCCTGTGTAAGGTAGCCATTGGCGCCAATGACAATGTGTTCATTTCCTATTTCGATGCACAATCGGGCAATTACCATGTCATGCTGCAATACCTGAACAGGGATGGGTTTTTTCTCTGGTCTCAGCCTGTACTGGTGAGTGATCACAACCAGGATAGCTGGATATCGGATTACGATACCAGGGCCGATCATGACGGTAACTGCCTGACCATTTTTTCTGATATCCGTAATGGGAACACGAATCCGGTGATCTACAAGATTTCTCCGACCGGACAGCATCTCTGGGGTCCGGATGGGATCACCGTATCCACGGATCCGACCGAGGAATACAGTCCGGTTTTATGTGTCACCAGCGAGAATAAGGTGGTCACGGCATTTACCCGGAGTACTGACAGTAACTATCCACTGGTGATGGTGGCCTATGATGAGAACGGGAATACGCTCTGGCAGGAGGGAGGCATTGTGCTGGTACCTGAAGGTAATTTCAGTTACTGGGTGCCTGTATTGGTCCCTGTATCCGGTGGTGATTTCATCGTGGTCGTTTCCAAAAGGAACGGCACATCCCTGTATGCTCCACGTTACATTTACGCCATGCGGTATCACATCGACGGAACTCCGGCCTGGAGCCAGGAAATCATCATCAGTGATGCCGGGGGCATTAATTCATGGACCGATATACAGGTGAAACCGGATGCTCATGACGGGGTGATCGTTGCCTGGCACGATGACCGCAATTCCGACATGGTCAGCAGTGCATTTGTCCAGCATGTGGACGGTGATGGCAACCTGCTGCTCGTGGAAGACGGGGTGGAACTCAGTCTGAATGCAAATCACCAGCGTTTTTATCCACAGATTGCCGGTGAGGATGTGACCTCCGGGGATATTTTTCTGTTCTGGTATGAAACCGATTATGACCAGATCAGCTCCGGATTGACCGGGCAGGCGGTTTCATCTATCGGGACACGTCTATGGGGCCAGAATGGGAAGGTTATCATTCCGCTGGGTAATTCCACATACAGCATTTTTGGAGCCGACCTGCAGCAGGAGCAATGCTATGTGTTCTACGGAGCCTACGGATTCGGGACCACTGATGTCAGGATCAAGGCAACCTGTACCGACCGGGGAGGGAATTTTGTCTGGCCTGCCCAGCATATCTTTATTTCCAATACAAGCCAGGAGGTCATCCACCCCTATATTTCCGTTTATGCCTATCAGCAGTGGATCATTGGTTTTACCAGCACCCGGGGAGGAACGTACGATATTTATTCCCAGAACATGAACGATGATGGCACTCTTGGAATTAATCCCATCGCCGTACCTGAGATCTCTGCACCGGAGTTCAGCATGTTTCCCAATCCCGTTTCGGACCGGCTGACCATCCAGGCTGCACCTTCTGATTGGATCCGGATTTCAGATCCCGCCGGAAAGATCGTATGGGAACAAGAAGTTATTGATAAAGAGACCGTTATCGATATGAGCTTTCTGAATCCCGGGATCTATTTCGTGACGGTGACGGGGGAGCAGGGGATGCTGGTTAAAAAGGTGGTGCACGCTAAATAAATATCCAACATTCGAACATACGAAGTTGAAGTAGAGGGTTAATTAGAAGGCGATTGATGATTAGAATTAAGAAGTCTCATTTCTACCTTCTGATCTGCAATCGCCTTCGCCTTTCAGTTCTACTTCAACTTCGTATGTTCGAATGTTGGATATTCAGGGAGGCAACAACCGGATTCGAACCGGTGTACGAGGTTTTGCAGACCTCTGCCTAGCCACTCGGCCATGTTGCCGTGATGAGGATGCAAATATACGCTTAAAAATTCATATTAACAATCATCACGGCAAATCCCAAATTCCAAGGTCCAAAATCCAAACAAATTCCAAAAAACAAATTCCAGGATGAGCTATTAAGACGACTGAAGTTTGGAATTTGAATACTGGAATTTATTTGGGATTTGGTGCTTGGGATTTGGAATTTATTTGTGTAGCAATATGCAGACCTTCTCCACTTTACCTCCTACTGGTGGATTGAGCTTACATATCTTCACCTGAGCTTCCAGGATTTGCGGAAAGTGATCACACACCCTGTTCAGGATCCTGCGGGCCACATGCTCCAGAAGCTTTGAACGGATTTTCATCTCCTCCGCAACGAGCTCATAAACAACCTGGTAATTAACTGTCGTTGAAAGATCATCCGTCTTCTCCGCTTCCAGGGTTTTGGTTTCAACAATAAATTCAACCAGAAAACGGGTGCCGATGAGTTGCTCTTCTTTCATGCAACCGTGGTGTGCAAAGAATTCCATACCCTCCAGTGAAATCTGCGCCATGACATTTGGATTTAATGGCACAAAAATATCAGAATTTTCATATTTTTAATGCCCGTTTTACGTCCTTGATCATTAATCTTAAAACCAGAAAATTATGAAAAAATTTGCTTTGATTCTTGTGGGTATAATTTTTTATACCCTTGGTCACGCTCAGTCGGACAATGAAGAGATCCAGATCATGCAGTCACTCTTCGGCATGGAAAAGAAAGCGCTCGTGTCCGAATTCATTCAGCTGGATATGGTTCAGCATGACGCATTCTGGAGCCTGTACGATCAGTATGAAGCTGAACGCAAGGCGCTGGGACTGAACAGGATAAATCTCATCATGGAATATGCTGAAAATTATGATGGCATGACAGATGAGCAGGCATCCAAATTCATGAGCCAGTTGATCAGCCAGCGAAAATCACACGATAAGCTGATGGACACGTATTATAGTTGATCCTTAATAATTATTAACATATTGATTGTTAATAACTTATGTTCTTTGAAATGGTTGAGTGTGTCAGGATTTTGCGTAATTTGGTTCAAAATCCTGTAAATCATGCTAAAAAAATTGCC